>DASWMJ010000054.1:0-14791 GCA_036399775.1 Chloroflexia bacterium | reverse complement strand
TGCCAGGGTCACGCGTAAAGTTGGTTCTCCATCCCCACCAGGGCGAGCATGCGGGTCGCCCCTACGCAGACATTTCTTTGTTAGTGCTGTACTGAGCGCAGCGAAGAATCTCGCTCCTCGCCCATACTCTTGCCTTTGCGCTACCCCGAACTAATACGCGAGGGACGAGATTCTTCGCTTCGCTCAAAATGACAAAGGATAGCTGATTTACTGTCCTCCACATCCTGCCTGACTTTGCATCCGCCCTGGAAAATACCCGCGCGGGTCTTGACAGGTTTGGCACTTAGATATATGATATAAGTTATACAAGTTATATTGCAGCTTAGCTGTAGATATATCTCAGGCTCGACGCGAGAGGGCAGGGCAACGAGCATGCAAGCTCGCCAGGCTTCTATCGCACGAGACCTGTCCCGTTGAGACGCGCAAGTCGCGCTCTCGCCGGAACCACGTTCCACTACAACGTCATACCGACGTACCTTAAAAACTAAATACGGAGGTGAATCATGGAGGAAATGTTACCGTGGCTATTGGCTGTGGTCCTCGCGATCGTCGCAGGAGTTGCCGTAGTCATGTTAATTTCGTCCAGGGCAGCAGTCGCCAAAGAGAAAGAGTTGGCGGACGAGCGGGTGAAGACCGCCGAGGATAAAGCCCAGGTGGCTATCCGAGAGGCCGAAGCCCAGCGCAAAGAGATGGTCCTCCAGGCTAAAGACCAGGCCCACCAGATCAGGGGCGAGGTCGAAGCCGAGTACCGCGAGCGGCGCCAGGAAATCCAGCGCCAGGAGCGGAGGATGCAGCAAAAAGAGGAGAATCTCGACCGCAAGCTAGACGCGACTGAGAAGCGCGAGCGGACCTTGCAGACCAAAGAGCGCGAGCTTGAGGCGATGCAGGCCCAGATCGGCAACATACGCGAAGAGCAACGTAAAGAGCTTGAGCGCATAGCCGGTATGACCGCCGAAGAAGCCAAGTCCGTCCTCCTGCAAGAGATCGAGGAAGAGGTGAGGATAGACGCGAACAGGCGGTACCGCGACGTCGAGGCCCAGGTGAAGGAAGAGGCGGATACCAGGATTCGCAGCGTGCTCGCTACGGCGGCCTCGCGTGCGGCTTCGGAATACGTCCCTGAGATCACGGTTTCGATAGTGCCGCTGCCCAATGATGAGATGAAAGGCCGCATCATAGGCCGAGAAGGGCGTAACATACGCGCCATCGAGCAGGCGACGGGGGTGGACATCATCATAGACGAGACCCCTGAAGCCATAACACTTTCGGCTTTCGACCCGGTTCGCCGTGAGGTGGCCCGGAGAGCGGTGCTCAAGTTGATCGCTGATGGGCGCATCCACCCGGCACGCATCGAGGAAGTAGTCACAAAAGCGAAGGCTGAGGTGGATAACGTGATGCGGGAGGAAGGGGAAAAGGCCGCTTACGCAGCCAACGTCCAGGGTTTGCACCCTGAACTCATAAAGCTGCTGGGCAGGCTGTCGTTCCGTACCAGTTACGGGCAGAACCAGTTGCACCACGTAGTTGAAGCGTCGCGCATCGCCGCAGCTATCGCAGCGGAGATCGGGGCCGACGTAAACGTCGCCAAGACCGCGACGTTGCTACACGACATCGGGAAGGCCGTAGACCACGAGGTTGAAGGCCCCCACGCGATAATAGGAGCGGAGCTAGCCAAGCGGCTGGGCCGCTCGCAAAGGATCGTTCATGCTATCGCCTCGCACCACAACGAGGAAGAACCGGAAACTGTGGAGGCGTGGATAGTGCAGGCGGCGGATGCCCTCTCGGGCGGACGGCCCGGCGCACGAAGGGATAGCGTGGAGCACTACATCAAGCGGCTCGAAGCTCTCGAAGCGGTAGCCAACTCATTCGAGGGTGTGGAGCGCAGCTTCGCAATTCAGGCGGGGCGAGAGGTCAGAATGCTCGTCAAGCCGGAGTCGATAGACGATATTGGTGCGATGAGGCTCGCAAGAGACGTTGCCAAAAAGATCGAAGAAAGCCTGGAATACCCAGGCCAGATCAAAGTGACGGTCGTGCGGGAAACACGCGCTATCGAATACGCTAAGTAAGGACCAATTTTGAATTTTGAATTCTAAGTTTTGAATTAGCGGATCGCGCCTAGACGATTCAAAATTTAGAATTCAAAATTCAAAATTACAGAGGCCGGGCTTCTTATAGCTTCGGTCCGAATGGCGTTAGTGGTAAGCGTAACGCCAGCATGCATGGTCAGCTTACATTGCTCGCCGGGCTGTCTGCCGGGTGAACTCTTCCCAATTTAGGAACTATTAGCTGTGCGGACAATGATGCGCAGCGTAGTATCAAGCCCCACTAGCAGGCCCGCCGGGGGGACCCGCCGGCCTAGAAAAGAGGGAACAACACAACTTTATACTTACGTGCGGAGGCAAAGGAACACAATGGACACCATTAACGACGTAGCAATTGAAACACACGACGTGGTAGAGCGCCCCGTATACGATGACACCGAGGTGTTGAAAGTATCCGCGCACTCACGGCCTAGCGCAGTGGCGGGGGCTATCGCTGCTGTCATCCGCAACCAGGGACGAGCCGACGTGCAGGCAATCGGCGCAGGCGCGACCAACCAGGCTATCAAGGCCGTGGCTATCGCGCGCGACTATTTGCAGCCCAACGGTATTGACATCGTGGTTGTGCCTGCTTTCATTGACGTGATCATAGCCGAAGAAGAGCGCACCGCTATTCGTCTCGTCGTAGAAGCGCGCGGGTAGCGAGGGGCTAGGGATCAGGGGTCAGGGGTCAGGGAACGTGACGGGGGCTAGTGGCTCGTTGATTGCCCGAACCGCCAGGGACGCCTGAGACAAGCACACAGTAGAAGACGCTAAAACAGACCAGACCAGTGGCGTATATCACTGGCCTTGCTGGTCTGTTTTGCGTTTAAGGGTGTGCTATACTGAGCACATGCAGCCTTCAAACGACAAAAAGATAGACCTCCACACACACACCACCGCGTCCGATGGCGGCTTATCGCCTACAGAGCTTGTCAGGAGAGCCGTAGAGGTTGGCATAGGTATCCTGGGCGTGACGGACCACGACACGGTGGCGGGGTTGGCCGAAGCGCAACGGGCGGCGCGGGAGCTGGGGGTGAGGATCGTGCCGGGGGTGGAGTTCGGGCTGGACGTGGAAGGCACGGAAGTCCATGTGCTCGGCTATTTCTTTGACGTGGAGCACCCTGCTTTGCTGGGCAAGCTGGCCGAGTTGCGCAAGGGGCGGCTGCAGCGGGGCAAGCGAATGGTGGAGAAGCTGGTTGAAATAGGTGTGCCCATAACGTGGGAGCGCGTGCAGGAGATCGCGGCGGGCGGGTCTGTGGGCAGGCCACACGTAGGCAAGGCGCTGGTCGAGGCGGGGTTCGCGGAAACGATAGACGATGCGTTCGAGAAGTACCTGGGCAACGGCAAGCCCGCATACGTGCCACGCACGCAGATGACGCTCAGGGAGTGCATCTCCCTGGTCCACGAGGCGGGCGGCGTGGCGTCAATGGCACACCCTACCTGGGTGAAGGATGTGGAGGGGTTACTGCCTGCGCTGGTGGAGGCGGGTCTCGACGGGATAGAAACTTACTATGGGCGATATGGGCCTGAAACCGTAGCATGGCTGGCTGGGCTGGCCGAGAAGTACAACCTTGTGCCCACAGGCGGGAGCGATTTTCACGGTCTGGATAGCCTGTCGCATGCGCAAATTGGTAGCGTGAGCGTGCCGCCTGAGTGCTTCGCTGAGTTGGAGAGGCGGGCAGCAAAGAGGCAAAGCCTTTCCGACTACTAAGACATCTCTAATGCTCGTTTAGCTGCCCGACGAACTTGCGGGTCTGAATCTTCTAAAGCGGCTTTTAGTGCCTCGGCGGCCCTCGGAGTTGGCACTTGCGCCAGGGCATTTATCGCGGTAAGGCGCTCCCAATCTGCCTCGGATGAAGCAGACTCTTCCAGGCAAGATAGGAAGCTATCCCAGCCTAAAAACCCCATTAACTCAAGGCCGGTGCTCTTGAGATCGGCTTTACTGCTGTGGGCCATCCAGGTCGCGATGTCCTCAACTTCGCTCATTCGCGCTCGCAAGGCGTTCGCGTCCAGCCTATCGTATTGCGGCTGCTCTCCAAATTGAAGCGCTTCAAAGATGGGAGCCAGCGCGTCAGCAGCTTCTCGATACCTCTGCTCGTCGCGCTTAGACGCGCGTACATATTCAAACAAGCTATCAAGGCTTCCAGTTTCTTGGAAGCCATTCAAATAACCTTCACTACCAATTGAAGTCATCTTTGTCACTCCCAGGCATATACGATACAGCCATTCGTCCGAAACTCGGCAACTTGCTCGCCGAAGCAGAATATCATCAGGCTGCCTGGTATTATCATTGTAAGCTTTGCCCGCGCACGAGGTCTTCTTTGCTGGTGGCGGTGATACTGTTGTGGGTGTTTGGCACATCCGCCGCGCTGGTCTTTTCGATCCAGACATCATAGGTCACTTTAGCAATATCGCGACCTCCTGAGTCGGCGACAATCAGCGTGAAATGGGAGCGGTAGGTATATGGATACTGGGCTGTGACGAGAGCGCGGGCGCCGGGCGCATCAGCCACCACGATCTTGTCGGTCGAGGGCCTCTGTATCTCGTGGGGTGGAGGCCCATCAGGCCCAACAATCACACCATCATATCCCCCAGGCGTAGGAGGCCCTACCTCGCCTGGGGGCAGCGGGCGGTCGGGAGGGTTCTTGTGCTCTATACCGGCTGCCCAGAAGGACCGCTGTAACTCGCGCCTGGGTGTCAACATGCTTGAATCACCCTGGTCAAGATGGAAGTGTATTTGATGGGCATTCTTGACTGCTCCCGTAGTCGCATCGTTGTAAGGGCCGGGAGTATTCAGGTCGCCGGAAGTGATCGCGGGGAAACCTCCAATCGCGCCGGATGCGCTATCTACAATGTCTATTCGATCTACGGTGACGACTGGAGCGGTTGGTGGGGCTGTCGGAGTGGTAGTCGGGCCGGTGCGTTGGACGGGGGTTGAGTGTGCGTGGTCGGGCGTTTGTTCCACGTCCAGGCCCTTGTCGCTGACAGGTGTCGCTGTGTCCCTGGCGCGCTGAAGGTATCGCTGTACAGCCTTGTTGCCATAGGTTTGCTGCATCTGGCGCATTATAGCAGCACGCACCGGCGCATTACCACGCCCGCCCAGCGCAGGATTATTCAGCAGGGATGTAGGGTATGTGGGGGTGTTTTCAGGGGCTATCGAGCCTTCTGGCCCCGTGGTGGATTGATCTGCTCTATGTACCTTTTGCTGCTTGTCGTGTTCTTTACCCTGATCTTCTGCCATAATTAATACCTACCTTTCAGCCGCTTCTATGGCCGTGCGGTCGATGTCCGAGCATGGCGCTTATGTCCCTAATCAGGTAAGTAACGTGTCCCTGGCAATTATAACACAGTATGAACACTAATACTATATCGAACTGATAAGACAATTTGCCTCTTCTTACTGTTGATGGTACTCTCATACTCGCCCAGGCATCCCTCGGTACGTCCAGAACTGACGGGTCGCCCATACGGCTAAGCTTCCTTGCCCTCTATTCTGAGCACTTACGCAGATAGGGCTGTGTCAAAGTCGCGTCTCCTGCTTATACAGGCCAAACGAAGAGAAGTTTCTTCACAAAGACAACCCCCTTTCCTGGTGGTAAGGCATTTTGGCAACTTTGACACAGCCCGACTCAGGCAGACAGGCGCTCTTTACGTTTTACCACTAATTAGGGTAAGATTAGATACCCATATAATCTACGACTGATGTAGGAGGGTAACATGGTGGCAAAGACGCCATCCGCTACGGAAGAAGATAGCCAGGAAGCCCAGGATAGCGGGCGCAAAATCCGCGTGCTGATAGCCAAGCCGGGCCTGGATGGGCACGACAGGGGCGCGAAAATCATCGCCCGCGCCCTGCGCGACGCCGGCATGGAGGTCATCTACACCGGCCTCCACCAGACGCCGGAAATGGTGGCCGAAGCCGCCCTCCAGGAAGACGTGGATGCCGTCGGCCTCTCCATCCTCTCCGGCGCGCACATGGCCCTCTTCCCCCGCGTCATGGAGGAGCTACGCAAGCGCGGCCTCGATGACGTGATGGTCTACGCGGGGGGCATCATCCCCGACGACGACATCCCTGCTATCAAAGAGATGGGCATAGCGGGCGTATTCGGCCCCGGCACGCCAATGCAGGAGGCGGTGCGCTTCGTCCAGGAGAACGCCAAACCGCGCCACTTCGAGGGCCAGGAAGAGTAATGGCAGCGCCAGCGCCCGCCCACGCAGGCACCCAGCCTTCCCCACACGTCCGCGACTACGTTGGCAGGCTCCTTGAGGGTGACAGGGGCGCGGCCTCCCGCCTGATGAGCGTGGTCGAAAGCCGCAGGCCGGGCTACAGGGACGTGCTGCGGCTCATCACGCCGCACACCGGACGCGCCCACCTCATAGGCGTCACCGGCCCCCCAGGCGCGGGCAAGTCCTCGCTGGTGAACGAGCTTATCAAGCATTACCGCGCCCAGGATAAAAAGGTGGGCGTCATCGCTGTAGACCCCACCTCCGCCATAAGTGGAGGCGCGCTCCTGGGCGACCGCATCCGCATGCTCAGCTTCTACCAGGACCCCCACGTATTCATCCGCTCGATGGCCTCACGGGGCCAGCTTGGCGGGCTTGCTGCCTCCACCGTAGACGTTGCCCGCGTGATGGACGCCCTGGGCTGCGACATAGTCATCATCGAGACCGTAGGCGTAGGGCAGGACGAAGTCGCCATAGCCGAGCTGGCCGACACCACCCTCCTCGTGGAAGTGCCAGGTATGGGGGATGACGTGCAGGCGCTGAAGGCAGGCATATTAGAGATCGCGGACGTGCTGGTGATAAACAAGGCCGACCGCGAAGGCGCGGACCGCCTCGCCAACCACCTCAAGACCACCATGCGCCTCCTCCCCTCGCCCGAAGGCTCGTGGATACCGCCCATAGTCAAGACGGTGGCCGTCGAGAGCCAGGGCACGGAGGACTTGGCCGCCGCGATAGAGAAGCACCAGGCGTACCTGGCCGAGAACGGTCGCCTGGAGCAGGAGCGCCGCGCCCGCCTCAAATCCGAAGTGCTGGAACGCGCACGTGACATCTTCTTGCGCCGCCTCACCGCACAGCTTGAGCAAAACGGCGCGCTCGACAAGGTGTTGGACGACCTGATGTCCCATAACACAGACCCCGCCACAGCTGCCCACACCCTGCTAGATAATGTATAATAGTAGTATATCACGTAGTACATTACACGCGGTACATTTATCAGAAGCAGCAACGCACATGGAACAATCCTCTAACCAGAGTGGAATATGGCTATCCAGCACAGCAGGTTCGCCATATGGGAAAGCCAGGCCTCACGGCGACACGATACGCATCCTTGTCGCTGACGACCATGCAGGCTACCGGCAGGGTCTCCTCGCCATGATAGAGCTTGAGGACGACATGGAAGCCGTTGGCGAGGCAAGCGACGGCAGAGAAGCCCTTGAGCAAGTAGGCCTGCTAAAACCGGATGTAGTGCTCATGGACGTGAACATGCCCGGCATGGACGGTATGGAGGCCACTCGCAAACTCGCTGACGCCTACCCCGGCATACTGGTCATTGTCCTGACCATGTTCAAGGGTGAAGAGCACTTGCGCGAGGCCCGCAGGGCCGGTGCCAGCGCTTACGTCGTCAAAGACGCCGATAGCGAAGTCCTGCTCGGCACTATCAGGGATGTCATGTCGGGCGGCGTGCCCCTCCTCCAACGCGGCAATCCGCCAACCTCCCCATCTCCGGGGCGCAAAGCTGAAGGCCGCAAGCGCTCCTCCACAGGCACCGACCTGCTGATCACCGCCAACGAGCGCGCTATCCTCAAACATCTCGCCTCCGGCCTCCCCAACAGCCAGATAGCCCACCGCACCGGCCTTTCCGAAGACATGGTCCGCACCTACATCGCCGAGATATGCAGCAAGCTCGGACTGAAAGGTCGTGACGCTGCAATGGAGTACGCGCGCACTCACGGGTTTGGTGAAGGCTAAATGCGGAATGCGGAATTATCTTATCTTATACATCACTCATGGCCTGCCGCTTGCTAACATCATAGCAGCCGGAAAACTCCGCATTCCACATTCCGCATTCCGCATTCCGCACTCCGCATTTGAGAGGGACTTATGCCTGAGCCAGCCAAAGAAGCTGCCGAATTCACCAATGCCACCTTCGCCCGTTTGTTCAACGACATAGCGGCCATGATGGAACTCAAGGGGGAGTCGCCCTTCAAGGTGCGCGCCTACCGCACCGCCGCCGCTACGTTCGCCAACCTTGCCGAAGACATCAAGCGGGTGTGGCGTGAGGGGCGCGTAGACGAATTGCCGGGGGTGGGCAAGGCCATCACCGAGAAGGTGGATGAGATGATGACCACCGGCAGGCTGCGCTTCTACGACCGCTTGCAGGCCGAAGTGCCGCCCTCGCTCATCGCCCTGGTAGACATCCCCCACCTCGGCCCGAAGACGGCTATGCTCATCTACAAGACCCTTGGCATACAGGGTATAGCAGACCTCGAAAAAGCCATCGCTGACGGACGTATCTACCGCGTGCCAGGCCTCGGCAAGAAGACGGTCGTCAACATCCAGGAAGGTATAGAAGCTTTACAGCGGCGCAGCGCCGACAAGCGCGAGTTACTGGGCACCGCCTTGCCCGTCGTGCGGCAGCTTATCGCCTCCCTCAAGCAGCAATGCCCTGGTATTGACAAAATAGAGATGGCAGGCTCAGGTCGCCGTTGGCGGGCCACCGTTGGCGATATAGATATACTTGCCACTGCGTCCAACCCTGAAGCCGTGATTGATTGCTTCGTGAAGTTACCCATAATCGGCATGGTGGAGACGCGCGGCGAGAACAAGGCTACGATACGCCTCCACAACGGCCTACAGGTGGACCTCTACGTGATGGACCCGCAATACTACTATTCGCTGCTCCACCACTTCACCAGTGGCCGCCAGCACAATATCAAGCTGCGAGACCGCGCCATCCGCATGGGCCTGAAGATAAACGAGTACGGCATCCAGCGCGAGAACGGCGAGCGCATATCCATCAACAGTGAAGAGGATATATATCGCGCCCTCAATCTCCAGTATATCCCGCCCGAACTGCGCGAGGACCGGGGAGAGATAGAGGCTGCCGCCCGCAACGCGCTACCCGATTTGGTGAAGATAACCGACATCAAGGGCGACCTCCACTGCCACTCAACGTGGAGCGACGGCGCGGAAAGCATCCTCGACATGGCCCGCGCCGCCAAGAAGCGCGGCTACCGCTACATGGCTATCACCGACCACAGCCAGAGCCTCACCATAGCGAAGGGCCTCACGATAGAGCGCCTGCACGCCCAGAGGCGGGAGATAGAGGAGGCGCAGCGGCTCGTGGGAGGAGACTTCCGCATCTTTCATGGCACCGAAATGGAAATCAAGTTGGACGGCACCCTCGATTTCCCCGACGAGATACTGGAATGGCTCGATATAGTGGTCGCTTCCATCCATAGCGGCCTGCGCCAGCCGGGGGAGCAAGTCACCCAGCGCGCCCTCAACGCCGTCCGCAACCCCCACGTTGACATCCTGGGCCACCCCACGGGCCGCCTCATCAACCAGCGCGAGCCGTCGGCTATGGACGTGTCTGCCGTCATCAAGGAGGCCGCTCAGACGGGTACCGCCCTTGAGATAAACGCCGCCCCCGACCGCCTAGACCTGGACGACATCTACGTAAAAGAGGCGATGGAAGAAGGCTGCCTCCTCTCCGTAGACACCGACGCTCACCACCGCGACAACTACAGCCTTTTAGAGTACGGCATAGGCATAGCCCGCCGGGGTTGGGCCACCCCCGACCGCGTCCTCACTACCTGGGAACCCGAGAGGCTGGAGGCGTGGCTTCAAAGTAGAGGTAAGTAGGGCCTGCCACGACCCCTCCTACTTCTTGATGCAATCCGACAGCCAACCCAGCACACAACTATCGCACGTCTTGTGGATGGGCGGCTCACCCTGCTCAGGCAAAAGCTCTATAGCCCATATCCTCGCGCAAGAGTATGGGCTTCAGACTTACCACTGCGATGACCGCTATGAAGCCCACTTGAAACGGGCCGATCCAGGCAAACACCCTCGCATGTTCCGGGCGTCGGGAGCGATCTGGGATGAGGTCTGGATGCACCCCGTAGATTATCTGGTCGCAAGAGAGTTCGCTTTCTATCGTGAAGAGTTCGAGATGGTCGTGGAGGACCTGCTGGCGATGCCCCGGTCTTCCCCTATCCTTGCCGAGGGCGCTGCTCTCTTGCCCGAATGCGTGGCTCCCTTGCTCGCCAGGCGGAACCAGGCTATCTGGGTTGTGCCTACAGAACATTTCCTGCGCACGCAGTACGCGCGCAGGGATTGGGTGGAGAATATCCTGCGCCAGTGCAGTCAGCCAAGTATAGCCTGGGAGAACTGGATGGGACGTGACGCCGCATTCGCCAGGCAAGTATCGTTAGACGCCAGGGAGCGACAGCTCGAAGTTGTCGAGGTAGATGGCAGCCGTTCTATTGAGCACAATACCGAAATAGTCGCAAGACACTTTCTAGCTCGATAGATAATAGCGATCTTACCTGCGGCAATATGGCATGATGGCTCTAACGCTTGCTACTCTTTAGGATATTGAGAGCTTTTATTGAAATGAAATAAGAAGTGTGTGCAGGCCCACTAGTCTTGATAAATGTAGCCCCTTCGCTCCAATGATTGGGCGCTCTGCCATTTCTTCTGATCTCACTAGGGTATCCCACATCGGGGTCAAACGCAATCACATAGTCGTAGAAGAAGGCGAACTGATCATTGCTAATATCTCCTGATTGAAAGGGGCCACCTCTCAAGGTATCTTCGACGTGGTTGAACAACCCATCGACAGTAGCCCATTCGTAATCATCGAGAGCAACAGCTCCGGGCATAGGGTCAGGGCCATCAGAGTTGGACTCCTGTAGCCGGTATAGATTCTTCCCCTGGTCGCTCACCTCAAGGGTAATATCGCCAACGGTCCTGCCCATCAAATATTCTAACGTGATCTGGTACTTTTCAACTCGATGTGAGCGCCATTTAGCGAGGGCTTCTTCATACTGCGTGCGCGTAATATTGATAGTACCGTGCTCTGGTTTAGACACAGCCGAGAATACGTAGTCCCAATTGGTAAGCAGCCAGAGAAGCCCTAAGATGAAGATAAGGCTGAAAGCTAAGCCAACAACACCCTTGCGTTTATCCCTCATAGTCCCTTCCTACTGGTACTTGTGTGGCAGTTCAATAGTTCTATTTTACCGCGGAAATACTTAGCTGCGGTTACTATCTTTGCCAGCACTTTAGTACCATGTGGAGACTAGGGCCGTAGCCTCTGGGCATCACGGCCTCCACACCCACGCCTGCGCCGTGCCCACTATTCTGTCGTCATACCCGCCCACTATAAGCACTCTTCCATCGGGCAGGGTGGTAGCCGTCTGGTACATCCTCCACGCGTCCATCTGCCCTTCTGCCGTGCTGAATGTATCCTTTGCCGGGTCGTAGACCTCGACCTGCTCAGCGCCACCCGCTATGAGCAGCCGCCCATCAGGCAGTAAGGCAGTAGCATCCGCCAGCTTGAACCGTGCGACGCTCATATTCCCTTTGGCGACAAACTTACGCCCGGCCGCGTCGTACACTTCCACGCTCTTATACCGCCCCGTCCAGTCCCGCGCGTCCGAGCCGCCTATCACGAGCACACTCCCATCGGCCAGCGACGTGGCCGCGTGCTTGTGGCGCACCACCGACATATTGCCCGCCGACGAGAAGCGCCCGGTAGCCGGGTCGTATAGCTCCGCGCTTGCAAGCACCGTACTGCGCCCGGTGTCCCCGCCCGTAACCAGCACCCGACCATCCCCTAGCAACGCTGCCGCGTGGGCCGCCCTTACCGTGCTCATGCTGCCCGTAGGGGTGAACTTGCCGGTAGCCGGGTCGTATATCTCCGCACTTGCTAGCCATGTGCCGTCGTTGCCGCCCGCAACCAGCACCCTGCCGTCTTTCAACAGAGTAGCTGTGAACCCTCCACGCCTGTTGGTCATGCTACCTGTGGGGGTGAACTTGCCGGTGACAGGGTCGTATATGTCGGCGCTGGATAATTGCCCATTATCGCCAAAGCCGCCCACTAATAACACTTTCCCGGTCTTCAGCAACGTGGCTGAGTGCCCCACCCGCGCGATGGTCATATTGCCTGTGGGGACGAACTTACCCGCAGCCGGGTCGTAAAGCTCCACGCTTGCCTGCAAGTCCCCTTCCTGCTCAAACCCGCCTGCTACCAGTACTTTGCCGTTCGGCAGCAGGGTTGCCGTATGGCAGCACCGCCCTACCGACATGCTACCTGTTGCCTTCAACGTGCCTGCGCCTTTATTGGCGGTCTCGGCAGCGTACTTTTGCCTGTAGCGCAGGGTGCCTAGCTGGGACAGCAGCACGTCGTAAGGCGCGTCGTTCTCAGGGTGCGCCTCGAACACCGCGCGCTCGAAATACTGCACGCGGTACTCCTTCCCATCAAGCTCGCTCCGCTCTATGAACTCGCCGGAGATGGGATAGCCTTGCTGCGGCATGCCGCCATGCTTCTCCCAGTAGTCCAGGAAAATGCCGCATAGAGCATGGTCTGTCTCCTTGAATTGGCGGCACGAGGGGTCCGGGGCCAGTACGATGTCGAAATTGCCCGTAAGCTGGTTCGGGGCCGGGTGGTACTGGTTGGTGACTATCCTCCTGAAACCGTGCGCGGAGACCTGCATGTGTATGTGCTCAGGTAGCTCGCTCTCGAAGCGATACCGTCCGGTGGCGTAGGTATAGAGGGTGGCCCGTTGGGACTCCGGGTGCTCGCCTTTGACCTCCGGGCGCATCTCCAGCTTTGCGCCTGCGACGGGCAGACAGTCTGAGCTTGACAGCACCATGCCCGTCAAGAGGTGCCCGTTGCCCACCGTCTCGCGCTGTGGGGCTTCGGGAGCAAAGCCCGCGCCCGGTCCAGCGTCGGAGTCGTCGTGGGTCGCGCTGCATTGTGCCTGGGGGTTCGCCTCAGGCAGCCGGACTACCCCACCTGGCCTACCGTTTGGGTACCTCTCTTTGTAGGCTAGCGTGCCGAGCAACGTCAGCAATACGTCGTGAGGCGCGGCATTATCAGGGTGCATCTCGAATACGGCCCGCTCGAAATACTGCACGGTGTACGTCTTGCCGTCAATCTCGCTCTTTGCTTGCATCTCCCCGGAGATGGGATAGCCTTGCTGGGCAAGCCCTCCATTCGCCTGCCAGTATTGCAGAAATCTGCCTTTGACGATCTTCCCCGTCTCCGGGAAGGTGCGCGAGTCCCCCTGCGCGTATCCTGCCCCCGATCCCAACACAGGAAGCGCTAACACAACCGCCATCAATAGCAACAGCAGACGCAAACCACGCCTTTTCATAGTCGTACACTCCTCTATCTGTAATAACGCTGGCAACATTGAAGGAATTCCTACTACCAATACCCCGCCCGCTTGAGACGGTTCCATCCAGGGGTCAGGGATCAGGGGTTAGGGGCCAGGGATCAGGGAGCAGGGGCCAGCACCCATCTCATATGTGCCTGGCTCCTGGTAAGATTAAAGCAAATGTAGGGGCGACCCGGTGGGTCGCCCTGGTTGGGGCAGCACCCAAGCACAATACGCCAACCCCACCAGGGCGACCCGGCGGGTCGCCCCTACGAGAGATATTTCTTTATCCTTATTCTGAACGCTTAACGACCCTAGCCATTTTGACCTGTGCCCTACGCTGTGTTATACTTTGGCTCACACGCGCCCTATGGGCGCGTAGTTATGATAGAGAGGTTTGCCTCGCTCTAATGCCGGCAGGGACGCAGCGCGACACTTCTATATTGGATGGGGAGGGCACCCAGGAGCCTTTCCTGTCGGTGGTCATCCCCGCTTATAATGAAGCTACACGCCTTCCCGTGACTCTTGAGCGTGTGATGCAGTACCTGGAGGGCCGTGATTATGCCTTCGAGGTGCTTGTGGTGGACGACGGCTCGGAAGACCACACCGCCGACATCGTTGAGGAGGTCGCCGCCAGGCACCCTAATCTGGGT
The DNA here is from genome assembly GCA_036399775.1 of Chloroflexia bacterium. Taxonomy (GTDB): domain Bacteria; phylum Chloroflexota; class Chloroflexia; order QHBQ01; family JADMIH01; genus JADMIH01. The sequence goes on along the minus strand of DASWMJ010000054.1, from coordinate 670 downwards.
GTGGTACGCAATCCCCATCGCGGCAAGGGCTACGCCGTGCGTACCGGCATGCTCAAAGCGCGGGGGCGATTCATCCTATACTCGGACGCCGACTTCTCCGCGCCTATCGAGGAGATAGAGAAGCTGCTGCCCCACCTGATGGGGCGCTACAGCATAGCCATCGGGTCGCGTGAGGGGTCAGGGGCGGTGCGCTACGACGAGCCTTTCTACCGGCACCTCATGGGGCGCGTGTTCAACACCTTCGTGCGCCTGGTGGCCCTCCCCCAGTTCCACGATACCCAGTGTGGCTTCAAAGCCTTCCGGCGTGATGCTGCCTTCACCCTCTTCCGCAACCTGCACCTGTATGGCGATAACGCCGCCGACGTGAAGGGCGCGATGGTTACGGGGTTCGACGTGGAAGTGCTCTACCTGGGCCTGAAGTGGGGCTACAAGATCAAGGAAGTGCCGGTCAGGTGGTATTATTCAAAAGGCGCGAACGTCAACCCCCTGAAAGACTCCTATCGCATGCTCAGGGACATATTCAAGGTGAGGCTGAACGACGTGCGGGGGGTCTACCGTAAGGCGACGAAAGCCAGGCAAACAGGTTAGTCGGGGTAGAGCAAAACATTTGTAGGGGCGAGATTTATCGCGCCCTGGCCGGGACGAGAGACCAATTTGGTACGTAGTCTAT
>DASWMJ010000053.1:0-160550 GCA_036399775.1 Chloroflexia bacterium | reverse complement strand
CAAGCGGCGACCAAATGGGGTAGCATCTGGTATCATTATGTGGGCTCCTTCGGTAAAGCTTGGTTTGGTTGCACTTACCAGTTTACCAAGTAGCCCATCTCTTTTTATGCGACACTATTGAGGCATGCCTCGCCCCTACCTCAAAACTGGACGCCTGTTGCAAAGGTTGAATTAGCCCGCATGTAATCGTATCATGGATACGGACGGACTATCACGCCATAGAGGGGATACATGACAAACAGCAACGGCGAAGGCGGAACAGACCTGAACCTGTCTCACATTGTACGCCCGGCCCACGCCGATGCCGGGGAGGATGAGGCGTCACCCGGCCTGCTCCTGCTGCACGGCAGGGGTGCCGACGAAGAGGACCTGATGGGGTTGGAGCAGGCGCTGGACCCACGCCTGACGATTGTCAGCGCCCGCGCACCCTACAGGCTCGGCCCTGGGTTCGCATGGTATGGCATGTACGAGATCGGCAGGCCTGACAACGATACACTGCTGGCAAGCCTGTTGGAGTTACAGGCCTTCATCAGGGGGTTGCCTGCGGCGCACAACATTGACCCTCAACGGCTGTACCTGATGGGCTTCAGCCAGGGAGCCGTCATGTCGGCGGCTCTAGCCCTCACGGTCCCGGAGCAAGTGCGCGGGGTCATCATGCATAGCGGCTACGTGCCCACAGAAGCTGCGCTCGACCTGCAAACGGCAGGCATCAAGGACAAGCCCTTCTTCCTGGCGCATGGTAAATACGACGACGTAATCCCCGTGACCTTTGGCCGTGACGCCGAGGAATATCTATCGGAGGCGGGCGCTCGCCTCACTTACAGGGAATACCCTATAGGCCACACAATCAGCGAGGAGAGCCTGTACGACCTGAGTGAGTGGCTGACACGCGAGTTAGACGGAGGCTAATCACAATAAACGGGAAAGGAAAGAGGGTCTGGGGGATTACCCTCAGACCCTCTTTCCTTGCTTATCAACTCCTGCCCGGACAGGGAGATGACTAGTAGCGGTTGCGCCCGCCGCCCCTGCTGCTGCCACCACCTACGGTGCTGAAGCAATCGGAGCAGTAAACCGGCTTGTCGCCCCGAGGCACGAAAGGCACCTGGGTCTCCTTGCCGCAGCTAGCGCAAACCACGTCGGTCATGGTGCGCTCGGAGCGACCATAGCCGCCACCGCCGTCGCCATAGCTGTCGTAGCCGCCGCCGTTGCGGTTGGCGCGCTTGGCCTGGCGGCAATCGGGGCAGCGAACCGGCTCGCTGAAGCCCTTCTGTGTGTAGAAATCCTGCTCACCCTCGGTAAAGGTGAACGTGTTGCCGCAATCCCGGCATGTGAGTGTTCTGTCTGCCATAAGTTGTTTGCTCTTCCCTTTCAACATGATAAAACCTGAGGTCGCTGGTGACATCTGGCCAGTGAGCACTCGTGGGGCGTTCGCGCCGGACCGGGGGTTTTACGCGGAAATACCTTGCGAGGTATATTAGCTTGCCAGCTTCAACCATTGATGATTGTAGCATATTACGCGCTGTTTAGCAATAGGAATATTGTGATTATCTTGAGCAATCTTGCAGCTGAAAACTGCTTATCCTTCATAGCAATTTCCGCCCCTTCAGAGGCCGAATTTATTATGAAGGATGAGCGGGGGATATACTATCCGTGGATGCGGCGGCGAAATGTATCATCCCACCAAGCAAAGCCAGAACCGCTACTGATATGTTCCCAACCCGCACTCGTTAGCTTGCCTATTAGTCGCCTATGGGCTTGCGCAGCCTCTGCATTGATAGGTAGAGGTCCATCTGATGTGCCGGTACCACCGCTAGCCTCACGTACTTTCTCGTCAATTCCAAATGGGTCGGATTCTGCGACTTTGTATTCACCCTGAGGACCAACACCCCTAACCCAGAACTTGCCGGTGTAATACAAGAGTGAGTTTGAAAAGAAGGGAGCTTTCTTCTTGCTCAACTGAGCATAGAAGATCTCGGCGGTTTCCCAACTTGGTTCGGCTTTGTCGAGTTGTGCCTCCGTATGCTGAGACTTTCCACAATGCTTGCAGAATATACTATCAGCGTCAATTTGCTTGCCACACGCTTTGCAATACATTTCAGGTCTCCACTCAGGTTCGACTACTGGCACCTAGAATGCGTGTACTTGTAGTGCCTTCTCTTGGACCTTCTTGACTAGTTACACGTAGATAGTCGTTGTCACCGGGCTCCCATGTTCTAGCCTCTCCTACACCGTGATGAGGGTTGGTTCCTCGCGCTACATGGCGGGTCGCAAAAGCCTTGTTGAAAGCTGCGTGAGCTTATTTATCACCACGCCTCAACTAATTCTGACTAACACAGGTTCCTGGACGGGATTGCCATCCACAGACTGGAGAACGTCATCGAGGGCCGACATCACCTCATCTATATCGCGCTCCGTGACGTGGCCCATGTGCCCGATGCGGATGACTTTGTCTTCGTAGGCGCCCTGCCCTCCCGCGATGATTATGCCGCGCTCGCGCATCGCGCCTGTTATGTCGCGTGCCGTCATGCCTTGTGGTACGTGCAAGGCCGTCACGGTGCGGGAGGCTACAGGGTCGGAGGCGAACGGCTCAAGGCCCAACTGGCGCGCTTGCTGGCGTGTGCGGTCGCGCAGGTGCTCATGGCGGGCGAAAACTCGCCTCACACCTTCGTCCATTATGAGTTGCAGCGACACTTGCAGGCCGTACAGTAGAGAGACAGCAGGCGTGTAGGGCGTCTCGCCACGCGACAGGAAGCGTTTGGCCTCCGCGAAGTCCCAATAGTAGCGGGGCAGCCTGGCCTGCGAAGCCGCCTTCCATGCTGCTGCGCTCACAGAGAGCATGGTCAGGCCGGGCGCGGCCATCCATGCCTTCTGAGAGGCGGTGATCGCCACGTCTATGCGCCAGCGGTCAACGGGTATGTCAACAGCGCCCATCGAGGAGATCGCATCCACCAGCAGCAGAGGACACTCACCGCCTGCCTCGTGCTCACGGATGATTTTGCTTACTGCCTCAACGTCGTTTTGCACGCCTGTAGACGTTTCGTTATGCGTCACGAGCACGCCCTTCGCCCAGGGCAGTTCTGCCAGCGCGCTTTTGAGCAGTGTCAGGTCGGCAGCCTGTCCCCAGGGTGAGCGAAGACGCACCACGCTCAAGCCGAACCGCTCGGCTATCTCCGCGAACCTGTCTCCGAAGGCACCCACCGTAAGAGAGATGACGGTATCCCCTGGCGAGAAGAGATTTGCTATGGCCGCTTCGAGGCCGCCCGTGCCTGCCGCAGGGAAAACCAGCACATCGTTTTCCGTCTGGAAGCAATGTTGTAAGCGGGTGGTCACGTCCCTTAGAAGGGCGCGAAACTCGGCTCCCCGGTGGCTTATCATCTCGCGGGACATAGCATCAAGCACTTCGTCGGGGAGTGGCGTGGGGCCGGGTATTCTCAGTTGCATATTCCCTCCAGGCAGAACTTCCTCAGCCGCGTGAAGAATGGGCGGAAGTCAGGGTGGTAATCGGCTGCGCCCTCCTGCATCAACATGGAAAGGCCCTTTACGACCAGTGGGCGGAACTGAGGCTGGGCGAGCAGCTTGCGGCAGCCCTCCATACCGGCAGCCATCACCAGGAGGGGCGCGAGGCTCTCCCCATGCAGGTATACGGGCGCGACCTCATGCACCTGCCCGCGCTTCTCGACGCCACCATAGCCCACGAAAAGCTCTACGTGCGGGCTTACCTCGGCATCCGATGCGCCGTCGCCTATGAATAGCGTTGCGCCCTCCCCATTTAGCTGCCGCAATACTTCGCTCTTGCCCCCCGATCTGCACAGGGGATTGCCCGCATCGTAGCCTTGATAATCGCCTTCCGAGTTGAAGTTGAGATCGTTCGCGTGCAGGTTGCCTGTGGGCACGCCCAGTTTGCGGGCGAGGGGCACAAGCGCGTCCCTGTAGCCGCCCGAAACCAGCCTCACTTCTACGCCCAGGTAGGTCAAAGCAGCCGCTACCGCCTGTGCATCTTCCACCAGCGTCGAGGTGTATAACTTGCCGACCGCCGCCAACTGCTCCCTTTGTGGTTTGATTATGTCAAGTCGTCGGGCGAATACTTCCTCGAACGGCACTTCACCCCCCATCGCCTGCCGGGTCATCACGGCCACTTCGTAGGGCACGCCGTTCATCGCCGCGAGTTCGTTCACGCCTTCTATCTCCGAAAGGGTGCTGTCGCAGTCGAAGACCACGCGCCGGAACTGCTCCCACCTGTTGAGGGTGCATGGCTTGTTCGCTACGGGCGCGGCCAGCACTTCGGGGTTGATGATATACGCTGGGTACTCGCCCACCAGCACGGCGCGCACCTGCTCGGCCACTTCCAGGGCAGACGCCTGCATCGCCTCGTGCGTGGTCCCGCCCAGGTGTGGGGTGACGATCACGTTGTTCAACTCCAGCAGGCCGCTGCCGTTCAAAGGCTCGCTGGCAAAAACGTCCAGCGCCGCGCCCGCGATGCGCCCATGCTTGCAAGCCTCGTGCAAGGCCACTTCGTCCACCACCAGGCCGCGAGCGCAGTTGATGATATACGCGCTCTCTTTCATCAGATCAAGCTCGCGCGCGCCTATCATGTTGGCGGTGATGGGAGTGAGGGGTACGTGCAGGGTGACGAAATCTGCCTGGCGCAAGAGGTCATCCAGGGGGAGAAGCGGTATGTCGGGGCCTTGCTCCACGAATGGGTCGTAAGCGATCACGTCCAGATCGAGGCCCATAGCGCGCCGGGCGACCTGCTTGCCGACCTTGCCCAGGCCGATAATGCCCAGCGTCTTACCCGCCAGCTCGCAGCCCATGAAGTGATTCTTACCCCAAACGCCGTCGCGCAAGAGGTGGTGCGCCTGGGGGATATTGCGGGAGATAGCGAAGAGAAGGGCGATGGTGTGCTCGGCTGCGGCCCGAACGTTGCCGTTGGGCGCGTTCACTACCGCTATGCCGTGCGCAGTGGCCGAGTTTATGTCTATGTTGTCCACGCCTATACCGGCGCGGCCCACTACCTTCAGCCTCTCCTTACCGGCCTTCAGTAAGTCGGAGGTTACGGGCGTGCCGGAGCGAGTGATGAGCGCGTCGTACTGCCTGACTTCCCGCATAAGCAACGCGGGAGACATCCCCAGCCGCACCTCAACGCTAAACTCGCGCTCCAGCAGCCCAATCCCCGAATTATGCAACGGCTCGGTAACAAGTATCCTCATGGTGACCCCCTACGGATTTGGAATTTCGGATTTCGAATTGCGAATTTTCCTTGTATAAACGAGTGTTTTCGCAATTCGAAATCCGAAATTCGCAATAAAAAACGCCCGTCCTCAATCGCGAGGACGAGCCAAAGCCCGTGGTGCCACCCCATTTCGCCACCCCGTTGCCGGTGCGGCCTCTTCGAGTGCTCCTGCTTCTTTGCTGACACACTCTAGCTCTATAACGGGAGCTTCCGGCGCAACTTAGTCGTGCCTACCCTGCGGTTACACGTTTCCGAAGCGCGGCTACATCGAGGGAATGTTCGATGCAATATCGCCGATTGCTTATCTGTTTGTTGTGCTTATAGTAAACTATTGAAAAAGAGTTGTCAACCCTCTTTTCCACAGAAAGCTCCGACCCAATGCATCCAAACTACCCACAGCAGCCACAACCCCCACACCAACCCCAGGAGCTATCACCCATCATACAGGTGGCGGACAAGGGCGCGGAACGCACGCTGGCGGTGCTGGCGCATGGCGCTATCGCCTTCGGGTTCTTCGGCATCGGCTTCGTGGTGTCGCTACTTATTTCGGGGATAATCTGGCTCTACAGCAAGCGCTCGCCCGAAGTGCGCTTCCACTCCGAGCAGGCGGGGTGCTACCAGTGCTCGGTGTTGGTGATAAACATCGTGTTCGTGATAATTCTGGCGGTGGCGGGCGGATTCTCCGTCTTCAGCGGCGTTCAGGGGCAAAACGACTGGGGAGCAGGGTGGGTATTCTTCCTGGGACTGATAATTTTCCTCATATGGTTCGTAGGCACTATCATCTATGGCATAGTAGGCGCGGTAATGGTGCTAATGGGGAGGCCATTCAAGTACGTCATCATCGGCAACAGGTACGGGCAAGTGAAACGTGAAAAGTAAAACGTGATACACCACAAAGACACGAAGAACACTAGGAGCGCTAAGATAATAGGAATGAACCGCATAGGTCCCGAGACGCGGAAGTCATTCTGGGGTTTTACGTTTCACGTTTCACGCGTCACAAAACCAACTCATGATCCAACCTGACCAAACACGTACCTCAAGCAACAAAGCCGGGTTACTCCTATGGCTGCGGTGGGTGTTGGCTAACCTTTTGGGCGGTACTGTAGTCTACCTCGCGGGCATTATGCTACTTGCCCCGCTCGGCGGCGACTCCGCAGTTGGGCAATCTATACTGTATCTGCTGGTAGCAGTCGGGATAGGTGCGGTGCTGGGCCTCGCGCAATGGCAGGTGTTACACGACCAGCTTCCAACCCTGCCCAGGAGAGTGTGGGTGGCAGCAACCGGCTTCGGCCTGGCAGTGCCTCTGATGCTCGTGGGCTTCGTAGGGCCAGTCATGGCCGCAGCCGCCGGTGTCGTAACCGGCTGGCGGCAAGTTGCACTGCAATCAGGCACTATAGTCGCCACGCTTGGACTGGCAAACTCGTTCCCGGAGGCCCTTGCCGCAGCCTGTGGCACAGGGGCCGTGGCGGGCGTCATGCTGGGAGCGATCCAATGGCTGGCGCTCCGCCGTTACGTGCAAAATGCTGCCTGGTGGGTAGCGGCCAACATGGCGGGCGGCGCGGTTGGCATGCTGGCTGGCCTCTGGGTAGGCATAGTTATAGTATCCGCGAAGGATAATACCGCCGTCTGGCTCCTGCTGAATATGCTCGTGGGCGGTCCCGGCGTTTTCATCCTGTCAAGCACAGTAACCGGTGCCACTCTGGTTGCCCTCTTTCACCGCTCAAGTACCAATATGAAGCCAACAGCAACACAAAAACGATAATATATGTGCTTTCTAGCTAAATGGTGTGGCCAGAATCATATGTTTGTTTTTGGCTAATTAAGCTATTACTTAAACAAGCTGGCATCGCTCAGGATAATAAGGGTACGGAGCCGGCCTAATGTAAACACAATTCGCGTGCTGGATGCATCACTTAGCGTGCTTTAGCAAACAGCATCAGTCCAACCACATATACCAATAATGCCACTCCCAAAACGCTCCCGGAGGCAGCGAGAGAAGCCACCTCCACAACCGGGAGATCGTACCTGTCATACCTGTCTGTGATGGGGAAGAGCCTGTAGAACGGCTGAACAAAAGGGGCAGTCAGCGCATAAAGCAGCCCGGGCAAGGGAATATCGGGCCGCACGCCCAGCGCACGCATACCGAAGCGCAAACAAAATAGGGTGGCCGCCAAACCTGCGACCACCCACAAAAGCCACGAAGCCAGATCGGCAAATCTCGCAAAAGCGCGCAGCGTCTGCGCGCGCTGTCCGTCCGCACCCGACCTGAGCACCCTACTGCTCCTCGCGCTCCTCGATAGTTACCTTATCCATCTTGTCGCCAATCGCTATTTTCTTCACCACATCCATCCCCTCGATCACCTGGCCGAAGTTCGTGTAATCGCCGTTGAGGAAGTTGGCGTCCGTCTTCACGATGAAGAACTGGCAATCGCTGTTCAGTCGCCTGTCCGGTCCCCTGGCAACGCCCAGCGCTCCTGGGTTGAAGGGCAAATTATTGTACTCCGAAGGTATCTTATTCCCACCCGACCCTGTGCCCGTTGGGTCGCCGCCCTGTATGACCCAGTGCTCCACGCGGTGGAACTTCAACCCGTCAAAGAACCCCGAATTCGCCTTCTGCTCGAAATTGGCGATAGTCTTGCTCACACCCGCCGATGCATCCGTTGCCAGGCTGCACACAATCGTCCCCTTAGAAGTCTCGATCACCATTACTTTCATCCTGTATCTCCTCTCATAACCCCAAAATTCGAAATTCGATATCCGAAATTCGAAATCCCGTCACCTGTTCTCCACTCGCACCTTCGTCATCCTATCGCCTTTCGCCAGCGCGTTGACCACGTCCAACCCCTCAACTACTTGTCCCCAGTTGGTGTACTGGCCATTCAGATGGGACGATTCGCGCTTCACGATGAAGAACTGGCTGTCGTTCATCTGCGTCGGGTCCCCCGTGCGAGCCACCCCAAGCGCGCCCGTGACGAACGGCAGTCGGTTGTACTCCGAGGGTATCTGGTTGCCTCCGCTTCCGGTGCCGGTCGGATCGCCACCCTGGACAACCCAGTCCTCTACACGGTGGAAGACCAGGCCGTCGAAGTAGCCGGAGTTCGCCTTCTGCTCGAAGTTGGCTATGGTCCGCGCCACATTGGCCGAGGCGTCCGTATGTAGCTTGGCGACGATGCGCCCCTTGTCGGTGTCAATCACGAAGAACTTGCCCGCCCCCGCGGCATTCTCGCCTGCCGGACTACCACCACCTGGAGCGGTGCCCGTAGCCTCTCCTGCTACAGGCAGCTGCGTGGGCTGCGCCGTCTGGACATTGCTCACCGGTGAACCACCCACCGCATCCACCTGGGAAGCATTAGCCGCCGTCGTAGGCTGCGCGCCCGAAACCAGCCCTCCGCTATTATTGCGAAACGGCCAGATCAGCACCAGCAGCACCGCCACCAGCACCAACGTGGCTACAGCCCATATCGCCACATAGCGCTGCATGCTGAACGGCGGCAGAGCGCGGTTCACCGAACCTCTGAACGACGAATTCTGTACGGGCGCGCTCTTCACAGGTGGCCGAGTGCTCCCGCCTCTGGCGGCGGGCCGTCCCTGGGGTGACCCCTTGCTAGAAGCGGAACGGTTCGAGGCACCCTGTTTGGGGCCTGCCTGCCCGCTCCCTGATGCTGGCTTACGTTTGTTCGATTGTGACATCGCTTGTCTAACTCTCTTCCAAAAGATTTATAATGGAGTAACGCCTCAAGACACCGGAAATTTGTAACACATACTTGCTGGCACGTCAAGCAATAGGGGTCAGGGATTAGGGATCAGGGACCAGAGATCAGAAGCGGATGCTAGTTGCATGTGCTGTGTTGGCCCGTAGCGTCATATTTACTCGGAAGGAGCGCCGTGCTCGCACGATCACTCGCAACCTGTATAGCTATCATCGTTGGGGCGGCGCTTGCTCTAGGCATGCTCGGCATCACGGATATGGCGGCACGTTATGGCACGCCATCGAGGCAAGCGAACTGCCGGGACTTTCCAGAGACGGGCAAGAGGGTGTGCGGCAAGTTCCTCGCCTACTGGCAAGATCATGGCGGTCTTGCGCAGCAAGGCTACCCCATCTCCGGCGAGTTCATGGAGAAGAGCCAGCTAGACGGTCAGACGTATATGGTCCAATACTTCGAGCGCGCAGTCTTCGAGTTGCACCCTGAGAACCGGCCCCCGTATGACGTGCTGCTCTCGCAGCTAGGCACTTTCCAGTTCAAGAAGAAGTATCCACAGGGCGAGCCTGGCAGTGCGCTCCCCACACCCATCGGCGACCCCTATGCCACGCTACGGCAGCGACCTTTGCACCTTCCCATCGTCGGGCCATCTGGCATATGCCCGGCAGGAACGGGGAAAGTAGTCGCACCCGCGTTCGGCGCTGCGTTGGGCAATGGGCCGGTTTATCCGGTGGGCTTAGGCAGTGGGGGCACAACGGCGATAGGAGGCAATCTTGAGGAAGGCGGGTGGATATACGTCAAAGTCCTGTGGATAAGCGACCTCAGCCGCTACAACGGTCCCGTACTCGTGCGTGGAGGCCGCATAGACAGCCCCGGCGAGTTGCGCTTCGGCTCCGGCCCCAACCCATCCTCCGAGTTACAACTCGACCCCTCCCAGGGCACAAACAGCGCCCCAGGCTGGCAGGACTGGCCCACCTACGCCCGTCTCCGTGGTCCCGGCTGCTATGCCTTCCAGGTTGACGGCCTCACCTTCACCCAGGTCATACCCTTCCAGGCAGTCTACAGCACACACCCTTAACTTCGATAGCTACCCTAACCGCAAAGACGCAAAGAAACGCAAAGTTCGCAAAGAACGCGATTGTTTGCATGTAGCAGCCTGGGTACAAGCTTGACAGATGCATTTTAGAAACTTTGCGGACTTAGCGATTCTTTGCGTCTTTGCGGTTAGAACAAAACCTACCAGCGTGCGAAATTTGCCATCACACGCGTTTTGTGGTATCATAGGGACTGTACATGGGCCTGTAGCTCAGTTGGGAGAGCGCTACAATCGCACTGTAGAAGTCAGGAGTTCGAGTCTCCTCAGGTCCACTATATACGCAAAACCCGCCCCTTGCTCTAGTAAGGGGGCGGGTTTTCGGCGATCACTAGTTCCTTACCGGCGACTAAGTGCCTGGCAATCAGGAAAGAAAGTGTTGGCCACTAGCTTCGACGTTTGCCCCCTGGTGGCGTTGTTGCCTGGGCGAAAATAGGGACGGTTGGCCGCGCTGCATGGTTCGCCTGGGCCACCACAGGCATAGCCGCCCATTATGCTCCTGGAGGCGAGTCGCTCTATCCAGGGGTAGAATGTACTCGTGGCCGGTACGTCCTCGAAGGTGTGCCCCTCCGGTATGTCGTTGAAGCCTTTCGCCTCGGAGACTATCTTGGAGATTTGGCCGCGTGTGGCGTTGGCATTGGGCCTGAAGTATGGCCTGTTCCCACCTACACATGGCTCGCCCGTTCCGCCGCACGGGTAGCCACCGATGATGCCCCTGTTCGCCATCCTCTCTATGTACTGGTAGAAGGTGCTGCCGGGTGCCACGTCCGTGAAGGTCTGGCCGCTAACAGGCTCGATGAAGCCTGCGGAGTTAGCCACGATCTTGGATAGTTGGCCTCTGGTGATGTTATTGTTGGGCCGGAAGGTGTTGTCGGAGTAGCCACCCATGATGTTGCGGCAGGTGAGGCAGCTTATCTGTGCGTAGAAGCTGTTTGAAGTAGGCACATCGGTGAACTCGACGCTGCAAGGAGTAAGTGTCGGGGTAGAAGCGATAGAAGTGGACGTTGTAGTAGCCGTAGCCATGCCAGGTGTGCTTGTTACCGTCCAGGCAGATATAGCTGTTGGTGTGCCCGTGTGGGAAGGCGTTACCTGAGCGGTAAGTGTAGATGTCCATGTTGGAGTCACTGTAATCGTAGACGACCGGGTGGGGGTTTTTGTGGCGGTGCTACTGGGTGTGGTCGCCGTGGTCGTAGTCGTTGAGGTACTTACTGGTACCTCTGTTGGTGTAGTTGTAGACGTAGCAGGCACTGGGGTGCCGGTTTCGGTTGGAGATGGAGTCGAGCATGTGTAGGTGTAGTGCTCAGTCAACGACTTACTGGGACTGCCGACATCATGCGTATAGCCTACAGCCCAAACATCATCCCATGAGACCACAGCAACTGCAAAAAAGACGCTATTTGACGCGGCAGGAAGAGGAATGAACTCTCTACTCCAACTGGTACCATCCCAGTGCATTGCTGTGGTGATGGAGTTAGGAGGACTTGAATAATTATCAGCAGCGCCTACTACCCAAACATCGTTCGCAGAGAGAGCGCTCACACCCAGGAGATATTCTGCCGACGCGCTTACAGGAAATGGATTAGCAACTTCTTCCCAGGATATACCATCCCAGTGCAAAGTCAGGCCTCTGGGAGATTGGGTCCCTGAACTTGACACGTAGCCAACCGCCCAAATATCACTGGCGGAAATAGCTGCAATATCAAGCAACTCACTAACGCCATTTGCCGGGGAAGGACTGGGCACGACGGTCCATTCAATCCCATCCCAGTGTATTGTTAGAGACGACCTTTGCAAAGAGGCGGGATAAGAAACTCCGACAGCCCATAAATCATTACTTGAAACAGCATGTATGGCCCGCAAACGGCCACTCCCAGCAAAGGGTGACAAGACCGTTGTTGATACGGTTCCATCCCAGTGGATGATTAGAGGATAAGCAACACCATTTCGCTGTTCCATACCCACTGCCCATACATCGTTTGGTGACACGATCTCAACGTCATCAAGAGTGCAGAGGCATACGGATACCGGATTTGGTATAGTGGTCCATGCTGAGCCATCCCAATGCATGAGTAGAGGATTCAACTGTGACGAAACATCGTAGTAGCCTACTGCCCAAACATTGTCGGGAGCGATAGCATCGACGCCCTGCAAAGTGTTCGATTGAGCGCTGGGGTTCGGGCTAGGCACAATGGACCATTCAGAGCCATTCCAGTGCTGTACCATCGTTCGCGTCACATCTGGAGCCGACGGCTGAGAATAGCTACCAACCGCCCAAACATCATTCGCGGAGAATGCGCTGACTGAATAGAATCTACCAGAGGCCATACCTGGATGTAAGGTATCAACAATAGTCCAGTCCAGCACACAGCCGGGTGGTACCGTTGGGGTGGCGCTTGGAGGAGGCGCGGTTGGGCGAGGCGTAAGCGTAGATGTTGCGCTCGCGGACTGAGTCCTGGTCGGACTGCTCGTTCGTGTACCTGTTGGGATGCGCGTCCAGGTTGCTAATGGGGTGGCTGTCTCGCTAGATGTAGGCACCAAAGCTGTGCTCGTAGTTGCGGGTGTTGGAGAAAGAGGGTCACAATGGCCGAAGCGCATGGTAAATGTCTGGTCCAGTGGAGTGTGGTTCGAAGGTGTCGGAGGGAGGTATGGTGTCGGAGGGATGTATGCGTCGCCTGCGCGTAGACCTACTGCCCAGACATCTTGCTCTGAAGTAAATGCTATGGCTTCTAAGGTGGTTTGCACCGTACCAGGACCGGGGTACCCGACTATCTGCCACTCTGTACCGTCCCAGTGCTCGATCAGAGCGGTGAGCCTTCCCTGGTATGCAATTCCAACAGCCCATATGTCATCTGCTGATATCGCTGCGACTGCATTTAGCTCCCGCAGATTGGCATCCGGGTCAGGGCTGGGGATAACGCTCCACAGCACGCCATCCCAGTGCTCGACCAACGTCCGGTGAACTGTATTGTTCTGTAGAGTGTAATACCCTACTGCCCACACGTCATCCGCAGCCAGGGCTGTAACATCAAAAAGACGACTGGATTCCGGGCCGGCCACCGGGCTTGGGACGATACTCCATTCCACGCCATCCCAGTGCGCGATCAGGGCGTGGCTACCCTGTATTGAGTCGTCTGTATTGCCTACCGCCCACACGTCGTCCTCGGCTACTGCTGCCACGGCCCACAAATCGTTTTTACGAGAAGTGGTATTGGGACTAGCGATCACGCTCCACGCCACCCCATCCCAGTGCTCGACCAGGGTTCGTGTTTGTTGTCCGCCGAAGGGACGCCATCCTACTGCCCAAATATCGTCTGAGCCGAGAGCATCTATCGACATTATTCTTCCATCCATATCCGGACCTGGTACTACAGCCCACTCCGCCCCGTCCCAGTGTCCGAAGAGTGGATGCTCCGATCCCGAACTGGGGCTATAAGTGCCGGCAACCCATACGTCATCTTCACGCAACGCAGTCACAGCGTAAAGCTCGGATTCAACGAAATCAAAGGCTGGTGCAACCACTACGTTCCATTGCGTGCCGTCCCAGTGCTCTAGCAACGCTCGTCTAAGGGTCGGGGTGTATACATACTCACCAACGGCCCAGACATCGTCAACGGAGATTGCTGCCACATCGTTGAGCGCATTCGTCGTACTGGCGTTAGGGCTATTCACAGTATTCCAGCCAAACTCACAGCCGGTTGGTTGTGTTGGGCTTACTTGCGCCGGATTCTTGCTGGATTGGGTGCCATCGGAGACTGCTGAAGAAGACGTGACAAAGCATATCGCCAGGATAGTGAGGCCAGCGCTTAGAATGAGCGCGCATAGCAAAGTAACGATGCCGGTGGGCTGCCGGCGGTTGGTATAAATCAAGCTCCCTCCTGGTGATGATGACCGTGTGGTAAAGCTCCTGAGCTGCTATATCATTATTCTAAGCGCCTCCCTAATATGGTACTATGGGTAATTACAGCTATGTTGGTATGCCCATTCGTCCCACTAAGGTGCGCCACCGGGTATGACTTACTTCCATTATCCCTACCATCAATATATAATGGAGTCTAGACGCTATGGACATTATTGAGGACCCCTATGTCGCACCACTTCGACGAGCAAGCCGAACAACAAGACCCGATCTCCATTGTTGAAGACCTCGACCCTGAGCCACCCGGCAAGCATAAGCTCGCATACGCGCGTGAGTTTGCCTTAGGCATAGTCCTGCTCGCAGCCGTCCTGGGGTTCGCATGCTGGCAGTGGTGGCAGCAAGAGTATCGCACCAGCAGCTACCGCCACGCCCAGGAAGCGGAGGCCAGCCACGATCTGGACAGGGCGCTCTCCCTCTATGCTGCCGCTTCCGACTACAGAGACGCTAACGCGCAAGCCACAGCGGTCGCTACCCTCATCGCTCAGCGCAACCAGCACTACCAGGCTGCCGGCGAGCATGCCTCAAAAGGCGAGTGGCCCGCTACTTTACAGGCTCTACAGAAGGTCGAGCCTATACAGCCCGATTACAGAGATGTGGAGGATTTGCAGGCCCAGGCAAAGGATCATATCTACAGGGATGCGCTCCTCGGCACCGTAGCCATGCGCCCTAGGGCCGAGCCTCCCGGCCTCTACTACCGCACCCAGGATGGCTGGCTCTGGCTGCAAGATAGCGACAAGTATAGCGAGGTGCAGAGTTGGAATTCCGAAAGCGTCGTTGTATACGACGTGCCGGGAGAGGATTGGGTAGCCCCTCCACCCGGCGCGACACCCGTAGTTGACCAGTACGGTCCCGATGGCGATTCGGTTATCGATCAGCCCTGGCTCAAGGGCCGCCGCTTGATGATAGCGCTACGGGGTCCAGAGGGCCTGGATGGCAAGCAACCCTCTTTCAAACCCCTGGCCCTGGACCCCTCTCAATACACTTACCTGGTAGGGGGCAGGCATGGCGCATTAGCTGCCGTTATACAACTCGATCTCAGTCGCAGCCCGGACAGCCATGTAGTGGCGCGTGGCGGCTCTAAAGTGAGTATGTTCTACCAGGAATACGGCTCCCCTATTACCAATAGCATTACACTACCGGGCAACAACTGGTTGTTCCTGGACACTTTATTTTCAGACGGCAGGCACCTGCTCGTAGCCGATTGGGATTCCGACCTTGAGACGCTTTTGCGGTCGAACGCCCCTCCGGGAAGCCGTTACCGGACACCTGTTCCTACTCAGTCCTCGGCTACTCAAGGTCCGTCCGTTCGCCTGTGGATAATAAATAGTGACGGCACAAACCGCCGCCTGCTCTACACCCACGCAGGCGGCGGGATCCAGAATGCAAAACTCACCCCGGATGGCCGTTATGTGCTTCTCACTATATTTACGCCCATGGGTAAAGACGCTACGGACGAGATAGAGAAGCACTCGGTTCTGCTAATTGACATTGCTGGGGACAACCCTCACCCGCCTCGTATCCTAGCGGAGAAGATTGTGAGCACCGATAAGGCCAGTCATTACCGCACTACCCTGAAATCTACTACTCTCTCTGAAGGGGCCTTTGATGGAATGCTGCTCATAGCGGATTGCTATACCGACAGCGCCAGGCTGATGCTGGCGCCCGTCGAGCCGGACGGCAAGACCGAGAATGTCGCAATCGAATATCCCCTGTCGGAAATGGGGTGGCTCACCATGCAGAAGGACAGCCAGTTCCTATTCATAGGCCTGGAAAAGGTGGGAGAGAGCGTGCCCAAGGATAGATTCCCCGTGCTGAGGCTTTCTCCTGACGGCACCCACACAGTGTTGTTCTTGTATAACCGGCCTACCGAGGAGCACTTTCAAAACTATAGCACTATTCTAGGCCCCTGGATCAAGGGCGACCAACTGGTATATGGGAATGATTTAAGAAGTTGGGACTCCAGTAACGGGACGGAGGAAACCTTGAATGTACGCACATCGCCCCTTGACGGTGTGGGCAGCGCGGTTGCCGAGTTGCCCCCAGCCACGACTCTGTACAACGCGACCGTAAAAATGGATGGCTCATTTAATTCTCAGGTTACAAAGCACATTTTCGGCCCTGCCCTCTTCGCATACATTGACGGCGACGAATTGCACGCGATAACCTATGATGGCAAGACGGACGTGGTGGTGGAACATGGAGTGAGCATGCTCTACGAACTGTCATTCATTAACGGGCGCAGTTGGCTGAGATAAAGCCCCTTATGCCTGCACGGGTAACACTCTAGAAATCAGGGATTCGAGTCTCCTCCGGTCCACTATAATTTAGCAAGAAATTAGCCCTGTCCTGTTTAGGGGGGCTTTTTGTTTGCTCTGCCTGTAATCTTCATGACATTTCTGCTGATATAGTTATGCGAAGATCCTTACTCTAAATCAGGATACTTTTGTTTTAGGCCAGTTATCACTGTTGTAATTCTCTTTTTAGTTGCTTCATAGTCATACATAGCTCTAAGAAGGAGAGAAGTGCTACGGATGTTGGCAAACAAAGACAGGCCAAACTTTAGCATGAATAACGGAACGGCTATTCCGAGCGATATTAGTGTAATGAATACAACTGACAAAATACCGACATCTATGAGATTGGGTATGTGATCGACAACATTTGTCATCGTGGACAGTACAAACCAGCATATAGTCAAAAGTCCAATGAGAAGTCCAATTACAATCAAGGGGCCAGTAAGAAGACCAAATCTAAGCGAGTCTACCAGTATGTTAGCTATCTCACTGAGTAGACGTGCATTATAAGCATCATGCGAGTTATGATACTTGTCCAAGTCAGTCAGGAACTGCTCCTGTTTTTTCACATATTCGAGTGCGCTACGTTTCGAACGCCCAGCCCAATAACTTTGGACATGAGGGGTCAGAAGATTGGCGATGATAGAGAGCGCAATATTGATAACAACGGTAACGACAACTAAGGCCCAATCAATAGTTTCCACATCTACACCCCCTTACTATTTCGATAATTGAATAATGGGATGTCCCCGGTTATTTGATAGTAATATTTTGTATTGCGAACCTCAGTATCCGTCCAAATTGGGTGGTATCTATGCTTATGGATAGCTTGGAATACAGATGAAGGTGCTACTAGACCGTACATTTCTTGTACGTGTAACGAATAATGTTTTCACAAAACATAGCATCTTGAGGGTCTAGAAGCATAACAACAAAACTTGGTTTGATGAGGGTCTTGACAGACTATGATATAATAATCAGGTAGCTTTGTTAAATCTCTTGCAGGCTCTATTATAGCATGCGAGAGATAAGTTTTTGTTTGGAGAAGCGCGCATTTTATATAAGTGTTTGTTATATCAGGGCAGAAATAATAGCTCGTTTAATGATTGATCTTTTTGCACATTCAATGTGCAAAAGGTTTCTCGCCTTGAACGCAGGAACGTTTTTTGGTACCCTTGTGTTAGATGGCTTCGCGATACTTAACGGAAAGGAGAACGCCATGGACAACAGGAAGACCGTTCGAGGCATTTACGACGATGGCGAGATACGCTTTGCCGAGCCGGTTAACGTGGATGGCTGCTGGAACCTTGAGATAACCTTCGTGGAGGAGGTAGACGAGCAGGGCATACCTCTGGAGGCCAACCCCCACCACCCCGAATTGCGCTATGAGCGCCTGGATCAGGTACACCAGCAGATTGACAGCGCGAGAAGCGATATTCGTCTCGTCTGATACGCAACACAGAAGGCCGGGCGTTTTGCTCGGCCTTCTTGCTTCTCCCCTCTTGCCTTTGTAACGCGTGCGATTGGAGCTAACCTTACTGCTTTCTCCTGGCAAGACCTGCTCGAACCGCCGCGAATTCGTCCCACGGTAGCTCGTCTTTGCCGTAGCACATCGAGCCTTCGTGCGCCTTGCCGCAGGTGAGGATAATGTCGCCGGGCCGCGCCATCTCTATAGCGAAAGCTATCGCCTCCGCCCGGTCATGCACCTGCCAGAAGTCTACCCCTTCCTCGCGGCCATGCGCCTCTATGCTGCGCGCTATCTCCGCCGAAATGTCCTCCACTCGCTCCGTACGCGGGTCCTCTGCCGTAATCACCGTCAGATCGGCCAGCCGCCCGGCCACATCCCCCATGAGCGACCGCTTCTCCCGGTCCCTTAACCCCGCCGACCCGAACACCGCTATCACCCTGCCCTTGCGGGGCGCGACAATATCGCGGGCCAACTCAAGGGTCTTCTCCAAGCCGTTAGGAGTGTGGGCGAAATCCACCACCACGTCGAATCCGAGCGGCCTGGCCTCCTCGACCCATTCCATACGGCCCCGTATTCGCTCCACAGACGCGAGGCCCTCGCGCACAGCCTCCTTAGGTATACCTAAGGCCAACGTAGCCGCGACGGCTGAGAGGGCGTTGTAGACGTTGTGCTTGCCGGGTAAGCGTAGCTCGATAGGGATGTCTGCTATGGGCGTCTGCGCGATGAAGCTGGTGCCCCCGGACCTGTACGTTATGCTATCTACCGTAACGTCGGGCTGCTTGTTGCGGTCGAGGCCGTACACCCACTGCATATCAGCCGGTATCTTCTTCAGCCAGGAGTAAGACTTGTCGTCGGCGTTCAGCACAGCCACCTTCGGCGTGCCCGGCTTGCGATGGCTGTTGCAAAGCGCCTCGAAGAGCCGGGCTTTCGCCGCCATGTAGTTCTCCCAGTTGCCGTGCCAGTCGAGGTGCTCGTGCGTGACGTTGGTTACGACAGCCACGTCGTAGTCAACACAGAGCGTGCGCCCCTGGTCCAGCGCGTGCGAGGTGGTCTCAAGCACCGCCACCTCCGTGCCCGCCTCCACCATATCATGCAGGTATCGCTGCACGTCGAAAGCCTCCGGCGTGGTGACGTGGAACCCTGTATCATATGACTGCCCGCCTATCTCCGCCTGGATGGTGGAAATCAGCCCCGCCCTGCACCCCGCCGCCTTGAGTATGGCATGTATCAGCGTGGAGGTAGTGGTCTTGCCGTCCGTGCCCGTCACCCCTATGACCTGTAATTTGCGGGATGGGAACTCAAAGAAAGCCGCCGACAGCAGGGCCACGGCCTTCCGGTCGTCAGGCACAAGCACGTAGGGTATATGGTCGGGCAGGCCCTCCGGCCTCGTGGGCTGCGTCCCGGCTACGGCCACCGCCCCACGCGCCAGGGCGTCGGGAATGAACTTATGCCCATCGTGAACGCTGCCCCGTACCGCTACGAAGAGGCTCCCAGGCTCCACCCGGCGAGAATCCTCCGCAACTTGCCTTATCTCCACATTCTCCTCAGGGCCGGACAATATATTGGCCGAAGCAATCGCCGCGTCGGACAGCAGACGGCGCAAATCTATGGCTCGCCCTGCATTCTTTATAGCCACTCCCTCCTCCTGCCGCACAAAGTATCAACAGCCTGGCAAACCGTACCAGGGCGTTGGTGCGTAAAATTATTATTGCGCTTCCGCAATTATAGCATGTTCAAATGAATCTCTCATCTGTATAAACGCTCGGCTGCCTCTTCGGATACCCTTCGCGCGCCATCAGGTGGCACAATACATGCGAATATAGATACCACTCCAAAGAGAAGGGACCCTGTAAGTATGGCCGAATCAAGCATAGCTTTAGAGAAAGCTAAGGACCGCGCTGAGCATGTTGCCCGCGAGGTCGCTACCAACAGGTGGATCGAGTGGCTTGCCCGGCTTGGGTACGCCACGCGTGGCCTGCTATATATTGTCGTCGGCGTCATGTCGGTGTTGCTGGTTTTCGGCGCGGGCGGCGGCACCACCGACAAGACGGGCGCAATCGCCGTCCTGGGCGGGCAAGCCTATGGCAAGGCGCTGCTCGTGCTGGTCGCCGCAGGTCTGGTAGGCTATTCGTTATGGGGTTTCGTTCGCGCTATCGCGGACCCTCTCGGCAGAGGCACCGGCCTGAAAGCCCTGGCCGAGCGCGGTGGCTACGCGGTGAGTGGCATCGTCTATGGCTCGCTGCTCGTGCCCACAGTCCGGCTTATACTGGGTGCAGGCAGTGGGAGTGTCAATGGCGAGACTGAGAAGTGGACCACAGCCTGGCTCCTGGCCCAGCCGATGGGCCAGTGGATTGTCGGCATCGCCGGCCTGGTAACTATAATTGGCGGCCTCGGCCAGGCACACATGGCGGGCACCGCGGGCTTTATGAAGGACTTCAAGTTCAGCAAGACAAACGTAGAGGAGCAGCGGTGGGCCAGGACCGTTGGCCGCATAGGGCACGGGGCACGCGCGGTCGTCTTTACCCTCTTCGGCTTCTTCCTGGTAAGGGCCGCTCTCCTCACTAACCCCGACGAAGCCGAAGGGCTTGACGGCACCTTACAGGCTATCCTTCAGCAGAGGTTCGGCCCCTGGCTGCTGGGCGTTGTCGCGCTTGGACTTATCTCCTTTGGCGTTTTCTCGTTGCTATGCGTGCGCTGGATACGCTGCTGGTCGCCTGCTAAGAAGAATTAGACCCTCCCCGCACAGAATACAGCATAGGGATTGTTCTGATATAATAATCTCACTTGGCAACCGCTATTCAGATAGGGATACCCTCTATGCTAATCGAAGACTACTTTGATTTCTTCAGCCCTGACGACATCAGGCTCAAGGGTTCGCGCGTCGGAATTGAGTCGGTGCTCTATGAGTACATCTACCGTGAGCAATCACCGGAGGCTATAGCAACTCGTTTCCCCACCCTCTCGCTTGAGCAAGTCTATGCGACCATCCTCTACTATTTGCATAACCAGAACGAGGTTAGCGACTATATCGCAGGCTGGCTCGACTGGGGCCGACGTATGCGCGAAGAGCAAGATCGCGACCCTCCAGAGGTCGTGGTGCGATTACGCGCGTTAAAGGAAGCCCGCCGCAAAGAGGTCCTTACAGGGTGAGTCTTGTACTCTACCTACTAGATGAGAACGTAGATCCAATTTACCGCACGGAACTGCTCAGACGCAAACCAGACTTGATAGTATGGAAAGTTGGTGATCCTGGCGCACCTCCACTCGGCACACTTGACCCTGCGATCCTCAAGTGGTGTGAAGAACACGGCTTCCTCCTGGTCACGAACAATCGTCGCTCCATGCCTCGGCATTTACGCGACCACATAGCTGAAGGTAGCCATGTACCAGGGGTGCTTGTATTCAACCCAAACGACCCTATTGGGGGGACACTAGATGATCTACTGCTTATCGTGGCCGCATCAGACATAAGCGAATACCACGATAGAGTTGTATATCTGCCGTTGTAAACAGGGATTACTCTAACTTCTTTAACTCCGACACCACCCTATCAAGGAAATCATCGGCGTTGCGGACTACGCCAAACGCCTGATGGGTGCCTCGGTCCATCAGCTTCTGTATCACCGTCTCCGACTGGTCAACCACTACTGTGTAGACAGGCTCTATCTTGCCGTCGCGCTCGATGAAGGTCGGCAGCATGTTGCCTGTGGCTATGGAATGCAGCATCGTCGCCAGCATCACTACCAGTGTCGCTCCCTGCGTGAAGTAGCGCATCTTGTCCTGGGCCTCAACTACGTCGGTGATTACGCCGGGCAAGGGGCCATCATCGCGTATCGAGCCTGCCAGCAAGAAAGGGACTCCCTGTGTCACCAGCGCGTGCATAATCCCGTCGCGTATGATGCCGCTTTGCACCGCGCCCGCTATACTGCCCGCATGACGCACAGTATTGATTGCGTCCATGTGGTGGCGGTGCCCGCCCACGACCACGTGCCCCTCAACGTCCATGCCCAGCGCCGTGCCATATAGGGCCTGCTCCAGGTCATGCACCGCTACCGCGTTGCCGCCGAACACCGCACCCACGTACCCATTGGCGATGAGCCACGCCATGCTGTCGCGCGCCCCCGCGTGGACCACCGCAGGCCCAATCACCCATATGCTGCGCCCGGCACGCGCTTTGTCCCAGCGCAGAAGCTCAGCGATACGCCGGTAGTTCAGGGGACGCTCCCGCGACGCCCCGCTCGCCATGAATTTGAACGCTTCCTCCGAGGCCGCCCCACCCGGCAAGAACCCGGTGGAATGCACCAGCAACCCCGTGCTGCCGTCTTCTGCCGTGCCCACGACCACCTGCTGCCCGGCGCGCACTTTCCGCAGCTCTATGCACGCCCACTCCTGCGCCTTCTCCTCCCACACTATCAGCGCGTCCATGCGCGGCCTCTTCACCAGCAGCCATCGCCCATCTCGCTTGATGTAGGTCGGGAAGTTGGTAGACGAATAGAAAGCCATAGGGGCCAACCCATCAGCAGGCGCAGGTTCCACCTCTTTATCCGGTGCCGCCTCAAACACCGGGCGCGCAAAATCAGGCGCTGTATACTCCAAATCGAAGTTGTATTGCGACAAGCCAACAATCTCCTTTGCGTGAAACGTAATTATTGAACCACAAAGGCACAAGAGCACAGAGTTCGCCAAGATAACGTGAAAAGAACCGCAGAGGTGCGGAGGCGCAGAGTTATTGGGTAATTACGAATTACGTTTCACGTTTCGCGTTTTACGCAATACGAGCTACGCAATACGTTTTACCCTTCCCGCATCGGCACGCGAATATCGAACCGCTGGGCGGCCTCTATCGCTTCGTCATAGCCTGCGTCGGCGTGGCGGATGATGCCCATGCCCGGGTCGGTGGTCAGGACGCGCTGTAGGCGGGCTGCGGCTTCGGGCGTGCCGTCGGCTACTATCACCTGACCGGCGTGGATGCTGAAGCCTATCCCTACGCCGCCCCCGTGATGCACCGACACCCAGGTCGCCCCACCTACGGCGTTGATGAGCGCGTTGAGGATGGGCCAGTCTGCTATGGCGTCGCTGCCGTCCTTCATCGCCTCTGTCTCGCGGTTGGGCGAGGCCACGCTGCCCGTGTCGAGGTGGTCCCTGCCTATCACTATGGGCGCGCTCACTTCCCCGGTGCGTACCATCTCGTTGACGATCTGCCCGAAGTGCGCTCTCTCGCCGTAACCGAGCCAGCAGATGCGTGCAGGCAATCCCTGGAACTTGACTTTCTGCCGCGCCAGCTCTATCCAGCGCACCACAGAGGCGTTACTCGCGAACTCGCGTAATACCTTGTCGTCTATCTTGTAGATGTCCTGCGGGTCGCCAGAGAGCGCCGCCCACCTGAACGGCCCTTTCCCCTCACAGAAGAGAGGGCGGATATAGGCGGGCACGAAGCCTGGGAACGCGAAGGCGTCTTCCACGCCCTGGCCGAAAGCCTGCTGGCGGATATTGTTGCCGTAGTCGAACACGACCGCGCCTATGCGCTGCAAGTCGAGCATGGCCCGAACGTGCGTCGCCATCGCTTCATACGCGCGCCTTACGTATTCGTCGGGGTCGCTTGCCCTGAGCGTGGCCGCGCCCTCCACGTCCAGGCCCAAAGGCACGTAGCCGTTGAGGGGGTCGTGCGCCGATGTCTGGTCTGTGACCATGTCGGGCACCCTGCCCCGGCGCACCATCTCAGGATAAATAGCTGCCGCGTTGCCCAGCAGCCCTATGGAGAGGGGCCTGCGCTCCCTGGTAGCATCGTCCGCGAGAGCAAGCGCATCGTCGAGGTTGTCGGTCGCGGTATCGAGGTAAGCGGTATCAAGCCGCCTCTGGATGCGCGTCGGGTCTACCTCGACCACGATGGCGACGCCGCCGTTCATGGTCACTGCCAGGGGTTGCGCGCCGCCCATGCCGCCCAGGCCTGCCGTCAGCACGAGCTTACCGGCCAGCGTAGCGTCCGGCCCGTAGTGCTTGCGCGCCGCCTGCCCGAACGTCTCGTAGGTGCCCTGCAAGATGCCCTGCGAGCCTATGTAAATCCAGCTACCCGCCGTCATCTGGCCGTACATGATGAGGCCCTGCGCTTCCAACCTGGAAAAGACCTCGCGCGTAGCCCAGTGGGGCACGAGGTTGGAGTTCGCCAGCAGCACGCGAGGCGCGTCCGGGGTGGTGCGGAAGACGCCCACAGGCTTGCCGCTCTGCACCAGGAGCGTCTCATCGTTCTCCAGGGAGCGCAGGCACTCCATGATCTTCATCAGAGAGGGCCAGTCGCGAGCAGCCTTCCCGCTCCCGCCGTACACCACCAGATCTTGCGGGCGCTCGGCAACGTCAGGGTCAAGGTTGTTCATCAACATCCTGAGCGCCGCTTCTTGCAGCCACCCCTTGCATTGGAGAGCGCTCCCACGCGGAGCACGAATAGTAGTCATAGTCTCCATAGCAACCCCCTGCGGGAATTACGAATTACTAATTGCGAATTACCCTGCGAAATAAACCAGCTAGGAACGAGCTAATCCATAATTCGTAATTAGTAATTAGTAATTCATAATTTGATTTCGTCCAACATGCATTCTTGTTGGAGTTCGCGGCTGCGGAGGCGGAAGCCTACCGACTCGTACAGGCGATTGGCACCCGTCAGGCTTTGCGAGTCGACGCCCAATAAAGCTACCTCGATACCCGCGCTCCTGAGCGAATGGAGGCCGTGCAGCAGCAGGGCGCGGCCCAGCCCTTTGCGCCGCCACTCGGCTGTCGTGCCGAGCAATTCGATCCAACCCTCGCGCACACGCTTGAGCCTGTTCTCTTCATCAGAGATCGAGATGATGCAGAAGCCTCCGATAGCTCCCGGCTCGCCTTCCACTTCGGCCAGCCATGAGAGGTCGGGTCGCGTGTTGGGCGTATTGGTCCAGTAGTCCCAATCTTCCTGGGTGATGGGGTGGTGGTCCCAGTGGTCCGAGAAGGAATTCTCGAAGGCCGCCTTCGCGCGCTCGTTGTCTTCGGGCCTCTTGTATGTGCGTATATTCACCCCTTCGATTAGCTGCGGCTCGTCCACAGGCATGTCCAGGGGACGTGCCATCACCCAGAAGTGCCGGACCTCCTTCATGCCCGCCGCTCCCCATAGCTCACACACGGGCACAAGCTCCTCGCGTGTATAGGCCTTCAGCCATACTTTCTCCATGTGTGGGAAGGTCGGGTCTGCTTCGTATTCACGCGCTATCTCTATCAAGCGGCGCGCTATCTCCCTCTCAAGGCCCTGCCTCTCTACAGAAGGGTGGACCACCACGCGGGGGTAGTAAATGCGCTCGCTGGTCTCAGCAACGTCGTCGTATGTGATGCGCCCACAACCCAGTATCGTGCCGCCAGGCACGCCCTCGCGCCTCGGCCCCTCTACTATGAGTACTTGCCGGGCAGGGTCGGAGCGCGGACTCTCGAAATCGCGGCGCAAGTTCTCCTCGGTCGTAACCAGGTTCAGCTTATAAGTGGTGTTTACCATATTGATAAGAGCCACGATAGCAGGAAGGTCGCCCTCTCTATAGGGGCGTATCTCCCAATCAGCGCTATCCGCGGGTTGGTCTATGATCGCGGCCTTGCCTGTGTCTGAATGCGTCACTTGGTTTCCTCTCATGGGTAAGAATCCTAATCGGCCACCCTCCAGAATGGCTGCGCCATTGTATCACAACGGAGGGTTAGGGACCAGGGGTCAGGGGTTAGAGCTGTGTCAAAGTCGCCAAAACGCCTTACCAAATAGAAAAAGAGGTTGAGTTTATGAGGAAAATTGTCGGCTTCGCCGACAATTTTCCTCATAAACTCAAAAAAACTTCCGTTCGCTTGGGCTGTACAAGAAGGAGGCGCGACTTTGACACAGCCCTACGTCAAGGATCAGGCTCTATCCCCATCACCCATCACCTGACCCCTACGGCCCGGTGACACCCCACAATTGGACTGTATTGTCGAGCGACCCTGAAGCGATATAGTAGCCATCTGGAGAGAAGGCCACGCTCCAAACCTGGTCGGTATGGCCGCTAAGGGTGCCCAACCCGCTCAGGTCACTTGCGCCCCACAGTCCGACCGAATTGTCTGATAAGGCTGTGGCAATTATCAGCCCATCAGGCGAGAATGCCACGTCAATCACGGCGCTCTCAGACGGGAAGGTTCTACCGGCGCTCTTCATATTATCGTTTGGGTCCCATAATTGCACGATGCCATCAAACGACCCTGACGCAAGCCTCTTGCCGCCAGCAGAGAATGCTACACTGGTCACATAGCTTTCCTGGCTGCCCCGGTAGCGTCCCTTCAACTTGCCACCCGGCATGCTCCATAGCACTACAGAGTGGTCTACCGACCCTCCCGCTAGCATCTCCCCGCCGGGAGAAAAGGCCAGGCTAGTGACGTTCTTTTCATTGCCTTCGAGGGTCCCTATGGGCTTCCCACTCGCCACGTTCCAGATCTTCACCGTCCCATCCGAAGACGTTGAAGCCACTAACTCCCCGTCAGGCGATAGGGCTATGCTGTCTACGCTTTCTTTATGGCCCGAAAGAGTACGCAAGAGCGTGCCGTCTTCTAAACTCCACAGCTTTATGGTATGGTCCCACGATCCGGAGGCAATCATATTTCCGTCTTGGGAAAAAGCTATGCTTTCAACAGTGTCCTTGTGCCCCTTTAGAACGTATAACTCAGCCCCATCCGGCACGCTCCGCAAGCGTACCACTCTATCCTTCCCTCCATATGCAAGCACCCTGCCATTCGGGGAGAACGCGATGGTATGCACTTCATCAGTTTCAGTAAACGTCTGCATAATCTTCAAACGTGAGATGTTTTCCGGGGATATAGGAATTGGTGTCTGTGTCACGTCATTCGGTCCTGATGTGACCTCAGACGTACTCGTAGGCAGGACAGCCAGCGCGGTTGCCAAAGGAGTAGACGTTCCGGCAGCAACACCGGGGCCAGGCTGGTTCGATTGGCTCAAGAACAAGGCTACCCCAGCGAGCAACATAATAGCCAGCACCAGGACCACAGGCACTACAGGAAAGCTTCTTTTTGTGGTCGTTTGAATAGCAGCAGATTTTGGTATTGGGGTAACCGGGAGGGGTGGCGTTGTAATTGGTTGGCGAGAGGCAACCAGGCGCTTTTCCGTGTCCACTAACAACCGGCCAGCCGCCTGACCATCCCTCTCATAGACGGGCTGCCTGCGCGCGACCTCAGACAGCAATTCCCGTGCTTCCGCCCACTCACCACGCTTGTAAGCAGCCAGGCCATCGTCAAAAAGCCGATCTAATTCGCCCTGCTGGTCCTCCACCTGCTCTATTATTATCGGCTGAGTGTGAACTTCCACACGATATGCATCAGCCGGTAGCGCACTGGCCCGGGTAGCCTCGGCTACATGCTGGACGGGCGCTAGCGGGGGCCGTACCCTGGTTGGTACAGACGCTGGCACGCTCTCGGGCAATACAAGCACCCACTCGTCAAACGTAGGGCAATCGGCCAGTATCTCTCTGCTCCACGCCCGCTCGAATAGCCGCGCCACGCTATCTCCCCACCGCTCGCGCAACACAGCCACCAACACCTCGTAACGCGCGGAATCGTGTTGTAGCTCTCGCGGCTCAAAATAGCTCTCACCCCAGGCCGCACTTCGCGCACGCTCGTCACACCAGCCCAATATCTCAGCCAGGAGCACAGCCCCGGCGAAGCGGTCGGCCTCCGCCGACCATAACCCTTCGTCTGCCGTCTTATGTGCGTAACCCATCGAGCCGCTCGGCACGTATTCGGGCCGCCGCATGTCAGGCCCATAGACCTGTTCGACATCCACCAACTCTATAGGGGAGCGCTCGATGCTATAGTTAGGAGCGAGCATGGGTATAAGCAAATTAGCGCCCGACAGATCGCAGTGCGCCAGGCTCTCTTGCTCCATACTCGCCAGGGTGCTCGCGAGTGCACGAGCCAGGATGAGGCTTTCTTCAGGAGATAAGGCCCGCGCGGTTATCATCACTTCCAGCCATGTAGGTCCTTCCACCCAGGGCATCAGCACAGCGTAGCTGAGATCAGTATGCTCACGCAGTAGAGCGGATTGGCGTTGCGAGGTAAGCACAATACGGCGGCAAACTTGTAAACCAGGCAACTCCGCGAAGGGTTCCAACCGGCGGGCGAGACCTACCAGGCCAGGCACGCGGAAGCGCGGCCTGAAGACTTTGAGCGCGCGCCTCTGGCCCTCGCCGTCGAGCCGGTACACCACCGCAGCCCTGCCCTCCTGCCCGTAAGGCATGCCAGGCGCGGAAGGGTGTTCCCCAACGCGGTAGACCACGCCATCGATGGTAAGCTCTTGATTGACTTCCGGTTGAAACATCTAAGTCTTCTTTCGCCAATGAGTAAGAAAGAGCAATGCATAGCGCAACGTAAATGGCTACTTAATGTCCCGGACGCTATTATGCACTATTAGTGGTCTGCTGTCTATCCAGGGATAGGTGTTGGGCGTGGAGCCTGATCCCTAGTCCCTGACCCCTGGCCCCTTATGGTATAATTTAGCGTTTGGGAGTTCTGCCTGTTACTATCTGGAGTGTGTTGTCTTGGTGCCCCGTCGCTCTCGCGCCCCTCAAAAATGGCCGGTGAGGTTCAGCGCGCTAGCGTTGAGCGCAACGGCCCTCTTGGTGACGCTCATCATCGTGGCGTTGCTAGCGGCCAACATGCCTACTACGGCCCGCGTAGATACCGGCACGCAACAGACAGGCGCATCCACGACGGTATTATCCGCTACCGCCCTGGCGGAACGAACGCTCGCCCCTACACCCCAGCCCACACAGGTCCCGCAGGCTGCGCGCTTGCAACCTTACACCGGCGACCCTGTGGCCCCTCAGCCGCCTCCCAGCAGGCCGGAGCCGGGCACCCGTTACTTCCCCGACACGAGGCATTACGTCTCAGGCGAGTTCCTTAGCTACTACCTGGACACCCCACGCGGGGCCGAATTATTCGGCCTGCCGCTCACAGAGGATTTCCCCCAGCAATTCCCGGACGGCGCGATCTTCCGCGTGCAATATTTTGAGCGCGCCCGGATGGAGTGGCACCCTGAATTGCCGCAGGGCAAGCGCGTGCAGCTAGGCGTGCTGACTCCCGCCATCCTGAGCGGGCGCACCTTCGACCGCCTGCCCAAGCTCCCATCGACGCAGACCCGCCTCTACTTCCCTGAGACCGGGCATACACTCTCAAGCGGCTTCCTCAACTACTGGAAGGCCAACGGCGGCCTGGCTACCTTCGGCTACCCACTCAGTGAGGAGATGGGCGAAGATGGCGTGACCGTGCAGTATTTCGAGCGGGCGCGCTTCGAGTACCACAGCAAGCTGGAGGGCACGCCCTACGCGGTGCAGGTCTCACCGATGGGGTATATGGCCCTCAAGGCGGCGCGCTTCAACGTCCCAATGGGCACGATGGTGCGCTTCAACCCGCCGCGTGTAGCCGAGGGGCACACCACCATAGTCGAAGTCGCCGCGTCTGCTGGCGTGACCGTCACAGGCTCTTACCAGGGGAATAATCTTTACTTTACGCAGGACGCTCAACGAGGAGTCGCCTGGGCGCTCTTGGGCGCGGTGCCTTTCGGAGATACAGGCCCACGACCCATTACCATCAACCTGCAAAGCAGCGACGGGGGAAGCAACACGGTCACGCGCACCCTGGAAATTACCAAATTTCCTTTTCCCTCCGAAGTGCTCAGGTTCGACCCCGAGACCACAGCCCTGCTAGACCCTGCGCTAACTACCAGGGAGAGGGAAGTGCTCGCCACCATCTTCGGGGGCCGCACGCCGGAGCAGTATTGGGTTAGCCCCTTCTCCATGCCCCTGGACGGCAAGATACGTATCACTTCGGTCTTCGCCACCCGACGCTGCTACGATTGCCCCGACGGTTCGCACCCCACCACCTATCACGGGGGCCTGGACATGGGAGCTTCATTGGGCACGCCCGTCCGCGCACCGGCAGCAGGCAAAGTGGTGCTTGCCGAGAAGCTGGCGGTGCGGGGTAACGTCATCGTTATAGATCACGGCCTGGGCGTCTATTCTCTGTTCGCCCACAACTCGAAGCTGATCGCCACCGTAGGCCAGTTTGTCCAGAAGGGGGAAATCGTCTCCCAGGTGGGAAGCACCGGACTCTCGACAGGCCCGCATCTCCACTGGGAACTCCACGTCAGCGGCCCCCCTGTTGACCCGTTAGAGTGGGTCAACCGCGCTATACCGTAAGAGTTACGTAGTCCTGAGCAGCCGCCCTATCTCGCGGAAGGATGGCCTCTTGCCGTAGAGCAGTACACCCACGCGATATATCTTGGCGGCTAACCAGGCCAGCAGGAAGCTCGTCCCTGCCAACAGCACAACGCCCAGCGCAAGCTCCCACCACGCAGGGTCGCTCAACGCCACCCGGATGAACATGAGCATCGGCGTGAGGAAGGGCACGAATGACAGCCACTTCACCAGGTCGGACTCCGGGTTGCCAAGCGCCCATATCGAGAGCAGGTAAGTGGCAACCATGATTATGGTAACGGGCGTGGTGATGCCGTTGATGTCCTCCGTGCGGTGTACGAGCGAGCCTAGAGCCGCGTAGATAGCCGCGTAGAGCAGGTAGCCCAGCACGAAGAAAACCAGGAAGAATATGAGAGTGGTAGCGGGCACGGTGGCAACGTCGAAGCCCGCGCCCGCAGAGGCCCTTCCT
The DNA here is from genome assembly GCA_036399775.1 of Chloroflexia bacterium. GTDB lineage: Bacteria > Chloroflexota > Chloroflexia > QHBQ01 > JADMIH01 > JADMIH01. Next base: position 130,143 of record DASWMJ010000053.1, on the reverse strand, counting down.
AACGCCCCGCTCGCCACCAGCAGCAGGCCACCCATTCCAACCCATAGCGCGTACTGCGTGAGGCCGACCAGTCCCACGCCCAGTACCTTGCCTATCATCAACTCAATGGGCCGGACGGCTGTGATAAGCATCTCCATCACGCGGCTGCTCTTCTCTTCCACCACGCCCATCGCCACCTGCACGCCGTACATGAGCATCGTTGTGTACAGCAGCACCAGCAATATGTAAACCAGGGCCGCCGACTGGAAATATGCCTCTTCGTCTTTGAGGCTGCCCTCGACAATCGGCTCGACTGTGAAGGCGGGCGTGGCGAAGAGCGATGCTGCCTGCTGCTGTGTGATGCCACTCTCCTCAAGCTTGGCCTGCGTAGCCGCCCCTCCCAGGAGCGCAAGTAGCCGGGCAGAAGCAGTCGCGCCGGGCCGGTCTTTGCCATGATAGACGAATGAGACATCTACCGCCCGCGACCCTTCAACAGTCACGTAAGCGTCTATCTCCTCTTTCCGGACTCGCTCGCTCAACACCGTCAGGTCCGCCGTATCGGCCTTGCTGAACTTTATTCCTGACGAGAGGGGCAGGGTAGATTGCGGCAGTCCATTGCCGGGCGCGACCGTAGGCTCCGGCCCCGTATTCTCCGGCAGATAGCGGTATATCAGGTTACGAGGGTCAACCACCGCCACCTTCAACGTGCTCTGCTGGTCGAGCAGCCCAAGCAGCGTAGGCAGGAAGCCCAGCGCGACGATACCCACCACGCCCAGGATCGTGCCGATGATAAACCCCGGACTCTTTATGCGCTGCAAGTATTCCCGCTTCAATATCAACTGTATATGTCGAAGATTCATTTTCATCAGCCTTCGGTCAGCACTTTGCTACCGGAGATAGCCCCCTCTGCCGCCAACTGCTCAACCGCCGCCGGGTCTACAGCGCGCACGGCGGCAATAAATATCTCTTGTAGACTCGGCTCTACCACTTCAAAGCGCTTCACTGGGCCGGGGCCGCGCTCGATAGCCATACTCAGCACCTGCTCGGAAGTCGCGCCATCCCCTAACTCAAGTCGCAAGCCGTCGCTGCGCCGCTCGGTGACGCTAATATGGTAGGGCACTAGGGAAGAGACGAAGCTACCCAGGTCCGGCGCTTCCCCATTACCGGCGGTAGCAAAAGCTAACTCTATAAGGGTGCGCCCCGTCCGGCGCTTCAGGTCGGCGAGCAGCCCCGTAGCCAGCAGTCGTCCCCTGTGGATGATGGCGACGTGATCGCACAACTCCTCCACCTGCTCAAGGCGGTGGCTGGAGAATATGATCGTCCTCCCCTGGCTGCGCCTCCGCACCAACGCCTCCCTGAGCACGTCGGTGTTGATGGGGTCGAGGCCGGAGAACGGCTCGTCCATGAGCATAATCTCAGGGTCGTGCAGGAGCGCGGCCAGCACCTGTACCTTCTGCTGGTTGCCCTTGGACAACTCTTCGACCTTGCGGTTCCAGGCGTCCCCCAGGCCCATCCTCCCCAGCCATTCGTGGGCGCGTTTCGTGGCTTCCGCCCGGCTGAGGTCGTTCAACCCCGCCAGGAAGACCAACTCCTCGCCCGCCTTCATTTTAGGGTAGAGGCCGCGCTCCTCCGGCAGATAGCCGAAAGCTCGGCGCGGCAATTCCGTGATGGGTCTCCCATCCCAGGTGATAGCGCCCGCATCAGGGCTGAGGATATTGAGTATCATCCGCAGAGTGGTCGTCTTGCCCGCGCCGTTCGCGCCCAGCAGCCCGAACATCGAGCCTCGCGGCACGGTAAATGTCAGGTCGTCTACAGCCACAAGGTTGCGAAACGCCTTCCGAACCCCCCTCAACGCCAGCCCATTGCTTACGTCAACCACACCAATCTCCCAACACAACTCCCGAATTATAGCCCACCCTCTGCGCTCACACCAGAACTGTTTTGTTGTACAATGCATGCGTAAAACGTGAAACGTGCAACGTAATTACGTAACCTCAAAGACGCAAAGAAACGCAAAGTTCGCAAAGATAGTTAGGATTAAGCTGCAGAAGCGCAGAGACTCTGAGATTATCAAGAGGGAGTAAAGTTTTCACGTATCACGTTTCACGCATCAGGAAGGAAAGCATACAATGTCGGACCTATCAATACTCGGCGTCTTTGCCCACCCGGACGACGAGCAGGTAATGAGTGGGGTGTACGCGCAGGCGGCTACCGAAGGCATACGCACGGGGCTGATATGCGCTACGCGGGGCGAGGCTGGGCAGATAGCCGACCCTTCGCTGGCGACGCCGGAGACGCTCGCGAAGGTGCGAGAAGCCGAATTGCGCGCGGCCTGCGTGGTAATCGGTGTCAAGAACCTGTGGTTCCTCGAATACCGAGACTCCGGCTGGATCGGCTCGCCTGAAAACGATGATCCAACTTGCTTCTACCGGAGCGACAGGCAAGAGGCGCTGGGCAGGATAGTCAAGATCGTGCGCGACTTCAAGCCAACCGTCATGGTCACGTTTGACCCTACAGGTGGGTACGGCCACCTGGACCACCTTACCGTCCACGAATTGACGAATGAGGCATTCGAGGTAGCCGCCGACCCTGATACTTTCCCCGAAGCGGGCGAACCATGGCAGACCACCCGGCTCTACTACTCTACCTGGCCGCGCAGCATCATGAAAAGGCTCTCACGTTTGATGGCAGAGTTGCAGTCCGATTCCGATTACCTGAGGTTGGACACGGATAAGTTCGGACTGCCCGACAGCGAGATAACCAACTCTGTGGACGTGAGTAGGTGGCTGGACCTGAAAGCGCAGAGTTTGAAGCAGCACCGCACCCAAAGCAAGGACTTTGAGATGTGGGCCAAGATGCCCTCGGAGTTCAACGATATGGTCCGGGGCACTGAGCACTACGTCCTGGCGGCAGGCACACCCCTGCCGGATACCCCAGACGCCAGGGGCGATCTATTTGCAGGACTAAGATAGGAGGTTACTTACTATGTGTGGCGGAGTGATATTTCCTTACAAGAAAGAGTACCGAGAGACGTTAGCAAAATACTACTCACCCGAAGACCTGGCGGAGTTCGAGCGCACAGGCGAGGTGCGCTCCCTCTACTGGCAGAAGGGCGAACCCGTGCTACCCGTGCGGGTTGAAAACGCAGAGGATGGCAGTGAGGGTGAAGAGGAAGAGGTAATAGTCCGGTGGGGCAACCGCGACAAGCAAGCGCCCTTCCCGCAGACCGGCTGGGCGCGGATTGACAGCATCACTACGGGCAGGTGGGACTATCTCAAGCCCCAACCTGTGCTGATACCCGTAGCGCAAGGTGTAGAGAAAGGGAAGTGGTTCAATATAGACAACGGCATCAAGGGAGTGCTCGTCCACAGGGGCGATGATACTCGCGTCTACATGCTTACCGACGAAGCGACACCGGACTTCCTCAATGTGACCAACCACGCCCGCATGCCCATACTCCAAAACCAGGCCAATTTCGTCTGGCTCGACGGCAAATAATAGCGGTTAATGGCACGCTTTCTGCGCAAGTCTCTATCCTCACGATAACCATCTCAAAGAAGGTAATACCTATGGACCGCTCCAACCACAAGCAAGACCCCGCGCAACCTGGCGAAAAGAAATCTGAGGCTCGCCGTCCCCTTACGCTGCCCACCAGTGAGTTACAGGCGCATAACGCTAGCATGAAGCCGAACGAGACGCTCAACCGCGCTACGCGCATGGGCACGCCCACCGAGGACGAGCAGTTACTACGCAGGCCCTCGCCCGATCGCGACGATTTCACCCGCTCCGATACCTGGCGCGTGCTGCGTATCATGGGTGAGTTCGTAAACGGCTTCGATACGCTTGCCACCCTGGGAGCAGCGGTCACTATCTTTGGCTCCGCCCGCGTCCGCGAAGACGACTCCATGTACCAGGCCACTGTGGAGTTGAGCAAGCAGCTTGCTAACGAGGGCTTCGCCATCATCAGCGGCGGCGGGCCAGGCATCATGGAAGCCGCAAACCGGGGGGCGAAAGAGGCGGGAGGCATCTCCATCGGCTGCAACATCGAATTGCCCTTCGAGCAGGGCACGAACGCCTACGTAGATATATCTATCAACTTCCGCTACTTCTTCGTGCGCAAAACGATGTTCATGAAATATTCGGAAGCGTTCGTCATTTTCCCCGGCGGCTTCGGCACGATGGATGAGCTATTCGAGGCGCTCACCCTCATCCAGACCGGCAAAGTACGAAACTTCCCATTGATTCTCTTCGGCAGCCACTACTGGAATGGCCTCCTAAATTGGATAAAGGGCACTATGCTCGCAGAGGGCAAGGTGTCGCCCGAAGACCTCAAGCTGCTCATCGTCACGGACTCCGTCGAAGAAGCGTGTAGGCTCATCATCGAGTGCTACAACGATAGATGCTGGCAAGCCGAGGACTCGTCGGAAGCAGGCAAAATCCAGGCTGAACTACTAGATGAGCCAGGTGCGCTTTATGGCCCCAATGGCAACGGGCAAAAGAATACCCAGGCTGCGACAGAATCTAAGCACGCCGAACCCGCCAGCCCACACAAGAACGACGCTCAATAGAAAGGTATGCCTAACTAAACAACAAGGCTGAGCTTTATGCCTCAGCCTTGTTCGTCAATCTGCCTGTTCGGATAGCTCCAGACCTAACAAATAGCGTTGGACTCCCCGACTCTTCGCAGTGACGCGCCTGTGGCAATTGGCACAACGCACTTCGCATTTCGCTATCTCGGCCTGAATGGTTTCCCAGCTACCATACCTGCGTACCAAATCAGCGATGTTGTACTTTTTCTGCCCTCGGACGTGATCAAACTCAAGCACGATTGGGTCGTTCTCCCCGCAGTCAACGCATTGGTGTTGCCGCAAATACTCGAACAGAAGCCTGGAGTTTCTATTTGCAATCACACGTTGCCGTGATTTCTTTTGCTGCTTATACGCCTCGCCACCCCGCGCGTAAATCTCCGCGTCTATTCCCTTCTTGCACAGCTTACAATAGGATTGCAACCCATCCTTACGGAGGGAATTACGGTGGAACTGATCATACGGCTTTTCTAGACCACAGCGACAGCAACGCTTCATAGGCCGTATTATAGCAAAAGGTATCGAACTGCTCTTGTTCGATACCTTTATAGTGTCGGGGTGAGAGGATTCGAACCTCCGACTTCTTCCTCCCGAAGGAAGCGCGCTACCGGGCTGCGCTACACCCCGAAGTACCTCCCATTATACCAGAGGCGGTACGCGCTGTCAAAAATTCTTAAGCCCACCTGTCCGGACTTGTTCGCAACGAGGCAGCCGAACGCGTGCGCGTCAGCTCGCCCTGTAGGGCATATGGAATACAAAAGTTATCAACCCATTCAACTACTGTCTAGCGCTTCTTTCTATATGATCCAAGAGTACTACCGACATATACAATTCCATAAGCAATCTTGCGTTGCAGAAACCGGTATCTTATTTGAGTCCTCTGATACAGGCACAGAAGGAGCACTTATTGATGGAAGGGGTGGAGGCGGCGGAAGCACTATTAGACTCACAGTTTGCTGGTTGCCCGCACCACTGAGTGGTTTGAAGTCGTTTCGAACCAGTCACCTAGAACCCAGTCAATCAGTCCCTTCCAGTCTTTCCTCTGTCTATATTGCTCTGCTCGTTCTTTGACCTGCGTCACCTCTTCTGAACTGAGGTCACAGTCTTCAAGCGCTTTACTAAAGTCATCGTCCGTTTGTGCAGCATTATCTAGTGATTGCACCACGTCAAGGTAGCGACACAAACAGAGAGCCCTCGGCAGACCCTTTGGTATAGGAAGTCTCGTTTTCAATTCGGTTTGAATGATGAACGCAATAACTTGATCGCTAGTGGCTTTATAGCCACTAGTCGGGAGACGAAAAAAAGCTAATGGCTTTGGTTGTAGCAAATTAACTACCTTTTTCAATTGCTCGCATACTTTCTTATCCTTTCCTTCATCAATACACCGCTCAATACAAGCGATTATCCTACCACCTTTAGCAAGCTTTTTGCTGTATTTATTGGTACCTCCCCATTTCCGCGCGATGAGAATGAGGGCAATAACTAAGAGTACAATAAGAATGGTGGCTGAGACCATAGCAAGCAAAGTCCACCAACGATGGGGTTCAATGTACGCAACGCGAAGCCACAGTAAATAGTCGGGCCACGTCCCTATTTCATCCTTTAATTCTTTCCAGCTTGCCTGCCCAATGAGAAGTGGGAAGACAGTAGAGGCTGTAAGCGCAGCCAGTATATAGCCAATGAGTTGCTGACGCACATTTTCTCTGTCTTGTATTTCATGTCGTTCTTGCTCTAATATATCCTGCAATGACGCAGTCACACTACGGAACTTATCCTGGATACTGTGTCCATCTTGCGCCAAATTCTCCAAAACATCTATAACTTGCATATGAGCACGACTATTTGCAAGTGATTCCGAAAGGGGACGCATAGATGGTAATGCACGTATAGCCAAGCGAGATTGGGTATCTCGTATGACGTTATCGGTAATATGTTGCCAATCTGCCTTCTTTGAAATAACTTTGTTTGTCACCGGTAATAGTTCAATGCCGAGACGAAAGATAGATGAATGCAGTTGTCGCACAACTTCGTAAGCGTCGCGCCTTACACGCGATTGGTTCTCAAAGGCAATCTGACGTTGAAGCCGTTTGACAAGACGTACTGCTTCTTCAGCGGTTTCATTAAGGAGACGTAAGGAACGCGTTGGTTTTAGTAAGTCTTTATCCAGATCCATATGTCGCCGGCCGCCAGCGACAAACTCACAGCAGGTCAGTTGTCTAGCAACAAGGTACGCATCGTGTTCGGCCTCTTCCAAACACTCTATTGTTGCTGCAGGTAACCAGGGTATGAGAAGGTAATTTGATCGCCAAGACGTTTCTAATCTTGAATTCTCGTCTATATCTAGTTTCTCTACTTCTCGCCGGAAGCTAAGTATAGTCCCTTGAAGTAAAGCAGCTGCAACCTCTGTGCTCAGTAGATCCTCGGTGCCAGCAATGCGTCTAGCTAGCTTCTGTAGTGTAGGAAGTTGTTTAGGTGACACGAAATCCTGCGGCACATTTACCAAGCGATTTGGCTTGGCATAGAAGAAAACTGGGGGCAACACTGTTTCTGGAGTAAGCTCCAATGTTACCCCTATATGGTCTAAGTACTTAGAATATAGCTCGCCAAATGCTGTCAATACTGTACACCAGAAATCGCTATACAAAATGTCTGCGGCTCTTTCTAGGGGCAGCGAAGCTGATTTAGCAGAAGTGCCCGACAGCAGTGGCGGCGCATACTTAGGATTGTAAGGCCGATAGTTACAGATACGTAGCTGAGGTGCCCACCAGAGCCACTGGTCGTCATGTTCCCAATCTACTGATAAATTAACAAAGATATCGGCTGGCACATTTACATTGATTTCAGCCGCTTCAAGACACGCGACTAATCGCTCACGATCAAGAAATAGCTCTGCTCTGCTCTTACGATGCTCTTCAAGCGCTTGGCTTCCCGTTAGGCGTGCTACCGACAGGGCCTCTGCCTGAGGCTTCCATACCGTATCATATGTGGCTCGCACCCATTCGCTGGAGATTTTACCATCGGGGAACCAGTTTGGCTTAGTCGTATTGCTTACTCCGTAACTGTTGAGCGCTCCTGTTCCCGGTCTATCAGGGTCAAGCAGGAAAAGGAGGAAATCCCTGAGAAGTGAGGCTCTTCGCGGTGCATCTTCAGGCGGCTCATTCCAAAATATAGGCAGCGTATATATCAACATTAACTCGGTAAATTGCATAATTTGTCCGCCCTCCTGCAAAGCTGGCGATACAGTGGATCCAGGCAACGCGTTGAGATCACCCTCGCCAATATAAATACTAATGAACATTATCAAATAACAGCAATCTTATCAACTAAGGTAGTTCTTAGCAACAGTCGACCATCGATTCTTGTTGCTACCTATACATCCTTTCTGAACGCGGACGAAGTACCGCCCGGCGAAGCGCTTGGGGCATGATTATATCCCGAAGCTTCGGCAAACTTTGCGTTTGAAATACTGTGTCCTGCGGATCAGTGGCCTGATTTCAGATTGGCGGGTCGGTTATAATTGAGTCAGTATTCAGCACAGGATACAGTCGCAACAAAAGGATAGGAGAGTTTTATAGAATGAGCAACACACAAACGGGTATAGACCCTGCGCTAGCCACGCAAGCGCCTGCCAAGAACGGGCAAGAGACTATAGAAGAGCCACCACAGAAAGAGCACAGCTTCCAACGGCATACATTCCCTAACGGCCTGACTCTCATCACGAAGGAGATGCATTCCGCGCCGGTGGTCTCTTTCTGGGTGTGGTACAGGGTGGGTGCGCGCAACGAGCACATAGGCATCACAGGCATCTCCCACTGGGTCGAGCACATGATGTTCAAGGGCACGAAGACGCTCGGCAAGGGCCAGATAATGCAGGTGGTCGCGGAGAACGGAGGCACTCTCAACGCCTTCACTTCCGACGATTGGACCGCTTACTTCGAGACGCTGCCTTCCGACAGGCTCGACCTCGCCCTCAAGATAGAGGCCGACCGCATGGCAAACTCTCTGTTCGACCCGCAGGAGGTCGAGTCTGAGCGCACGGTCATCATCTCCGAGCGCGAAGGGCACGAGAACGAGCCGGACTACATGCTGTACGAGGAGCTTTCGGCGGCGGCTTTCAAGGTCCACCCCTACGGCAACAGCGTCATCGGCTGGAAGTCCGATCTCCGCACGATGACACGCGACGACCTCTACAACCATTACAAGACCTACTATGCGCCTAATAACGCCACCGTCCTGGTGGTGGGCGACTTCAACACGGCTGAAATAGTGGCTAAGGTAGGAGAGGCATTTGGCGCTTATGAGCCAGGCCCCAACATACCGCAGGTGCGCGCTGTGGAGCCTGAGCAGACCGGGGAGCGACGTGTGACAGTCACCCACCCCGGCCCTACCGCGCAGCTTGCCCTGGTGTTTCATACTCCTTCGGCCTCACACCCCGACGTTTACCCGCTGATGGTGGCCGACGCCCTGTTGTCAGGGGCCAAGCCGATGGGCTTTGGAGGAGCAGGCATGGGGCGCTCGGCCCGCCTCTACAGGGCGCTGGTCGCCACCGAGATCGCGGTGGGCGCAGGCTCATACTTCTCGCTCCACAAGGACCCGCAGGTCTTCTCTCTATCCGCCACCGCTCGCCCATCGGACGACCACGAAGTAAGCCTGCGCGGTATCGAGGACGCCCTGCTGGATCAAGTCCGCAAGCTACAGGAGGGAGATATACCCCAGGAGGAGTTGGATAAGGCCGTCCGGCAATCGCGGGCGCAGTTCATCTACTCGTCCGACAGCGTCTCCAGCCAGGCATACATGCTGGGCTTCCTGGAAAGCATCAACACCGCCGATATGTACGACGAGGCCCTCGACAGGCTGGCCGCAGTCACCGCCGAAGACGTGCGGCGGGTGGCGCGCACATACCTAGTAAAGAAGAATATGACGGCTGGCTGGTTCATCCCCACGCCCGAAGACGGCATTGATGGCGAACCGGAAGCCTCACCCAATGGAACAGAAGACGGAGCGATAAGCTAACATGCAGACACTTTCCCAGCCGACATCCAGGGGCCTCAGCCCCGAAACCATCAGCAGACGCGTGCTCGATAACGGCCTGACCGTGCTCGTCTACCCCAACCCGACCATCCCATCGCTGGTGGCGCGCCTCTCCGTGAAGGGTGGCGCTATGTACGACCCTGCCGACAAGGCTGGGCTGGCTTCATTCGCCGTCCGCGCCATGAGGCGAGGCACGGAGAAACACCCCTTCGATCAACTAAACGAGGAGACCGAAGGCCGGGGGGCCTCCGTGGGGGTGGAAGCAGGCAAGGCGCTCATGGAAGTAGGCGGGCGCGCCTTGAAAGAAGACACCAGCTTTCTGTTCGATACGATAGCCGAGATAGTGCTTTCTCCCTCCTTCCCGGAGGACGAACTGGCGAAGCTGCGCTCTCAATTACGCACCGGCCTGATAGAGATGGAGAGCGACACCGGCTCGGTGGCTGAGCGGGCCTTCCGTGAGGTCCTCTATCCTGAAGGCCACCCTTATCACATACGGACGGCAGGCTACCTTGAGACCCTGGACAACATCCAGCGTGAAGATATGGTAGCCTTCTACGAGCGATATTTCCGCCCGGAGCGCGCGCTTCTCGTGGTCGTGGGAGACGTTGAGCCGGAAGAGATCGTGAGCCTGGCAGCCGGTTTGTTCGGGGATTGGCGAGTCCAGGGTGAGGAGCCGGAGCCGTATGACATACCCCCCGCGCCGAGGGCGCAGGGCGCTCAGAGCGTCTACCGCTTCGTGCCAGGCAAGACGCAAAACGACGTTGTGTTGGGCTTCCCCTCCCTGCGGCGCGCCGACCCGGATTATTATGCCTTCGATTTGATGAACCTGCTCCTGGGACGCATCGGACTGATGGGCAGGCTCGGCAAGAGCGTGCGAGACGAGCAAGGTCTGGCTTACTACGCAGGCTCCTCCTTCGAGGCGGGGTTGGGCGCTGGTCCCTGGGCGGTGCGCGCCGGGGTGAACCCGGTGAACGTCGGCAGGGCTGTTGATGCCATCAAGAGGGAGATAGAGCGCATCCGTACCGAGCCAATCCCGGCTGAGGAGTTGGAAGGGGGCATAAAGTACATGACGGGCGTGCTCCCCTTGCGCCTGGAGACCAGCGATGGCCTCTCTCGCTCTATCCTTGAGATGGAGCTATTCAACCTCGGCTTCGACTACATCTCGCGCTACCCCGCTATTATACGCGCCCTCACGCCTGAGTACGTAGGCGAGGTCGCCAGGAGGCAACTCTCCTCGGAGGACTACGTGGTGTCCGTAGCCGGGCCGCCGGTGCCACAGAGCTAAGAAAACACTTAGTTCAAAAATAATAAAGGTGAGCGGCGCAGCCAGCTCACCTTTATTATTTTTGAACGTCCAATTCCCAGATGCATGCGTTAGCGTAACCAATCCTCTAATCTGAACTCAGGCTCGAATGGGTTGACGAAACGCACTCCCTCGATTGAGGCTCCTATGTTGAAGTCTTCCGTAAGCACTACCGGGATTTGATTGAGTTTGGCGGCGGCCCATATCTGCGCGTCCCAAAAGCTGAACTGATAATCTCTCACTCCGCGTGCGGCTTCCAGCACTATCGCTCCCGTTAGATTCACAATTTCAAAGGATTGCAGGAAAATCGCTACCTGTAACGAAGCGTCATTCACGCTCAACGGCACTCGGAGTTTCCGTATCGCAGTAGCGAAGAACTCTCCTAAAACCTGCGTGCTGAGTGCCGCAAGCTCGTTCGATGTCAAATAATTCAAGAGTGCCAGTGATTTTATTTGCTTATCAGGTTCTGCGCGATCATAGGCATAAAGCAGCACATTCGTATCAACGAAAAACCTTGCGGTCATACAGGTCCTCGCGCGTCCAGGTTCTTCCACCTGGAACAGGTCCCAAGTCTATCAGGTTCTCAATAAATTGCCGCGCTTGTGCCCATGCTTGAGCACGCGATTGGTTATACCCTTGCGCTTGAGCGTGACGATCTATCGCCTGCCGGATAATCTCCGCTTCGGACAGGCCGGTCTCATTCGACATCCTCTTGAGCAGTGCGTCCTGTTCGGCTTCGATATATATTTGCTTGCGTACTTTGGTGCCCATGTCCACTCTCCCATTGATGCGTTATACATCACATTATACATCATCCATAACGCCTTATACAGTGGTGCGGCATGAAGCTACCAACTACTGCTGGAAGACCGCCCGCTACCCCAACTGCTACTGGACGAGCTACCGCTGCCCCACGAACTGCTTGAGGAACTGCCCCCGCCCCAACTGCTACTGCTGGACGACCCGCTACTTGAGGAGCTACCAAAGCCGCCGAATGACCCGTAAGAGGTTGAACGCTCACGCTCTCGCGCCCTCTCTGCTTCCAGTTGCGCTTGGACTTCCGCCTGCGCTCTTGAGTGGGCCGCTTCCGCGTTCTGCTGGGCGGCCCTTGCAGCACGCGCTATGGCCGCGAGCATCGCAGCGTCAGCGCCGTCCCGCCAGCCCGGCATCTCGCGTATGGCCGAGTTGAGCAATTCGCGGCTGGACCTGCTCACCACCGAGCCGTAACTGTCCATGTATTGATCTGCCTCCCATATGGCCGACTCGGCCCTCTTCAGCGCCGCAGCCGCTTCCTCGCGCTGCCCCTCCATGAAGGCGAACTGTTGCGACGCTTGATTGTATGCGTTGTCTGCCGCCTGCTGAGCCGCCAGGAGAGCAGACGCCGCTTCTTCGAGCGCCTGGGCGCGCTCCCGATCTTCTATCGCGGTACCCTCTGCCCTGGACGCTGTCGTCTGGGCCTGCTTGACACCGGTTTCAGCCTTCGCTAAAGCATCAAGTATGGATGCATCTATATCTCCCCTGTGCGCAGTTGCAAAGTTTGAGGCGCGGCTCAGGGCGGTCACCGCCTGCTGGGAAGTCGTCTGCACTTTCAACCGCCTGGCCTGCATAGCCTCGTGCTCGCTACGCGCACCGGCCAGGGCGCGGTCGGCCAGGTCGTTTGCCTGACGCGCTAGCGCCACCACCTTTATCCAATCGGGTTTGCCCTTGCCCATTTCCTCTTTTGCCTGACTTATCAGCCCGGCGGCATCGCCCAGGGAGCGGTCGGGCGCGGGGCCTATGTCGGGATCGTGCTGCTTGACGAAAGTGCGGCCTAGAGAGAGGTCGTGCTCGGCGGCGTCTATCTCGGCTTGCGCTGTGCGCTGGCTCTCCTGGAGGTGCTTCAGGCGGTCCAGTATGGCGGTGATTAGCTCCCGCACGCGTACGATAGCCGCGTTCGCCGCTTCAATCTGATGGCGCGCTCCCTCGAAGTCTTGCGGTCCTTCCACGCTCAATTCGTTCAGCCTGGAAGCCTCCTGCCAGAGGTTGAACGCCTTGTCCGCCGCCTTCTGGGCCTCGGTGCCGTTGCCCTTTATATCCTGCCAGGAGCTTTCGGCGTACTCGTCCACTTTGTCGAACGCTGCGGCACCCTCCTCAATAAATTTCTTGGCCTCTTCACCGGCAACCTTCAGCGCGGCCAGGGCTTCTACGTTGGACTTTTGGAGCGACACGGCGGCGTCAACTTCACCGCCCGCTTGCGCCACCGCTCCGGCACCCTGCTTGAGCGTCTCGCCTGCCTTCTCCAAATCTCCCGCTTCCAGGTGCCGGGCAGCGTCCGACAGCACATCCAATGCATGAGCGAAGGTCTTGTCGCTACCGGGGAGTTTGAATGCGCCTGACCGCGCCGCTACCAGCCTGGCGCGCTGCTGCCTCAGGGCATGGTAAGCCTGGGCTAGGCTGCCGATGAGCGCGAGCAACTGCGCGGCCCTTGCGCTCGAGGCGGTGGCTGCGTCATAAGCTTTCAGGGATAGAGGGGGTTGCGAGGCCAGGGCGCTCTCAGCTTCTGCTAGCCTTTCTGCTACCGGCTTGAGAGCGCGCTCGGCGCTGGGCGCGTAAAGGTCGGGTGCCGCCGCAGCTAACTGGGCCAGGCTATCAGTCGCTGCGGCCAGGGCTTTTTTTGCCGCGTCTGTCTCCCCAGGCGCGGCGGAAACCTGCCCTTCTACCTGCTTGCTCATATCCGCCAGTTGCTGCAAGAAGGTGGATGCCTCCCGGATAGTCGCTTGCACGGACTGGTATTGAGCTATGGCGGCGGTCAATTCTTGCTCGGTAGCGGGCTTAGCCTGGTTAAGCGTGTTATATAGCTCAAGCGCACCGGATACTCGCCCGTAGACCTCTTTGTATCGGTTCGTAACGTCGGCAAGCTGGCCGGGCCGCTCTCGCTCCAACGCCAACGCAAGGAACCTGTACTGTATCTGCTCCGCCGGGTCCGCCGGGAAGTCGAGGTCCGTTATCATGTCGGCGGCCACGTTGCGGGCCTGCACCACCTGGTCCTGCAAGGCGCGCTTGCGGGCCGCCGCTTCCTGGGCGCTCTTCCACCGGCGGAAGAGCACCGGCCCTCCGACAAGTACCACACCCAACAGAGCTACTATCCCCACGCACCACAGCAGCGCCGACCCCAGCCCGCTAGTGTCCACATTGGTCACGACGGCCGGGGCGGGCGTAGGTGCGGTAGTGGGGGTGGGCGGATTCTGAAAGAGGTCGGCTTCTTTAGCCGCCTGCCGAAAACCATCGGAAAAGGCAGCAGCAAAGTCGCTCGCGCCCAGCTTGGGGATGACATAGTCGGTGCGTATCCGGTCGTCCACTGCCCGCCCGCCCCGTACCTGACTCACGATAGGGGCAACAGCGTCGCCACTCAAGACAGTAATCTCTTTGGGGTTCAGCACGACCACGATAGCGAATACGTCAGCATTCAGTTGCCTGTTTGCCCCGCCGAATCCATACTGGGCGGCGGCGGCGTATGCAAGCGCCTCACTATCCGGTTGGCCCTTTAAGTCCTGCGACAACACTGCCAGGGGCTGTATGCCAAGCCCTTTCAATTCGGCGGCAGCTTCATTGACCTGGCGGATTTGTTCGCTGCTCAGCCGCCCCGTGTCGTCCGAGACTACACCGTCAAGCTCCGGCCACGCTTGCGCCGAGGCCACCACCCATCCAAAAGCCCACATACAAACCAGGGCCACTGCCGCCATCAGGCGAAGATGACCCCGCGCATCCACCAGGGAGAACTTCTTGTGTGAAAGCACTGTTACGTCCTCTCAGCTATTAGTGACGGGTTCAGGGCCTGCTGCAAGCTGCCGATCTTCGCCCATCGCGGGCGCGCCGAACGCTATTGTGTGCTTGGGTTGAAGCTGCATCCGCTCATTCGCGGGCTGGAAAAGGGACTCCAGCAGGGCACGCGCCTCCTGCTGACGCGCAGGGTCGTCTCTGTAGCCCTGCGATACTACGTCTATCAGGATGCCCTCCAACAGCCCCGCTAGCTGCGCGTTGAGCTTGTAGGGGAGGGTCCGGTCGTTCACCTGCGCGATCTGGGGGTCGCCCATGTTCACCAGGGTGTGTTCCAGGTGGCGCGAGGCCGAGTACCGCAGCGCATCGGCTACCATCAGCGTTGACATGCGCGCGGTAACGGGGTCGGTGGGCATGGCGCTCACCCCTAGCAGCATCTGCGAATGGTACACCTGGCGTTGCGCTATCGCGTCTACTTGCTCCTCGATCATGCGCGCCATGTCAGCTTCCAATGAGAGGGGTTGGATGGGTTGCGCGCCCTGCTCCTCGCCTACGCTTTGACCTTGCGTATCACCCGCCGTCGCCTGCGTCGTCGGGTGGTCGGGGGGGTTGGGCATCTGGCCTGTGGACATGTATATCTTCCTCCACGTAATAAAATTGCTAATTGGCCGAGAACTTGCCGTCGCCTATTACGGGCGGCCTGGGGCTTTTCACGAGCGCGTGCAGCACCGGCACCTCTGCCTGCATTATCCCTACCTCGGCCTTGAGCCTCTGCGCGCAGTCGGGCAGCTCAAGCAGGCGCTGGCGCTCCTGGGAGGCTATTTGCAGCGCGGTGCCAAGCACGTAGGACAGAGTATCCGGCTCGTCGGGCAGCGTGAACTCGCCCAGCCTGTCCCCCGACAGGTCCATCAGGTAGCCCGCGTACTCCATGAAGAGCCTGGACGCCCTCGCCACCAAGGGCGCGTCGGCCTGGCTTCCCTCGTCCGGCCATAGCTCTACCTCACCCACAAGGTAAGGCTTGCTCGCGCTGTCAATAGACAATATACGCACGCGCTCGACGCCCAGGGCCACGAGGTTGTACTTTCCGTCGGCGAGCGGGCGCAGGTTGACTATCTCGGCAAGGCAACCTACCAGGTAGGGATCGGCATAATCGCCCACCTCCGTACCCTCTCGGATTAGGGCGACGCAGAAGCGGTTGTCCCACCGCCCCAGGTCTTTTATCATCTCCTTATATCGCTCCTCGAAGATGTGCAAGGGCAGAGGCATCCTGGGAAAGAGCGCAGTGCTCAAGGGGAAGAGCGGGACAGTGAGAGTAGCCTGGGGACCTTGCATTTATTGCGACTCCTGGTAGAGTGCCGTTGCCGCTGCCGTTGCGAGCAGGGACATTATAGCACAAGGGGTGTCCTTCCAGGCCATCTCTCGTTGTGGAAAAAGGGGCGGGATGGGGTATTGACAGGGTAGCGGTGCGGCTGTATACTGTCATCACTTCGGTTGTGCTGAGCTTCCGAAGGAACAGAACCCCGGAGGATCCGTCAGGATTGTCTGGGGTTTCTGTTTGTCCCTACCTTCTCAACGCACGCTTGCCGCCTGCGCCGCCACTTCTAGCCCAACGCTTGTAGCCTCTTCAAGCGACATGGCGCGCCCCCGCTTCCAGGCTAAACCGTATGCCTCGTCGCTGATCCTGCCCTTTATAGCCTCGATGGCGCGTTCGTTTTCCAGGCGGTCCAGGTGTTCCAGGTGGTTGCCCACGCTGGCGCGCACGCCCTCAGCCGCGCCCAGCAGGATGGCGACCTTTTCGGCCTCATGTCGCTCCGCCGCCACCCTTGCTATCCCTTCAAGGCATTGGGCGATGGCGTACTTCCTGTTTAGCTCTCGAGATAGGGACAATGCTTCTTCAAACAGCGCCGCCGCGTGGCCCGGTTCCCCCTGCCGGACGGCTATCACGCCCAGGTTGATTAGCGGGTAGAGGCTGGTCAGCTTATCGCCCAGCCCACGAAAGCACGCCAGGCTCTCCTTTAGCCAGGGCACCGCCACGCCATACTCGCTCATGCCGCGCCCGACCACCACTCCGAGGTTGTTGAGGGTGGCGGCTATGCCCCACTGGTCTTCCAACTCCGTGAACAGGGTCAGGCCCTCCTTGAGCGCGGCCCTCCCCTGCTCGTACTCCCCCAAATCCGTACCCAGCACGACCCCCAACTGGTTGAACGCCCTTGCTGAGCACCACTTTTCGCCCACCCGCAGGCTCTCCGTAAGGCTCTCCCTCTCATAAGCTACTGCCTGCTCGTAATGGCCCTGCCACCGCGCTGTCATACCCAGGCCCAGGAGAGCGTACGCTATGCCCTTGCCATCCCCCAGGTGGCGGCATAACGCCAGGCTTTCCGTAAAGAGCCTTTCCGCCTGAGCGTACTCCCCACGCTCGCAGTCCATCCTACCGGCATGGTAGAGTGCCCTGGCCCGCGCCAGGCTGGGGTTCGCGGAGTCTGCCCTTGCCAGCACCGTATCTACCCAGTGGCGTCCCTCGGTGAGATGCCCGCGTAACGACCAGAAAAGGCTCAGCGCGCCGGCGAGTCGTAAAGCGGCATCCACGTCGCCCACCTGAAGCAGCCAGGAGAGCGCAGCGCGCATGTTATCGTGCTCAACTTCCAGTTGCTCAAGCCAGCTCACCTGGCGCGGGCCTCGCAGGTGCGGCTCGGCCATTTCTGCAAGTCGCAGAAAGTACCCAGCGTGCTTGCGCCGCACCAAATCCGCTTCTTCGCACTCCGCCAGACGGTGAAGGGCATATTCCCGAATGGTCTCCAACATCGAAAAGCGTAGCTCGCCGCCAGCCTCCTCCCGGCGCAGCAGGCTCTTGTCGGCCAGCGACCCCAGCAGTTCAAGGGTGTCCAAGGCATCCTTCTGCTCGTAGGCTTTCCCCTCATGATCGTCGCCGACTTCGGAGATGCTTTCCACCGCCTCCAACGTGCAGCCGCCGACAAACACGCCAAGCCATCTGAATAGACCTCTTTCGCTGTCATCCAGCAGGCTGTAGCTCCACGCGATCGCATCCATGAGGGTGCGCTGGCGGCTCTCCCGGTCAACAGGGCCGCCGGTCAGGAAGGTGAGGCGCTGCTCCAGCCGGGCAAGCAGGGCCTCCGGCGTGAAGAGCTTGCTGCGTGCGGCTGCCAGCTCAATCGCCAGGGGCAGGCCGTCCAGCTTGACGCAAATCTGGGCCACCGCTTTGTAGTTCTGTGGATTCAGCGAGAAGTCGGGCCGGGCAGCCTGGGCGCGTTGCACGAACAACTCCACCGACGCATAACGCGGCGAAGCGGCAGAGAAGGGGTGCCCGGCGTCGGGTAGCTCGAGCGGCGGCACTGAATACTCTTGCTCGCCGTAGAGATGCAGTACCGCGCGGCTCGTCACGAGCAGCTTCATATGCGGGGCGGCGGCCAGCAATCTACCCAGCGCGGGCGCGGCGTCGGTGACCTGCTCGAAGTTGTCGAGGACCAGCAGCAGCCTCTTATCGCGCAAGAATGCTTGCAGCCCGACCTCAGCGCCCTGGCCGGGACTCTCTTTCAACCCTAAAACGGTGGCGATGGTGGGCACCACTAGGTCAGGGTCGGTAAGCGGGGCCAGAGGAACGAACCATACGCCGTCCTGGAACTCGCCACGCAGACCGGCAGCCACCGCGACGCTGAGTCGGGTCTTGCCTATGCCGGGCGGACCCGTAAGCGTGAGCAGGCGCACGCCCTCATTGCGGAGCCTGTCGAGCAGAGTTGCAACCTCGCGCTCGCGCCCGATAAACGAAGTGGGCGATGCGGGCAGGTGGTCCGCCGGCGGAGTAGCGGGGTCTTGCGACTCCACAGGGGAAGCAATGGCCTTCTCTTCAGCAGGCTCACCGTCAGAGGCTATTCCAGGGAGGCCGGGCACTACGGCCATGCCCCGCGCCCAGCGCAGGAAGGCGGCATGTTGCTCAGGCGGGAGGTCGAGAGACTCGGCCAGTCGCTCGGCCACCTGGCGCGACGGGCGGCGCTCCCCGTGCTCTATCTTGGCTATGGTGACGCGCGCGCAACTCACCTTTTCAGCGAGGTCTTCCCGCGTCATATCGAGCGATTCGCGCCGCTCTCTCAGCCACCGTCCAAATGGGGGTGAACCGTTCACACAACCTCCTCCATGCCGTGCTACAATGGGGTGCCTGGCGGGCACGGGCGTCTCGTGGAAAACATGCGCTGAGAAATGTGTGGGTCTGGGCGTATTTACCCGCCACATTGTATACTTATCTGTATTATGGTGTATACCTAGCTGTATACCCCATTATAGCATTCCTTCGGGCATAATCATATGGGCGGGGCAGCTATTACGTGATGGCAGGAGATTATGCCCGCGAGGAAATCGAGATACCTGACAGCCAACATCAGGTCCAAACCATTCACAAGTCAAAGGAGAGAAAGGAGAAAAGAATGCGACGGGTCATCCCACTACTGGTAGTTATCGTTATGCTCTTCAGCGCCTGCGGAGGTGACACCCCTCCGCCACCCGTGCCGACCAACACCCCCGCGCCAACCAAAGAGGCCGCAGAGCCGGAAGAAAAGGCCACCCCCAAGAGTGGCAGCGACGGGGCTAACCTCTCGGACGAAGAGCTTGCCGAAAAAATGAGGCCGGCCGTCGTACGCATCCTCGCTCAGTTCGCTGAGTCCGCCATCTCACCTGAAGGTCTGGGCGCGGGCAGCGGAGTAGTGTACGACCTTGAGAATGGCTACATCGCCACCAACGCTCATGTAGTCGAGGGGGCGTCTATCATCAAGGTCGCGCTCGCGGGCAGCGACAAGACCCGGTCGGCCCGCGTGCTGGGCCGCTCCCAGTGCGACGATCTCGCGGTTATCAAGGTTGACAACACGAGTGGCATGGAAGAAGCCGTGCTGGGCGACAGCGACAAGATGAAGGTAGGAGCCTCCGTGATGGCGCTCGGCTACCCGGAGTCGTTCGACCTGGGCAACGACCTGACGGTAACTACCGGCAATATCTCGAAGCTCAATACTCAGCGCGACAAGCTCGAAGACGTGATCCAGATGACGGCCTTCGTCACACACGGCAATTCGGGCGGGCCGCTCGTCAACCAGAAGGGTGAGGTGATCGGCATCAACACCCGCATCTTCTACACCAGCAGCGGCGAGCGCGAGCCTGGCATCAACTTCGCCGTCTCGATGTCGCACGCCAAGCCGATAATCGAGCAACTACAGGAAGGCATGAACAGGCACTACATCGGCCTCAACCTCTACCCCAATCTTTTCGCTGATTATTTCGGCACAGATGAAGGTATGGCGGTGGTGGGCGTGGCAAGCGGCAGCCCGGCCTCCGGAGTGGGCATCGAAGCTGCGGACTTGCTCCTCAAGCTGGAAGGCACCTCCGTCGCCGACGAAACTGACGTGTGCAACATCCTGCGCTCTCACGCCGACGGCGACCAGCTCAGCGTTCAACTATACCGCAAGGCGACAGACGAAGTCCTCGAAGGCGAACTGACGATGGGCGAGGAAAAATAGGGTATAAAGGGACCAGGAGTCAGGCTCTGACTCCTGGTCCCTGGTCCCTGGTCCCTGGTCCCTGATCCCTGATCCCTGATCCCTGATCCCTATTCTCAGGTAGGCAAGCTGGATGTATAATATAGCCGAACCTCTCACCCAGCATACACACTAGAGTCGGGGCGTCTTTTATCGCGTCCGAGTCCCCAGGTGGGCATGAGGTCCGACAGGGTATAGATGGCCCGCCCGCGCTTATATAGGGTGGGCAGACCGGCGCTGAAGACGCCGCGAGAGGTTCAACCGTTGCAAGAAAGAGCAAAATAGAAAGAGAGAAAAGGAGCACACACGTGGCACATTCAAAACGTATAGTCCCGGCGCTATTGACCGCTATTCTCCTGGCGGTTGTGACATTTGGAGGGTTCTTGCTAGCTGGCAGCGCCACGCAAACAGCGCCCCAGCAACGCCCCTTCGGCCCGATTGTCGTAGGGCAGAACTCTGCCGTTAAGGCCAAGTCCCCGGTGCGCGACATCTGGACCAACCTACCCACCGCGAACGGCATCCTGGCCAGCGAGCCGGTTGCCCCGACGCTCTCCCCGCCCCTCCGCGACCTGCCCGCCGTTGACGTGGCTAACAAGAAGGTCTGGGCGGAGAACGAGCACGACCGCATACCCCTGTTCGGGCACGTAGATGCGCCCGACCCGGTGATCCAATCAGTAATGAACCCGGTGGGCGCGCTTGCTCCCGCCGCCATGCCCGCGCCTATCAGGAACTTCGATGGTATGGACCTGGCGAATGCCGGTAGCGGTATACCGCCCGATACCAACGGGGAGGTCGGGCCCAACCACTACGTGCAGATGGTCAACTCCGCTATCCAGATATGGGACAAGAACGGCCTCGCGCTCATTGCCCCCACAAACATCAACGCTCTGTGGGCGAGCACAGGCGGACAGTGCGCCGACCGCAACGATGGCGACCCCATAGTATTGTACGACCAGCTTGCAGACAGGTGGCTGCTGAGCCAGTTCACTGCAGAAGCGCCTTACTATGAATGTATTGCCATCTCGCAAACGGCGGACGCGACGGGCAGCTACTGGGTGTACTCTTTCTTCATGAGCAGCACCATCTTTCCGGACTACCCCCACTTCGGAATGTGGCCTGACGGCTATTACATGGGCGTCAACCAGTTCAACGGCAACAGCTACGCAGGCAGCCAGCCATACGTCTTTGAACGCGCCAAGATGCTGCTCGGCCAGAGCGCCTCGATGCAGACTAACTCCGGCCCGCTCGGCACAAGCTCCAGCCTGGTTATGCCCGCCGACCTGGACGGCCCTACCGCGCCGCCGTCGGGCGCGCCCAATCCCTTCGCCATGATGGGCGACCCAATGAAGATATACAAGTTCCACGTAGACTGGGCGACCCCTTCCAACTCAACCTGGACGGGACCCACCAACCTGGACGTAGCTAATTTCACGGAGTTGTGCCAGTACTGCATCCCGCAGCCGGGCACTACCACGAGGCTTGACGGCATCGGTGACCGGCTGATGTACCGCGCCGCATACCGCAACGTCGGCACCCATCAATCGCTCGTGCTGCTGCACAACGTCAACGCCAATAATTACGCGGGCGAGCGTTGGTACGAGTTGCGCAACCTCAGCGGCACTCCCACTATCTACCAGCAGGGCACCTACGCGCCTGGGGCTACCGACGGTATACATCGCTGGATGGGGAGTATCGCTATGGACAGGCGCGGCAACATCGCGATAGGTTATAGCGTGTCAACCGGCGGCACGGGCGCGACGGTCTATCCGGGCGTGCGCTATGCAGGGCGGCTGGCGGGCGATCCCCTGGGCACTATGGGCCAGGGAGAGGCTACGCTGATCTCCGGCAGCGGGTCGCAGACCGCCAGCAATGGGCAGGGGCGTTGGGGCGACTACAGCGACCTCACTGTGGACCCCAGCGATGATTGCACCTTCTGGTACACCCAGGAATACCACGACAGTTTCGGACAGGAGTGGAAGACGCGCATAGGCTCGTTCAAGTTCCCATCGTGCAGTGGTGGGCCACCACCGCCATCGCCTACACCTGTTATCTGCACGCCGGGCGAATACAGCGACGTACCCACCGGCAGCACCTTCCACCCGTTCGTGACCTGCCTCTCGAACAGGGGCATAATCGGCGGGTATAGCGACTGCACATTCCGCCCGAACGCCAACGTCACACGCGGCCAGCTATCGAAGATTATATCGAATGCCGCCGGTATAAACGATGCTGTGGGCGAGCAGATGTTCCAGGACGTGCCGCCCTCGAACGGGTTCTACACCTGGGTACAGCGTCTCGCGGGCCGGGGCTTCATCGGCGGGTATAACTGCGGCGGCGCGGGCGAGCCTTGCGTTGGGAGCGGTCTGCCCTACTTCAGGCCAAACGCTAACGCCACACGCGGCCAAATCTCCAAGATAGTCTCCAACGCCGCAGGGTTCAACGACCCGGCAGGTAGCCAGATGTTCCAGGACGTGCCGCCCTCCAACGGCTTCTACGACTGGATACAGCGCCTTGCCAGCAGAGGCTACATAGGCGGCTACAACTGCGGCGGCGCAGGCGAGCCTTGCGTTGGCGGCAACCTGCCCTACTTCCGTCCCAACCACAACGCGACAAGGGGCCAGGTCTCCAAGATAGTAGCCAATACCTTCTACCCCAACTGCGATAGTCGGTAAGCAACGAGGGGTCAGGGGCCAGGGGTCAGGGGTTAGGCGACAAAGCGATATGTCGCGGTGGCCCCTAACCCGTGACGTAAGGGATAAAGCAAAGGCTTGAGACATCCTTGTTATGAACGCTTACTCCCTCTGACCCCTGATCCCTGGTCCCTGACCCCTAGCGTAGTTAACGGCTTCATCCAGGGAGAGGGCCTGGCCCGCTTCCCAGGCTTTGGCAAAGGTTGCGCCGTCCAACCGGGACTTCGCTGCATCAAGGGTCTTCTCGTGGAGGGCGCGCTCTGCCGGGGTGAGGCTTACGTTGAGGTTGTCATACTGGGCATCGGCAGCGCCGCACAAGCTGACGGCGCGCTCCACCTGCCCTCCCTCGAAGGCGATACCCGCCATCCCCAGGAAGGTGCGGGCAACGCCGAACTTGTGCATAATCTCGCGGGACAGAGTCAGACTCTCTTGGTAGTAATGAGAAGCCTGCTCGTACTCCCCCAGGCGCAATGCCGAGAGGCCGAGGTAAGTGTAGGCTAGAGCTACATTGCGCCTGTCGCCCAACTCGCGTGCCAGCTCTATGCTTTCCTTGAACAACTCTATGGCTCGCCTGTAGTCGCCCTGGTGCAAGGGCACGAGTCCCAGGTTGATGAGGGAAAGTGTGATGCCGGACGTATCCCCTAGCACGCGCCGTATAGCCAGGCTTTCGGCGCATAACGCACCCGAACGCTCATAGTCACCCTGACAGAGCATGGCGAAGCCCATATTGGCGAGGGAAAGCGCGCGGTTCCAGTCGTCGCCCACCTCTCGCCATATCTCCATGCTCTGCTCGAAGAGGGAAGTAGCGTGGGAGAAGTCGCCCTGGATGGCAATCGCCGCGCCCAAGTTGCTCATACCCCTGGCGATGCTCGCGGGGTCCCCTACCACCTGCCAAAGACGCAGACTCTCGTCCATGAGCACTCTTGCCCGCGTATGCTCATTCTGTAGCAGGGCCAATGAGCCTGCTGAGCCTAAGGCCTTTGCTCTAATCGCCGGAGCCGCGTCCTCGCTCTCCGAGAGTGCCGCATCGAGCCATTGTTGCCCTTCAACCAGGTAGCTGCGCGTGTACCAGAACCGCCCAAGCGCGCCGCCCAAGCGCAAGGCTATCTCTTGCTCGCCCGCATCGAGCGCCCAGCGAAAGACCGCGCGAAGATTATCATGCTCCTGTTCCAATCGCGCCAGCCATACCCCCTGCTCAGGCCCACGCAATTCCGGCTCAGCACGCTCGGCCAGCGCGAGATAATAAGCAGCGTAATGGCGTTGCATTATGTCAAGCTCATCCCGTTCCGCCAGTTGCGCCAAACCATATTCCCGCAACGTCTCAAGCATCACGAAGCGCGGCTCTCCACCGCTCGCATCCTCCTGCCGCAACAGGCTCTTATCCATTAGCGAAGCCAAACCATCAAGAACGCCTATTGATTTGGAATTTCGGATTTCGAATTTCGAATTTGTTTCTCGTTCATTTTCATTTCGCAATTCGAAATCCGAAATTCCAAATTCACATACAGTTTCTGCGGCTTCGAGCGTGCAGCCTGCTACGAAGACGGACAGTCTGCGGAAGAGGGTTTGCTCATCCTCGGAGAGCAGGTCGTAGCTCCAGGAGATCGCGCCGCGCAGAGTTTGCTGGCGGGCGGGCAGGTCCCTGGGTCCGCCGGTCAGCAGCGAAAGCCTCTGGTTGAGGCGCGCCAGCATAGAGTGGGGCGTGAACAGCTTGGTGCGCGCCGCCGCAAGCTCCAGGGCGAGGGGTAGCCCGTCCAGGCGCACGCATATCTGCGCCACCACCTGCGCGTTCTCTCTTGTCAAAGCAAAGCCTGGCTGCACGGCCTGGGCGCGTTGCGTGAAGAGCGCTACCGCCTCACACTGCGACAATTCATCCACCGCCGGGAGCTTCTTCGGGTAGGGAAGATCAAGCGGCGGAACTACAAACTCGTGCTCGCCATATACGTGCAGCACGGCTCGGCTCGTCACCATGAGCTTCAAGCCGGGCGCGCCGGACATGAGATTCGACACCAGAGGCGCTGCCTGTATGACCTGCTCGAAATTGTCCAGCAGCATGAGCATCTGCTTATCGCGCAGGTAGGTTTGGAGCGTGACTTCGACGGCCTGCCCCGATACTTCCTTCAAACCGAGCGTCTGCGCGATAGTGGGAGCGACCAGGCTTGCATCATTGAGAGATGAGAGGGCGACGAAGCACACTCCATGCTCGAAGTCTTGTCGTACCGAAGCAGCTACGGCCATGCCCAGGCGCGTCTTGCCGATGCCGGGAGGGCCGGTAAGCGTAAGGAGGCGCACGTCGGCCCTCCAGAGCAGGCTACGCACCTTCGCTACTTCCCGCGCCCTGCCGATAAAGGAAGTGGTAGACGCAGGCATGGTATCGGGCGGCGTGGAAAGCTGCTGATGGGGCGCTTCCCTGGGCGTGGGCGCTGAGGGGCTTATTGGGAGACCGGGTTGGATTGCCGGGTGCGGAGAGGCAGGTTGGAAGGGCAGTGAGGGCGCTACCTCTTCAGCAACGCCCCGCGCCCACAGTATGAAGCCGTCGCGCTCGTCAGCGGGCAGCTTGAGCGCCTCGGCCAGCCTTTCCGCCACCTGCCTTGAGGGCCGCCGCTCGTCTTGCTCGATCTTGGCGATGGTCACGCGAGCGCAGCCCACGATCTCCGCCAGGTCCTCCCGGCTAAGCTCCAGAGATTGGCGACGCTGCCTGAGCCACCGACCAAAGGACGCCACATCGTTCATTCGTGCTCCGCATAGGGACCAGGGGTCAGGGCCAGGGATCAGGGGTCAAGGACCAGGGTTATTCTGGATTCACGCATCAGGTTTCACGGTTCACGTTCGCTTCTGACCCCTGACCCCTACCGAACCCCTATGTGTATACATACTGTATACCTGTATTCCTAACTGTACCACGCTGTACTACCGGCTGTATACCCCATTATAGCATCTCCTCCACCATAATCTTATCGCAATCGGCATACACGCCCACTTAGTAGAAGGAGATGGAAAATCATGCTGGTCAAATCTGTACGACAGGGCACAAAGCCTTTGATGCCCACAATATTGGCGGTAGCGGCCCTGTTAGGCGCTCAAGCCGGGCCGCTGTCCCCGGGCAGTACGCTCTCGCCCGCGAAGAACTCAACCCTGCAATTGGCGGAACCCAACCTCGGAAAACTACCCCTCGCATTCGAGCCGAACGCCGGGCACACCGACCCTCAGGTCCGCTTTATGGCGCACGCGCGGGGAGGCGTAATGTACTTCACCCCTTCCGAGGTAGTCCTATCGCTCGCGTCCGCCCCTGTGCAGGCCCTGGACGCCAGGGAAAGCGCGTCGCTTGACATCGTTGCCGCCTTACCACCAAGCGTAGTGCGTATGCAATTCGTAGGCTCCAACCCCGCCCCGTCTTTAGCAGGCGACACGCTCCTGCCGGGGAAAGTCAACTATCTGATAGGCGACGATCCTTCCGATTGGAACGCGGGCCTGCCCACCTACGCCAACATCACCTACTCCGGCCTCTATCCGGGCATCAACCTGGCATACACAGGTACCGGCGGCCAACTGAAAGGCACCTATACAGTCGCCCCAGGAGTTGATCCCAACCTCATACGCTGGCGCTATGATGGAGCCGCATCGGTGAGCGTAGACAGCGCGGGCAACCTCGTCATCGTGGCGTGCGCGGCAAATGGAGGCCAGGCTGTTACGGTGACGGAGCAAGCGCCCATAGCCTGGCAAACGGTAAATGGGAAGCAGGTGCCCGTCAGCGTGAGCTATGCGCTGCAACCCGGCAACACTGTCGGCTTCCTCCTGGACAGCTACGACCCCTCGCAGCCTCTTACTATCGATCCTACGATCCTATACTCTACCTACCTGGGGACCAACGGCGACGACGCGGGCTTTGCTATAGCGTCCGACGACGCGGGCAACGTTTGGACCACCGGCGTAACCGGCTCGTCCAACTTCCCGATCCTGCCCAATCCAGGCGCATACCAGGGCGCAAGAGCCTCTACCTTCGATGCATACGTTACCAAGACCAACACCAACGCGGCAGGCGTGCCTTCCCTCGTCTACTCCACCTACCTGGGCGGCAATGACAATGATTTCGGCAGGGGCATCGCGGTGGATGCATCCGGTAACGCCTATGTAGTGGGGCAGACTCTCTCGACCAACTTCCCCCTGTTGGGCGCGTACCAGGGGGACCAACCTGGGGAGGATGTTTTCCTGGCAAAGCTCAACGCAGGCGGCACCGCCCTGCTATATTCGACCTACCTGGGTGGCACCGGCTCGGACGACGGCAAGGCCATCGCGGTCAGTGGCACGCAAGCCTTCATCACAGGCTCCACCGAGTCGCCCAATTTCCCTACCCGCAACGGCTACTATGCTCCCGAAGCCGCACCGGACGTTTTCATAACCCGCATCAACACGGCGTCCGCAGGCAATACCTCGCTGATCTATTCTGAAATCTACTCGGGCAACGGCCTCGACTATGGTTACGGGATTGCAACGGATGGACTGGGCAACGCCTACGTCACCGGCGACACCAGCTCAAGCGATCTGCCGTTCACACCTAACGGGCTACAGGACGAGAATAATGGAGGGTACTTCTGTGAGTGCGACTCTTTCCTGGTGAAGCTCGACACGAATAGCTCCGGTGTCAACGCATACAAATACTCCAGCTACATAGGCGGCGTCAATGAGGATTACGGTCGCGCTATAGCTGCCGATGCTTCGGGCAACGCCTACCTGGCAGGGGAAAGCGCCGGCCTCGTCTATCTTACCACCAATGCATACCAGGGTTATTATGGCGGCAATGGCGACGGTTGGGTCCTCAGGATCAATACCAATCTCTCCGGTACTGCCGCTGTAACTTATGGCTCCAGCTTCGGCGGCCTCTGGGGAGACGCGATCAAAGGCGTAGATATTGACAGCGCGGGCAACATCTACGTAGCCGGACATACCAACACCCCGCAGAGTGTCGCTCCCCCCTTCCCACTCCGCGACGCATATCAGAGTACGTGCGGTGGCTGCTACAGGCTTGAGGACGGTACAGGCGATGCATTTGTAGCGAAGTTCAACCCGAACGCTTCCACCGGGAATGCGTCCCTCGTTTACTCGACCTACCTGGGTGGAGGGGCCGCAGACGGCCCGCGTGCGCCCAACGATACGGCGGCGGGCATCAGCGTAGACAGCGCAGGCAACGCATACGTGGTGGGCAGCACGGATGCCGCAGACTTCCCTGTAGTGAATGGGTACCTGTCGAACAGCCCTTACGGAGTGAACACCACGGACTCCTTCATCGCCAGGCTGGGAGTTGTCGTCCCGCCTTCACCCACGCGCACCAATACGCCAGTCGCGCCGTCGCCTACGCGCACAGCTACCATAACGGCTACCCGCACCAATACGCCAGTTGCTCCATCACCTACGCGGACCGCCACCCGCACGGCGACTCGTACCAATACCCCTATCGCAGCTTCTCCTACGCGCACCAATACGCCAGTCGCGCCTTTTCCTACGCGCACCAATACGCCAATAGCTGCCTCGCCTACTCGCACCGCTACCCGCACCGCTACCCCCTTACCCCCATCGCCTACGCGCACGGCCACGCGCACCAACACACCCATCGCGCCCACAGCTACTCGCACCAGCACGCCGCGACCTACTCAGACACCTGGTGGAGCAACTGCCACCCGCGTGCCGAGCAACACGCCGGTCCCTCCTACTGCCACGCGCACCAGAACGGCTGTACCGCCATCTCCTACCCGCACAGCCACACGTACCAACACAGCTATTCCAGCGTCGGCCACGCGCACAAGCACGCCACGACCTACCCAGACGCCAGGCGGGGCAACGGCGACGATTGAACCCACAGCTACAGACACGCCTATCGTGGAGCCTACGGTCGAGACCCCAATCCCCACCGAGACACCTGGCATCCAGCCGTGCGACTTGCAGTTCTCGGACGTGCAGGAGGGCAGCACTTTCTATTCGTTCGTGCGCTGCCTTGCCTGCCGGGGCATCCTGGGCGGCTACTCCGACAACACGTTCCGTCCGGGCAATAACGTCACACGCGGGCAGTTATCCAAGATAGTGTCCAACGCAGCAGGCTTCAGCGACGAGCCAGGGGCGCAGATGTTCGAGGACGTGCCGCCTGCTAACGGCTTCTTCCTGTGGGTACAGCGCCTGGCGAGCCGGGGCTTCATCAGTGGCTACCCGTGCGGCGGCGCGAATGAACCGTGCGGCGCGGACGGCAAGCCATACTTCCGCCCCAACAACAACGCTACCAGGGGCCAAATCTCGAAGATAGTCTCCAACGCAGCAGGCTTCAACGACGACCCGCCAGGGCAACTCTTCGAGGACATACCGCCCACCAACGGCTTCTTCCTGTGGGTGCAGCGCCTGGCAAGCCGGGGCTACATAGGCGGCTACCCCTGCGGCGGCGCGAACGAGCCTTGCGGCGCGAGCAATCTGCCCTACTTCCGCCCTAACAACAACGCTACCAGGGGGCAGGTGTCGAAGATCGTGTCCAACACCTTCTTCCCCAACTGCGAAACGCCCTGATAAAGTAGCTTACTCCTTCCTCAAGCAAGAGGCCATGCGCGGAGGCTGTCACGCGCAGGGCCTCTTGCTTCGCCCTTCAGGAGTGTCGCACCTAAGTACTGCGATTCAAGTACATAGGCAAGGCGGGGCTGCGACCTGATACGTCGCACCGTACTCAGTTTCACTGCTAATTTGCTGCTAGGAGAGAGTCTTAGAGTAAAGTGGACTATCGCTTTCGCGATTCATGTGGTATACTCTATTGCTACCTAACTGCGGGAGGGTATTACGCATCCACTTCAACATCCACAGCTCTCAAGAGTAGAAGAGGTTGTCCCAAACCCCTCCGTCTTGCCAGGCAACCCCGCAGGCACTTAACTTCATTTTACCCCATGATCGTCGCAGCGATAGGAGCAAAGAAGGAGCCTGGTTATGCGCAAACGTCACAGTCTGATTTCCTTTGGTGCGGGCCTTGTGCTAATGCTGATAGGCGCGGCCACGCCCCTGGCCCAACCGGCTTACGCGCAAGTCACCTCTAACGAACATGGCAAGCCTCTAGCTGTGCTCGATACTCAGCTACCGACTGCTACCCCAACACCCAGTGTTACCGGCACACCACCCACAGCCACCTCCACCAACACAGGCACGCCTCCAACGGCCACACCCACGATCAGCCCCACCCGTACAGCGACCCCCACGGCGACGCGGCCAACGGCAACTCCATCAGCCGGTGGATGCTGGAGTGTTGTGGGCAGTCCTTCCCTGGCGTACCACGGCTTGTATGACGTCGCAGCCATTTCTTCAAGCGATGTTTGGGCGGTAGGCGTCTACGTCGTCAATGGTGCCTATCGGACGTTGACCGAGCACTGGGATGGCACAGCATGGTCCATTGTCCCCAGTCCCAACCCTGGGAGCCTCAATCAATTTTTTGGAGTCGCTGCGGCGGCACCCAACGATGTCTGGGCCGTTGGCATGTCAGGCACCTCTGACTTTTCTCCTACTTTGATCGAGCACTGGGATGGGAGCACCTGGAGCGTCGTGACACCACCCGTTAATGGCATTCTGCGCGAAGTCACAGCCATCTCCTCTAATGATGTGTGGGCCGTGGGCACCGATCCTACCGGGAACAATAGGGGCCTGATACTGCACTGGAATGGGTCCGTGTGGCAGCACGTGCCCAGCCCAAGTCCGGGTGTGACCAGTGCCCTGTCCGGCCTAGCGGCTGCGGGGCCTGATGATATCTGGGCCGTAGGTACCATGGGAGATGGCAACACGAACCGCACGCTGACTATGCACTGGAATGGCTCTACCTGGCAAACGGTCTCAAGTCCTAACTTCGATGAGTATGCCAACGTCCTGAATAATGTAACTGCGGTGGGGCCAAATGATTTCTGGGCGGTGGGACACTCCAACGTAAATGGTCATCTGATTTTGCATTGGAACGGCTCCGCCTGGGAGATCACACCTGTTCCTGGTATCGCCGGTACTCCCTTGCTCAACGACGTAGTGGCGCTTGACTGGGACGATATTTGGGCAGTTGGCCGCGTGGCCGACGGCGCGGGCGGGGCGTTGTTCGAGCACTGGAACGGTTCAGCCTGGAGCGTGGTGAATAATCCCTGGCTTGGACAATACGCCGCGATTGAGGGGATAGCTGCTGTAGGACCACTCGACCTGTGGGCGGTGGGTGGCCCCGAGTCTCCTGTCACCGAGCATTACGGCACTTTCTGCCCCACTCCGACCCCATCGCCTATTCCGCCCACTCTCACGCCGACGGTGACCGGCACGCCACCAACTGTCCGACCGTCAAATACTCCAACAGGCGGCGTGCCGCCGCGTACTTCCACAAGCGTTCCCTCACCAAGCTCTACCAACCCCGCCGCATCGGCCACTGTTACCTCTACATCTTCAACGTCAAGTCCCACCGATACACGCTCGGCTACCGTTACCGGTACTCCTAGCTCTACATCTTCAACGTCAAGCCCCACCAATACACGCTCAGCTACCGTTACCGGTACTCCTACCATCCCACCCTACACCCCTACAGCAATGCCTTCGGCTACTATAGGAGCTCCTACAGCATGTGCCATCACCTTCGCAGACGTACCCGAAGACTCGACATTCTCTATATACATAAGGTGCCTGGCATGTAAAGACATAATCTCAGGGTACTCGGATGGCTCATTCCGCCCAGGAAACGCTGTAACGCGAGGGCAGATAGCCAAGATCGTCTCCAACGCTGCCGGCTTCTCAGAAGATCGGGGTCCTCGGATCTACGAAGACGTGCCGGTTGGTAGTCCATTCTATGATTGGGTGAACCGCTTGTCTCAGCACGGGTATATGGGTGGCTATGAATGTGGTATTGTGCCTGAGCAGCTATGCATACCTCCCAACAACTACCCATACTTCAGACCTAATGCTCCTGCTACTAGAGGACAGATCTCGAAGATAGTGTCCAACGCAGCCGGTATCAATGATGCCGTAGGCGACCAGATGTTCCAGGACGTACCGCCTTCCAACAGCTTCTACACCTGGATACAGCGCCTCGCAGGCCGGGGCTTCATCGGCGGCTACCCATGCGGCGGCGCGAACGAGCCTTGCAGCGCGGACAACCTGCCCTACTTCCGTCCGAACAACAACGCTACCAGGGGGCAGGTATCGAAGATAGTGTCTAACACCTTCTTCCCCAACTGTGAAACGCCCTCAGGCACGGACGCGCCAGGTAGCGTAGACCTCGCAGGAGAGCAGCAAACGGCAACGGAGGGCCAATCA
The DNA here is from genome assembly GCA_036399775.1 of Chloroflexia bacterium. Classification (GTDB taxonomy): domain Bacteria; phylum Chloroflexota; class Chloroflexia; order QHBQ01; family JADMIH01; genus JADMIH01. Next base: position 97,973 of record DASWMJ010000053.1, on the reverse strand, counting down.
ATACCTGCGGACGGCCAATCCGAAGACCAACCCTACCCCCAGAAGTAGCCTGGTCCTTCTTTATATTGAGTGCCGATAAGGTGGAGGTGGATGAACTGTCACGTTCATAGGCAAAACGAATAAGCCTACGTAGTGATTGGCAGAGCACGACAGAGCATACTGATAGCAGAAGCACAGGTGTTAACGGTCTGAGAATGGGAAGCTATGCAGCAGGTGGTAGCGTATCTACCACCTGCTACACACTATTACAGCGATTACCTGGCAGTATGCAGTGACATATTCTGGCCGGATCGCCTGAGGGCAGCCCTGATTAATCGCTCTCCTGCCTTCAAGGTTTATTTGTGACTAGACATTTGCCTGTGTATTCCCTGATGAGCAGAATTCTCTTATGTAGGCCAGGTTCGGGCTGTCCCGAATAGAGTTGCACATCTCCCACAGGATATCTTCTGTGATCTTGTCGGGTACTGTGACCTCGTCGCCCGGCAGAGGGTTGTTGCCATATGCGCTGCTTCCAGGTGTGTTTGCAGCGTTGATGGCTCTACAAAGTCGTGCAAGAGGAGTGTCTGTGTCTGCGGCTGCGCCCACCTGGCCGGGGGGAGCAGGTGTAACGGCTGGGGGATTGCCTGCCTCGCCTCCGGTTGAGGGTGCCACTGCCTCGACACCCGCCGGAGGTAGGCCGCCAGGCGCTATACAGTCCGCCGCCTTCAACAGGTCGGTAGCTGTGCGGATGCCGGCGTTACGGAGCCGGGGGAACCAACCGCCGCGATCACCGGCGTGTGTGTACAGGATAGCCTGGTCCACCCAATCAACGATCTGGGCGGTGGTATAGTGGGTGTTGATCACCAGTTGCTCAATAGCGGCATTAGACATACCTTGCACATTATCTATCTTCTCTTCTAACAGACGGGCCTCGGTCCAGATGTTGATTCCATCTAGTTTGGTGATAGGCGCAAACTCGTCCATGCTGGGGGCGTTGAAGTTGAGCCTGTCGCGTAGCCACTTGCGCAGCAAGTTGAAGCCCCACGCTGGAAATATGCCGGCGACAAAGGCTGTAGCGGTCAGTATAATGTACGCCAAAGTAGCGGAACCGGGCTGGTTGTCGTTGGGGTTGGGGGGCACGATAGATGTCGAATTCGCGTTGGCCGAGCTGCCGCCATTTTCTCCAGCCACGTCGGGGGTGCTGGTTGGGCCAGGAGGAGTGGCGCTAGCAGTGGCAGTGGCGGTGGCAGTGGCGGTGGCAGTGGCAGTGGCAGCGGCAGTGGCGGTGGCAGCCGTAGCGGTGGCGCTAGAGGTGGCATCAGCTTGGGCCACGCCGGGCTGCATCGCCGCCAGTATAGCAGTGCGACCGTCCGTTACATCTTCCGGAGTGGCAGTGGAGGACGGCGTAGCGCGGGGCGTGGCCGTCGGACTTGGAACAGCGTTAGCTCTTGCCGTTGCTGTCGGGGTAGCGGCACCCGCACCCCCTGGCGACGCCTCCGTGCCTATAAGCTTCTTGTTCCACACGTCGGAAGCGACCTGCGCACCTGCGGAGACTACACTTACACCAGCATCCACCACTGTGTCCGCTATAGGGACGAAAACAGTCAGCGCGAGGCTCAGCACGAAAATTATGAGCAAGCGTTGGGCTGCCTGTAGAAAAGTGGCCGGGTACAGGTCGTCGGCAAGGTAGCGGCGTACGAGCATGTAAAGGAGGTAGAAATAAGCGCCGGCGAAGCCCAGTGTCACCGGGGATATGCTTGCTATTATCTGGCCGAGCACGTCCTTGATACCGTAGCCCTGAGCAATCAGGTCTACCAGCCCCAGGCCATGCTGAGGGTAGAATATATAGTACCAGCCAATAGCAGTCAGCACGCTCAGGAGGAGCAGATTGATTATGTACTCGAAGTTGCTGAAAGCGTGGCCAGCGAGGGCCTCAACCACCTTGTTCACGTGCCGGTGCGGGGTCCTGGGGGGAGGGTCACTTGCTCTTACGATAGGTATAGCGTCAATGGCCTGCCTCAATTCGTTCTTACTTTGCTTGTTTGGTTCGCTATCGATCACTCTCATAAGCAACGTGCGAGTAGGGTCGAGTCGAAGCAGGTCGTCGTATATTTGCGCTGCCCTACCACGACGCTTACGGTAGAGGAAGAGCAACAAGAGCAGCCAGGGGAAGAGCACCAGGGAAGTGTAGAGGCCGCTCAGGCCGAGGAAAATCTCCAGGCCTGTGAGTGCTGTGCCCCTGATGGAGTCTGCTGCTATCCGCGGTGGCACAGCCGCGTCATGGGCAGGCACCACAAGTTCAGTACGCACACGCCTTCGCAAAGCTGATATAGGATCAGCTGGCTGCGATGGCGACAGGCCTAGGGTATCAGTGTAGATTGAATCGGTTGCAGTTCGCAAGAGTAGGAGTGGGGCGTTCGTCTCGGAGGTTACTTTGCGCATTTGCAGGAGTATGGACTTCATGGGCCCGGGCGGGTCGCTGGCGAGAGCGCTCTCGATCTGCGCCTGGCTATTCCGCAGGGCCGCCTCTGAACTCGCGACCTGCTGCTTCAGGTTTACGAACAGGGTGTTTTGCAGATAATCTAGATCTAAGTCGGTAAGGGAAGGCTTGGGACCACCGAGTTCAGGCGACCCAAATCCATCAAGGTAAGTTGCGATGCGATAAGCCGACTCTCTCGCATTGGCGGTAACACTCTCCAGGTACTCTATACTCTCCCCGGCAAGCGTTGCGGTGCTGTACGTGCCCTTGATGCGCTCCTGAACCGATTGGTATCCCCGCTCGCCCGCCAGGATAGTTATAAGCAATACAACTGCGAAGGTGCCCCATACACCCTGGTACGGGAAGATGCGCTGCTCGTTTGCCTCGGATCTATCCCCGCCGAAGAATAGGAACCACAAGAAGAGAGCCGTCGTCCAGACGGCAGCCAGCGAGAGGAGAGAGGTGAAGGGCAGCAGATTTAGGCTGATCGTAGGCGCGAGCGACTGGATCAAAGCAGAAGACCAGGGCAGCAGGAGCAACAACCCGGCAAGCCAGACGATGGCGTAGCGCACCTGCGTTCTGCGGCCAGTCGTCCAGCGCGAGCGGGGGGCCTGTTTTTGCCCAGCCGGCTGGGACCCGTCTTCTCGTACCGGTTCACTGTCTTCTACAGGGTAGAAAAATAGCCAGAGCGCTCCCATGACGAGGGACCAAAATCCCAACCATTGCACAGCATCAGTTGTAAGTACGCCTGGGAACTTTGGCCCCTGAAACGGGCGCAGCATATAGTCGAGCCAGCGCCAATTGATGGTTGCAGCGTCCAACTGGTTACGCAGCCAGCCGGACCAGATTTCCTGCGTAACAGACATCAGAGCGCCGAGCAGGCCAACCAGCAACCAGATAAGGAAATATTTCCGATTACGGTCGGATTTAGCGGGTTGGCCTCTCGCAACTCGCTGAGTCAACAGGAGATAGGGCAACGTCCACAAAATAGCGGTAATAACAAGTATTACGAGGAACAAGAGGATCACGTCGGATTGCTGCAAGCTGATAGTAGCCTGGGACTGGTAGTTTGCGCTTGCACTACTGCTCCCGACCAATAGAAGCAACATAAGTAGGGCAGCTATGGTAGAAAGCCAGTATCTACGAAACTTCATATTCGGTCCTCATGGTCAGGGATCAGTAGTTGTTCAACGCCAGCAGGAAGGAAGCACAAAAACTCTAATCCAGAAGCACATTCTAACCATTCTGAAAAGCGTCCATCATTTCGCTCAATCCTACTAAATCGTTCGGGTCGAACCGTGTTGACATCTTATCATACCTTGTCAACTTCAAAGTGAGCAGGCGGTCTAAGCCCTGCTCTCTGTGTTGCCTATTGTACTGATATTACACTGTTGAGGTGTTGTAGCAGGGGAAGTTTACGCCTTCCCATTGTTCCGCCAGCGAAACAATCACAGTGCCTTGCGCAGAGCCTAATCACTCGTTTCGTCTGGCCCCACCATGTTTGTAAATCCAGGTTTTTCAAAGACCCAGACGTTCACGAACGGGGTGATTCGGAAATGCGACCTGGTCTGTAAGCCCGATAAGTTTCCCAGGTTCTGCCACTCTGAGCGCGGTAGGAAGTGCATGAAGCCGGGACCGAAAGCAGCAAAGTTTGCTACGTCGCGCACATGCTCTACCAGCAGGAGTGTGCCCTGCGGTGCCAGCACCCGGTGCAACTCTCGAAAGAAGGTGCGCCTCAAATCCTTATCCCGTACCTCATGTGCTGCGAAGATCAGGAACAGAGCGTTCAACGCTCCATCTTCTACAGGCAGCTTCTTTACGTCTGCCGTTATCGCTACGACAGGTGCCGGGCTTATCTCGCGTGCTCGCTTGATAGAAGGCTCGGTCATCTCGCGAGGGTCATAAATGTCCAAGACTACCGACTCCGTATCAGGGAACAGCGCCCTCAGGGCAAGAGTGGTCTCGTCAAGCCCTGCATGTATGTTCGCCCATCGTTTTGGTTTCGTGGGCAAGAGTTCCGCTATCCAGCGCCACCTGGTCAGATGGGAATGATCGTATACCCACCACGATGCTACTAGCGAAGCCACCGAGAAGTAGCATGCGCCCCCTATTCCCAACCGCACCAGGGCTTTCACAGGTTGTGGCAGAGGCAATTTCGCGGCGGCCACTGCCGCAACGGCACACCCAAGTAAGGTCTTTGCGTAGAAAGGGCCATTGTACTGTAGAATCTGCAAAGCGCCTCCGAACTGGGTACGGAAGCCGGTGCTGTTACCTCTGGCACCGGCAACACCCTCGGTGCCAGCAGTCCTTACTCGCTCTATGCCTGACTTCATCCCTGATATCCTTCATTTGCTCTTCCTGTGGAGGTGAGCGCATGGATGGGCACAGGTTCCCTGACGCCACGCTTCCAGTAATAGGGGATATCGTGAACATGAAACGCGCTCGCCAGAACGGGTTGGGTGCCCGCAAACGCAGGCTGTTTGAAGAAGGTGACCTCCCTTACGTCTACATGCACGGGCTGAGGGTCCCAATGCTGCCTGACACCTTCAACTACGATGATAGAGCGAGTTTGCGGTTCGTAGCTGAAGGTGAAGGGCAATGGCCCTTCATAGCGCCGTGCTTCCTTCAGGCTTGCGAACGGAGACCCGGGAGGCAGCAGGCATGTTGGTTCGGTTGAAAGATCAGCGACAACGTGCAGGTCTGCCTGGCCCCGCGGTGTCGCTATTCTGATATCGAGGCTATTATTTCCCTCTGTGAGTCTGATGTTTGCCTTTGAGTAGTGATAATGGGTGAACATGCTGCCTAGCGCCGCCATTACGGCGCTGTCCGTATCGCTCCTGAGGATACGCAACCCCCGCAAGCGCCTGCCTGCGCTCGTCTCGAAGCGAGTGAAAATCCTGTAGCCTGTCAGTATGAAGGTATGGCCCAGCCACTCAGGCAGGAAGGCAGGACGCAATTGCTGCGTCTGCACTATAGCAATCGCTACAAATCCCAGCTCTCCAAAGGTGTCAAGCTTGACTCCAGGTGGAAGAAGAGGAGTGAGCGTCTGTGCAGGCAGAGCGTAAGTCAGCACGAGGGAGTGCTTGAAATACGCCGAGATAGGCACCGGGTGCCTCTTGATGAGATACAAGATTCCCTCTCTCCTTTTCGCCTCAGCTTTACGCTTCGACCTTTACCCTGGCCCTATATATGACCCCGACCTTACATCCTGAGCGCATAGATACACGCCGCGAAAGGCGAGTTGTCACGACGCTGTAGCTCGCCGGATAGCTCAACGTCAATATGTGAAGCCGCTTCCGGCGGTAGCTGGTCCGGACCGAGCGGGAAGATGGACCGCAAGCATACAATTGCCCCTGGCTTCGCCGCATGCTCCAATGCCCTCCATAGATGTTGGGCATAAACCGGAGAGGTCACTTCCAGTATATTAGACAGGGCGAAAAAGCCAATGGATCGCGCGGGCTGGTTTGCTATCCAGTCAGAGGCGTCCCCTGTCACCAGGCACGCCTCCGGCAGCCTTGCTCTTATCTCTTCAAAATGCTTTCGCTGCAAATAGGGAGGCAGCCCCTGTTGCGACGGAGGGTAGATGCCCAAGAAAGCCTGCCACAATGAGCTGTTCTCCAGTATGGGAAACTGTGTAAAGACGCGAGCCATACGCTCGTGCATAATATCCGAGAAGCCTGTCGGAACGGCAGCGACAAAATCAGGACCGTACGCTTGCCTGAGCGCGGGTTTGCTGAGAGCCAGGCGCAAGCCGAGCCGCCAGCGCCAGGTGTCCCAGTGCGTGTGGTAGAAGCGCTGTTGGGCGCGCAGGCCGGGCTGCGAGAGCATAGCTATTATGGTCTTCCCGTTATGCACCAGTAGGCGAAACAAACGCATCACGTGGGCACCTTTTCGCTCTATCAACCCGCATCGGCAAAGCCCAAGAGCAAGCAAAGGGGTGCGCCTATCCCAGAACGCTCTTGCCTGTGGGCTGATTGCCTGCCTTAGTTTCCTGTATACGGGTAGGGCATCGCGCTGCATGGCAATCAGCATCTGGCCATAAGGCAACTGGGCAAACGCTGCCCTTTTCAGTTCCAGCAGGTAAGTTTGCGCCGGGTTGATGTCGAGGGCTACCAATTTCTCGGGGCGCGCAGTGAGTAGAGAAAAAGCGGTGCAGCCTCCTGAGCTTATACAGAATGCGACGGCAGGCTCCGGGCACAACGTGAGAGCCGTAAGTTCTACGGAGGTGTCCTCATGTACCTGTGCGAACACAACCTCCGGCTCCGCTTTGCCTCTACTTTCCTTTTTTCGCGAGTTCTTACCTAACAGGCCCTGTCGCCAGATCTCAGCAGCCTTGCGGTCCTGAATAGAGCCGCCATTTGATCTAGATAGGGACGCCGAACCGGAAGTGGCTCTGATGGTCATGGTTCTATCTCTTTTGTAGGCCGCACAGTCCCTAGCGCCGCGATACAGAGAGCGAAAGGCAGATTTTTTATTACCAGGCCTACAGGGTCCTCGATAGAGCGTTTACCGAACAGGATACCTGCACCGTTCATGGCTACGAGGAGGGCGATCTGGATTCCCGAAAGCACGCGAGAATGCTTGCCGGTGAGCACTCCGATACCCAACAGGGTCTCCCCCAGGCCAATTAGCCTCAGGAGAGTAAGAGGCCTGACCGGAACGGGAAGGGAACCCGCAGTCGATGCTACGACGTTCAGCTCGTAGGGGGCTTGGCGTATTAGCTTGAGCCACAATCCCTCATAGAGCCAGGTCAGCGAAACAACGAGGCGTATAGCCGGTAAAAGAGAGGGAAGCATAGCGACCCCATTGGGTACAGTAGATTCTTTACGCATTCCTGGTCCAAAGCTTGAGCCTGGCAGCGTGCCAGCCAGCGAACTTTGCCCCGGCGCTACATAGTCCGGCCACACCGGGGATTCGGCGATTTCTTTTATCTTCCTGTTACGCTCTTTCAGTAAACGCTCTAAAGTATGCCGGATGAATAGCTTATCGGCCAGTACCCCTATCACACCCAGTGGCGAGGTGTAATCGAACAAATCCACCATGAGCGTGCGATCATCCTTCGCCACGAAATAATGGTCATGGTCGAACCTTCTGAAGACTCCCTGCACCATGCTGTCACGAAAATGGTAAGGACGTTCAAGGGCAGAGATGCAAGATGTCAGTGTCTGCCACACCCCCAGGGGTCTCGCCCGAAAGGTAACCTTCTGTCCGAGATCTATTAGCCCGCTCGTTACACCGGCAATCGCCGCCTCTTCATACTTTGTCATCGAGGCTTTATGCAAAGTGATCGAGCGCGATAAGTCAAATACGCATTCTATTGGAGCGTTGATTAGCGTAGTCAGCTTGATCACGGGCATGCTGTGGTCAGTTCCTTTGCTGTTGCTTGGGTGCGAATCAGCATGAATCACAGCCCACTCTAAATCAAGGGTAACTCTTTGTCGAACTTCCCTCTATGACAAAATAAGAATGGGAGCTTCTAAAGCTCCCATTTCGTGCGTAGAATTGGACCATTCTACAATATTGTGCCGAAGGCGAGATTTGAACTCGCACACCCCTACGGGTACTACGCCCTGAACGTAGCGCGTCTGCCGTTCCGCCACTTCGGCGTGGTTAGTGCTCATATTATAAGCAATGGGCGCGTGCCATGTCAAGGATGTATAGGGGTTAGGAGTCGGGGGTCAGGGACCAGGGATCAGGAACCAGGTATGAAGTTGATTTATGACCCTTGATCCCTATTTCGAGATGTGGAAATATCCCGGAAAAAGCATTGACTTTTCCACAATTTACGTGTATAATTAGAACGAGAGTTCGATATTGGTTGGTGAGTGCGACTGTTTTGAGAGATTAGCCAAAGAGAGTAATGAGATGAGTAGAGACAACTTGAAGATTATCAGCAACCGCCCGGCCATAAGTTGCGAGCAAGCGGCTGAAGTGCTATTCAACTGCGCCACACTGCTGCAAATGGCGGGCGCGAACCCCTACCGCATAGCCCGGTACAGGCAGGCCGCCATCAACTTCCTACAGCAAGGGCCTGTCGCCCTGGAAGCTGTGCTGGACGAAGAGATGTGGCCGAAGATGGGCCTCGGCAAGCGGCTCGGCAACAAGATACGCGAGCTTGTGCTGGACGGCTCCATGCAGTTCTACGTCGAACTGAGGGCCGATCTGCCACCCAGCGTTGACAGGTTGATGACGGTGGCCGGGGTAGGCCCCAAGCTGGCGATCAGGCTCAACAAAGAGCTAGGCGTCAACTCGCCCGCCGAGCTTGCCGACGCAGCCCGGCGCGGCCAGGTAACCAAGCTGAAAGGCTTCGGCCCCAAGCGCCAGGCCGCCTACGCCCGCATACAAGGCCCCACCCCGCCCAGCGCGCCAACAGCCGCCGCCAGGCATGAAGCACATACTGACATGCCCCTTGCGGCGTGATGCGTATTGCGTAGTACGTATTGCGTAATTATTGGATCACAAGACCTGATTACGAAGCCGTAGAAGCTTCATAGAGCTAATACGTAATACGTGCTACGCAATACGCATCACCTCTCAGGCGACACCCTGTATATTGTCCCGCCCCGGCCATCCTTGAAGATGATGTCGTACCCCGGCATCTCGAGGCCGCAGTAGAGGCCGCCCAGCGCGGGACGCGAACCTGTGGGAAACGGACCTTGAGGATTAGTTCCGTCCGGGCATCGGTCCACATCTACGCGGTCAACCGGGCCGCCAAGCTGTAGCATCGTCACGCCATATTGCCGGGCGATGCGCTTTATGGTCGGCAGATCGTCGTTGGGGATCATCACCGCCTTGCGCCCGGTGTGCCAGTTTAGCTCCCAGGGATCGCGGGTCATTACTACATCCTGCTCAGCGCTGTTCTGCCGCAGCCACTCCATAGTCGACACGAACCCGGTAGGCGGCACCTCGCGCTCTGCCTGGTCTAATATCATGGAGACGGGCGGGAGCAAGAAACCCGCTACGGCAAGAGGTAGCAACAGCAAGCCCCATCGCCGCCCGATACCTTCCCGCAGCGTCTCCCGCAGCCGGTCCCAGAGCCAGAAGATGCCCCATGCCAACAGCATATAGAGCCAGGGCATTAGCACCTGGAAGTAGCGCCCCTCGAAGTGCCAGTACAATAGCACAAAAAGCGCATATAGGCCCGTACTTAGCCCAACCATACCGAAGAGGCTGCCGACCCTGCGAGTAAGCGCGCTCAACCCTACTACCGCACCCAAAAGAGGCACAAGCCCAATCACAAAGTCGGGCTGGTCGGGGTCCGATATGACTCCCTTCTGCCAAACCCACCGGAAGTTTATGGAGATCGCGTCAAAAAGGTTCTGGTACCCAAACTTGCCGCCCACGATCCAGCGCGGGTGGGGAGGGTCGCTGCTGCTTATGTAGACCTTGTAGATATTCTCCCAGTCGTAATAGGGCCAGTAACGAAGTATCCAGGCGTCCAACCCCTCCGTAGAGAAAAATGGGGTGCCAAAGGCCAGCAGGTTGCGTATCAGCAGGGGCAGCACCACCAGGGCTGCCACCCCACCCGTTACCAGAAGAGCGCGCCAGGGCATAAGCGATTTAGCGGGCCTATGCCATCGCCACCACGTCCACAAGGCCCACAACCCCAGCCCAAGCAGGAGGATTGCGCCGCTGGGCTTGCTCCAAATAAGCAGCCCTGCCAGCGCGCCTATAGCTACCAACCGCCGATTAATTGCCCGGCGACTAAAGTCGCGTGCAACAGGTACAAAGTCCGCCTTCGCGGACTCTATTGAGGAGGGTAGTCGCCGCAGGGCGACTTCGTGTGCGTTGCCCGCGACTTTAGTCGCCGGGCTTGCTGGCCGGGCTGAACCAACCCCGTTAGAAGTAACCATGCCGCCTTGAGCATACGGCGACAATGGCCTCCACACCAGCCACGCCAGCACGAAAAAGATAGCCGTAAAACCCAGGTCGTTGATGGGATAGAGCACCGAATTGAAGAAATAGGGGTGCGCCAGCGTGAGCAGCCCGGCAAGCAGCCCCACGCGAGCATCCCACAGCCGCGATGCCGCCACAAACACCGCCCACACCAACCCCACCATCACGAAGAGGTTGGGTAACTTGGCGGCCCACGTCTGAGGCCCAAAGGCGGCGAAGAAGGGCGCGATCATCAGAGGTTGAAGTAGGGGCCAGGTCTCGGCGGGGTGGGATATGCCTGGGTGCTCCCTGTAAAACTGCGCTACGTAATCCACCGTCAGCCCGCGCCCCGCCACGAAGTTGCGCGCTACAACCGCATTCTCGGCGTAGTCGGCGTGCCCTATCCAATCGTTCTGCGCTATCACCCATAGCGACAGCCCCGCGTACAGCAGCGTCGCTCCCAGCAACACCCCGGCAGCCAGCCGCCCCTTGCCTAGCGCGTCAATCGCCTGTGGCCAACGCCATATGCGGTGCCTCTGCCACGCCAGCAGTCCTGACATCCCAGCCACAGCCGCGACAGGAGGGAGGTAGGCTGTTATATAAGAGCGTAGATCGGAGGCGAAAAAGACTAGAACCACTCCTAAGATAATGAGGATAAGCGCAAGGGCAATTAAGCCTGGAAGGCCCTGTATGCTGCGGGCTGCGCCATACAGCCCCGCCACCAGGGCCAAGAGCCACAAAACTAGCAAAACCGAAGGAAACCTCAAGCCCCCTTCGCCACTCTGAGACAGTTCAACACGGTCAATCTTTACCCCCAGGATACGAGCATCCCCAGGAGGCCGGAAAGTGGAGGAAGTGATTGCTACTCTGCACGGCGCATTGGCCTCCATGCAAGTACCCGTGCCGGTGGGGCTGTAGAAGCTATAATCGAGCAGTTCGCTGGTTACGGTCACGACGCCGGGAAGGTACGGCTCGCTGCCATTTACCGAGACAGACATTGTAATCGGCGCTGAGGACCCGGACAAAGTTGGACCCTGGGCGCGAACCGTCACTATTCCCAGGTCAGGCGTGCTGCTACCCACTCCCTTGAACTCTACTTCCCCGCGCCCGTTCGTCCACCTGTAACGGTAATCAATGTCGGCTTCATCGGAATAAAAGCCCGATAAGAACGCGCCATCCCCAGGCTCACCGACAAAGATAGTGGAAGAAGTGGAGCTTTGGTAAGCTACCACGACACCCAACAAAGTCAGCACGAGCAGGAGAGCAAGAAGTAAGGGACTTGCCTGTTTGCCACCAATCAAGCGTGACAGACTCATCTCGAAGGCTCCTGCCCAGCCGCCCATTCAACCTCTATGGTCGTTACGCCCGGCTTTAGTTTGGCTAGCACCAGTTGTCGTGAAGGAAAAACTTGCCCCGTAGAAGCGCTGACGCGAGTGGTTTTTTCGTCTGGGTGATTAACAGTCAGCACCTCTACGTCACTCGATGATGCACGGGAAATATCTCCAGGCATGGTGAGCGTTACACCGGAAAGCTCCTTGTTAGTGTAGTTAAGCACATGTAACTTCCAACCGCTAAACAAGTCTTTGTCCAGACTTACTTCGACTCTCATAACATCGCGCTGGTACGCCACTATATCACCCACTGGTGCTATCCACAGCCTGCCGTTGTCCCTCTCCTGGGCGGCAGTCGCGACTACTTCTTCCCACGCCTCGCGAACGCCCTCAAACTCAGGCTTGGGCGCTAGCTGCTCCGGGTGCTGCCAGAACGAGGTCGTGCCGCGCCTCGCCAACGTCTCGCTGATGACATCGAGGCCCTTTTCCCGGCTGATGATGCTGCCTGCTGCTTCCTCGCCTGCGTTCACGGAGGGCACGCCCAGCAAGAAATCGGGCATCACGGCTATGCCTGTGGATATACACTTCCCGCCCGTCATCACGCACGTGGCGCTCAACGTGTAGAGATCGCGCATGTTGCCCTCGTATATGCGCGTGACCGCCCGGATACCGCGCTCGCGCAACACGTCGTAATACTCCTGCGTAAGAGAATTGCTGCTGCGCCAGGGGAAGGCAAAGGTGGTAGGGGGAGGCACGCCTGCCTCTTTGGCGGCCACGAGCCATTCGTCCATATCCGCCGCCAATTCCTGTGGGTTGGAGCCGCGCACGTAAAGATGGCCGAAGGTATGGGGCGCGATCTCGTGTCCCGCACCAAGCAGCGAGCGCGTCTGGTCGCCAAAGTACCACGCAGGCTCGGACTCATACGTGGCGTATGGGTCGTCGGAGTACCACTTATGAGCTAGCCAGTAGTCAGCCTCCCACCCGAACTCTGGGCCTGCCCACTCATATATGGGGTCGCCGGAGAAGGTGCGGCGCTGTTCGTTGCCGTCGAGCAAGTTGTATCCAGTTCCGTAGAAAGTGGCCTTTATATCGTGCTTCGCGAATAGCTCCTCCAGCCAGTCGGCCCCCTCGCGCATTTGTATGCCGTGCTGCTCTGCCGCCTGCGGATCGTGTGCCACCATCCCCTTTGAGTGGATCGCGCCGCCCATCGCGCTCTCCCAGTCGAACGAAAAAGCGATAGAGCCTTGCGTGCCGTTGGGGTGCTGCTCGACGTACACTCCGTCCAGCGACACCTTGGGCGACCTCACCCATACGTCACCCTGCCCTGTGTTCCACACTTCAAGCCTGAGCCGCACCGCACCAACAGGTGCTGTAAACGCCCCGGAGTGGAAGGCCCTTGTAGAGTGAAGGGCGCTATCCTCCACGGGCCATGTAGTGTCATTCCATGTAACCACCTCTAAAGCCTGGTCCAGCCACAAGAGCCGCGCCCTGGCTTCGCTGTTCGCTTTGGGAGCGTTAGATTGGTTGTCAGGATGGCCGTTGAAGGTATACATGCTATACCTGTAGATCTCGCTTGGCCGCACGGCAATCGCGCTGCTGCTCATCTTCGATCCCGGCCTTATGCGAGCATAAAGAGGCGCTCCCTCAAGACTATCGTCCACCGTCACCGTGCCGCTGATCTCCCATGACGCAGGACGCTCCCCCGCGACGTGACTAACTAGCATAGGATTTGCCACCAGATTACGTACTGAATTGAGATCCCTTGTCTCACCAAATTGGAACCCTTCACGCGCATCCTTACCCCTCAAAAAGAACAGCAAAGCACCCAAAATAGCCACCCCAACCGCAGCCACTATGCCTATAGTTATGAGTTTTGAGTTATGAGTTTTGAGTTTTGAATTATGTCTTTCCACGTTTCACGCTTCACGTTTCACGTTTTACGTTTCGCCCGTCGCTGTACCTTAACCAAACCAGCCACCCCGCCACTGCCTGCGCGAAGTTGAGCAAAAGGATGAGCGCGGAGACCGCAACACCTTCTTCGGGTGCGCGCCCCAGTTGAGCGAAGGCGAGCGCGGCCACAAAGTCTCGCGTGCCCACGCCGCCAACCGTCACCGGCACCAGCGCGGCAGCCGTAGTCAGGCCCACAAAGCCCGACACTTCAAGCGGCCCCAGCCACACGCCAAGCGCCGCCGCGAGCAGCCACACCCTGAATATAGAGGTAGCGAAGCTGGCGACCGTGAGTAACCCCGCGCTGACCAGCGTCACCGGCCTGAATGACCATACCTCCGCCGTCTCTCGGCCCTCGCCCCCCGCCCCCGGCCCCTCGTTCCTGATCCCTGATCCCTGGCCCCTTACCGCCGCCAGCCGCCTCGCTACTATATTAACGGCCCACGTCCGCGTGCGGCTCCATGCGAAGAAGGCGACGGCACCCAGGCAGAGCGCCGCCAACCCCACCAAAGCGGGAGTTTGCCCCGCGAAACGCTGCCCGTAGACGGCCACACCGAGCAGGCCCAGCACGGCCAGCGCGGCCACATCGAAGAGCCGGTCGAGCACCGAACCGCCGAGGCCGCGCGCCAGGGGATACCCCATGCGCTGCAAGTACCACGCCTTGAGCGCGTCCCCTGCCTGGCCGGGCGTGAAGGTGCCTGCCGCCAGCCCTATCGCGTAGATGCGCCACGCGTCGGCCCAGTTTGTGGGCATATGCATGTCGGCGTTGACCATGCGCCATCTGGCGGCCTTCACCACCAGGAAGGGCACGTACAAGGCAATCGATAGGGCCACCAGTAGAGGATTGGCGCGTACCAGGGCGGCAAGAACGTCTTCCAGGCGTAGAGCGCCCTGCAAATCGAGCACCACCAGCAGCCCGGCAAAGAGTAGCGTGCCCGCGATGCGAACGGCCCAGGTGCGCCTGGAAGCAGGCCGCCGGGGTTCAGATATAGACATGCTTCATGCCGTGTCGCCCGGCCCCTGGCGCTCCTCGTCTATGTCGGGCGGCCAGTCCCGCTCGAACTCCTTGCGCGCGTATGGCCGCTGGCTGCTCTCAAAGCGCATGGCCGCTATCTGTTCGGAGATGAGGCCGAAGAGGAAGATGAAGAGGCTGCTCAAGATGAGGAGCACCGAGCCGTTCGGGATGCGGTTCATGCCGAAGAGGAAGATGTTAGCCAACCCGTACAGCACACCCAGCACGAACAACCCCACACTTACAGGCAGAAATATCTTCATAGGTGCGAAGAGGGTTATCATGCGCAGGATAATCACTATCGCGCGCACCCCGTCACGCACTATCCTGGTGTTGCTCCGCCCCGTCCCCTTGCGCGCCTTGATGGGCACGAACTTGACGTTGTACCCCGCCTTGATGAACGAAAGCGTGCTGGTGGTCGGGTATGAATAGAGGTTGGGGAGCAGGTGGATGAACTCCATGATGAGGTCGCGCTTCATCGCCCGGAAGCCGGAGGTGAGGTCGGGTATTTTGCGCCCGGAGAGGTAGGTCGCCAGGTTGTTGAAGATGGCGTTGCCGAGGTCGCGGATCCAGGCCGACTCCGAATCCTTCGTGCGCGCACCCACCACAAGATCGTACTCGCCTATCTCTGCCAGCACTCTCTCTATATCTTCAGGCGGGTGCTGCCCGTCGGCGTCGAGCAGCAGCACCACCTCGCCCCGCGCATTACGCAGTCCCGTCTTGACCGCCGCGCCGTTCCCCTTGTTGTAAGGGTGGCGTATGACCCGCGCACCTGACATACGCGCCACTTCCGCCGTGTTGTCCCCTGAACCGTCGTCCACTACAAGTATCTCGGCGGCAGGGCGCAACTCTCTGACCTTGCCAATCACTCTGGCTATGGCATCCCCCTCATTGTAGGCCGGGATGATAATGGTGAGGGTGTATTGGGGCTTTGCTGGACTGGCGACCGCGTCACTATCGGCGGCAGGTGAGGGAGCCTGTTGGGCAGTTGGCACAGATGCAGGTTCCTGCAAGGCTTCTCTAACCATTACCTGACACGCTCCGGCATACCCCGGCAAATAAATCTGCCGGGCGGAATCCGCGTATCATCTCTATCGCCATCAACGCTCCGCTCCCTGGCTGACAAGATATACGCCCACTATTATCACAAACACGCCGCCCACCTGCACAAGCGTAACCTTCTCTTTCAATAGTAACACCGAAGCGATGATGCCGATAATATAGCTGATAGAGAGGAGTGGATAGGCCAGCGAGAGGGGCCATCGCGACAGCACCGCTAACCAGAACAACGCACCACTAAACACGAAAAAGAAGCCGCCTAGCACGAATGGACTTGTGAAGAGCTTGATCGCCGTAGGCACGAGGGTCGAAAGGCCGACATTTAGCTCGCCGTGCCTGTTCATGCCGGACTTGAGCAGCAGCTCGCCCGTGACGGTGAGCGACATGGCAATCATCAACAGCGCGAATGTGCTCCACCAGGCAGCATCCATCCTTATTCTCCTCTTAGCAGGGATTTTCCCTTCATGCTCTTCAGCTTCAGCGATAACAAAATGGGCTTCAGGTTCCATGCTGTCATTATACCAGGGGCCAGGGATCAGGGGTCAGGGGCCAGGAATTGTGGATTACTTCGATGCCAGGGGTCAGGGATCAGTAGGCCGTTGCAGATCGGGTATGGGCCTGATACGGGAGAACCAACTATCCCATGTCATTCTTCGCTGCGCTCAGAATGACAAGGATGTTGGTGTGGCTTCCTTCTAAACATTTGGGCCATTTTGCATATGCTATCGATAGCGCTAAATGCGATAATCTACGATCCTGACCCCTGACCCCTAATCCCTGATCCCTGGTTCCAGCACAAACGCCTGGTAATCACATACGCCGCATCTTACGGGATATGTCTCCTGTAGTGTCAGGTGGGGTTGGAAGAGGGGCGTGTACTGCGCGGGTCGGCGGATGTATGCTCCCGCATCGGCCAGGTGTACCAGGGCACCCAACAGGTTGAGCGAGCCGCGCAGGGCTATATCTTCCATAACGAGCGCGCGCCCGCCGGGTCGCAAAACGCGCTTCATCTCTTTCACGATGTCGCGCACCTCTTGGTCGGAGAGGTGGTGCAGCACGCCGGTCACGAGTATCTGGTCAAAATAGCCGTCGGGGTATTGCAGGGCGCTGGCGTCCATGACGTGGAACCTGCCCCGGCGGTGGGTCTTGCGGGCGTAGGCGATCCGCTCAGGCTCGATATCTATGCCGACGTAGCTGTAGCCCGCCTTGAGAAAGGAGGGAGCCAATTCCCCTGTACCGCAACCCAGGTCCAGCACGCGTGGTGCCCGCCGCTCGACATTGCGTATGCGCTCGGCCAGGGGCATTAGCTCCCGGTTGATGACGCGCTTCTCTTCGCGGAAGTTGAACTCAAGAGCCCGCCTGAAGAGGTTCCACAGAGTAGGCCGAGCCGACAGCCAACGCACCATCCGCCGCACCGGGGCCATGAGCCGCTCTATAGGGCCGTCACCCCTCACACGCGCACCAATCAAATGCGGAATGCGGAATGCGGAATGCGGAGTTCTTCGCTTTATCTACTATGGTATGCGAAGTGCGAAATATGAAATCGAGTACCATCTCGATTTCGTCACTGACATTCCGCACTCCGCATTCCGCATTCCGCATTCCTTTACTCGTAGAAGCCACGTATCGCCTCCACAACCGTGCGGGCCTGGTCAACGGAAAGCTCCGGGTACATGGGGAGGGTTATTATCTCTCTCGCCATACGCTCGGCTTCCGGGTATGACCCTTCCCCCAGCCCCAGGAATTTGTAACCCTCCTGTAGATGCACGGGTATGGGATAGTGTATCATCGCGTCTACGCCTTGCGATTTGAGGTGGGCTATCAGAGGGTCGCGCTGCTCGGCTGCCACGCGCACAATGTATAAGTGCATGGCAGTATCGCCGTAATCGCGTACCGCTGCCGGGGTGACGGGCACCCCCGCCCCTGCCAGCATGCGGTCATAGCGGTAGGCGTTCTCGCGGCGTGCCTGGTCCCAGCTATCGAGGTGGGGCAGCTTCACCCGCAATATGGCCGCCTGCAACTCGTCCAGGCGGCTGCATACCCCTACCCGGACGTGGTTGTACCGCTCGCGCTGCCCTCCATTGCGGTACTCTCTCAGGGCCTGGTAAAGCTCCTCGTCGTTTGTCGTGATAGCGCCGCCGTCGCCGTACGCGCCCAGGTTCTTGGTGGGGTAGAAAGAGAAGCAGCCCAAAATGCCGATAGACCCCGCACGCTTGCCTTTGTAAGTCGCACCGTGCGACTGGGCAGCATCTTCTATGATGGGAATATTGTGCTTGCGGCCAATCTCCATTATGGGGTCCATGTCGGCCATCTGCCCGTACAGGTGGACAGGCATTATAGCCTTCGTCCTCTTCGTGATGGCCGCTTCTATCTTCGCGGGGTCTATGTTGCCGGTGTCCGGCTCGATGTCGGCGAAGGTAGGCGTGGCCCCCGTCATGGAGATGCCAAGCGCGGTGAAGGTGGCCGTGTGCGTGGAGGTAATCACCTCGTCCCCAGGCCCAACTCCCAGCGCCCGGCAGGCCAGGTGGATGGCGTCGGTGCCGTTCGCCACACCCACCGCGTACTTGGTGCCGCAATACTCCGCGAACTCCCCCTCAAATGCAGCCACATTCTCGCCCAATATAAAGTAGCTCTTCTCCATGACGGCGTTCACCACCGGCAGCAGAGCGTCCTTCAAACTATCATACTGAGCGCGAGTATCATTGATATAGATCATTCATTTCCTCTCAACTCATGCGTGAAACGTAAAACGTGACGCCTAATCCCTAAATAACCTCCGCGCCTCTCCGGTGCAATCCCCAAATCTTACTGCTCTTTGTGCCTTTGTGGTTCAATAACTACGCAATACGAACCAGGCAGTACGTTTTACGTTTTACGTTTTACGTTCTCCCCGGCTATGCTGCGCGCTTCGGCGGCGGTGCGGTAGGCCAGGGAGGGGTTGGCTGCGTCTGGCCGCCTGCGAGGCTTCACGCTCTTGACAGGTTTGCGGCCCGTCAGTCTGGGGACCAGCACGGTTTCGCGCCACAACTGCAACAATTGCATGCCGGTTGCCCAGAGGCGTTTGAAGTTGAAGAACTGGGAGCGTCCATAAGCGCGATGGTAGTGATGCACAGGCACTTCTGCAAAGACGGCCCCGGACTCGTGCAGCTTCTTCACCAGTTCCACAGGTATCGTGCCTGTAGTTGATGTGAGGTCGAAGCGTTCAAGCGCCGACTTGCGTATCAGGCGGAAATCGCAGTCGGTATCCTTCACGGGCAAGCCGAAGGCTATCTTCACTATCCAATGGTATATCCTGCCGATGATAATGCGAAAGAGCGGGTCGTGTCGCGCTATCTTGTAGCCCTGCACGATGTCTACCTCAGGGCGCATAGCGGGCAGGAGCAGCGCCAACTCGTGCGCGTCATACTGCGCGTCGCCATCCGTGTAGAAAACCAGCTCTTTCGATGCCTCCTTGAAGCCGATTTGGAGCGCGCCTCCATATCCCAGGGGTTGGCGATGGGTCAGGACGCGCAATCGCTCGTGCGTGGAAGCGAGGTCTTCAAGCACCTCAACCGTGTAATCGGTGCTGCCGTTCTCGACTACTATCACTTCGTAGTCGTCCGTGAGCTCGGCACAGGTGCGGAGCGCGGCGATTACCATAGAGGCGATCGTGCCCGCATCGTTGTACGCCGGAAAGAAGACCGATATGCCTGGGCGACGTTTCGCCTGCACTCCTTCTTGCACACTCTCTTTCCTCACCTCAGCCATACGCACCTCGCTACGCATCATCAGCCGGGATTATAACATAAACGTCAGTGGTCAGTGGTCAGTGGTCAGTGGTCAGTGGTCAGTGGTCAGAGAATATAATAGCACTCGCCACTAGCCACTAGCCACTCGCCACTCGCCACTCGCCACTCGCCACTCGCCACTCGCCACTCGCCACTCGCCACTCGCCACTCGCCACTCGCCGCCCGGCCCCTTACGCCAAACGGTGTATAAAGGGCACTACTTTCCGCTAATGCGCTATCATCGTAGCTGCCGACGCGCAAAATGAGCGTGACGAGTATACTTGTGGTAAGAAACTTTATCCCAGAACTATTCCTCTCCGGTAATCCTGGAGCATGACATGCTAGAGGAGAAATTACAATGATGAAGAAAAGGATCGCCCACTTTTCGGCTGTGGGCACCCTCTTGCTCATACTGACCCTGCTTGCTACGGCTTGCGGCGGCCCGGCGACAGCGACCAGCACGCCGGTTGAGGCTGCACAGAAGGCCCAGGACTCGACAGCCGACCCATCAAGCACAGAGATGGGGCCTCCGATGGAGAACAGCCTGCGCATCGCAGAGCCGTTGCCGGGCAGCGTACTCACCAACTCTGTTACGGTGCGCGGCGAGGGGCGAGCCTTCGAGAACACTATCCTTGTGGAGGTAACGGCAGGTGGGCAGGTACTAGGCAAGGAGATCGTCACGACCGCAGCCGAGATGGGGCAGGTGGGAGAGTTCACGGTGACGGTCAAGCTCACTCCGGTCGCGGCCCCCACCGACGGCACCCTTACAATCTTTACGGAATCGCCCAAAGACGGAGGCATTGACCAGCAAACATCGGTGCCCGTAAAACTGGTGGCTCTCGATACGCCTGCCACCTTGACCGTGCAGCCAAGCATACACCTCGCACCCGGCAGCGGGAAGGGCGGCACGGTAGTCGTGGTGAGCGGTGAGGGCTTCCCTGTTGGTGGCGACGTGGAGATCAGGCTGGGTGGCCTGCAAACAGGCGCGACCCAGCAAGTCTATGCTGCCACGCGGGCCGATAAGATGGGTGCGATAAAGGCCAGCTTCACGATGCCGGAGCAGTGGCCCAACGGGGATAGTATCGTCCAGCCACAGGTAGTGGTGCTCGCCGCCACACCTGATCTCGTAACCAAAGCCAGCGCCGTTTTCGAGTATGGGGGCCAAGAGGCAACCTCACCCAGACAGGAAGGGACCGCCATGCAGGTTGCCCAGGACTTCGTGTCAGCCTGGACCAAAGACGATGAAAAGGCCGCGCTCGGCTACCTCAATAGCGAACTCAGAGAGACAGTGCAGGCCGGCAGTGATGCACAGGCCAACATCTCCAGGCTCATGGGCGTACAAAATATACCTCAATCTTCCAGCTTCGAGACCGTCAAGAATAGCACCGACCTAAGGGTCATACGTGTTACCTTGCACTTCGCGGAAGGCTCCTCCCAGGCAGACCTTGCGCTCAAGCAACGCAGTGGCAAGTGGCTCATTACGGGCATCAAGGCCGTAGCCTACGCGCCCTGATAGACCCACGCCTTCAACAAATAGAAAATGGGCGGCTGAGCCGCCCATTTTCTATTTGTTGAGATTAGATTTCTATTGCCGCGAGTCGAGCGACTCCAGGCCCTTGTCAATCGTGCGAAGGTGGCGGTTTAGCTGCTCGCGGAGTTGCGTTAGCACCTGGCGGGCGTACTCGTCCGCACCTTGAATCCTCTCCTGGGCGGCCCGCTCGACTTCCTCCATGAACTGGTTGGCCCGCGCCTGGGCCTCGGCCATCAGGCCCTGCTCGTCAAGCAGCATCTCTGCCTGCTCGTGCGCCGTCTTGAGGGTGTCGTCTGCCTGCTGTTGCGCCTCGGAGATAATGCTGTCGCGCTCGCGCAGTATCTTCCGGGCGGCGCGCACCTCTTCGGGCAGCACCGTCCGCATCTGGTCTATCAGGTCGGCCAGCTCTTGCTCATCGAGCATCAGCTTGCCCGTGATAGGCATACGCTTGGCACCAGTCACCATCGTCTCCAACCTGTCAATCAGGTATTGGAGGTCCATTCGCATCTCAGTAGTTATGGCTGCCACCCCCTTTGGGAATTTTGAATTTTGAATGCTGAATTATGAATTATTGGTTTTATCGCGTCGTATTCATAATTCAAAATTCAAAATTTAGAATTCAAAACTTCGATTTGAGTGCTTTTGCTACGTTTGGAGGGACCACGTCGTCCAGGTTGCCGCCGAACATGGCTACTTCCCTCACTACGCTTGCGCTCAGGAAAGAGTATTCCTGGCTCGTCATCAAACATACGGTCTCTATTTGCGGGTCCAACTTGCGGTTGATAAGCGCAAGCTGGAACTCCCATTCAAAATCGGTCACGGCCCTGAGACCGCGCACTATCAGGCGTGCCCCTAGCTCCTTCGCATAATTTACCGTCAGGCCTCTATACGAGTCGGTGCGGATGCGCCCGTCCAGGCCCAACGTCTCCAGCGACTCGCGTATGAGGGATACCCTCTCGTCTACGCTGAAGAGCGTGTTCTTGTTGCGGTTGTCCCCTACGGCGATCACCAGCCGGTCGCACAACTGCATGGCGCGGGTGGCAATGTCGAGGTGCCCCAGCGTCACGGGGTCGAACGTGCCAGGATATACTGCTATCCGCTCTCCCACGTCACGTTGAGACATCAGTATACATCAGCCCCTTGGTAATCTAGTGTAATAGTCAGCGTCGCAATGGCAAATACATCCAAATGGCCTGAGTAGGCCCTATCCAACAGCAGACCCGCTACCCTTTGTCATTCTGAGCGAAGCGAAGAATCTCACTCCTCGCGCATCCTCTTGCCTTAGAGTCCTGAATAAGCATCTACGCGAGGATCGAGATTCTTCGCTTCGCTCAGAATGACAGGTTTGACTTGGTTTCTGCTCATTCTAGATGTGATTGCCTGCTATAGTCACTGCGCCCTTGCACCATCTGAAACATCAAACCCGCTCATAGATGGAGAAGGCCGAGCCTCCCATCTCCCGGTGCCGCGCTCTTGCGATGCGCCCGCCGCCATATTCGTCAGCCAGCTTCACTCGCGTAGCGTGCCCTATCACCACCAGCCCATCCCCGGAAAGATAAGGCGCGAGAGCCACCGTCTCCATCGTGTCTTCTATCGCCGGGTCGGCGTAGGGAGGATCGAGGAGTATTATATCATACTCTGCGCCACTATCTTTGTGAACCGTACTCTCCTGCGCATCCTCACTATCACCGTGCGGCGTGCCCTCTGCCTGGTGGCGTTTCATCGTGAGGAAGCGCGCCACCCACATCTTGTAGACGTGCGCCCGCTCAGCAAGCCCTGTAGTGCGCAGGTTGTCGGATATGAGCTTGCACATGGTGGGGTTCTGCTCCACGAAATCAGCCCACTCCGCACCCCGCGACAGCATCTCTATCCCCAGCGACCCGCTACCTGCGTAAAGGTCCAGCACCCGCGCGCCTTCTATACCATAGGGGACCAGCGTGTCAAAAAGAGACACCTTCAACCTGTCGGTCATAGGTCGCGTGCCCGGACCCGTAGGACCTTTCAACTGCCTGCCTTTAGCTGTACCTGAAATTACTCTCATGCGTGTGACCGGTGACCAGTGACCAGTGACCGGTGACCAGTTGGTAGCGCTATCTTTCGGCGAGGGAGCGATAGAGGCCATTCAGTATGCGGCCTATTTCGGCAGTGCATGATAACAGATAGATGGACACTTCCTTCGTCAAGTAGCCTAATCTCTCGCCTAACATGATTTGCGTCTCAACCTCTAATAATGACCCACGAGCCATGCTAAGATGGTGCAAGAACTCTTTGGTAGAAGCGCGTCCTTGTCCCTCAGCGATATTAGAAGGAATAGAGACTGCGGCCCTACGGATTTGGTTGGTCAAGCCATATGTTTCTTCCCTAGGCCAATTCCGTGTATTGGCGTATATCATCTCTGCCAGGTCCATAGACTTCACCCACACATCTAAGTCCTTGTAGTTCTTTACCTTCTTGCCTTCCTCCATCTCAGCCTCCAATCAAACCGGTCACTGGTCACTGGTCACTGGTCACTGGTCACTGGTTAGCATCTGTCTCGGCGCGGCTCCAGAATCTTTCGAGCATGTCTTTCAGGGCGGCATGTTCCGGCTCGGCCAGATCGGGGTCGCGGGCGAAGAGGGCTTTGGCTTGTTCTCTCGCCAGAGTGAGGGTCGCCACGTCTGATAGCTTCGCCATACGCAGGTCGGGCATACCCGATTGGCGCGTGCCGAAAAACTCACCTGGGCCGCGTATCTTGAGGTCTTCTTCAGCAAGGCGGAAGCCGTCGTGCGTATCCTGGATGATCTGCATCCGCTCGAAGGCCACACCCTTCGCGTCCTCGGCAAGCAGCACGCAATACGATTGGTGCTCGCCCCGGCCCACGCGCCCCCTAAACTGGTGAAGCTGCGAGAGGCCGAAGCGGTCCGCACCCTCCACGAGCATCATCGTAGCGTTGGGCACGTCTATTCCCACCTCGACCACGCTCGTAGACACCAGGATGTCGGCTTCCCTCGCGTTGAAGGCTGCCATGACTTCTTCTTTCTCTTTGGGCTTCATGCGCCCGTGAAGGAGGGCCAGCTTGCGGTTGGGGAAGACCTCCGCCTGCAATCGCTCGTACTCCGCGATGGCAGCCTTCGCCTCTATCTTCTCCGACTCCTCCACCAATGGACAAATGACGAAGGCCTGCCGCCCCTCCTCCACCTTCTTCTCGATGAAATCGTATGCCTGCTGGCGGCGCGTGGCGTCTACCCAGCGCGTCTTGATGAGCCGCCTGCCGGGGGGCATCTCGTCTATGACCGACACGTCAAGGTCGCCGTAGATGGTCAGGGCGAGAGAGCGCGGGATGGGGGTGGCGGTCATTACCAGCGTGTGCGGCATCAGCCCGGCGTCTATCCCCTTCTGGCGCAGGGCGTCGCGCTGAATAACGCCGAACCTGTGCTGCTCGTCCACCACCACCAGCCCCAGCCGCTTGAACGCCACGCCTTCCTGGATTACGGCGTGGGTGCCAACCATTATGTCTATCTCGCCCGACGCAGCCTGCTCGTAAATCTGCTTCTTCTCCTTGCGCGGCGTGCTCCCCTTGAGCAACCTTATGGTGGGCACCCTGCCATTCACCTCGACACCAGCCATCATCTTCGTCAGGCTTTTATAGTGCTGCTCGGCCAGGATTTCGGTGGGAGCCATCAACACCCCCTGCGCGCCATTCGACATGGCAACCAGCAGCGCGGCAGCAGCCACCACCGTCTTTCCGGAGCCAACATCCCCCTGCAAAAGGCGGGTCATCGGCACCTGGCTCGCCATGTCCCCCGTTATCTCGCCGATCACACGCTTCTGCGCCGCCGTTAGCTCGAAGGGCAGCGAGGAGAAGAATCGCTCAAGCACGCCAGACTCAGGGGCCATAGCTATGCTGTGCTTCGACTCCTGCCAGGCGCGCTTGCGCTGGAGCATTCCAAGCTGGATCATCAAGAACTCGTCGAAGGCCAGCCGCTTCCGGGCGCGCGCCGCCTCCACCTTAGAGTCGGGGAAGTGTATCTGCCTGATGGCCGTAGCGATGTCTATCAGGTCCGCGTCACGCTTCATCCTGTCGGGGATGTAGTCGCTCATCTGGTCGGCGAAGCGGTCCACCGCGTCGTGCATGATGCGCCGTAGCGTGCGCCTGTACAACCCTTCCGTCGAGTGGTATACGGGCACGATACGCCCGGTGTGCAGCAATTCGGAGTCGTAAGGCTCCCACTCAGGCGCATTGAACGACAGCCTGCCGTTGAACTCTATCGGCTTGCCCGAAATAACCACAGGGTCGCCGTGATTTAGCTGCTTGGCTATGTACTCCTGGTTGAACCACGTTACGGTGATGATGCCGCTATCGTCCGCGAGCGTGGCCGTCACCATAGGCCGGTTGTTGCGCGTCCTACGCACGTCCACGTCCCATATCGTGCCGACGACCGTCTGGTTCACCCCTGGCTCAAGCTCCGCGATGGGCTTGAGGTCGGAGAAATCGTCATACCTGAACGGGAAGAAAAGGAGGGCATCGCGCACCGTGTAGATACCGAGACGCTTCAGCAGGCGGGCGGTCGCATCCTGAACGCCACGCAGCACGGTGACAGACGAGTCCAATGTAGCGTTGCGGCGCGCCACTCGCGTGCTGGCGGTCTGCTGGGGAGGGGCCTCTATGGGCGCGGGGGCGATACCGCTCCTGAAAGACGATACGGGTGCCTTCGCGCGGGGGTCCTCGTCCTCGAACCCCTGGAAGTCGACTATCGTAGAGATGCCGTTGCCCTTGCCGTTGGCTTTCGGCACGTCGCGCACGCCCCTCTCAAAGAGCGACAGCAGCTCGCCCGCCTTCGCCACTGCGTGAGCACGGCCATCCTGAGAAGCAACAGCGTAGCCTACCAGCGCGCCCGCAATCGCGTCCGATATGGCCTTAGCCGACCTCTCTGATTGCGCTATCTGCTCGGCCCACCGCCGCGCGAAAGCCTCGATGCCACCCTGCACAGCGGCATCGGCGAACCCTTTATGCTCCTCCAACCGGAGGATGTTCTTGAAGACGGTGGCGGGTATGGGCATGAACTCGTGAAACGTGATGCGTGAAACGTAAAGAGCTTAGTGCGTGATTAGAGAGACTGTCCCTATTTTACCTTAGAGGCGGGGGGAAGGAAAGGAGAGTGGAAAAGCTTTTCTTGTGAATCTGCTCGTCACCCCCAACCTTATTCTCTGTTTAAGGATAATAGCTTTAAAGGACTTTCATTTAACTTTAGTAATGGCAAGGGGCAAGGTATGAAGGAGAGACAGGCCATTGTCCGGCTGAAGCGCGGGGACATCGGAGGGCTTGAGCCTCTAGTGCAGCAGTACCAGCTTCAGGCGGTGCGTGCTGCCTTCCTGGTCTGCCGCGACCGTGCTCTTGCCGAAGATATAGTGCAGGCTGCATTCCTGCGCACCTATGAGCGTATCAGCCAGTTTGACGACTCGCGCTCGTTTAGGCCTTGGTTCCTGCGAAGCGTGGTCAATGACGCGCGTAAAGCGAGCATCCAGCGGGAGCGATTGGCCCCTCTGGAAGAAATGTCACCTGAGAGCGAGGAGTACTTAATCAGCCCGGAAGCTGCTCTCGATGAATTGATGGAAGCCAGGGAAACGAGCAAAGCTATAGAAAATGCGCTCGACAAGTTAACACCTGGGCAGCGTACCGCCATCGTCCTACGCTATTACCTGGGTCTGAGTGAGAGTGAAATGTCCGCGAACCTGGGTCGCCCGCCCGGCACTATCAAGTGGAGATTGCACGTGGCGAGAGACAGCCTTCGCCGCCTGCTGCCATCATGGATTAGAGACAGTCCTGATTAGAGAGCAGCATCTGCTGACAGGCTATCGCCCTGATGATCGGCATCAAGAAAGGAGATAAACCATGAGCGAAAGAGCCGGAGCGCAACGCCTCATCGAGGAGCTATACGAATACGCCATCCGAGAGATCCCTGCCGGTACAGACCCGTGGCCGCAGGTGCGCGACCATATCACGCCAACGCAACTCAGGCAGCATATGCAGAAAGCGTCCAGCGTTCGACTGGGGTGGACCACTATGGCGATGGTCATAATCTTAGGTGCCGGGGCGGCATACCTTGCAATACTCATGCTACGGCCTGAGGTGGGTCGGCAGAGCGATCCAACACCACAAGGGGAGTTAGCAACGCATGTAGAACATATAGAAGAGATGGGGCTGATACATCGAATAAACAAGAGCCAGACGGTCAACGGCAATACCGTCACCCTGGTGTGGGCTTACGCAGACGGGAATCGCGTTGTGGTCTTGTATACATACGACAAGCATAAAGATTCAAGGGGATGGAAAATACTGCCTGAATTGGATGCCCTGACCACCCAAGATGGAAAGGAGTTGGTATGGTTAGGGTCATACCTGAAGGGGGAATTAGATAAAGCGGAAGGGATTGTAGGGTCTTACGATACGACGGAGTTGAGAGGTATACCTTCCGCTCTCGATTTACGCCTGACCATCAATTTAGCAGCTAGAAAGCCATACTCCTCAACGCCGGAAACGGACCGTGCCGAGGAGGCGCGCCCGGAGCCGGTTGCCGGACCCTTCAACTTTGAGTTCAGCGTCCCCTTCACTCCTGCGCGGGTGGTAGAGGTGAACCAGACCGTAGATGCGTCCAGCATTGTAATAACCGATAGCGTGCGGCCTTTTCCACTCGGCAAAGGAACGCCCAGTCCCTGGGAGAACAAGGACCTGCCACGAGAAACGGTAAGCACCACACTGACCCTCGAGCGAGTCAGGATTGCGCCATCTCAGACGGTCGCTTTCCTGCGCTTCGACTCACTTCCTAATGAGCGCACAGATGAGGAAACTTTCCCCCTCTCAGAGTGGTTTACAACGGCAGTTCTGAACGTAGAGGGCACAACGTATAAAGATACGAGCTTAAGCAGGCATACTGATATATTTCGGTTGGCACTAGAAGAACGAGGAACTTGTAATTGGGATTATTTCTTGTACGATAAGGTAGGCGAGTGGACTATAACTGTGGAGCGACTGAGAGGGTTACTTCGAGAGCCGGATCCGACGAAGGAACAAAGCGCAAAGGAAAGTTTCCAGGTCACAACGAGCGATCTTTACGTAACTGGCCCGTGGGTCTTCCGGTTCCAAGTTCCGGCAGCCGTGAAGTAACAACCACGCAACACAGTTGTGCTCCCGAGGCATTGCAGGCGGGTAGACGCGAGTGATGTACACCTCATAGTGGGGTACTGCCATATGAGAATTATCCCTTAGTCAGGCAGCACACCCCCACCGCGCCGGGACCTATGTGCGTGCCCAACACCGCGCCGATGTGCCCCACGATGGGCGAGGGCAAGCCGAGCGGTTCAAGCAGCGACAGCAATTGCGCCGCGCCCTCTTCGTCGGCACCATGCATCACCGCCAGGCCATCTAACGGGCCTAGCTCCTGGACAAGCTCTACTATGCGCTCAAGGGCTTTCTTGCGAGTTCGCACGCGCTCAAGGATGCCAGCCTCACCATTGGGGTGGATTGTTATGATGGGTTTGACGTTCAGGAGGTTGCCCACTGTTCCTGGCAAGCGCCCCACCCTGCCCGACCTGATAACGTACTCAAGCGTGTCGAGCGCGCCATATACATGCGTGCGGCCAACCATCGCTTCGGCCAGCGCCTCTATTTCTTCTCGCGTCTTGCCTTCACGCGCCGCCTGGGCTGCCCGGATAGCTACCCACCCCTGACCCATAGAGAGGGTGCGCGTGTCCACAACGCTGATGGCTTCCGCCGGTATGCCGTCGCCCGTACACGCTATCAGGGCGGCGTTGAAGGTCCCGCTCAGCTTGGACGATAGGTGGATGCTCACCACCTCGTACCCCTCGGAGGTCAGCCGCCTGTATTCTCGCTCGAACGACTCCAGGGAAGGGAGAGAGGTGGTAGTCACGCTGCGGGTGGCTTCCAGCTCCCTGTAGAACGCCTCCCCGCTTATGTCCACGCCATCCAGGTAGCTCTTGCCGCCCATATGCACCAGGAGAGGTACTACAGTTATGTCAAGTTCAGCCGCGAGGTTGGCCGGTATGTCAGATGCGCTATCGGTAACAATTTTCACTTGCTGCGGTCTATCAGACATAGTATCTCCTCACGCACAAAAGGCGGGCCGCGTTATTCAATCACACTCTAAAGGGTCCACCCCGAAATCCTTTGTGCTCTTTGTGCCTTTGTGGTTAATCCGTCAGACTTCCTCGCCCTCAAGCACGGCTACCCCCAGAGCGTCCGGCCCAAGCCACGCGGCGACTGCAGGCCCAGGCGGAACGATCAACACGCGCTCGCGGGGATAGATCGCGCCCACGCGGGTCAGCAGGTGTTCCAGGTCGGTCTGCGAGCCTGTGTGCATGATGGCTATCTCGCCTATCTTGGGAAAGTCCTCCACGAAGTTGTACAGGGCGTCGCGTGCCTTTGCGCGGGTGCGGGTGCGTTCATATACGACCACCTGCCCCTCGTCCAGGTGGAACAGGGGACGCATGGCAGTCAGGCTGTCAAGCTGGGACGAGATGCGGGGTACCCGGCCCGTCTTCAGCAGGCCGGTAAGCTGCTCGGTGAAGAACGCGACGTGGCTCTGGCCGGAGAGGCGCGTAGCCATGTTGGTGAGCCGCGCCAGGTCGAACCCCTGTTGGGCGGCGCGAGCCACAGCCAGCGTTATCCACCCCAGGCCCATGCTCATTGAAAGAGAGTCTACCAGCGATATGGGGAACGGCCCGCCCTGCCCCACCGGCCCGAATGCCTCGCGCGCAGTGGCGGCATTCGCCAGAGTGTCGCTCAGCCTGGACGACACATGCAGCGACAGCACGCCATCGCAGGTCTCGCGCAACGAGCGGTAAGTGTGTGTGAATTCTTCGATGGTGGGGGGGTGTACTTCGGGGGTTGCGGCTTCAGAGCGCAAACGCCTGTGGAACTGCTCGGCCGAGACGTGCGCCCTATCCGCCTCCGAATCGCCGGGCCAGCCCAGGGAGTGCGGCACGACGGTAATCTGGAGTTGCTTCAGGAGGGCATCCGGCAAATCGCATGCGCTGTCGGTTACTACTCTAATACGGGGCATAGTCTCTGCTGACGCTACTCTGCCGAGATGATGTAATCATAAAATGGCTGGCCGCCATGCACCAACTCTACTTCCGCGCCCGAATAACGCTCCCGCACCTGCTCGCAGAACGCCTCAGCCTCACCCTCCGCGAGGTCGCCGCCCCAGTAGATAGTGATTAGCTCGCGGTCGCTCGCGCCCATGCGCTCCAGCAGGTCCCAGGCAACCTCCTCGCACTCCTTACCCGTCGCCACCAGAGTATTATTGAGCAGGCCGATTACCTCACCTGTCTTCACCGCTATGCCGTTCACAGTGGCATCGCGCACGGCCCGCGTAATCTCGGCGGTCTCCACCTGCGAGGCGGCGGCTTCCATAGCCTTTGCGTTGGCCTCAAGGTCGGCATCGTAGTTGAACGCTAGCAGCGCTGACATGCCCTGCGGGATCGTATCGGTGGGCACTACTATCACACGCTTCTTGGTGAGGCTCTGGGTCTGCCTGGCCGACATGATGATGTTGCCGTTGTTGGGCAGGAGTATCACTTCCTCTTGCGGCACGCTCTCCACCAGCTTCAAGATGTCTTCTGTGCTGGGGTTCATCGTCTGGCCGCCCTCGATAATGGCGGTAGCGCCCATGCTGCGGAAGGTCTTCACCAAGCCATGTCCCGCCGCCACCGCCAGCACAGCGATGCGGCCCTGTGCGACTCCTGTGCCTGCATCATGTCCCGACCCTGCCGTATCACTCTTCGCGGACGCGTCACCACTACCGTCGGCATGCATCTCAAGGAACTCTTCATGCTGGTCCTGCATGTTGGTAATGCCGATCTGCCGTAGACTACCCAGCCCGCAGGCGTAATCAAGCACGGTGCCGGGTGTCTCAGTGTGGATATGCACTTTTATCACCCGATCGTCGCCCACGATGACAGCCGAGTCGCCATAGGAGGCGATACGCTCTCGCACTTCATCGAAGTCCCAACCATGCCCAATCAGCAGGAAGTTCGTGCAGTAGCCGTACTCGCCATGTTCCACATGAGCGTGGCCCATCTCCATCTCCGCAGCCGGGCCGGAAGACCCCTCCTCAACCACGCTCGTCTCCAGGACTTCGCCCTCAGCGTAGCGCCGTATGCCGTCAAGCAAAACGTATAGCCCCTGCCCGCCTGCGTCAACCACACCAGCCTCTCTGAGCTTGGCTAGTAGTGTGGGGGTGCGGGCGACTGAGGCTTTCGATGCTTTCACAGTCTCGCTCAGCACGTAACTGTAGGAATTGACAGTGGAAGCGGCGGTATGCGCGCCGTCAGCCGTCTCCCGCATAACCGTCAAAATAGTGCCCTCTACGGGCTTGAGCACGGCGCGGTAGGCGGTAGTGGTCGCGGCGGTGAGGCCGTCGGCGAAATCGCGGGCCGAGATGCGCTCCTTGCCGCCGATGCCTTCCGCGAAGCCACGCCATATCTGGGAGAGTATCACGCCTGAGTTGCCGCGTGCGCCCATGAGCGCGCCGTGCGATATGCCCGCGATTATCTCGGCTGCGGAATGGCTGGGTGAGCTTGCCACCTGCTTGATAGCGGCCTGCATGGTCAGGGCCATGTTGGTGCCCGTATCGCCGTCCGGCACGGGGAAGACGTTGAGCGAGTTGAGCGCGTCGGCGTTGCGGGCGAGCCATGCCGAGGCCGCCGTAAGCACGCGCTTCAACTCCTGCCCACCCCACGAGTCGCCAGGCCCGGTGGGCACATGGTGGTGAGGTCTATCTGCTGCCTGCTGCTCTTCAGAGGCAGGCGTAGTCTGCTGGCGAGTAGTCATAGTGTCAATTTTGAATTATGAATTTTGAATTATGAATTACCGGCATCAAGTCTTGACGTATTGCATCCTGTCAGGAGCGCAACACGTAATTCAAAACTCAAAATTCATAATTCGAAATTAGGAGCTTACGCGTATGCCCTGGACGTTGACGTTGACCTGCACCACCGGCACGCCGAGGGCCGACTCTACGGCGAATCTGACGCTGCTCATGATGTTGCGGGCCACTTCGGATATGCGTGTGCCGTACTCTATCACCACGTACAGGTCTATCACCACGCGGTCGCCGGAGAAGGTCACTACCACGCCCTTGTACTCTTCTTCGCGGCGCAGCAGTTCCGCCAGGCCGGGCCGTGCATGCCTCGACGCCAACCCCACAACGCCATAGCAGCTCTGCGCGGCGCGGCTCGCCATGTGCGATATAGCCCTGGGCGACACCTCTATCTTACCGGCGTCAGCATGGCTCGCACCTTCCCCATCACCGTGCTTGCCCGCGCCTGCTGCCTGCCCGTCACCGTGAGGTTGCGTCTGGCTGTTGAGCGAGATAGGAGCGGTTTGCAGGTTGAATTTCTGCTGCTCTTTGCGGTGCCTGGAGGTCATACGAATTAACCTTGCCAAGATAGGCGCGTTATGGTAAGATTAGTAGCTGTGCGGCAATTAGCCGACATGACTACGATACTATACTCGAAAAGGCCCATTTAAGTAAAGGGTCGCGGAAGGATAAACGGATGTCGGTAAAATGTGAAGTGTGTGGCAAGAAGCCGGGCTACGGCCACAACGTAAGCCACGCCAAGAACCACACTCCCAGGCGCTGGATACCCAACGTCCAGTCGAAGCGCATCATGGTGGGCGGGGAGTACACCCGCGTCCACATCTGCACCCGCTGCCTTCGCACGCTGAACAAGCAGCAGAGCGCAACCTAAGCAGTCGGCACCCCAGCACATATTTGAGGGTAGGTGGGATGGCTCCACCTACCCTTTTTGCGTTTGCTGGAAGGTAATGCTGCTTGATCTGATAAGAGACTATCTGAAAACCTCGAATCTGGGCTATTATGAGGCCGAAATTGTCGACACCAAGAAGGTGTTCAACAAGCGACTGGGTAATTGTCTGTATTATTCAGCGGACTCTTCATTCTGAGTTGTCGCCGTGCCCGATGCTAAGATAGTGGATCTCTGTAGTCCATATACATCTGTGGGAGAAATCTGTTACGTTGCAAGTCAATATTACTCCACACGACTAAGCGACCATATACTTTCGCAATAGCTCTCACATCTCCATCCTGTGAAACCACAAAGCCAATGCTACGAGGCACTTCTGAGCAGTACCTAATCATGGATTGGTGACGCGTGCCAAACTGTTGTAAGCTAATTGGTCTCAATTGGCTCTCGGTTGCCTCCGCATCAACTGCCTCAAAGATGGCAGGTGGATTATTTCTACTGTTTATGAAGACGCCAAATCCCTTCACTTCGAGGTCTGGATCCATGAGTACTAGGCCGTCTACGCGCGTTAGGAGCGAAATGAACCAGATAGTATTCTGAAGCTCTTGGGTGCCAGATGTTATCATGTGCATAGCGTGAGTTTGCTCGTTATGCAGCCCAATAGGCATCAGTTGCCCTTGGGAACTCTGATCACTGATTCTATCGAAAGCGTATAAATAATTCAGATGCGCCAACGCAACTGTCTCTAATGCAATTCGTAAGCGGGGGTAATTAATAGAATACTTTTTATCGAGCCCGTTGAACAAGGTGTCTGGCGTTATCAACAACGCACCGCCGTGTCCGTAGTTTTGGACTCTCAGAAGAATACGGCGTAGGGATCCTAACCAATATATGGCGAGGTTAACCGCCAACAGCCATGAATCTTGTATGTAGTACGTTTTGTCCAATGGCACTTGGGGACGTACCTTATCAATATATCTATCGATGCCGGGCCGTAGCAAAGCATTAATTGGGCCATTTGTAATAACCTCCAACGGATCCGTGAAGATTCTGTTTATGCGTAGTTCAGCGATTCGGTTAGAGTCGATCCACACCGCAAGGTGACCAACTCCCACAATACTTGCGGTAAATAACCCAGGGCGACGCAATGGCCTCTCTGTTTCATGTGTAATGTAATCGTGGTATGAATTACCCTGATCAATGACTCCCCACACAAAAAGGTCATAATTTGCGTTGCTGTATACAGCTAGAGAAGAAGTACGTGGGTCTGTTGCTTCGGCCACCTTACTAAGGCCGGAAATACTCCAGTCTATGGGTGGCTGTATCTTAATTGCACTCCATCTATCGACACTATAGACCTTGGGTGGATTTGGATCAGGATTATCTGGATCCAGATAAGTGATATGGAATCGTATTGACTGAGACTCTTCGGTCTTGAGGCTCGCAAAATACATTGTTTGGAAGATCCTTGTTAGAACCTGTTTAGTTAGGTATGGAGAATTGACCGATTGCTGGGCAAGTCTCGAATATACTATTTCTGCTAAATCACTTGGGAACGAATCACCGGAACTCTCATTCATAGACCTATTACCCCCGTTGATACAGACTGAAGCTACAATGATGGATATTTCTCAAGGACGAGTAGGCTAAGATTTGCTCAGCAACTTTCTGAAAACTACACTAAACGCGATAGGTAGAGACCCTCTGATGTTAATTCGGTGCCTGAAGACTGACTGATCGAGGCGATCCTACCCACAATTTCGGCCTCATAACAGCCTAGGTTCCAAGGTTTCAGACAGCTTCTAAGATAGTACGAATGGATAAAATAGATATTATAGCATAGCTGATCTTAACCTCTACTTAGCTCCCTTCCCATACTTAATCAGTAAAGGCCAGGAACTACGAGGGGCGCCACCGCGTCAAACCGCATCCCTGAACAGGTGGTTCCTTCCATTGAGCGAGATGACTAAAGGCGTGACTCCGAGTAAACAGGAGTTCACACCTCTGCATCAATTATACCACACATTTGGCGCTAGCAGATCAGCTTAACGACCGATGTAGTTACTCATACCCGCAGATATACTGGCAAAGTAATATAACCACAGGCTGTGGGCCAGCGTAGTTAGAACAGAGGAGAGGCATAACAGTGACAGACACCGCTACCGAAGTCAAAGTCCCGTACAAAGCGAGCGAAATGAATGAGGATATTGGTAAGGAGATCGAGCGGCTGCGCGGCCAGGCGCTGTGGGCCTGGGACAAAGAGGCTCGCAACCTGGGCTGGTTCGGGCTGCGCGACGGAATGTCCATCCTGGAAGTAGGGAGTGGGCCGGGTTTTATCACAGAGCAGCTTCTTGCTCTATGTCCCAACAGCCACGTCACCTGCGTTGAGATTGACCCCGACCTGGCCATTCCCGCCGAGCGATATTTGCGAAGTAGAGGCATGCAGGGCCGCTATACCATCGTCCAGGGCGACCTCATGAAGATGGACTTGCCCGACGACACCTTTGACTTCGCCTATGCTCGCCTCGTCTTCCAGCACTTACTCGACCCTCGTGGCGCGCTGGCTGAGATCCGCCGCGTACTCAAGCTCGGCGGCAAGCTGGCTATCAACGACATAGACATCGGCCTGGGCGAGATCGTGGAACCGTTCAACCCTGCGGCCGATGCCATTGAAACGAAGATGCACGAGGGTCGGAGCCGTCGCGGAGGCAACCCGCGAATCGGCAGGCACCTCTGGCGGCTCCTTGAGGCTGCCGGTTACGTCAATATGGACCTTGAGGTGGTCCCGGTCCACACCGACAAGACAGGCATTGCGGCGATTTTCCCTGACGAATGGGACCCAGGAGGCTTCAAGCCCGCGCTGGACCTCGGCGTCATAACCGAAGCAGACGTGGAAACCATGCATAAAGCGCACATAGCGTTCCACGCCTCACTCGACAGATACGCCCTCTTCGTCAGCCTGATGGTCTGCGGGCAAAAGCCCAAGTAAGGCTTGACGCTTACTTGGCCCCCTTCACATGCTTCTCGATAAACGCCAGGAACTGCGAGGCCACGCCACCGCGCCAGGCGGCATCGCTGAACAGGTGGTTCTCCCCCCTCGGTGAGACGAACGTC
This sequence comes from Chloroflexia bacterium, assembly GCA_036399775.1. Lineage (GTDB taxonomy): Bacteria > Chloroflexota > Chloroflexia > QHBQ01 > JADMIH01 > JADMIH01. Next base: position 62,113 of record DASWMJ010000053.1, on the reverse strand, counting down.
ACGTCTACGCCAGCGTCTTTCATCAGCGCGGCGGTGCGCTCCGACCACGAATAGGGCGTGTTGGTGTCGCCCGTGCCGTGAAACAGCAGCACAGGACCTTTGGTGACCGCCTCCTTGAAGTGGGGGCCTACCGACAGGTTGCGGTAGAAGTCGGGGTTGTCTTCGGGCCAGCCGTGACGCTCGCGCACCAGGGCGGCTTGCTCGGTGCGGGGGCGCGTCCACCTGTTGAAGTTGTCGGCGTAGTCGGGCGAGGTGGGCGCGAATAGCACGAACGCCTTTATGTCGGGCTGCCTCTGCGCGACGAAAGCCATCATGCTCAACTGCCCGCCGTTGGAGTGCCCCCAGAACCCTATGCGCTTCTTGTCCAGGAAGGGCAGGTCGGACCGCTTCACCGCGTCCACGAGGTTGAGGGAGTCGTCGGCCCAACCGAAGGCTGTGAGGTTCTCGGAGGCGTTCTCGTCGTCGTCCGAGCCTGCGTAGTTGCGGAAGTCAGGGTGGATGGCGACGTAGCCGTTGGAGGCGACAAAGGGCGACTCCCTGCGCGAGTCCATGCCGCTAGTATAGTCCTCGATGGGGATGAAGCCGTGATTCATTATCATCACGGGGAAAGGCCCCTCGCCGTTGGGCACGAACATCTGCCCCGTGATGGTCAGGTTGCCGCTCTTATAGGTGATAGCCGACTGCGTGTAAGCGGCGGTGGTGGCAACCGTCCGCACGATACGCAGGTTGCCGCCCGCACGCTGCATCTGCTGTAGAGCGTCTATCGAAACGGGATAGGGCGAGGGCGGCGGGGGTGCCGCGTTGCCGTATACGCGCTTGTAGAACTCCCGGCCAAGCAGCCCAAGCTGTATCTCCGACGGCGTGCCTTTCACCTCCGGGTGGTACTCGAGGCGGTTGCGCTCGAAATATTGCACCTGGTAGGTTTTGCCGTCCGTAGGACTCTTTTCGTCGAAGGCTTCCGAGACGGGGTAGCCGTAGACCGGCAGCCCGCCCCTCGACTGCCAGTACGACAGAAACGGCTCCTTGAGGGTGTGACCCGTCTGCGCGAAGTACACGCCCGAAGCCGGGGCAGCCACCCGCCTGAACGCGGCCTCGGTGCGCCCCACCACCAACTGCGTTCCCAGGAGGCTCAACAGCACTTCGTTAGGCGTATCCCTGAACTCAGGGTGCCACTCGAACCGCGCACGCTCGGTGTACTGCACGGTGCGCCCCTCCTCCGCCAGCTCGTCCGTGATGGGATAGCCGAACTGTGCTACCCCGCCCTTGTCCTGCCAGTACCCCAGGAAGATGCCATGCATACATTTCCCCGTATCCTTGAAGCATTTCTCCCCGCCGCTCAAGCGCACAGCCGACTTGGGCGTAGCCGCCGCGCTCACCTGCTGCTTGTAAATACCACCTGAAAAGGTCACCGCCAACAGCAGCGACAAAGCGATTATATATAAGCGTCGTATCTTCGAAAGCATCTCTAATAAAGCCTCTCTCGTGGTTTGTGTGGGAGGACTTGCGGTCATTACAGGGCTTATATAGGATGGTAGCAAGTTTGGTTCCGCGTGTCCAGGAGCCGCCATAGACGAAGCGCACAGTAGGCGCGAACGCCTGGCTGTGCGCTTCTCTCTAACTTAGTTGTTGAATGACAGGTCTAGCGGCCTGAAACCGCGCAACCAGGGTAGAAGGCGGAAGTCACTATCTTCGCTGCCTGCCCCCTCGTCACGTTGTTGTACGGGCGGAAGTAGGGCATCACCTGAGGGCCGCACGGCTCGCCTGGGCCACCACATGGATAGCCTCCCATAGCGCCGTTCGAGGCAAGCGCCTGCACGTACATATAGAAGGCGTTGCTCTGCGGGACGTCCTCGAACATCTGCCCGGCCTGGGTTGGAGAGAGCCTGGCGGTGTTGGACACTATCTTCGATATCTGGCCCCGCGTGGCGTTTCTATCAGGTCTGAAGTAAGGTAGGTTCGCTTCCCCACATGGCTCGCCCGGCCCGCCGCAAGGGTAGCCGCTCAGTATGCCTCTTGAGGCGATACGCCCAGCGTACATATAGAACGCGCTACCCACCGGCACGTCCTGAAACATCTGGCCGCCCGGCGCATCAGCGTACCCGGCGGCGCTCGACACGATCTTGGCAAGTTGGCCCCTGGTTAGCTGCGCGTTGGGCCGGAAGGTGCCATCCGAGTAGCCGCCCACCACGCCCTGGCACGTCATACAATGCACGAACGGGTAGAAAGTGCTTCCCTGCGCTACGTCACTGAATTGCACAGCACATTCCTGCGTTATAGGCGTGTCTGTAGCTGTGGCTTCAGCTATGACCTCGGTAGCTGTGGCCTCGCTCGTAGATGTAGCTTCGCTCGTGGCTGCTACGCTCGTGCTCGTGCCCGGCACAGGCTCGGTGGGAGTTTCGGTTACGCCAGATGAAGGCGTGTCCGTAGCCTCAGCCGTGCTGGTGGCGGGCAATACAGTTTCTGTAGATGGTAGGGCCGTATCGGTGGGGCGCGGCACCGTGCCCGTAGTGGTTGGCACAGCCGTCTGGATACCGCACGCGCCGTCGGGCAGGCCGGTAACCGTGACGGTGTAGCCGCCGCAACCGGCATCCGCGTTCGTTTCGTTGACTATCACCACGAAGGTGGCTTGCGGGGGTACTACGAAGGAATAGCTCTTGACCGGGTTAGGGCCGGTGCCGATATCGGCCAGGAAATTGGTGCAGAGGCTGTTCGGGTTGTAGCTCCCTATGTACGCCGCGCTCTGCACCTGTTGGTTCGATGAGCAGGCATCCGCCCTCACCTCTACCGTCACGCAGGCATACGAGTTGGAAGGGTTGTTGAGGGTGTAGCTGTCGTAGTGCCGGGGCGTCTGGTCCATGAGCGCGCATGATACGAATTGGGCGCAGGTGCCCGCAGGCTCGTCGCGGAAGAGGCGGCCTGTCTGCACGGAGTCGCCGGAGGTGATCGCGCCGGTGAAGACGCGGGGCGCTCCCGGCGGGCAGGGGGTGGGGCTGGCTGGGTGCGGCGTAGCGGACGGGCCGCCTGGGGTGCTCGTCGCGGTAGGCGTGCGCGTCGGCGGGCCTGGGGTCGGCGTGAAGCAGGACGGGCCGTAACGCTCTACCAGCGAGCCTGAATGGTAAGTGTCCGGCCCGGCAGACCCTACAGCCCAACCGATGTGCGGACCGAGGATAGCCAAGCCGTACAGGTAGCTGTAATAGTTGGGGCTGGCGCTGGCGACCTTGCTCCACACAGACCCGTCCCAGCGCAACACCGCGGTAGTCACGTGCGCGTGGAACTCGTCGTAGTCCTGGCCGACTGCCCATACTTCGGTGGTGGACGCTGCTGCTACCCCAAAGAGGATTTTAGCGCCTTGAAGGCTGCTGTCCTCCGTGTCTACAGGCACGTTCGTCCATTCCGTGCCGTCCCAATGCAGGGCGAGATATTGCTCAGGCTCGGCGGAGTCGGCGTACCAGCCCACCGCCCACACGTCGTCCGGGGCTATGGCCGTCACCGATTGAAGGACGTTACGCGCGCCCACGTTCGGGCTGGGCACGAGGCTCCACATGACGCCGTCCCAATGCATAGTGAGCGTGCGGTTCTGGTAGCCGTCCGCGCCCACCGCCCACACGTCATTCGAGTTGATGACCGCTATACCGTAGAAGGTGCTGTCCTGGAGCGGGGGCGTCTGCACGCGGGTCCAGGTTGCGCCGTTCCAGTGCATGATTATGTTGTGGGTCGCTTCGGTGCCGACGGCCCATACGTCGTCCCACGCCGCGCCCGCCACCCCGTACATGAACTGGCCCCCGGCGTTGGGCACGTTGGTCCATTCGGTGCCGTCCCAGTGCATTGTGAGGCCCCGGTTGGGAGGGCCGGGCTGCCACCCAACCGCCCATACGTCGTTAGCGGAGATAGCTGCTACGGAGCGCAAATTCCCCGGTATCGGGTTGGGCATACTCGTCCAGTTTATGCCGTTCCAATGGATGATAAGCGTCTCATAGGGAAGGGGGCCGGACTCTCCCACAGCCCATATGTCGGTCTCGCTTACCGCAGCCACGCCGAAGAGCCTGTTAGCGTAGCCATTCCCGTTTGGGCTGGCAAGCACGCGCCAGGAAGCGGTACCTGGACAGGAGGTAGCGGTTGGTGGCCCCGGTGTGTTCGTAGGCGGGCGCGGGGTGCTGGAAGGTCGCGGGGTGCGCGTGCTGGTAGGCGTATTGGAAGGGCAGTCGGGGCAGGGGGTCGAACTGACGACAGGTGTGCTCGTATTCGCCGGGGTGGCCGACGCACTGCCCCTGCTCGTGCCCGCGGCAAGCGCAAACGCGCCCGCCAATAAGAGCACCAAGGCCAACAGGCCCACAGTTTGATGCAAGCCTATACGCTCACGCTTCATGCTGACCTCCGCGCACTAAGAGATGATATGATGAGTACAAGTATGTGGGGAGTAATTCAAGGATATATTACGGCTTCATAAATTACGAATATATTACGGCGGTATTACGATATATTACAGGAGTATTACAAGGTATAGGTATTCAGATAGAAAATCCAAGTCAGACGCTGTCATTCTGAGCACAGCGAAGAATCTCGTCCCTCGCGTAGATACCTATTTTAGAGTGCTGCGAGCAAGAGGGTATGCGAGGGACGAGATTCTTCGCTGCGCTCAGAATGACAAGGGCGGGTGAGTTTGCTGTTGGATGGAGCTTCAGTTTGCAAGTAAGACACGTTTGTCTTGCTAGCCGTTTAGCTCGCCTGCTTCGAGTTTGCTTTGGTCTGCGGACACACCCTGGTCGCCTGTCTCTCTATGCTTGCTCCCGAATTGCTCAAGCACGTCCAGGTTCCATGAGCCGCCGTCGGCCTCGTCGTGCGTATCTTCAACTGCGGCGACCTCTCCTTCAGCACCTGTAGCCGGCGCCGAGGTGACGGACGTGCTCAGGCCCAGGTTGGCTCCACCCAGGTTAGCGGCAATCAAAGCCCCGGCTGCGGGCGTTTCCTCTACGTTATCATCAACAGGATCAACTTGATTGGGGCCGGTGGCTGGTTGCACTCTGTCATCACTATCCATTCTGTTTCCCTCCTATCGGTACGCGAAACACTATCGGTGAAACCTACCTTAGCATCAAATAGGCCCTCAATTATACTCAGGCAGCCACTCGCCGTGAGCGGCGATCAGGTCGTCAACCAGCGCCCAGATTTGCGCCAGGTCGAGTTCTGCCGCCGTGTGGGGGTCGAGCATCGCGGCGTGGTAGATGTGCTCCCGCTTGCGGGTCAGCGCGGCCTCTACCGTCAAGGCCTGCACGTTGATATTGGTCTGCATAAGGGCGGCAAGGTGGGGCGGCAGCGCGCCGACGTGGACCGGCTGCACCCCGTTCTTATCTACCAGGCAGGGCACCTCCACGCAACACCCATCCGGCAGGTTGTCTATCAGGTTGTGGTTGGGCACATTGCTGTAGACCACGCGCGGCTGCCCGGTCTCCATAGAATGGATGATCAGCGAGCCGTATTCGCCGGAATGGTGGACCGCATCGGGCGCTGCATGCTCCAACTCCTGGCTCAGGCTGTCCCACCTGCTGATCTGGTCTTCACACCGCCTTATGTACTCATCCAGGGGGATGTTGAATTGCTCTATCAGGTCGGGGCGGTCGCGCTTGATGAACCAGGGCACGTATTCAGCAAAGTGCTCGCTCGACTCGGTCACGAAGTAGCCGAGACGGGCCAGCATTTCGTAGCGCACCCGGTTCCACTCAGGCACCCGACCTTCGGCAATCACCCGGCGAATCAGTGGATAGAGGTCCTGACCATCGCGCTCGAACCGCAGGTAGAAGGCCATGTGGTTGATACCCGCGCAGAGATAATTTACCTCTTCCACTGACACTCCTATATCGGCGCAGAGTTGCCTCGCCGTGCCCTGCACGCTATGGCATAGACCTATCGTATTGATCGAGGTGGCCTGGTTCATCGCCCAGGTCAGGATAGCCATCGGATTTGTGTAATTCAAGAAGGTAACGTCCGGGCATAGCTCCTCCATATCCCGGCACATTTCGAGCATCACCGGGATAGTGCGCAACCCGCGCACGATACCTCCGATGCCCAGCGTATCGGCTATCGTCTGGCGCAGGCCGTACTTCTTCGGTATCTCGAAGTCAACAACGGTTCCCGGCTTGTACCCGGCCACCTGGATCATGTTGATGGCGTAGTCCGCGCCGTCCAGGGCACAGCGGCGGTCGGTGGTAGCTTCTATCTGCGGGCTGGCTTTCATCGAAGCGGCGAGGGCGTACGCGACCCGTTCCGATGTGCCCAGGCGCTCGGCATCTATGTCGAACAAGCTTATGGTAGCATCTGCCAACTCCGGGAAGGTAAAGATATCCCCCAGCAGGTTCTTAGCAAAAACGGTGCTCCCCGCGCCGATAAAGGTGATCTTCGTCATCACTTGCTCTCAATTAAGGAAGTCGGAACCAGCCCGCGCCTAGAGGTGGGATGCTGGCGTGCAGCGTGCCGTCAGTGATGCGGGCGGCGGGGAGACTGAATAGGAGATTGGGCGCTTCGCCACCGGCTGCGGTGTCGCCGATAGGGATGGCGGCTTCCAACGATGTATCGCTGTTGTTGAAGAGCGCAAGGACGCGCTCGCCATCGTGGGTGCGAATGAAGCCGTAGCCACCCCGGTCGTCTATCCAGGCGGTGGAAACGTCCCCTTTGCTGAGGGCGGGGCTGCCACGGCGCGCATTGATAGCCGTGCGGTAGAAGCTCAGGAGTTGGGCATCTTCGCGGCCCCAGGGGTAGGGGCGGCGGCCAGACTCGGCATAATCGCCTTCTATACCGGCTTCATCGCCGTAATAGATCATGGGCGCGCCTGGATAAGCCAATTGGAGGGCTGTAGCGAATATCACGCGCTCTTTGCTCCCTTCCAGTTTGGTGAGGAGGCGGGCAGTGTCGTGGGAGCCGAGGAGGTTCATCTGGGCGTGGAACGCGAGGGGCGGGGTATCGCGGCGGCGCGTTTCCAGGCGGTCATCCAGTTCGGCGGGGGACAGCTTGCCACTCGCGAAGCCCAGGACGCTGTAGCCGAAGCGATAGTTCATTGTGGCATCGAAGCTGTCCCCCACGAGGCGGTGTGGAACGTTCTCCCAATCTTCGGCCACCAGGTAGGCGTCGGGATAGACGCGGCGCACGGCCCGGCGGAAGCGCCGCCAGAACTCGTCGGTGATCCAGGGCGTAACGTCGGTACGCCAGCCCGCCGTGCCGAACGACAGCCATCGCTGGGCGATACCCCCTTCGCCGAAGAAGAACTCCTCCACTTCGGGGCACTCCACGAACTCCGGCATAGTCTTGATGCCCAGCGTTGTCAGCCTGTGGCGTATGCCTAGCCAGCCCACCCACCTGTCGGGCCAGTGGACGAAGTCGAACCAGCGATAATAAGGCGACTCCTTGCTGCGCCGCGCTTCCTTGAAGTATATGCTGTCGTCGGAGCAGTGGTTGAAGACTCCATCCAGTAGGATGCGGATGCCGCGCTTGCCCGCCTCCGAGATAAGCTCGCGCAGATCGTCTTCGGTGCCCAGGCGCGGGTCTATCAGGGTGTAATCTATCGCGTCGTAGCGATGGTTGCTGGGTGAGGCGAAGATGGGGGTAAAGTAGATACAGGTCACGCCCAGGTCATTGAGGTAGTCGAGCTTGCCGATTACGCCCCGCAGGTCGCCGCCGAAGAAGTCGCGCCCTTTGGACGGGTGTTCGGGTGTATCATCCCAGCTAAGATAAATGGGGTTACGGCTATACTCCGCGCCCTTGCGGATGTTCGCGGGGTCGCCCTGCGCGAAACGGTCGGGGAATATCTGGTAGAAGACCGTGCCGGGCAGCCAGGCGGGCGGGGTGTCGCTTGCGTCGTAGACGGCTATCTGGAAGGCGCGCTCCTCCCACTCCCCATAGCGCATCTCAATCTCGCCTTCTACCTGGTGCCTCTCGCGGATTGTAGAGCCGTCCCGCAGCACAAAATAGTAGGTTATAACCGTAGGTTCCTGGGGCAGCAGGATGTCAGCGTGCCAGAGGTTGGCCGAGGCGTCCCAGGAGAGGACCACGCGCCAGCCGTGCTCGCGGCGCGGGTCGGTGAAGAAGGCTTCAGGGTGAGCGTCGGGCGCGGCCTCAAGGGTGAGCCGCACGCGGGCGGACGTAGGCGAGGAGGGCGGCGGGACATGGGGCATGACACCGCCGCGCAGGCGTTTCGCGGCCCTGAGGCTTATATCATGGTCGCCCATCTACAGCGCTCCCAACAGCACCACGCCTTGCCGGGCCGGGATGCTCACGCCCACCAGCATATCCACACCCGCCGTGTAATCCCTACCCTCGCCCCAGATGGCACGGAAATGCCTGCCTCCTGCAAGATTCTGCGGTAAGGGCAGGTTCACGGTGGCCGGTTCTTTATTGGCGTTGAAGGCAGCTATCGCTTGCTGGCCGTTTTGCTCGCGTAAGAAAGCGTATACGCCATTCTGACCGTAGAGCGACGTAAAGGTGCCCGTGCGTAGGACAGGGTGCTCGTGTCGCATGCGTATCACACGGTGAAAGTAATCGAGCAGTTCGGTGTCCCACCGGCTCTCGGCGTCCCAGGGGAAAGCGCCCCGGCAACCGGGATCGGGGCCGCCTGTCATGCCGATCTCGCTGCCATAATAGATGTTTGGCGCGCCGGGCATCGTCATCTGCAACAGCGTGCATAGTTTCAGCGCGCTCATATCGCCACCCATGTGCCATAGGGCGCGGGGCGTGTCGTGGCTGTCGAGCATGTTTAGCTGGGCGAGGTCAATTTGCCAGTCGTAGAGGCCGAGCATCTCGTCAATACCCCGGCGCACTTGTTCGGCGTTCAACGGCACATGCCGGTCGCCATCGAGGACAATATCGCTGTTGATGGTCTCAGCGCCGCAGAAGCCCATAGCCAGCCGAGCAAAGATGTAGTTCATCACCGCGTCGAACTGGTCGCCCTGCAACCATCGCTGGGCGGGCCGCCAGACCTCACCCACGATGTAGGCGTCGGGATTGGCCCCCTTGACCACGCGGCGGAACTCCTGCCAGAAGCTATCGTCGTCTATCTCGAAAGGCACGTCGAGTCGCCAGCCGTCAATGCCGAATTCCAGCCAGTATCGCGCCACCGACATGATGAAATCACGCACGCCCGGGTTGTTAGTATTTAGTTTCGGCAGAGCGGGCAGGCCAATCCATGCCTCGTAGTTCAGCTCCTGATCAGCTGTCTCGCGATAGGGGCGCAGGGGCCAGCCATGAATGATGAACCAATCTATGTACGGCGAATTGCCGCCGTTTTCAAGGATATGGTGGAACTGCCAGAACCCCCGGCTGGCGTGGTTGAACACGCCGTCAAGCACCACCTTGATACCCATAGCGTGGGCCTGGTCGAGCAATTCGCGTAGCGCGGCATTCCCACCGAGCAGCGGGTCCACTTGGAAATAGTCGAAGGTGTGGTAGCGGTGGTTGGACGCCGACGCGAAGATGGGGTTTAGATAGATCGCGTTGATACCGAGTTGCTTCAGATAGTCGAGATGGTCCACGATGCCGTGCAGGTCGCCGCCCTGGAACCCCTGCTCCTCCGGCGGGCTTCCCCACGGCTTGAACTGCTGGCCGCGCGGGTGCCTGGTGCGCGGGCTGCGGGCGAAGCGGTCCGGGAAAATCTGGTAGAAAACCGCGTGCTTGACCCATTCGGGCGTCTCAACTGCCATATCCGGGTTGCTCCTTAGTGGTTAGTGGTCAGTGGTCAGTGGTTAGTGGTCAGTGGTCAGGGATTAGGTGTTAGGTGATCGGCCTTGGGGCCAGAGATAAGGGGCCAGCGAAGGTACTGGCCCCTGTTCCTAATCTCTGGTCACTGACCACTGACCACTGACCACTGACCACTGACCACTGACCACTGACCACTGACCACTAATTCCGTTTAGCCCTTCACCGCTCCGCTTGAGAGGCCGCCTATAATCTGCTTCTGTGTGAGGAAGAAGAAGATCACCACCGGGATCGCGCCTACCAGGGCGGCGGCGGTGATTATGCCCCATTCCTGCGACCGGTCGTTGGCGAAGAGGAAGAGGCCCACCATGAGGGTAAACTCGTTCTTGTCCTTGAGCATGACGCGGGCGAGTAAGAACTCACCGTATGTGCTGATGAACGTCAGGATACCGAGCACGGCCAGGATGGGGCGGGAGAGGGGCAGGATGATCTGGTAGAAGACCTGCCAGCGCGAAGCCCCGTCTATCGTGGCAGCCTGGTCAAGCTCCCTGGGGATGGTGTCGAAAAAGCTCTTCATCAGCAAAGTGTTGAAGCCAAGCGCCCCGCCTATGTAGATGAGTATCAGCCCCCCGTGTGTGTTGAGGCCGAGCCAGCCCAACCCAGGCAGGTCGCCCAGTTGCTGGAGCAGCAAGAAGAGGGCGGTCAGCGCCAGCGTATTAGGGAAGAGTTGTACGATCAGGATCGTCTGGAGGGTGCCCCGTCTCCCCGCGAAGTGGAAGCGACTGAAGGCGAAGGCAGCCAGCGCGGTCAGAGCAACCACCAGTAGCGAGGTGATCAAAGAAACTTTGGCCGAGTTGAATATCCAGAGGGCAAAGGGGTACTGGGTGTCCGTGACCAGTCGCTCGTAGTTGGCAAGGCTGGGATTCGCAGGTATCAAGGTGAGGGCGAGCAGCGAATTGGTAGGGTTGAAGGAGGCAGATATGATCCACATGACCGGGTAGAGCGCGAAGGCGGTCGCCAGCACCACCACCGCCAGCTTGATAGCCAGGTTGATGGCGCGCGTTGTACTGAGGCTTCCCTCGCGCGTCCGGGCACGCGCTCCCGCTACAACCTCTTTGGTTGCGACTTCTGTGCTCATATCATATCCTCCAATCGCTTGGTGAAGCGGAAGTTGAAGAGGGTAATCAACGCCACCAGCACGAATATGAAGAGGCCGATGGCCGAAGCGAGGCCGTAGTCCGCTCCCTGCCCGCCTCCAAAAGCCAGGCGGTAAGTATACGAGAGGAGTATGTCGGTCTGCCCGGCAGGGGTGGAAGAATTGGGTATGTCCGGGCGACCCTTGTTGTAGGCTTCGATCATACCGAAGTTGTTGAAGTTGAAGGCGAATGAGCCAACCAGCAGGGGCGCGACGGCCACCAGCAAGAGGGGCAGCGTGAGGCTGCGGAACTGCACCCAGCCGGGCGCGCCGTCTATGTCGGCGGCCTCGTACATATCGGTGGGGATAGATTGCAGCGCGCCGAGGATGATGAGCATCATGTATGGGTAGCCCAGCCAGGTGTTGATGAGGAGGATGCCCGCTTTGGCCCAATTGCCGTCAGAGAACCACTCCGGAGCGTCTCCGAAAATGTTGGCGAGCATGGCGCTGAACTGGCCGTAGTCTGGATTGAGCAGGCCCACCCATATAAGGGTGCTGATGATGCCGGGGATCGCATACGGGATAACGATCAGCGACCGCCATACGCCCTTGAGTGGGAGGTCTTTGTCGTTGAGCACCAGTGCCATCCCCAGGCCCACCGTGAAGGTGAGGAATACGGACAGGAAAGCGAAGGTCAGGTTCCATATGAAGACCGAGAGGAAAGGCCCCTTCACATTGTCGTCGGTCAGCACCCGCACGAAATTATCGAGGCCTATCACCACGTTATAGCCCGGGTTGAGCGTCTTGCCGTCCGGGGCGGTGAAGGTGCCACGCACCGGGGTATATGTTATGCCCGTTTCTTTGTCGGTGAGCGTCTCGGTGGCGGGGTCGTAAGAGTACTTAGCCAGCGATTCGGCGGCCCGGCCCATCCCGGTAACGCGTATCAGCTTGTCACCGCTCTTTAGCTCTATTTTCGTGAGCGTACCCAGATATTGCAGGGTCTGGCCGACCTCCAGCTTCCGGTATTCTTTGCCGGAGGAGTCCTTGAGAGTAGCCGGGAGGTCGCCCGCCACTTGCAGAGGCTTGAGTCCCTCCTGCCCGTTGCCTGCCAGGTAGTTATTCTGGGGGTCTTTGATAGCGAGGTAGAACGTGCCGTCGGGGTTGCGGTAAGCGGTCCAGGTATAGGCGACGGAGTCTTTCGGCTGGTAATACTCGCTTTGGAACCGCGCCAGCACCTGGTCCTTGCTCAGGATATGGCCGTCGCTGTAGTTTGTGAGGGCGGTGTACGCAGTGAAGAAGAGCGGATAGACCACCATCAGGAGCATGAGCAGCAAACCGGGACTGAACCACCGCCATGGATATACCCGGTCATCGAGGAAGAGCCAGTTGATGATGATCGTGATGATGCCAAGCACTATCGCGGCGGGCCACACGCCATTGCTTATGAGAGCATACGCGAAATACATCGCCACCGCGTCAACGAATATGAGGCCGCCTATGCGGAGGAGCAAACCAGAGGTGGAGAGGGAGGCGCGCCCCCGCGCGCCTCTCTCATTGCCCGAATCTCCACCGCTACTTGATCTTGTCCCGGATTGATTGGGCTGCATCGGTTATCGCCTTTCCAGGTTCTTCCTGCTGCTGGAAAACGAGGTTGATAGCCTTGGTCCAATCGGTCCACACAGCCGACATCTGGGGGATGGCGGGCATGGGCTGGCCGGAGGCTGCCGACTGGGCGAACGCCGCGATGTCCTGGTCGTTTGGGTCGGACGATGCCGACACCTTTGCCTGCATAGGCTTCCACGCGGGGATGCGCGGATCGTCCTTGTAGATTTGCTCCATCGTGCCGTCGCTGGCTACGAACTCGGTGAGGAAGGCCTTAGCCACATCCTTGTTCTTGGCGAAGGCGGAGACCATGAAGCCCTGCGCGCCCACGAAGGGCGCGGGCTGCACGTCCATCTTGGGGAGCGGAGCGATGCCGTACTTGATGCCTGACTTACGCAGATCGGGCAAGCGCCAGGGGCCACCAACCGTCATGGCGGACTTGCCTGCCACGAACAGGCTGTCGGAGACCTGGCCCGTGACGCCCTTGCGCAGCAGGCCGTCCTTGACCATCTGGTCTATCTCCTTGATGGCTTTCTGGCCGCCTGCATTATCCAGACCAACGTCCTTGGGGTCATAAGTGCCGTCGGGGTTCTGCTTGAAGACGTAACCGCCGAAACCGGTCCACAAGAAGTTAGCATGGTAAGGGTCGCCCTCTTGGAGCACGAAGCCCTGGTCTACCTTGCCTTCGTCCTGGAGCTTCTTGGCCAGGGTCTTTAGCTCTTCCCATGTGGCGGGAGGAGTGGGCACCAGGTCTTTGTTGTACAGGAGAGCGATGGCTTCGAGGCCATATGGCAGGGCGTATAGCTTGCCCTCGTAGGTGAATGCCTGGACCGCGACCGGGTCGAGATTGCCGACTTTGTCTGCCAGGTCGAGCGGCTCCACCAAACCGTTGGTTACCAGTTCGCCGAGCCAGTCGTGGGCGCCTACGATGATGTCGGGGCCTTCACCGGCGGGACCTGCGGTCTTGAGGTCGTCGCGGATCGAGCCGAATTCGAGTACCTGCACGTTGACCGGGATATTGTACTTGGCGGTGAAATCTTTGCCCGCGTTGGTCACGCCGTTCACAGCCGACTTCGACACCCACAGGGTTAGCACGCCTTCCTTAGAAGGCTCTCCTTTAGCAACGGTGGCTGTAGCTTCAGCCGCCGGGGCTGCGGTATCGGTGGCTACAGGCTCTGTGGTAGCATCGTCTATCGCCGCGGGCGAATTGGTGGCCTCTGCTTCAGGCGCAGTAGTAGCTTCAACCACAGGGCCTGTAGTGGCGGTGGGGGGCACGGGTGTGGCCGCTGGGCCACCGCAGGCCGCCAGCACCATGCTGGCAATTACGAGCAATACGACCAAATTTAGAAACTTCCGCATTGAAGAATTCCTCCTTTTCACTTTGGATGTTATTCCAATTGTCTAAATGCTCATTTTCCTGGTTGTCGGCGTGGCCGACGCAGCATAAGCCGGTACCTCCTTTCGCGGCGTCGTCTATCGCTACCTGGGACCTGCCCTCCTTTATTTTCTATTCTGCAACCCGTACTAAATGGGTTTAGTAAATCGTTTTACGATGATACTACGGCAGTTTGCTCCTGTCAAGAGGCGTGCCATACGTTCGCGTAGGGGCGGGCCTGTGTGTCCGCCCTCGTGTGCAGGAATGGGCGATTGCCTTGACAAAGCGCCGGAGTAGCGATATGCTGATTAGCCGAATCAGTTGACATGCTATCCGCCTTATCAATTTATGTGCCCTCACCGGGCGTGCCGGTCCGTTAGTCCAGCATTACTTCTACTACTTGAGGCACACAGGTGGCGAATAAGCCAGAGCGCGCCAAAACGAAGAAGCCTTCCATCTCCGACGTCGCCAGGTTGGCGGGCGTCTCGCAGACCACCGTTTCCTTCGTGGTCAACAACGTGGCGGACGCCAACATCCCGCAGGATACCAGGGACCGCGTCAAGTCGGCGGTCAAAGAGTTGAACTGGCGGCCCAACGCCATGGCGCGCGGCCTAATCTCGCAGCGCTCGCATACCATCGGCTTCATCTCCGATGGGTTCGTCTCCGATGAGCTTGTAGCGACCCCTCTCGCGGGGAAGACCATCCAGGGCGTGCAGGACGCGGCGTGGGCCAGCGACAAGATGGTGCTGGTGTTCAACACGAGCCGCAATCGCAAGATCGAGCACGACGCCATAGAGATATTGTTGGAGCGGCAGGTCGAGGGGATCATTTACGCGACGATGTTTCACCATAGCGTCGCCCCGCCTTCGATCATCTCCCAGGTGCCTGTCGTGCTGCTGGACTGCTACGCCGAGGACCGCTCGCTCCCATCCGTGGTGCCGGACGAAGTGCAGGGCGGGCGCACGGCTACCGAGATGTTGCTTGAAAAGGGGCACCGCCGGATCGGCTTCATCAACAATGTTGACCCCATGCCCGCGCAAGTTGGGCGGTTGGAAGGGTACAAGCAGGCGTTGGCGGCCCATAACGTGCCCTTCGATGCTCACCTGGTCCAGTATGGGACCACTACTAATACGAGCGGCGGCTATCGAGCCACAGTGGAGCTGATGCAGTTAGCAGAGCCACCGACCGCCCTCTTCTGCTTCAACGACCTCACGGCGATGGGCGCATACGACGCGCTACGCAAGCAGGGGCTGTCAATCCCCGATGACGTAGCGGTGATAGGCTTCGACAACCTGGAACTGATAGCGGCACAACTCCACCCACCCCTCTCCACGATGGAGTTGCCCCACTACCAGATGGGCCAGTGGGCCATGCAGTATCTGCTTGAACACGCCCAGAACGGACACGATGATGAGCCGGTCCAGCACAAGATTGCCTGCCCGTTCATCCCGCGCTCATCGGCCTGATCTCAAAATACATCTGTAGGGGCGACCCGGTGGGTCGCCCTGGTGGGGATGGCGAACCAACCTGGCGCGTGACCCGAACAGGGCGACCCACCGGGTCGCCCCTACAGATAACATGATACCAACCCAGAGAGGGCCTATGGCTACATACCACATCGAACCGGAACAGCGCACTCTGCACGGCAAGTTCTCGCGGGAGCTACCGCCGGTGCTCACAATCGATTCGCGCGATACTGTCATCTTCCGCACGCTCGATGCCGGGTGGGGACTTGAACCCGCCACGCCCATTGGGGCTGAGCGACGCAAGTTTGAGCCTCTCGACCGTGAGATGGCTAAGGGGCATGCTCTGTGCGGACCTGTGGAGATACGTGGCGCTAAACCGGGTATGACCCTGGCTATTGACATCGTGGATATACGGCCCGGCTCATATGGCGCGACCTATGCGGGCGGGTGGTCCAATGACATAAATGACCGCCTGGGCATCTCCAACCAGAAAGGCATCATGCTTGCCTGGACGCTGGACGCCGACGCGATGACCGCAACCGACCAGTTGGGGCATACGGTGGACCTGCGCCCGTTCATGGGTGTGATGGGCCTGCCACCCGACGAGCCGGGCCTGCACCCGACCGCCCCGCCACGCTTCTGCGGGGGCAATATAGACTGCAAAGAGCTTGTGGCGGGCACCACCCTCTATCTGCCCAGCGCGGTCCCAGGCGCGCTCTTCTCGGTGGGCGACGGGCACGGCAGGCAGGGCGACGGCGAATCGTCCACAACGGCGATAGAGTGCCCGATGGAGAGGGTAGAGCTGACCTTCCACCTGGACCGCGACATGCGAATCAACACCCCACGCGCACGCACCTCCGAAGGCTGGCTCACCCTGGCTTTCCACCGCGACCTGAACGAAGCCGCCGCTCTAGCCCTGGAAGCAATGCTCGATTTGATGAGGGAGCAATACGAGGTGGCGCGGTTGGAGGCGCTTGCCCTGGCGAGCCTGGTTGTTGACCTGCGCGTGACCCAGATGGTGAATGGGGTCAAGGGCGTGCATGCTGTGTTGCCGCACGGGGCAGTCAGGTAGAATCTGAAAGTGTGCCATCGCATTGGCGGTTATCAGTTTGCCGAAATGTGGCTGAAGGACCGCAAGGGGCGCGTACTGAGCTATAATGATAGGAAAGATTACAAGCGCATGATTGCCGCGCTAGGGAAACGGAAAGCGGCATGCAAAGGATAGACAAAGAGATACAGGATTGGCCGATACGTCTAAGGTACACACTGGGAAGTATGGAATGAATCGGCAACTAAACTAAGGAACTGATACCTAAGCAAACCCAGTCACTCCCTCCCTTTTGTGTGGTGCCCGCCAATACTACCTCACCTGCGGAGTTCGGTCTACTTCGTGGCCCCAATCCTCAACCTTAATGAGCGACTGCTTTGCAAATTGACTGCCCATCAGTTTAGTGCCATCGAACCACTGGCAGGTGACATATGTTGCGTCAAATTCCTCTGCAACGGTCATGTTAGGCCCACCCGACTTGAGGCGGACCACGTCGCCCTGTTGCCACCTAACGTTTGCGTTTGCGTCCACAAAAACCCTCCTTTTGACGGCTGATGTGACAAAGATGTGAAAAATCCGGCAGTATAGACCCAAAACTCCCAACTTTGTGTGGTGATTTGACACAAATCACCAGATGGTGCCGGGTACGGGACTCGAACCCATATGCCTTTCGGCACACGCTCCTAAGGCGTGCGCGTCTGCCAATTTCGCCAACCCGGCTCGCGTTGCCGCCTTATATTATACCCTAGCCCGAACGCCGATGGCAACCCGACTATGAGCATTCAGAGCATTCGTAGGGGCGTGATTTATCGCGCCCTGGCGGGGGCATTATTCATCATTCTGCTGGTGCAGGCACCGGATGTGGTTGAGTTCACCCGCGTGGTAGAGGTCGTGCTCGAGCATCACGGCGATGAGCCAGCGCGTCTCTTTTGGCACACCCGTGAAGTGCATCCGAGGGCGTAGAAGCTCCTCGTCGTCCAGGTTGGCTATGCTTTGCCTGAGACGCTCCTGTGCTTGTTCCAACCACTCAATCGCTGATGAAATGGTCGAGACCCTATCACCACCGACGACGGAAGAGTCGTCCCATGTGAGTTTAGCGTCACCGAAGGCATAATTTTGGTATATTAGCTTGGCCGAGCCGACGTGGTCTACAATATCACGGATGGAGCGGCGGCCACCGGGCGGGACCCATAACCAGTCGTCGGGCGTGACAGATTGCAGATTACCGAGCAGCGAATGCCACTTCGGCCCCCGGAACGCATCGTCCAGGAGGTACAGGAGTTGAGAGACGCCCGCTGTTGGTGCTGTCATGGCATACGCATTATACCGCCATGAGGGGTCGGGGACCAGGGATCAGACTCCTAACCCCTGCCCTCTATCGGCTGGCATCAAGACCCTGCCCGCCCTATAATACCTCTATGCAGCATGACACAGAGACAGAGCCAGGACCATTACAACCAGACCCACAAGAGGAGCGAGAAGACATACAGGAGATGGCGGCAGCCGCAGAGGCGTTGCTCTTCGCCTCTGCCGAGCCGCTCACGCTGAACGACCTGCGGCGCGTGCTCGCCATACGCCAGCCTACCCTTGAGCGCGTACTGGAATACCTGGGGCGGACTCTTTCGGAAGGGAAGCGCGGGCTGCGGCTACAGAGGCACGAAGGAGTAGCCCGGCTGGTGACCGCGCCCGAAACGGCCCTCTACATTGAGAAGATGCGCGGCCAGCAGGCAGGCCAACGCCTATCGGACGCCGCGCTCGAAACGCTGGCCCTGATAGCATACACCCAACCCGCTACACGGCCTCAGATAGAAGCTATCAGGGGAGTTGACTGTAGCGGCGTGGTGAACACCCTCATGGCGCGTGGGCTGGTGGCCGAGGTGGGCAGGCTCGACAGCGTGGGGCACCCTATCATCTACGGTACCACGCTCACCTTCCTACAGCATTTCGGCCTGGAAAGCCCCGGCCAACTGCCGCCGATAGGTGAGTTGAAAGCGCGGGCCGACGCTATCTCCTACCAGGAGAGCTTGCCAGGCGGCTAAAGGTCAGGTAAGGCTAGTCGCTGTGCTGAGCAACCTGCGCCTCGTTGGGTAGGGTTGCTCCACTTAGAGGTCCCGTATCGCGCAGGGCCTTCTCCACGCGAATGTCGGACACGGAGCGGCGGCGCTCTTCCCATTTGACAAGGTCGCCCTCCAGGCCACGCCCTATAACCGAGTCGTCCTTTACCTCGTCAATCTGCACCTCTACGACGGCCATCGGCAGAGGGACCTCATCCATGTCGTCGGCCAGGATGCGCGCTCTCCCCCTGATGCCTAGCGTCATTGCCCCGCCCACAAGGGAGATCATCACGTTCTCGTTGCTCAGGAGGTTGCGGTACGTATTGACCTCGCGGGAGATCGCCAGCCGCAACGTGCTGGCGTCCATAGCCACCACCCAGGAGATAGGGCAGGTGTCGGGACGGCCTCGCTCGTCAACCGTCGCCATGACGACAAGGCGGCCCACCTGCAAATAATTCATGGCGCGATCGGGTAACTGGTTGCCAAGTATCAAGCTCATCGCGGGTACCTCCTTCTCCGGCCACGCTGCCGGGGGCGAAGCGTAAAACGTATTGCGTAGTACGTATTGCGTATTGCGTAAACCCTTAAATAACCTCTGCGCCTCTGCGGTTCAATCACAAAACTTTAGTGTTCTTTGTGATCTAACTAATACGTGCTATGCAATACGCATCACGTTTTACGCGTTACTACTGGCCGTTGCCCTTGCTCCTGCGCGCAATTCTGCTACGCAGCCCTCCAACACATCCAGCGCGTAATCAATATCCTCCGGTGAATTGTCTATGCCGACTGTGAGACGCAGACTGCCCTGGGCTAATTCATTGGGCACCCCCAATGCGCGAAGCACGTGACTCGGCTCGCTGGAACCGGAAGCGCAGGCCGCGCCGCTCGATGCCCCTATCCCACGCATGTCCAGCTTCAGGAGCATGGTCTCTCCCTCGACGCCCTCTATGCAGAAGTTGGCGTTGTTCGGCAGCCTCTCCTGGGGGTGGCCCATCATATGAACGTCGTCAATTCTCTGCATGATTCCTGCCACGATTCTGTCGCGCAATCCCCGGACGTACTCCGTCTCGGAGTGCAAGTTGCGGTGCGCCCTGTTTAGCGCGGCACCCAGGCCCACTATGCCGGGCACGTTCTCGGTGGATGCCCTGCGACGGCTCTCCTGCGAGCCGCCGTGCTGCTGCGCCAATATCGGAGTGTTGGCCTTAATGTAGAGCACGCCCACGCCCTTCGGCCCGTAGAACTTGTGCGCCGACAGCGAGAGCAGATCGGCACCCAATCGCTCCACGTTCAGGTCGAGCGAGCCGCCCGCCTGCACAGCATCCGTGTGAAAGAGTGCGCCGTGCGAATGAGCTATCCGGGCTATCTCTTCGATGGGCTGGATCGTGCCTATCTCATTGTTAGCGTACATGATGCTCACCAGCACCGTGTCGGGCCTCATGCTGCGCGCAACGTCGTCCGGGTCAACCATCCCGTACCTGTCCACCGGCAGCACCGTCGTCTCGAAGCCGTGCTTCTCTAGCTCCTCCGCCGAGTGTAGGATCGCGTGGTGCTCGATAGCCGATATTATTATGTGCCCCGGCCCCTCTGAGGGCTGCTTGAAATCGAACATGCCGCGACGATACGCCCAGGCCACCCCCTTCATGGCGAAGTTGTCCGACTCGGTGCCGCCCGACGTGAAGATCACCTCGCGTGGACGGCAGCCCAATACCGCCGCTACTTGCCTGCGGGCGTTCTCCATACCCTGGTGGGCCGCTCTACCCCAGACGTGTACGCTTGAAGGGTTGCCCGACTTCTCGGTGAAATAGGGAAGCATCGCCTCCAACACTTCGGGCAGCACGCTGGTGGTGGCCGCGTGGTCCAGGTAGACCGAGCGCAGGGGGAGGCCCTGGCTGGATGATGTGCCGTTTGAATGTATACCCATCATTGCTTATCCTCTATATGTGAATAATTTGCTTTGCTCTATAACTTATGTATACCCATTTTGCTCCAATTATACCACCTGTGCGGCAGAATGGAATGGCTGATGTACAGTCTGCTCACAGATTACGACTTTAGACCTAGCTATTCTCCTTCCATGCGGTGCTTGCGCTCAGGTTGAAGGGCTGCTATAATCATAACTAACCACATAAGCAAAGGCTCCGACCAGGACGAGTAACCGGCACAGGGTCCCAGAGAGTAGAGGCAAAGCTGCAAGCCACTACACCACGAACCCGGCGAAAACCACCTGTTAGCCGTATCGCGGAAAGCGCACAGCGAGTATGCGACGCCGGTTGGCCCCGTTAGAGGCCCACGAGGACGCGGCACACTGCCATGGAAGTGTGAAGCATCGAACTCGGGTGGAACCACGTGAGGATTTTGGCCTCTCGTCCCGTCGCGGACGAGAGGCTTTTTCTATTTTCGATTTAGGATTTCCGATTTTAGATTTTGGACCGGACCTAACAATCTAAAATCGGAAATCGAAAATCTAAAATCAAAGGGGGTTATGATGAGCAGCAATGGACAGTCGCAGAGCGACCAGTTATACAAGATACGGCACAGCGCGGCGCACGTAATGGCGCAGGCGGTGTTGGAACTTTACCCGCAGGCCAAGATAGCTATCGGGCCGCCGGTGGAGAACGGTTTTTACTACGACTTCGATCTGGGAAGGGACGAGAGCGGCAAGCCTAAGAGCTTCGCACCCGAAGACTTAGAGCAGATAGAGAAGCGCATGCGGCAGATCGTGGCGGGCAAGCACCCGTTCGTCTATCGGCAGGTGAGCGCGGACGACGCTCGCAAGCTCTACGCGGACCAGCCCTACAAGCTGGAGTTGGTTGAGGGGCTGGCGAAGGGCGAGGTGGACGAGTACGGCAACGAGGTAAAAGAGCCGCCCGCCATCAGCACGTACAAGCACGACACGTTCGAGGACCTCTGCCGGGGGCCGCACGTCGAGCATACGGGCCAGATACCCGCCGACGCCTTCAAGCTCATGTCGGTGGCGGGCGCGTACTGGCGTGGCGACGAGCACAACCCCATGCTACAGCGCATCTACGGCACGGCCTGGCAGAACAAGAAGGACCTCAACGCCCACCTGCAAATGCTTGAGGAGGCCAAAAAGCGCGACCATCGCAAGCTGGGCCGCGACCTGGAGATCTTCATCCTGGAAGAAGAGATCGGCCCCGGCCTGCCCCTCTGGCTGCCTCGCGGCGCGGCCATGATAGAGGAGTTAGAGAAGCTGGCGAAGGAGATGGAGTTCAAAGCGGGGTACGAGCGCGTCCGCACGCCACACGTCACGAAGGAAGCCCTCTTCCAGCGTAGCGGCCACCTCCCCTATTACGCCGAGAACATGTACCCGCCGATGGAGATGGAGGGAGTGAAATACTACATCAAGCCGATGAACTGTCCCTTCCACCACAAGATATTCGGCAGCAAGCCGCGCAGCTATCGCGACATGCCCCTGCGCCTTGCCGAGTACGGCACGTGCTACCGCTACGAGAAGAGCGGCGAGCTATTCGGCATCATGCGGGTGCGCTCCATGCAGATGAACGACGCCCACATCTACTGCATGGAGGACCAGTTCGAGGAGGAGTTCATGGGCGTGGTGGCGCTCTACCTCGAATACTTCCGGCTCTTTGGTATCGAAAAATACATGATGCGCCTCAGCACGCACCATGCGAAGGGCCTGGGCAAGAAGTACGTGGACAACGAGCGCCTGTGGCACAAGACGGAGGAGATGGTACGCAAGGCCATGCGCAACGGCAACGTGCCGTTCGAGGAGGTAGCAGACGAGGCGGCCTTCTACGGCCCGAAGATAGATGTGCAGATATGGAGCGTGATTGGCCGCGAGTTCTCCCTGGCAACGAACCAGGTAGACTTCGCCGTACCGGAGCGGTTCGACCTCACGTATATCAACAACGAAGGCAAGGAGGAAACGCCCCTCTGCATCCACCGCGCCCCGCTCGGCACGCACGAGCGATTCATAGGCTTTCTGCTTGAGCAGTATGCAGGCAATTTCCCGGTGTGGCTCTCGCCGGAGCAGGTGCGCGTCGTACCTATCTCCGACCACCATAACGACTACGCACGACGCCTGGCCCAGAGCATGAAGGCCCTCGGCATCCGGGTGGAAGCCGACCTGGAAAGCGAGCGCATGAACGCCAAGATACGCAAAGCGCAACTGCTGAAGGTGCCCTACATGCTGGTGGTAGGGGATAAGGAGATGGAGCAGGAAACGGTCGCCCTCCGCAAGCGCGACGGCTCGCAGCAGAACAACCTGCCCGTCAGCGAGTTCCTCGCGCTCATCGAGGAAAAGATCGCTTCACGCTCAAGCGAGTTGTAACTTGTTCTCGTTCTCTTCTCTAAAATGTCAGCTCGTTGGGCTGACATTTTAGAGAAGAGGACCCTGCCTTTCTTGCGTGCCGGCTGACCCTGGAGGAAAAGGCTGTGGCCCATTCGCCATCACCGCAGCCTCAAAGGCGAGCAGCGCCTCTTTGCGGGGCAGGCCGCCACCATAGCCTGTGAGCTTGCCGTTCGCGCCTATCACCCGGTGGCACGGCACGATAATGGAGATCGGGTTGCGGCCATTCGCCAGCCCTACAGCGCGAGAAGCGTTCGCGTTGCCTATGCGCCGGGCAAGCTCCCCATAGGAGATCGTCGTGCCATATGGTATCTTTTGCAATTCTTCCCAGACGCGCCCCTGGAACTGTGTGCCCTGTGGCGCGAGCGGCAGGTCGAACGTGGTGCGCCGCCCGGAGAAATATTCGCTGAGTTGCCGTTTCACTTCGTCAAATGGAGTAGCGTCGTCCCGCCACGTCCAACTCCCCGCTATCTCCGGCCCATATTTGTGCTCAACCATGTACAGGCCGGTCAGAGACACTCCATCGGAGGTGAGCAGCATAGGTTGCATAGGGCTATCGAAATATGTGTAGTAGCTCATCGCCACAGGGTACACTAAATGCTATAATAGCTGCAAGGTGACAGCAATCAAGAGCCGGGCGGGTGCAAAATCGCTCATAATGTAGAGATCAACCAACCCTCTAGCCCATGTCATTCTGAGCGCAGCGAAGAATCTCGCTCCTCGCGTAGAATGCTCATAGCAAGGTCATCGGGCAAGAGGATGCGCGAGGGACGAGATTCTTCGCTCCGCTCAGAATGACAAAGAGACTGGGGCGGCGTTCCAGATAGATCCCGATTTTGCAACAGCCCTGCAAGTAAGAGGCGCGAAATGTGGTCGCATGACCCTTACGCAATACGAACTACGCAATACGCATCACGTTTTACGTTTTACGCAAGGAGGACAACATGGGTGTGGTAGGCAAGACGCTACGCTTCACAATCGGCCTGACGCTGGGGGCAGCAATCGGCACGGTAGCCGCGATGCTGCTCGCTCCCCAGTCGGGCAAGATTACGAGGGAGCAGATACAGCAACGGCTCGACGAAATAAAGGAAGCGGGCCGCCAGGCCCAGCGCGAGCGTGAGAAGGAACTGCAAAAATACTGGGAGCAGGAAGTCAACGTCAAGTACGAAGACAAGGATAAGGATAAGGATAAGGACAAAGACAAGAAGTAGCTCCGCACGCTGTCTTCGGGGATGAATCACAATGGAGGTTGGCATTGCGCCAACCTCCATTGCTTTTGATTGTGAATATACTTTTAGCTGACGGCGACAAGCTGCCTCGTGGCAGCCCTCTCCATGATGAGGCTCATCAGGTCGAATGGCTGGGCGAATCGGTTCAGGTCGCGCTTGTTCACGACGTAAAACCCTTCCTGTTGCTGAGACGGTAGGGTGCCATCGGCCAGGGCTTCACAAAGCTCGGCCAGCGTAACGGTGCGAGGTTCTTCAGTGGCGTAGGTGCGTTTCATAATTATCTCTCCTGCTCTCAGCAGCTTATATGACTCTTCTCTTGACCGGCACGTTTATCGCGTGGGATGTCTATTTAAGCAGAAACCGTGCCCTACTGATTATGTCACTATAGCTCTTATCTTAGTTACTCTTCGAGAACCTGATTGGTTCAAAACCATCATACGGCCTGAAGCTTATCCTGGCTATAGCAATAAGGTATGCATTGCTCATAGCACAAATGTATACGTCCGAACGTTACTTCCGGTTGCATAAAGGGCTGTGCAAAAGCGGGCGCGGATGCAAAGTCACCGACATACCAGACGCAAGCGAACTATCTATCCTATGTCATTCTGAACGAAGTGAAGAATCTCGTCCCTCGCGCATCCTCTTGTTTGATGAGCGTACTATAAGCATGATACGCAAGGGACGAGATTCTTCACTTCGTTCAGAATGACAAGGATGTTGAGATAGCTTCCTCATGCATCCCGGCTCAGCGACCGCCTTGATACGAAACTTCATAGCATTGAGAAACACAAACCCAGGCCGGAATTAAGCTCGACGTGAGTTCGATTCCGGCCTGGGTTTGTGTTTCTGTAGAGATGCCGCTATGGCCTGATACGTGTCTCGCAGCCCTGGAAGAAGGTATTGGCTACTATCTTCGACGCCTGGCCCCTGGTCACGTTGTTGTTCGGGCGGAAGTATGGGCGGTTGCCGGGGGGCATGCATGGCCCACCGGGCAGGACCCCGCATGGGTAGCCTCCCATGACCTGACGGTTGCTCAATCTGTTGATGAACGCGAAGAAAGTGTTGCTCGCGGGCACGTCCTCGTATATCTGCGGGCCTGGGTTGCCCTGGAACCCGGCGGCGTTGGCGACTATCTTGGCGAGTTGGCCTCTCGTGGCGTTGGCGTTGGGGCGGAAGTAGGGGCGGTTGCCTGGACTTACGCACGGCTCTGAGGTCATGGTGCCGCACGGGTAGCCCGCCATGTGGCCCCGCATCGCCAATCTGTTTATCCATACGTAGAACGGGCTGCCCGGCGGCGTGTCCTCGAATATCTGCTCGCCTGGTTCTTCATTGAAGCCAGCAGAGTTTGACACGATCTTGGCTATCTGCCCGCGTGTAATGCTGGTGTTAGGTCTGAAGTAAGGGAGATCGTCGGCATCGCAAGGCTCGCCCGTTCCTCCGCAGGGGTACCCGCTTATGATGCCCCTGCACGTCAGGCATTGCACGTATGGGTAGAAGGTATTGGTGGGAGGCACGTCAGCGAAACGTTGGTTTGTGTAGCGTAGTATGCGAGTATCGCCATTGTCGTCGCTGCCTACCGCCCACACATTGTCTCCGGCGAGGGCGGCTACTCCGTTTATGATGGCGTCCGGCGCGCTCAAATCGGCCACCCACTCTCCCGCCACGCCATCCCAATGCTGCATGAAATTGCCGCCCGCCCAAACGTCATTGGCCGATGCAGCCGAGATAGACGCGGCCCCGGTGACACTGCCCGCCTCGGTCCATGCCGCCCCGTCCCAATGCAGGAAGGCACCATTGCCCGCCGCCCACACGTCGTTGGTGGCTATTGCCTCGACTGCGTTGAGCGGTCCGATTTCAGGGCTTTCTACATAGTCCCAGTTCGCCCCATCCCAGTGGGCAATCAGGCTTCGAGGGTATGTCGCCGGGGAGTGAGTGCTTGAACCCACCACCCAAACATCGTCAGATGATAAGGCAGATATGTCGCTTAATCCTCCGCTGGGTAAATCTACCTGATTCCACGAAGTACCATCCCAGTGCAGGACTATAGGTAAGCCAAGAGTGGACGCCGTGCTACCGCTACCCACGCTCCAGGCATCAGTTGGTGAAAGAACTGCTACTCCCGTCAGATAGTTTGTTATGCCAGGGCCACGAGGCGTTGCGACTGTGCTCCATTGAGCGCCATCCCAATGCATGGCAAGTGTGATCTGCCCGTAAGTTTGATGGAAATATGTGCCAACAGCCCATACATCACCCGGTCCTGACGCGGCCACATCGGCAAAAGATACATTACGGCCGTTAAGGGAGGGAACGGGCACAGACAACCAGGCGTTGCCATTCCAATGCATAATGCCATCGCCCACACCCCAAACGTCGTCAGGCGTAATAGCAGCCACTCCCCTGAGAATACCGACGTCGGGAGCTTGAACAACCCGCCAGGTGACATCACACGCAGGCTGCGGCGTGACTGAGGCCGTAGCGGTGCGTGTGGCGGTGGCGCTCGCTTGAGCAGTGGGAGTCGTGGTGAACGTAGAGGAAGTCGGCGTCCCGGTCGGGCAAAGGCCACTGCCAGTGATAAGCAGGCCCCAGGCGAAAAGCTCTCCCTCGGCCTCGGATGTCACATCGGTAGCCGTGAGCGTCCAGGTGCCAGCCGGGTTCTCGCCGTCGAAAGCCGTTAGCGGCGTGTAGGGCCGGAAGCGTTGGCGGGTGAGAGGCGGACACTGCCCCATTATCGGCTCTGACGCTTCATCGTCCAGGTAGATATTGTCGTAAGGCCCGCAGGCCGCGTCCACCAGCACCCGCGTCGTGCCCGCTGGAGAGGTCAGGCTCACTCTGAAGCCGCCCGAAGTAGCCTCGCTATTGATGCCCAGCACGAGGTCTATATCGGCTATACTCGCCCCCTGGCTGATGGTCAGCGTTGATGTGACCGTGCCGCCGAGTGATATAGTCTTGGGCACGTCGTTGCTGGACACGCTAATCGTACACACAGGCGTGGCGGAAGCCGTTGGGGTGTTAGTAGGCACTGACGTGCCGGTGGCCGTGCTGATCGTTGTCGCTGTAGGAGGCGTGCCGGTCACTGCGGGGGTGGCTGTGGATGGCCCCACGAAGTGCATCAGCCCCTTCGACACAAGGATGTCCTGGTCGCCGCTACGGGTGTCGTTCCAGGCGACATATACGGTATCGAGCGCTGTATCCAGCCCCCAGTAGTCGCCCGCCGGGTAATTGCCGGAGCAGCAGGGCAGCCCCACGTTCAAGTCCTGCGATAGCGTGCTCACGCGGGTGTCCGGCTCCCAGGTGTTGCCGCCGTCGGTGCTTGAGCTATACCAGCTATCGAAGAGCCTGTTATTGGGGTCGAGGCGGCGATCCAGCCAGAAGGCGTGCAGCTTGCCGTCCGCGCCCACCTTTAGCATAGGCGTAATGTGGTCGCGCACCACGCCCGTAGGGTCGTGGCTGAGGCGTGTGACCGCGCTCCAACTTGTCCCGCCGTTGGTGCTTCGCACGTACACCACGTCCGTGCCGTTGGTGCTGAAGTTGCGGTTGTCGGTCCACGCCACATACAGGTTGCCGTTGATGGGGTCAATCGCGGCGCTAATGATGGCGAAGAAGCGGAACTGGTCGGGCTGCCGTATAGGGCTGACGGGCTGGAACGCGGTGGCCACGTCCAGGGGCGTTGACCATGTTGCCCCGCCGTTGGTGGACTTGGTCATCTGCACCGTGCCGGTCTGCCCGAAGCCCCAGTTCTCCATCATGAAGTTGTAGACCGTGCCGTCGCTCGCTATCACCGGGTAGGTATACTCAGTATCTGCGCCGCCTATAGGCTGCTGGCCCGACCACGTAAGGCCGCCGTCGGTTGAATGATGCTCCACCACGCCGCTACCGAAGCCGGGGTCGGGCACGTACATCATGTACATGCGGTGGTAGTATGGGCTGGCGGGGTTGTTGTCTATGGCGAACCACTCTTTGTCTTGCAGCCCACCCTGGTTCTGGATTACGGGCACGGATGGGTGCCAGGTCTGTCCATCGTCGTCCGTCCAGGTTATCCATATGCCGTTGTTGCCTGTGGTGAGGCAGGCGACGTAGATGCGCCCGTCGTCGCGCGCTATAACTACGGGGTCGCTCTCGCTGTCGGTGGCCGGGAGGTTGGGCATGTGGACCTGCACGGGCCAGGTCGCGCCGCCGTCCGTCGAGCCGTCTATCCAAACGCGCTTGACGTTGGCCTGCCGGTAATCCTTCGAGGCCACTATCACCGTGTTCGTGTGGACGCGGCTCACCGCCAGGCTAGGCTCGTGCTGCGCGTATATAGTCGTGTCCTGGTTGGCGCGCACGTTGGGGCCGAATATGGGCGCGGCGAGCCGTTTAGCCTGGTCGAAGAAGGAAAATGCGTTCGCGCTTCGGGGAGCCGACCAGAGGGTAGCAGAACGCGGCGAGGCGCCTGCTGTGCGTTCGACCAGCAACAGCCCCAGCACCGCCAGCGCCAGGAGCGCGCAGATAGCATAACGACCGCGCCCCCTGACGATGCGCATGGACCCGGACATAAACCGCTCCTCCCTTGCAATTGGCGGCTGCTCAGTAAGCAAAAAGAATGTGTCACGTAGGGGCGACCCGCCGGGTCGCCCTGCCTGGGGCAGCACGCAAGCACGAAATGCCATTCCCACCAGGGCGACTCGCTGCGTCACCCCTACCGTAGAAATAGCATCAGCCTCTGACCCCTGGTCCCTTATCCCTACGCGACAGAGGCGTATTCGATTATAACAGAATCAAGTTGACAATGGCGCACGGCCCAAAGTATACTTTGGCATCTGTGGTCGGGCGCAGGCTCGATGCCAACATCGTTCGCGGGATACTCTAATCTACCGGCCATGTGCCTCAATGCGGAGGACTCGTCTAAATGAATCTGCGTAGTGGACCGGCGCACGTCGCCGGTAAGCTCAATCTTGGACAGAAGCCGCCTATCGATGGCAGCGCCACGCCCACCCCTGAAACTCACCCTTCCTCCGCGAACGGCAATGGCGTGCTCTCCGAAGAAGAGCAGCTCGCGTTCACTGCCCAACTACGCAAAGAAGTGGTGGAGAAGTACCGCCCGATCTACCGGGCCAGCACCTCACCAATCCGCGTGATGGCGCGCATGGTAGCCGAAGCGCAAGGCAACGCACGCAAGGCAGGCATCTCTCCGGACATCATAGCGAGAGAGATAATCAACCGCACGATTGGCGACGTCAATGTGCGCACTATAACCGAGAAGATAGACGGTGTAGACTACTCCACTATCGGCGAAGAACTGGGCATCATCCTCCCCGGCGAGAGCATAGCAGGACGCGTCAGCGAAGGGCTAGTACACCACGAACTGAACAGGCGCGAAGAAGATATAGAGCGCCGCCTGCTCAACGACTACGGCTGGGACATGCGTATTTACGACGTATTCGGCGTGGGCAATCCTTATCTCCGGGAGAAGCTGGCGGCCCGTTTCCAGAAGGAATGGGGCATCCCCACCGACGCTAACCAGACTTTCCTCAGCGTGGGTGCGCTCGATGCGCTCAACAAGGCGATCCTCTCCTTCGGCTATCACCTCAAGAAAAAGTACGGCAACCCTATCACCTTTGCCTTTCCCGCGCCCGGCTTCGCGGTCGTGAACTGGCAGGCTGAGATGGCCGGCGTCAAGCTGATGCTGCTGAAGACCACCGAGGAGAGCGGCTTCAAGCTGACATACGCCCAGATGAAGCAAGCCCTGGCCGACGACCCCGATCTGCGCTTGCTCTACTTCACGGTGAGCAATAACCCCACCGCCTTCTCCTATTCACCCCAGGAGATAAGCGAAGTATATCGCGCCATAGAAGAAGATGGCCGCGAGCTTGCGGTGCTGGCCGACCTGGCATATATGGGCACGGGCGACGCTGAGGACGACAAGGCCCGTATGGTCGCGCTCAACACGCCCTTCGCGCTCGACCGTACCCTCTTCATCAACTCCCTGTCGAAAGTCTTTACGCTGACAGGCGACAGGTGCGGTTGGGTGTCCCTCCAGAACGCTGGATGGGCCGATTTCATGCGCGCCGCTTGGAACAACACTACGGCGGGGCTGCCCGCGGAGTGGCAGTTGCGCTTCACGGCCTACGTGGAGATGTTCGACGAGCGCCCGGAGATACAGGACAAGATAAAGTCCCTCTACTACCTGCGGCGCGAGCACTTCCGCAATCAGCTTACCGAGTTGAACGCCGAGCGCAACCTATTCGAGGATATAGGGCTGGACGACCACACAACCATCTACAATTGGAGCAAGCTCAAGCCCGGAGAAGACGCGCTCTCCCTATTCGAGCAGACGGGTATATCTGGTGTGTCGGGCAACGCCTTCGGCTACAGCGAGCAGTACATACGCTTCTCGGTGGGCTTTATACCCATCGCGTGAAACGTGAATGTATTGCGTAAAGCACGGCGGTTGCAGAGCGGGAATAGTCGGGGACAGCCGACCCTGTTTCCTTGTCATTCTGAGCGAAGCGAAGAATCTCGCGCCTCGCGTACAATGCCGGGGACGCAATTGAAGAAATTAAAGGCAAGATAATGCGCGAGGGACGAGATTCTTCGCTGCGCTCAGAATGACAAGGATGCTGGGTTCGCCCACTTCTAACGTAGTGCTATTACGCGATTAGTTGGGCAAAACCTTTGCTCCGCGCCCGGAATTTAGTAGAATACGCTTGACACGAGTGTTAGCCGTCCAATTCGAGCGCAGAGGAAAAACCGTTGCGCTCGCACAAGCGTTTATTAATCAGGCGGCTATGTCGCCTGAAAGTATTGTTTTTCCATAGAGGGGGGTAGTTGTGGGTAAGAAACTGGTTGTCTCTTTTTCGATCCTGTCCATCCTGTTATTAGTCGTCACCTCAATAACCACTCAGAGCTACGGCCAGACCACCCCACCTGCTACATCTACTCCCACCGCCGCAGGCCAGGCACCCGTTCCCACACCGGCACCCGACCCCGGCGACCGCACTTTCCCTGAGACGGGTTTCACGGTGCCCGCCGTCTTCGTCAGGTACTGGGAGGCTAAGGGTGGGCTTGCCATCTTCGGCTTCCCCATCTCCCCGGCTCGCGTAGAGCGCAACCTGGCCGACGGCAGAGACTACCTGGTGCAATACTTCGAGCGCAATCGCTTCGAGCACCACCCTGAGTTCAAGGGCACGACAAACGAGGTGCTGCTCGGCCTGCTGGGCGTAGAGCTTACCAGGGGCCGCAGCTTCGAGACGGTTGACCCCTTCCGCGAGACCCCGGCCAAGATATACCTCGAACCCACGCAGCATTCGCTCGCCGAGCCTTTCTTGAGTTACTGGCGCGGCAAGGGTGGCCTTGAGATTTTCGGTTATCCCATTTCCGAGCCGTTCAACGAGAAGAACCCGGATAACGGCAAAGAGTACCTCGTGCAGTATTTCCAGCGCAACCGCTTCGAGTTCCACCCGGAGAACCAGGCACCCTATGACGTGCTGCTTGGCTTGCTTGGCAAAGACTACATGGAGCTACAATCTTCCATCAACGCCTGGGGTCCGCCCATACCCGGTGGCCTCCCCGTCACGCAACCCCTCTGGAAGCCCGCCAAGCCGAACGCGGGAGGCCAATTCCTAAAAGGCCCCCATGTGGGCGACGGCATGATCGCGCAACTCTACTACTCAGACCGGGGACGGATTCTGCACATGATCAACGACCTGCAATTCACCTGGGTGAAGCAGCAGGTCGAATGGAAGGATACCGAGGACCCCAAGGGCGCGTACCACTGGGAAGAGCTGGACCGCGTGGTGAACGACGCTCAATCGCGCAACGTCAAGGTGCTGCTCTCCATAGTGAAAGCGCCGGAGTGGGCGACGGGTGACGGGCACGGCTTCCCCAGGGACCCGCGCGACCTGGGCGACTTCATGAAGGCCATGACCACCCACTTCAAGGGTCGCGTGGGCGCGTACGAGATATGGAACGAGTATAACCTTGAAGGCGAGAGCGGTCAGATCAACCCCGCACGCTACGTTGAGATGCTCAAAGAGGCGTACAAAGGAATTAAATCTGTTGACACGAGCGTGGTAGTGGTCGCGGGCGCGCTCACACCGACGGGCATAGACGACCCCCTCGGTAAGCGGGCCGAGGGCGCGGAGGGCGTGCTAAAAGACACCACTTACTTGGAGGAGATGTACAAGTACAACGACGGCGAGGTGCGCGCCTACTTCGACGCTATGGGCACCCACCCCTACGGCTACAATAACCCGCCCGATACCAAGTGGCCCGACAACCCTAACCTCGATCCAGCCTTCCCCATCAATCCCGAAAAAGGCCAGCGCGATTACTACAACCTGAACAATCAGTTCTATTTCCGCCGCATCGAGGACCAACGCGCCATCATGGAGAAGTACGGCGATGGCATCAAGCAGATGTGGGTGACCGAGTACGGTTGGTGCAGCGACTTCCGAGAGGGTGGGTATGGCGACTGCCGCTTCACCACCCGCGAGGAGCAGGGGATATACACGGTAGCCGCTATGCAGTGGGCGCGCAAGTATTACCCCTGGATGGGCGTGATGTTCCTGTGGAACCTCAACTTCTCGACGTTCCAGCCCTGGTACACCGGCCCCAGCCACTTCAGCATCATAGACGGCGATTGGACCCCCCGCCCCGCCTACGAAATGATAAAGCGGCGGCCTAGATAGCTTTTTCTAACCGCAAAGACGCAAAGAAACGCGAAGTTCGCAAAGTACCTTATTGTTCATCCGGTAAACATACGGACGTGGCATTTATTTGCACCGTGCGAAGTACCATAAAACCTTAGCGAACTTTACATTTCTTTGCGTCTTTGCGGTTAAGGCGCGTGAGGTTATAGAACTCCTCCCCTATCCTGCTTGACTACGCGTGCGTGATGTGGTATCTTTAAGGCCTAAACCCTGTGGTGACAATGGTCGTATAAAGGTTTTGATCCTAACTAGTTTTTTGGGAGCCGGCAGCGGATGGGGCTGCGTACGCCCTTCGCGGTAACGCAATAACCTGAAGAACGGCACCCACCTGCGAAGAGCAGGTTCAAAACCTCTACGGCCACGCCCAGGGTTTTTCTATTTTAGATTTCCGATTTTAGATTTTCGATTGGGCAGTAGCCACAGCGAGAAACCAAATCGAAAATCTAAAATCGGAAATCTAAAATCCAAAGATGCTAATCCTTCTTCTTGGGCCTGAGCGGTTTCTTGTGGCTCAGGCTTTGAAAGCACATATAGAGAAGTACGTTCTAGACGCCGAGGGGTTGGGCGATCTCAACCTTGTCAGGCTGGATGGCGCGCGCGTCACGCCCGACGAGCTGATGAGGGCCGTGCAATCTATGGGCTTCCTGGCGGACAGGCGCGTGGTCGTGGTGGAGGGGTTGCTGTCGCGGTTTGGTTCCGGCAAGGCTGTGGGCGAAGATGATGCTGCGCCTGCGGCCAAAGCCGACGCCGCGCCAAAGGGCCGGGGAAAGAGCGATCCTGGGCTGGGGGACGGCTTCGCAAAGGTCTTCGGCTCGGTGCCCGAATCGTGCGTGCTCATCCTGGTGGAGCGTGGCGGCGTGGCGAAGAACAACACTATGCTGAAGGCGGCTTCACGCTACGGCAAGGTGGAAGAGCACCTCGCGCCCAGAGGGGTTGCCCTGGAAAGATGGTTGGCAGAACGCTGCAAGGCTGCGGGCGTGAAAATCACGCAGGGCGCGCAGAACGCTCTCGCCTCAACGCTACCCGACCTGCATATGCTCGCCAACGAGGTAGACAAGCTATCCCTCTACGTCGGCCCCGGCGGTCTCATTGACGAGCAGGTGCTGAAGCAGATGAGCTTCGTCTCCAAGCAGGACGACGTGTTCGAGATGACCTCAGCCGCCGCCCGCCGCGACACACGAGGGGCGCTACAGCAGTTGCAACGCCTCCTGGATGGAGGCACGGCAGCCGAGGGCATACTACCCGTGCTGGCCTGGCAGGTCCGCACCCTAATCCAGATAAGAGATATGCTCGACCGCAAAATCCCCGACTTCCGCATGGCTGAAACTGCGGGGCTGAGCGACTTCGTCGTGCGTAAGAGCGTAGGCCAGGCCCGCCAGTTCTCGATGAAGAAGCTGCTTCTCATCCATTCAAAGCTGCTTGAGTTGGATCACGGCGTGAAGATGGGGCGCGCCGACGCGGAGCTTTCCCTGGACGCTCTTGTAGTAGAGATGTGCCAGTAGAGGAAGCGTGGGAATCATAAAGGGGAGGCGTTGAACAGCCTCCCCTTTATGATTCGTGGCAACGACGATTATTTGCCCGCGCCGATC
Organism: Chloroflexia bacterium; assembly: GCA_036399775.1. Taxonomy (GTDB): domain Bacteria; phylum Chloroflexota; class Chloroflexia; order QHBQ01; family JADMIH01; genus JADMIH01. The sequence goes on along the minus strand of DASWMJ010000053.1, from coordinate 27,920 downwards.
TTGTTGAACTTCGCCATGAGGCGGGCTTTGCGGCGGGCTGCCTGGTTGCGATGGATGATGCCCTTACCCGCAGCCTTGTCGAGAGCGCTGATGGCGCGAACTACGGCATCGGCGGCGTCTTCTGTTACACCGGCGACAATTCTGTTCTGCGCCGATTTGACGTAGGTCTTGAGCGCGGTGCGTATCGGCTTGTTGCGCATCCGCTTGCGCTCGCCGGAGCGTATCCTCTTGAGTGCGGACTTAGTATTCGCCAAAACATCCTCCCAAATATACAGGCAGTATCAGTGCCGGATCAAATCTCTTTCAGAATAACACCTATCTTAAGGCCAGCACCTATTATAGCAGACGGCACGCGAAAAAGCAAACTCTACACGCACCGGCAGGCCATACCGCACCGCGCGGAGATTTCCTGGTCGTAGACCTCTACTATCTGAGCAGCGATATTGTGCCACGAATACTGTGAGGCGTGGCGGGCCGCCTGCTCGCCCATCTCCTGGCGCATGTGGGGGTCTTTCAAGAGAGCATGGACCTTCTCGGCCAGGGCGAAGTGGTTCTCGTGGGGCACCAGGAAGCCGGTCTCGCCGTCCCTGACGGTGTACGACAGCCCGCCGACATCGGATGCTATCACCGGCGTGCCGGAAGCCATAGACTCCACAGCCACCAGCCCGAACGACTCGTAGTGCGACGGCATTATGGTGATGTCCGCCGCCGAATAGTAGAGGGGCAACATCTCCTGTGGCTTCGAGCCGACGAACTCCACCTGGTCTTCCAGGTTGAGGTCGCGGTGGAGTTGCACCACGCGCCGTAGCTCGGCGTTCTCGGCTTCGGTCTGCCCGCCGCCTCCCACGATCAGCACCTTCAGGTCGCGCCCCGCGCAGAAGCGGCTCACTACCGCCACCGATTCTAGCAGAGTGTCAATCCCCTTCAACCGCTCGATGCGCCCCACGAAGAGTAGGATAGGCGTATCCAGATCAGGCAAGCCAAGCTGTCGGCGCACCTCGGCCCGGTCGCGCGGGTGGAAAAGCTCCGTATCCACCCCGGCAGGTATAACTGTGATTTTGCTCGTATCGGCACCATAGTGCCAGGACATATGCGCTTTGTCGAGGGGAGTAGCCGCTACTATCCTGTCGGCCCATCCCATTACCTTGCGCTCGGTCTCTATCCGCCCCCCCGGCTCGCGGTCGATCTCTTCCTTCGCTACCTTGTTCTTCAGCGCGCCCAATGTGTGGAACATCTGCACCACCGGCACGCCCCAGTCCTGTTGTAGCTTACGCGCCGCCAGCCCGGACACCCAGTAATGGCTGTGTATCAGGTCGTAGCAGATACCTTCCCGCCTGGCGAACTCCTTTATGCCCGCTACAAACTCGTCCACGTGGTTGGGCAGCTTATTCTTGTCGTAAGGGGCTTTCGGACCTGCCGGCAGATGGATTACCCGCGCATCGGGGCCAAGCCACTGCACCTGGTCGGTAGCCGTATCCTGGAAGCGCGTGAACACGTCAACGCTCTTCCCCATACGCGCCAGTTCCTTGCTCAACTCACTTATGTAAACGTTCATCCCCCCCGTCTCGCGCCCCCCCAGTAACGCCTGCGGACACGCCAGCGGGCAAGTATGCATGCTTATCATGGCTATCTTACACATGATTATCTTATTTTCTCCACTTTATTTTTCATGCGTGAAACGTGATGCGTGATCTCAGTAGTCCTTCTAAATTATCTCAGCGTCTCTGCGGTTCCATTTATATCAGCTTAGTGTTCTTTGTGCCTTTGTGGTTCACGTTTTACGTTTAGCCGAAAGGAATGCCCTATAAACATAAGTGTCTTTCGCGCCGAAATCGTACTTGTATGGCTCGTCACCGCGCAGGAAATCGAAGTGTTTGAAGCCTTCCAGTATCGCCTTGTGAATGCGGTAGGCCAGCAGGGCCACGCCCGCGCTGTATGAGGCGAATTGCGGGTCGTAGCCGGAGTTGTACAGGTAAAGCCTGTCGCCGTAGCTGAACGAAAAGTAGGCGGAAGCAGGCTCGCCCGCCACATCCAGGATAGCCAGGTCCAGCCAGCCCGTATCGGATAAGCTGGAAGCCATGTCCAGGAAGTAGGCAGCCATCTTCTCGTCCATGAAGGAGGCTTTGTCGGCACCACTCAGGCGGTGGAGGTCGAGGAAAGTCCGCATACCCTCAATCATGGCTTCTCGCTGCTTTGCGGGGACCAAGCGCCACTTCACGTCGTCGCGCCCTTCCAGTTTGCGTACTTTGCGCCGCAATTCGTGGCGGTCCTTCTTGCGGAGACTCATCAGGTAGGTATCCCAGTCGCCCGGCAATTCGAGCACGGGAGAGACATCCTCCGGGAAGACCCGGCAATCCAACCCCCGCTCCTCAGCAAGCGCAGGCAGTAACTCCCTGGATGGCGACGACTCTGGTAGAGAGTGGAAGTCAATCACATCCCATTCGTCGCGCTTATCCAGCAGGTAATCCAGGACGGCGGCCCATACTTCGGGCAGCCGGTTTGCGGGGGCTATCACGTCCAGGTAGTCCGCGACCTCGATGCCGCCCACTATGCGCACGATGCGGAGCGGCTCGCCCTCCCCCACCGGTCTTTGCTCTCCCCTGGCGTATTCCTTGAAGGGAGGCAGGGGCGCGTGCTCAATAAAAAGAGGAGCGATGCCCACCAACGCTCCTCTTTCATCACGCAAAGATAGCAGGTGAAGCTGACAGCCTTCCTGAGAGCCGAAGTGCCGCCACCACGCGCGCTGCCACTCCCACGTCATAAAGACCACGTTGGAGGCAGCATCACGCAGGAGGTTATCCCACTCTTCGCGTGTCAGGGAAGGCATGCGGCCATCACCTTGTGCCGCGTCAAAATCACAATCGCTCTGTGTAGTAAGTCCTGAACGTACTGACACCATTCTGTTATGTATTCCTTGTATGATTGTTTACGTTATATACCGTGTTCTGAATTCTAAGATTCTTTTCTTGTTTATATACTGCTTATTATAACAGATAGCGTCAGCTAGCGTCCGCGTTATGCCGCCCCGAACAGCCTGCGTAACAACCAGACGGCAGCCACCCCCGCCACCATTGCCAACAGCAAGTTGCGGGTGCGCGCCGCCACAAGGGCGGTTGCGAGCGCAGCCATCGCATCAGAAGGTCCATTGGTGAGGAGAGCAGGCGTGATTATCGCCATCAGCACCGCACCGGGTATGTGGCGCAGCCATGCCTCCACGCGAGGAGAAGGATTGACGCGTGACATAAGCCACAGCCCACCCGCCCGCGTAGCGTAAGTGACGAGCGCCATCCCCAGGATGGTCAGCAAGGTTACCGCGTCAATCGTCATCGCGCAAAGCCCCGACTAAGCTGCCCGCCAGCCCGCCCAGGAGGATATACCACTTGCCGGGCAGGAGCCACCACGTAGCCAGGGCCACCGCAGCCGCCACCGCCCAGGGCAGGATGTCGCCTCGCCCCCTCCAAAGAGACACCAGCAGGGCCACGAATACCGCTGTGAAGATGAAATCAAGCCCCCATTGCGTGATGTCCCGCTCTTGCAGGTTCGCGCCTACGAATTGGCCCAGGACGCCCGAACTCACCCAGGCGGCGAACATCGTCAGGCCGCTCCCCAGCATAAAGGCTACATCCTTGCCTCCCGCGTTTAGCTCACGCACGGTCAGCGCCCACGTTTCGTCGTTCATAAAGAAGACCGAGCCGTAAGCCTTCGGCGTAGACACCCGCGACAGCCAGGGCCGCAACGCCGCACCCATTAGGAGGTGGCGCAGGTTCACCACTAACGTCGTGAGGATCAAGGTAAACACAGGCAGAGGGGCCACCCAAAGCTCCAACGCGATAAACTGAGACGCACCCGCGAAGACCAGCCCGCTCATCAGCGCCGTCTCCGCCATGCTCAAGCCCGCCTGCCGCGCGAGCACCCCAAATACGGCCCCATAGGAGAAAACGCTAATCGCAAGCGGCAGGGTGCGCCGTGCCCCCGCCGCCAAACCGCGCCGTGTGAAAGTTACCCCTTCGATGATGCTCATCTTGTGCTTCTCTATGCCTACACACGACATCCAAATCCCATTAGCGTTATAAATGGCGCTGTGTAAAGCCGTCTGCAGCAACAAGGAGTGCATTAAGCGTTTTGGCAAGCCAAGCACGACGTAATGAGGTTGTGTAGGCATCAAGTTCAATGTCATCCTTCCATAGAACTTTACCCCTGCTTGGTGAGGCCGGATTCATAGTAAGAAAGACAGTACGCCCAGGCAACAGACGATGAGCCAGAACGTTGCGTATATTGTTCCACTCTAGGTACTGTTTCATGCTGCATATACTGCCCATTTCTTCATGGAACTTATCGTCCGGAAATGCCTTCTTAAACCTCTCTACTGTTTTTTTTAGGTCCACTACCTTTTTCTGAGGCTCATCGCCCATTGGAAAGGTCTTCGCGTTAAGTAAATTACCTACAGCATGTAGACCATAATAGCAACATTCTATAGCCGAAAGACCTGTTATAAAGAAGCCAAATAACTCTCGGTCTTGCACGTAGTGTTCAGGCCGTGGCGGGTTATTTCCAGCCCGTTGAATAGATGCGCGGAACGCCATATCATGTTCTGTACAAGCAAGGAACCGATAAGGAATGCCTAACCATGCATGGAGAAATTCCTTGTAAGAGGAATTTGTGAACTTGGTAATCACACGGTTATAGGTAGCTTCGAACGGTGCCACGCTGAAATCATCAGGCACCTTAAAGTCAGTGAAAGACAGGATGTTTCCGCCCATGTGTACCTCGACGCTTTTATTCTTACGTTTTCTAGTCAGAATCTGTCCGGGAATCCCTTGCGTACCTTTTTATCAGGGCTTCTTTCAGCTTATTGTTAGCTCATACCATGAGCCTTGTCAAGCATAGAATTCTTGACAAGCCCTCTCACTCGTTCATATACTGAGTAACCATGACCCGACACGCCACCATAGCTAATGAAAATTGCAGCCTGCCCCTTGAGGCGACGCAATGACACGCTTCTTAGCGCCCATCACTTTGAGCTTGGCAGTGATCTGTGTACTGAGTGCGTGTGCAGGTTCCCCCACGCCCGCAGCGCAAGCGCCAGGAGGTATCCAAGTTACGCCCATTGCTGAGACCGCATCACCCAGGGAGTCTATTGCTAAGTCAGAGGGCAGTGTCGGTTGGATAGAGGCGACCGCCGCAGGCAGCGATTGGAGCAGCTACAGGCAAGCGCCCCCCGCGATTGGCGAAGCCATCCGCACAGCCGCCGCAAACCTTGCAAGCGTGGACTACGCATCGCTCTCTCTGCCCGACTTCGTCACAGTCACCCGCGCTTTGAAGGTTGAGAGCGCGCACTTTGATAGCGGGGAGATAACCGCTGATGCGTTCGGTGAGGGGCCGCAGGGACAAAGATGGGCACTCTACCAGTGGCAAGGCCCGGAGTTCCCACAACTCCCCGGCAGGAAATTAGTCCACAGGTGGGTCTACGTCTACGTCCTTTACGAGCTCAAAAGCGGCAAGGCAACACGCCTCCTTCCCACCATACACGGCGAAGCGTGGGAATGATCAATTTTGAATTTTGAGTTATGAATTTTGAATGGAGCTGTGATAGCGGAGAAACTTAAAATTCAAAATTCATAACTCAAAATTCAAAATTACCGAAGGTCGAAGGTTAGCTCGCTGAGGGCGACGAGGATGCCCTTCTGCACGAGTCTGAGGACGAAGAGGTTGGCTTCCGGCGGGGAATTGACGATGGTATAGGCTGCCGAAGCCGCGAGATCGGCGTCATGGTGCTGGTCGGAGAAACGCAGCCACTCGGACATCAGGCGCAGGCGATTGGCATAGCGCATCCTTAGCTCCGGGCCAAACTCATCGTGCGCCAGCCTGATGATCGAGGGCAGTAAGATGCGCCAGTTGTCCTCCGTCAACTCATGTGAGAAGTCGTAATCGAGAGCGGCAAGCTCTTCTGCCACCTGCCGCACCCCCGCGCTCTCCAGGTACCAATTGTCGAACAGCGAGTTTAACAATAGCTCGCTCTCGCTCTCAGCGAGGCTGCGGTCATCGCGCTCTACAAATCTCGCAACGTAGCTCTCCTCATCGCCGTTCCCCTGGCCGAATTGCCACACCAGGTTGAACAGCAGTTGGTACTCCAGAGGCAGGGGCGTGCCCGTCAGCCAGTTCCTGCTGACCGCCTTCCGCAAGAGGCGCAAGCCATAGCCATAGGGTACTTCCACGCAGGAGACCGTCGCGAGGTTGGCGGGAATGTCAGGAAGCTTGTACACCATCGGAGGGTACAGGGTGCCAACCGGGCCGGGGTTTGGCGGCTTTGGAACGGCGTCGGTTGAGCGGCCCACGGGGCCCACAAGCTCAATCAGCCCCGCGTAGTCGCTCATCAGCAATCCCATAAATACCGGGCGACTGGCGGCAGAGGTCGAAGGCACATGCAGCCAGAGCATCCTCCTGCCGCGCCCATCCACCGCACTTAAGATGGCCCGTCCTGCATGCTCACTCTGAGGAGCGAACTCCGCGCCGTAGAGTCCACTGAGCCGTATCTTATGGAGCAGGCGTGAAGCTACGTGGGCAGGCTCGCCGGGCAGGTTAGGCTCCAGCATCGTAAGGGATCGTATGGCGCTCACCGACACCCTCGCCCCCAACGCTTCCACCGCAGCTTCCATGAGGTCGGGGTGAGGGTGCAGCGCGAGCAGACGCAGGGCAGAGACAGCGCCTTCGTCAGACATGTCAGCTATCCTGTTCAGCGCGGCGTACAGCATGTCTACAGGCTGCGAAAGCAAAGCGGCCAGGAAGCCAGCGTACCCCGTAAGCAATTCCGGGTCGTCCGCGCACTCGCCCAGAACGCTCACGAGAGCGCGCGCCGCCGTGCCTATGGGGTTGCGTAAGCCGGATAGAAAGTCTTCTGATACGGGCAGGTGCGGGTAATAGTTGCACAGGAGCATGATAGCGCCCATGCGGCGGTTGTCACTGTTGCGCCGGTCGGTCGCGGCGCGGGTGAGGGTGTCAAGCCCTTCCGCCTGGGGAGAATAGGCAAGCAAAACGTCGCCCAGGATCGCGAGGCGCGTAGGGTGAGCCGAGTCGAGGTGGCGAACGACCGCCGCCAGCATTGGTAGGCCCAGATCGGCGGCCTTACGCACGAGGCGGCCATAATCCCGGCTGTGCCGTGTGGCGCGCGACAAGTCATCCAGTACCTGCTCGGCAGCCTGGTGCCCCTGCAAACTGATGACTTTGCCTCTCGGTGGGGTGCGCTCAACCTCGGTTTCGCTATCGTAGGACACGCCAAACCCCCAGGACTGCCAATTTTAGATTTTAGTTTTTGGATTTTAGATAAGGTCGAAAGCAGAAGCAATCTAAAATCCAAAATCTAAAATTGTCACGGTTCGTAAAGCTAATAGTAACTCTACTAGTACTGGCCCGTCAAGTGCAGCCATGTGGGAAGTTGGGTTAGCGCCCAGACTGTCATTACGATAACCATGAGCCAGAGCACGTCAACCATCCAACGGAAGCTAAGCCCGCGCTTACCGGGTGTGGCGGTAACGTAGTCTTTCATCGTGGGGAACTGGCCGCGCACACCTGCCATGCTCTCCGACTTGTAGGGCATCGCCCCATCTGTGCCTTCGAGGCCCATCGCCATCCTGTCTATCTTGGCTTTGCAGTAGGGGCAGGGTTCGGTCGTGTTCTGCCTGGCGTCGCTGGTATCTACAAGCTCGTGGCAGTTGGGGCAATTCACGAAGAAGCTGTACCGGCAATTGGGGCAGGCAAGCGCGGTATCCGCCGCCTTTTCGTGGCAGTTGGGGCAGTCTATGGTGGCCGTAGCCTCCTTCTTGCCGCGCGACGGCTGCTGACTTTCGCTGGCGGGCATCCCCTGGTTGGGCATAGCGATGGCCGAGAGAGAGCCTGAATTGCCGCCGACTGCCTGTTGTAAGTACCAGGGCTGCGCCTGGTCAGCGCCCCCACCATCGTACCCGGGCAAATCGCCCGGCGAGGGTAGCTGCGCGTCGAAAGAGGGTCCCATAGGACCCATGCTTGAGCCGCCTGGGGGATTGAACGGATCGAAGGGCGCGGGCATGTCGCCCATGCCGTTCGCGCCTGCAAATTCACTACCCGGTGGCATGGAAGGTAGCACGCCGCTCATGGACCACTCAGGTAGCTCCATCTCACCCGCCCCCGACATCCCCACCTGCCCCGCGTATGCCGGGAAATCTAATCCACCGCCACCCGGCGTCTCATGAGAGAAGGGCGAAAGGTCAAAGTTTACCCCGTCCAGGTGGTCATCTGCCGGGACGGATATGCCTTCCGCTTTGGCGGCGTATGCCGGTAGCGCCTCGCCGCTATAGTTCTGAGCCTCACCCGCCATGCCTTCCCCGCCAGGCTCAGGCTGGACCCAGGGAGGCATCGCGTCCACGTCGGGCATATCGAAGAAGTCGAACTTATTTTCCGCGCCGTCCGGCTGGCTCGACGCGGCCCAGGATGCGCCTGTTCCATTTGCAGCATCTTGTGACAGCATGGGCGACTGTGCGACATCGGGTGCGTCGCTGTAATCGTCGGCTTGCAGCCAGGGGAGGGTGGAAGTCGATTCGCGCTCGCTTGAGAAGGAGAAAGGAGCGTCGCCCGGTAGCGGAGGGGTCTCCTCGTGCAAGGTACTCTCTGACAGGGGACTCGTCCCAAGAGGAGACGTATATTCGCTTGGGTTGCCCAGGTCCATTTCAGCTATAGCAAGAGGCGGGACGTTTGGGGCCATGCCCGTCTTTACGCTGATGAAATCAAGACCTTTGCGGGCTTTGGTGTTGTGGGGATTGATGACGAGCACGTTTTCGAGGCAGATTTGCTGCTCTTCAGGCTCGGCCACCACACCGCTCAGCCACATCCAGGCCTGCTCATTGTGTGGGTCGCGCTCTACCACCTGGGTCAGCAAAGTACGAGCGGCGTTCTTATCGCCGTTGCGCGCCGCGGCCTTGCCCTCTGCCAGGAGCCGCTCTGTTTCCGTATCCAACATGAATGCTTTCATTAGACTTTGTCCCTCTCAGGCCCGTTGCGCGGGCATAGCATAGCTCAACTGACTCTAAGCTACCGGCACCGACCACTTACCAGCTACCGTTTTGCGGCGATCATTTATCTTCAAGCAGCCGAATCTTGCGAGGATGAACCCGGCATTTTTCGGCCTGGATTATCGCCTTGATCGCCTCTACAGTCTCATCCAGCCTCTTATGGTGGTTTACCACTACGTAGTCAAAGTCGCTAAGCGCCTGCATCTCTTGTCCCGCCAGCTTCAGCCGCGTGGCAAGCTCCTTGAGGTCCTCCGTCTTGCGGTAATACAACCGCAACCCCAATTCCTCCATGCTGGGTGGAGCCAGGAAAATAAATATCGCGTCCGGCTCCAATTCCTTTATCTTGCGCGCTCCCTGCACGTCGGGCTTCATTATCACGTCCGTGCCGCTCTTGAGCGGGTCTACGACCTGGTTGCGCGGGATGCCGTAGTAGTTCCCGTAGACCTCGGCGTGCTCCAACAATTCGCCGCCCGCTCGCCTCCGCTCGTATTCCTCCCGCGATATGAAAGTGTAGTGCGTGCCGTCTATCTCGCCGGGCCGCTGCGCCCTGGTGGTCACTGTCACCACGTAATGGAAAGGCACTCCCCGTTCCTTCATCCGCGCCAGCGTCACATCCTTGCCGACCCCCGACGGGCCGGTGAGCACCACCAGCAGAGGAGGCGCCGGCCTGTTGACGTGCTGCTCGAACTCAAGCACCGTCCCTTGCGCGGCCACCAACTCCTGTACCTGCTCCAATGCCTCGACCTGTTGCGCTGCCTTCCCCATGCTCCCCCTGGTAGAAGTTAGAAATCAGAAATCAGAAGTCAGAAGTCAGAAATTAGAAGTTAGTGTTGGAAAGGCCAGAAAGCTGATTTCTGACTTCTGATTTCTAATTTCTGGCTCACCTGTTATACTGCCTCCAAACACCTCCATCGAGACCGCTTATGCCTTTCGACGCGCTAACTATAGCCGCTGTCCGCCAGGAACTTAGAGATACAATCGTCGGCGGGCGTGTGCAGAACCTGCTTATGCCCGGCCCCCTGGCCCTCAGCCTTGAGATATACCGTTCAGGCATGGGTAGGAGCCACCTGCTGCTGTCGGCTCACCCTCAGCACGCTCGCGTCCACCTCACTTCCGTTGCGCCGAGCCGCGACCCGGAGCAGCACCCGCCACTCCTTCTGTTGCTGAGGAAATACGTTCGTGGCGGCACCCTGTTGGATGTGTGGCAGCCCCGGCATGAGCGCATACTTGGACTTAGTATAGCCAAAAGATTCTACCCTGACAAGCACCAAGAGTACCATTCTGAGGGGGACTTTAGGCATACCGGCGATGAAGTTGAGGAAGAGCCGGACGCGCCTCTCGTTACGATCCAGTTGATAGTGGAGGTGATGGGGCGTATGAGCAATATCGTGCTTGTGGGCGAGGACGGTATCATCCTCGACAGCATAAAGCGCATACCCCCCAGCCTGAACCGTTACAGGACCACCCTCCCCCACCAGCCCTACGTCGAGCCTCCACCCCAGGAGAAGCGCGACCCCATGCACACCTCCATAAACGCCATGTCGCTCGAGCTTGCCAAAGCAGCCGAGGAGGACAAAGGCGCTGCCGCCTGGAAGGGATTGGTGAGCGGCTTTTCGGGTGTAAGCCCCACGCTCGCCCGCGAAGTTGTGTTCCGCGCCCTGGGCGACACTACGCGGGCCGCAGAGCAGATCGCCCCGCAGCCCGCGATGCTCACAAGGCTACTCCATGAGCTTCAAGCCCTGTTCTCGTTTGAGGAGACGAGACAGTGGGAGCCGACCCTCGCATGGCGTGAGCGAGGGGAGGACGAGCGCCACCCCGTAGACTTCGCGCCCTACCGTCTCACCCACCTTGAGCATGGCGGGGCAACCCTGGAACCTTGCGCGAGCGTGTCGGAAGCCGCGAGCAAGTATTTTGTTGGCGTGCAGAGCCTGGGCGGGCATAGCGCCCTCAAGTCGCAGGTGCGCGCCGAGATAGAGGAGATCAAGAAGCGAGACGAGCGCAAGCTCTTCGCGCTGCGGGAAGAGTGGACCCGTGCCGAGGCGCAGGAAGAGTTGCGGCGCAAGGGCGAGTTCCTGCTGGCCTACATGCACACGCTTGAGCCTGGGCAGCGCAAGCTTGAAATACCCGAAGAGAAGTTGACCATTGACCTCGACCCGAACCTTACCCCTGTGGAGAACGCCCAGGCGCTCTTCAGAGAGTACCGCAAGGCGCAATCGGCCCACGAGGGGCTACCGGAGAAGATAGCCGGTGCCGAGATAGGGGTGCGCTTCGCGGATGAATTGCTTACCAGCCTTGACCTGGCAGCAACTCACGACGAGATCAGGGCTGTCCAAAACGAGCTTCGCCTTGCAAGGTCCGGCGCGAGCCTGCCCCAGCAGTCAAAGAACGACAACAAGCAGAAGCCTGCGAAAAGCAAAGGCCGCAAGCCCCAGGATAAGACGCCCCAACCCCTGCGCCTTAGGACGAGGTACGGCGCGCACATCCTCGTGGGGCGCACCGCCAGCCAGAACGAGATCGCCACCTTCCGCCTCGCCGCCCCCGAAGACCTCTGGTTCCACGCCCAGAACGTCCCAGGCGGCCACGTAATCCTGCGCACGGAGCCGGGCGTGACGGAGCAGGACATCCAGGAAGCCGCAAGTCTGGCCGCAGCCTACAGCAAGCTACGCGCTGAGGCACATGTTGACGTGGTCTACACGGAGAGGAAGTACGTTAGGCGAGTGCCCAATGCGCCGCCTGGCTTCGCCACGTATAAGAACGAGCAGGTTGTACGGGTCGCGCCGGCGAAGTTAGCAGCAAAGCAGCAGCCTGGGGATGTCCCAGGGTAATTGACTTGCGGAGGTAAACACAAACGGAGAATGCCAGAAAGAGTCTGTACGCGCTGGAACTCTCGGTCCCGCCGGGCGGTGCGCGCAAGGGGTTGTGCTTAATCTACAACAACCTGGAGGATATACAGCGAGAACTGGCAACCGACCTGCGGGCTAACCAAGCGCTCGACATACAACCGCAGTGTTACGAGTAGTACTAATGTTGGATTGCCATATATTGCCCTTCGTAGTAGGATGCCTATAGACTATTCGACCAGGCATATCGAACAAAAGGGGATAATAATGCGCTTATGCAAATTATCTATCGCACTCACGACTTGCGGCCTCATGGCCGCTTTATTTGCCTTCACCGGACCAGTTTCCTCAACAGCTAAAGCAACCGCGCAGGTGCATAAAGCCTCTAACGCTCCACCTTATCAATGGCACCAGGATCCTAGCCCGAACGTGGGTACCGCGACTAATATCTTACTGGGTATATCCGCAGGCTTCACGGCTGGCTCTGCGTATGATGTTTGGGCGGTAGGGACTTCCAATACGACCGACAGCGGAGGTGATACGCTTATTCAGCGTTGGAATGGCAACACCTGGCAGATCGTCCCAAGCCCGGATCAAGGTTCCGGCTCTAATATTCTCGTATCAGTAGAGGTTGTTACGGGCAGAGCTGCCAGGACCAGAGACGCATGGGCTGTAGGCTCATACTACAGTGGGTCAAATCAATATACTCTGACCGAGCACTGGAACGGGTCCGCATGGAGTATTGTACCCAGCCCCAACCCATCTCCCAATGGCGGTGGTAATGTTCTACTTGATGTGTCGGTTGTGAGCCGGGATGATATATGGGCAGTTGGCACATATAACACGCCCGGCAACCTCAACAAGACGCTGGTGATGCATTGGAACGGTATTGGTTGGCAGATTGTTCCCAGCCCCAATGCTCCCGGATTCAACGCACTTGGGAGTGTAGCCGCCATTTCCAGCACGGACGCCTGGGCCATAGGAGTAACAACGACGAGTCCTTCCCTCGCAAATTTGCGCCCGCTCGCCATGCATTGGGATGGTACAGGTTGGAGCCTCGTACAGGTACCAATGCCGGGCGATGCGACAGAGGGTTTCCTGTCGAGCGTTGCTGCGCTTGGGCCTAATAACGTATGGGCTGTTGGTGCCTACATAGGGCAAGATGGGCTTTACCATACTCTTGCCATACGCTGGGATGGACAGCGCTGGAGTGCGCTACCTCGTTATGACGTACCAGGTGCGGCTTTTCACCAGTTACGGGGTGTAGGAATAACCAAGGCAGGGGAGGTATGGGCTACGGGCTGGAGCGCCACCATCGTGCCGCCCGACGTGTTTGCACTACCTCGCGCTTATCCCGGCACTGCCACGATGATTTTGCGGTGGAACAACACAGCCTGGGAGCAGGTCAGCAGTCCCACGCCGGGAACGGGAAGCCTGCTTATGGCTATGACCGTTCTCGGAGAGCGAGCATGGGCAGTAGGCAACTCCTCTAATAGTAGCGGCCCAAATACGACGCTCATCGAGAGCTACATGCCGCCGAGTTTTCGCAACTCACCTATTGACAGGCTGTTTTCCATCAAGTAAGTAGCTACTAATCTGTAGGTGGCTGACCTTTCAGACCAGCCACGCCCCAGGCGCTCTCACCCTGGGGATCTAGTGCCCCGGTCCACCCTCCTGCAAGTTGACCTTGTCATATACGTCCTTGAGGGCCACTTCGCAGCCGATAGAAATCAGGCGAAGTACGCCGTCCGAACCGCTGATCTCGGTAAGCACCCACTGGCCGCTCCCCTCACTGTGCCGGACGTAATGCTCTACTCGCGCCGTATTTTGTGATACAAGCACGTAGTCGGTCAGCGAGGCCAGCTTGCGGTAGTGCGCAAACTTATCGCCCCGGTCATAAGCTTCGGTGGAGGGGGATAGCACCTCGATTATGACGGTAGGATTGAGGAGTGTGTCTACCCGCTCGTCCTCGAAATGGGGCTTGTTGCAGACAGCTACAATATCGGGGTAGGTGTACATACCTGTAGGGCTGACCTTGACGCGCATGTCGGTTACATATACTTTGCAGGGTCTACCCTTGAATTGCACGCTTACTTCTCGTAGTACGTTGACAACGATCAGGTTGTGTTCCTCGCTCGCCCCAGACATAGCATATGGCTGACCATTCATTGGGTATATCTGGCCGTTGATGTACTCGCTCCTATATTCCGCCTCACGCTCAAGCGCAAGATATTGCTCAGGTGTGTAGTAGGTTTTCGTTAGAGAAGACATGGTTATCTCCAATAATTGAAAAGCTAATAGGGTGAAACGAGACCCGTACAATCCGGTTGCTAACTTATGCGACCATATGACCTGATGCTGAATGACTAGGTATTCAAGGAGGTGGGGACAATTCAACAGGGTGCATCGAATAACTCGCGCAGCCTGTATTCATTGTCCTAACGATCCAGAGGTTCTCGTATACTGAAGGGTATTTCACGTGGGCCCCCTATAATGCTCGATAAGAATATAATGGCCGGTGCATTGAGCATCTCTTCCCTAGATTCGTTTTTCCGGCGGAATTCTATTCTGTCAATCAGGGTGCCGCTAACTCTTCCGTCTGTCATAGAGTATGAGCAATCGCCCTTTATAGTTATCGTCGCGTCTGCACGGGACCGAGCCTGACGGGTCGACAATTGAATCCTGTGATAACTTTCGAGTTCCGAACCTTCATACGTAAGCTCAAACTCCACTCCAAGAACGTCATACTGCTCTGTATAGTAAGCCGAAATTTCGTGATGGATTAGCGGTCCCAGAGCTAATCCCTGGTTCACACTACCGAACCGCGTGTCTGATTCAATTTCCGCCGAAATTACCAAGGCAACCTCGTTCTTATCAAGTCCTGGTGCTTGTTCTGCAAGCACGGCCAAGCATTGCATGAGGTCCTCGTAGATGTGCAACTCAATACCACGTTCTTGACACTGTGTTGCAAGCTGGCTGGCAAGCCCGTCGTCATATTTCTGACCCTTGTAAAACTGTTTGTCTTTGCTAACGAAATGAACTCCATACGTATGCCCGAGGTCGAGTGCTGCTTCCCAAATCAATGAATCCTTGAATTGCTCCTTATTGACATTTGGTGGAAGTTTGGCGGTTACCCGGTCTAGGGCGCGCCTTGCATGCTCAAGGGTCATTGGTACCGGGACGATTAGGGTATTCAGTGCTTGGAAGCGGGCTTCAATTCCATCAGTTATCGCCTGCTCCGTAGGCACCTCATACTTGCTATGCGCACCCACAATTGCACCAATAGTCCGAAAGCCCTTCTCAATGTCCTTTATAGCTTCCAATGTATATTGCAGGATGTGAGCTCTCGTTTCCTTCTCCACAACTTCGGAAAGCCCCAACTTACCCCCGCTACGATTCAGATAATGAAGTAGGGCAGCTCCAGTGCCGCTTCTCAACATCAGGCTTGACAGCCAGGAGTTTGTGTCAATGACGACACATGGCTGCATTTCTTGCGGTTTTGGCTGTTCTTCAATCATTAAGTCACCTAAACACCAAGGACTGTCAAATTGCCCGTCAGAAACAGCGAAAAAGGGACGGATTTAGAACATCCGCCCCTTTTTGTATTCAATCGGTCGGTGGAGATGTGGGGACTCGAACCCCAGACCCTCACACTGCCAGTGTGATGCTCTCCCAACTGAGCTACATCCCCATTACAAAGCGCGTGTCGCGCACAAAAGATTATAACCTATTCCACCGGCAGCGTCAAGCGGTTATAATTCTTCTATGCGCGTCGGAATAAATGCTCACCTGCTGGCTTTCACCTCCAACTACCGCCAGGCCGGGCTGAGCCGCTACATCTACGAGCTACTCCTCAAGCTGCCCCAGGCGGACCCCCACATCAAGCTGACGGCCTTTACGGGTAACGCCCCTATCTCCCAGGACTTCCTGGCGGGCAAGGCGCGCAACCTGAAGCTATCGCAAAGCCGACTGCCTACCGTGAATGCCCCTGTGCGTATCGCGTGGGAGCAGGCGGTTTTACCCTTCGCGGCGGCAGGCGCTCGGCTGGACCTGCTGCATTGCCCGGTCAACGTGCGGCCCTTGTTCAGCCCCTGCCCCGTCGTAATCACCATACACGACCTCATCTTCCTGCGCTATCCCCAGGGCTTCCACCCCGCCAAGCGCGTTTACCTGGCAGTAATGACGGGGTGGTCAGCCCGCCATGCGGACCATATAATTGCCGTTTCAGAAGCCACACGGAAGGACGTGATAGAGCTTCTGGGCGTGCGCCCTGGGCGCGTCACGACCATCCACAACGGAGTAGGCGAGCGGTTCAAGCCTCTGCCTCAGGACGATCGGGACCGTTTTTGCGCCCAGAAGGGGATTAGCGGGCGCGTGGCGCTCTACGTGGGCACCCTGGAGCCTCGGAAGAACCTCACCATGCTGTTGAATGCGTTCCGGCCAATAGCCGACGACCCGGCATTCTCAGATGTAACCCTCATAATAGGAGGCAGCAAAGGCTGGTATTACGACGAGATTTTCTCCACAGCCGAGCAGCTAGGGCTGACCTCAAGTGGGCGAGTGCGCTTCCTGGGCCGCGTGCCTGACGAGGAACTGGCGCTGTGGTATAATATCGCCAGCGTATTCGCTTATCCATCAATTTACGAAGGGTTCGGCCTGCCTCCTCTCGAAGCGATGGCATGCGGCACACCCGTTGTAGTTGCGAACACCTCGTCGTTGCCTGAGGTGGTGGGCGACGCGGGTGAGCTGGCCGGCCCGGAGGATGTAGGCGCATGGAGCCGGGCGCTCCGCTCCCTGCTGGCAGACGGCGAAAGAGCGGGCGAGATGGGGCGGCGAGGCATGCTACAGGCGCGAAAGTTTAGCTGGGACCGGGCAGCCAGGGAGACCGCGCAGGTCTACAGGCAGGTCCTTGCCGGGAAGAAGCGCCGGGCTTAATCACAGCAGGCCGAATGCTGCAGCGAGACGTGAAACGTATCATACTTAGTGCCGGATGTTACATATAGAGTGTCAACAGTCGCAGATATAGACATCGTAAGCCACGGGGTAGAGCAGACGCGAAGGCTCGGAGAGCGTCTCAGCAAGCTGCTCTACTCCGGCAGCATCATCCTATTGGAAGGAGAATTCGGGGCAGGCAAGACGAGCTTCACTCAGGGGATAGCGAAGGGGCTGGGTATAGACAGCCGCTACGTCAATTCACCTACCTTCACCCTGATAAACGAGTATAAAGGTGGCAGGCTTCCGCTCTACCACGTTGACCTCTATCGGCTGGAAGGGGTAAAGGACGTAGCCACGCTAGGGCTGGACGACTATCTGGATGGTAGGGGAGTCACGGTTATAGAATGGCCGCAGGGCGCGACCCCCTGGCTGCCCGACGACAGGCTGACGGTGCGCTTCGCCCACCTCAGCGAGACGAAGCGTACTATTCGCTTCTACTCTTCCGGCGCGCCCTACGGCGTTCTCATGGAGGAGTTCAAGAAAGAGGCTTATGGCTCGTAATGCAGCGGGCCGCCGCACACGATGATACTTGCGATAGACACGTCAACCGAGATGGCAAGCATCGCGCTCTATAAGCCAGGAGACGGCGTGCTCGCTGAACAATCCTGGCGATCGGGCAGAGAGCAGACTACTCAGCTATTGCCCACCGTTCAGCGCCTGATGTCGCTGGCCGCTGCGAGTGTGATCGAGATAAAGGGTGTAGCCGTCGCCACCGGGCCAGGCTCGTTCAGTGGAGTGCGAATAGGCATAAGCACCGCCAAGAGCCTGGCCTACGCTCTACAGGTGCCTCTGTGGGGCGTTCCCAGCCTGGATGTGCTTGCCTACCAGCAGGTAGCTGTGACGGCTGCCCAGGTGTGCGCGGTCTTGAGCATGGGCCGGGGACGCCTGGCGTGGGCCTTATACAGGACACGCGGCACGCGCTGGCAGAGGTTGACGCCCTACATGGACGGCAGCGCCCAGGAGATGGCCCAATGCGTAATGCCGCTTGAGCGCAACCTGGCGACCCTCTTTTGCGGAGAGGTAAACGCCGAGACTGCGGGCACGCTAAGTGCGATACTGGGCAAAGAGGCCGCAATCGCGCCCGCCGCCGCAGCCGTCAGGAGGGCAGGCTACCTGGCCGAACTGGCCCTCCAGCGCGCCAACAGGGGCGAGGCTGACGACCCGGCCACCCTCCAGGCCATCTACCTGCAACCCGCCCAACCTGCTAGCAAGCAAAACTGAGACACGCAGCCTTACGCATTACGTTTCACAACAAGCGAAAATGCCCTACATCCTGGACAACATGACGCAAGAGGACATACCGCAGGTGGCGACGATTGAGCGCCTGTGCTTCAGCATGCCCTGGCCCACGTCTGCCTACCGCCGGGAGTTGAAGACCCCTGAAACCAACCGCTACATTGTCTGCCGGTTCGTGCCCCCCGTAATCGCGAGCACGCTCCAGATGCCCGAAACCACCGCCGAAAACCTCACCACCCTGGCCCACCCTGAATTGCTAAGCCAGAACGGCCACGACCCCGCGCCCGTAGTGCACCAGCCTGGCCGTTCGTTCCTCTCGACGCTCCTGCCCTGGCTGCGCAACAACGGCGCGTCCCAGGCTACCGCCCCTCCGAGGGCGCACTCTTTTCCCCTGGTAGGGTATGCAGGCCTATGGCTCATGGTGGACGAGGCGCACGTAACGACCATAGGGGTACACCCCGACCACCGGGGGCAGGGCGCTGGCGAATTGCTCTTCCTGGGCCTGGTAGACATCGCCCACCAGATGCACGCAGTACGCATAACCCTTGAGGTGCGCGTGTCGAACCAGGGAGCGCAGGCGATGTACCGCAAGTTCGGGTTGGAGGTGGCGGGCGTTCGCAAGCGTTACTACAGCGACAACGGCGAAGACGCTTATATCATGTGGAGCCAGCCCATAGCCTCGCCGCAGTTCCGCGACAAGGTGGAAGTTATCAGGGCGCAACTGGCAGAGCGATTGCAACGCGGTTTTTACCAGTTGCAACAGCCCACCAGGGCAGTTGACAGGACGAGGTTGCAGTAGATTATGAATATCCTGGCCGTCGAAACTTCATGCGACGAGACATCCATCGCCGTAGTGCGCGATGGGAGGCATATTCTCTCCAATGTTATAGCCTCGCAGATAGACCTGCACCGCAAATATGGAGGGGTAGTGCCGGAGCTTGCTTCCAGGCAGCACGTCTTGACGATCATACCTGTGCTTGAAGAGGCGCTCCAACGCGCGCGCTTTAACTGGGTGAATATAGATGCCATAGCCGTAACCAGGGGGCCGGGGCTGTCGCCTGCTCTGCTGGTGGGGGTGAACGCGGCGAAGGCGATGGCGTTTGCCAGGCAGAAGCCGCTACTTGCCGTCAACCACATCGAGGGGCACGTATACTCGAACTGGCTCATATCGGAGGCGGATGCTGCTGCGGGCACGCCCCCTCCGGAGCCGAAGTTTCCCGCGCTCTGCCTCATAGTGTCGGGGGGGCACACCGAGCTTGTTTTGATGACCGGGCACGGGCATTATAAGCTACTCGGCAAAACGATTGACGACGCCGCAGGCGAGGCGTTCGACAAGGCGGCGCGCATCCTGGGGCTGGGCTACCCCGGCGGACCTGCCATCCAGAAGGCGGCGGAGGATGGAAACCCGGCGCGCTTCCCCTTCCCAAGAGCCTGGCTCAAGGGCACCTACGACTTCTCATTCAGTGGCCTGAAAACCGCCCTGCTCAGGAAGGTGCAGGAGTACGGCGTGAGCGCAAACAAGCCTGCACCCTGGCAGCGCGACCCGCAACCTATCCCCTCACCCGAAGGCGCAGGGACGACGGCTAATGAGAGCAACACGGATGGTACGGACCGCGCCCAGGTCAGGGTGGAAGTGAAAGGCGAGGGCGGCCCTGATATCAGCAGCTTCCGCGCCGAGCCTGCTAAGACAACACAACTGCCGCCCCCGCCGGTGAGAGCAGCTTCGACACATCCTACTGCTCCCACGCCGGAGCACACGGACAGCATAATGGACCGGCCATTTCCCGTAGCCGACCTGGCCGCCTCCTTCCAGGCAGCCGCAGTGGACGCGCTGGTAGAGAAAACCGCCGCAGCCGCCGAAGAGTTCGGGGTAAGAGAGGTACTGGTGGCCGGTGGGGTCGCCGCGAACGCTGCCCTGCGCGCCAGGCTAGGGGAGAGGCTCAAGATACCCTTCCGCTACCCACCGCTCGTATTATGCACCGACAACGCGGCCATGATAGCCGCCGCCGCGTATTACCGCTACGCCGAATCGGTGCAAAGCGACTTCACCCTGGACATCGAGCCGAACGCGCGCTTTGTCTAGGGGCGTAAGAGCAGCGTCTGACAGGTCATATCGGGCACGGCATCGATGTTCATTATGTCAAGTACCGTCAGGCTGATGTCGCACAGGCGGCCACCCTCCCGCAGTTGAGCACGGCGCAATTCGCTTCCAGCAGGCGCCACCATGATAAAAGGCACGGGGTTGGTGGTGTGGAACGTGTGCGGGCCGCCGGTCTCCGGGTCCATCATTAGCTCCGCGTTCCCGTGATCGGCGGTGATGAGCAGCACGCCACCCGCATCTTGCACGGCCTGGTATACCTCCCCTAAACAAGCGTCAACCGCTTCCGCAGCCTTCATGGTAGCGTCCAACCTGCCGCTGTGGCCTACCATGTCACAGTTAGCGAAGTTCGCAACCATGAAATCATACTCGCCCGACCCGATGCGAGCTATCAACTCTGCCGCAACACCATAAGCGCTCATCTCTGGCATGAGGTCGTAAGTAGCGACCTTCGGCGAGGACACGAGCACGCGATCTTCTCCGGGGAAAGGCTGCTCGGTGCGCCCGTTGAAGAAGAAAGTGACGTGGGCATACTTTTCGGTCTCGGCTATGTGGAACTGGCGCAAACCGAGGTCGCTCAGTACCCTGGCCAGGGGCACGCGCACTTCCATCGCCTTGTAGGCCACTTTCACGGGCAGCCCCGCCTCGTAGCGCGTCATAGTGACGAAATAAAGATCCTCAAGCTGCCTGCCTCGCTCGAACTGCGCGAAGGTGGGGTCGGTTATAGCCCTGGTTAGCTCGCGACCCCTGTCGCTGCGGAAGTTGAAGTAGATAACGGCATCCCCGTCCCTGATGGTATGGGGCGTCTCTCCCTCAGCCGCCACAATGGACGGCACGACAAACTCGTCCGTCACCCCGGCTGTGTAAGAAGCCTGAAACACTTTCAAAGGGTCTGCGAAATGCGCACCCTCGCCGTGTACAACCGCGTTATATGCCTTCTGTATTCGCTCCCAGCGGTTGTCGCGGTCCATAGCATAATAACGGCCCGACACGCTGCCCACTTTACCCGCGCCGATCTCGCGCATCTTCTCCAACACGGACTGCATAAAGCCCGCACCACTCTGAGGGGCAGTGTCGCGCCCGTCCGTGAAAGCATGGTAGACAACATGCTCGATGCCCCGGCGCTTGGCAAGCTCAAGGAGAGCAAAGAGGTGCGCCCAATGGCTATGCACGCCGCCCGGCCCCAGCAGCCCAAGCAGGTGCAGCGTCGAGCCGCGAGCCAGGACGTGCTCGCACGCCCCGACCAGTTCCGGGTTCTCGAAGAAAGTGCCGTCCTCGATGGCTTTGTCGAGGCGCGTTAGCTCCTGGTAGACGACGAAGCCCGCCCCCATATTCTGGTGGCCCACCTCGGAATTGCCCATCTGCCCATGTGGCAGCCCCACCGCGTGCTCGGAAGCATTCAACGCCGTATGAGGGTGCTCCTCCCACAGCCTATCTATATTAGGCGTATGGGCCAAAGCGATAGCGTTGTTCTCCCGGCTGGCGCTCAATCCCCACCCATCAAGAATAACAAGCACAACCGGGCGCGTCCTGGCAGTCATTGGCAGTTCCTTTTAGGGCGAAACGGGGAACGTATTGCGTAGTTCGTATTGCGTAGTCGCTTATAATCTCTGCATCTCTGCGGTTTAATTCACGTAATCTTAGCGAACTTTGTGCTCTTTGTGTCTTTGTGGTTCAATAATACGCACTACGTACTACGCAATACGCTAATCTCGCCAGGTCTTCTCCACTTTGTAGTCGTGGATATAGTGCTTGCAGGCGTCGCAAAGGGTTACTTCGGCTTGGCGCTTATAGATGCCTTTGCGGGTGCGGTAGCGGTAGGCGTACCTGTAGCGTCCGATGTGGCGCGGGCAGTATTGCAGGCCGCAACGCTCGCAGCGCGCATAGAGGTCGTTCGGGCAGTCATGCCAGCCGCAGAGGGCTTCTTCGTTGTTGCGGCGCTCGGCCTCTTCGCGGCGCTCGACCTCGGCGGCGTGGGACTCTTCTTCCTTGAGCTTGCGCTGGTATGCTCCCCTGCACAACCGGCACACCGAGGCTTCCACATCGCCATGCCGCCGACAGAAGTGACGGCCACAGATTATGCACTGGGCCGCCGGGGTACGAATACATATGGCGATTGGACTTTCACATCGTAATGGCATAGGTCTTTCTTGTCGTAGTACGTATTGCGTAGTTCGTATTGCGTAAACGCTGGTACGCGGCTATCTCAAACGCTTCTAGTATAAAGCATTAACGGTTACGTTTCACGCAATCTGCAATACGCAATACGTACTACGCAATACGCTCACCGCACAAGCGTCTCGTGCCCGTTGCGGCGCGGGAGGCGGTGCTCGCCTACTTGCGTGAGGTCGTAGTCGCGGTAGAGCTTGGGGACCATATCCTTTGGCGACCAGTCGCGCCACGAGCCGTACTTGCCCTGGTACTGGCGTAGCGTCTCCCCCACCTCATAGAAGAGTATCTGGGCGACCCGCAGGCCCACAGGCAGGGTAGCCATCGCGTGGCTGTGGTTGGTAATCTCCATCGTCCACCGGGAGATGTAGCCCACGTCGCCCACCCCCGCGCACTTGCAGACCGACAGGCAGGAGCGCCCTATGCTGGAACGGGCGCGCATGGACGTAGTGAAGCCGTTGGTCCCGCCGACTACCTCTTCAGTGTGCGCCAGGATGGTGTCGCCGGGGCGTATGATTATCACCCCATCCTCCGCGTAGAACGGCCCCAGCCAGAAGTTGTTCGCGTCCTCCTGGTCGGTAAAGTTGACCGTCACCATATTGTGATTGGGCGTGTAGTAATATGCGCCCAGGCGAACGTCATACGAGTTGGTGCCCAGTTGGCGAGCCTCGAACGGCTCTATCACGATATTGCCATGCTCGATCTCTTCCATGATTCTCTTGTCAGACAGCAGCATTTTCTTTGCTCCTTTTGTGCGTACCGGCTCCAGGCCGTCCACCCCGACATGCCTGGCGCTTTCCGTCTGACCGGAGTCCCCAGGCCCTATTCTTTGTATGCCCAATCGCCTGCCTTCGCGGCTTCTGCTACCTTCCCATAAGTCTCTACGGTCAAGTCAGCGATCAGGCTCCAGCTGTACTGGCTGCGTACCACGCGCTCGGCGTTGCGTGCCCTGGCCTGCGACCACTCAGGGTGCTTCAACGTGTGCAGGATGCCCCAGGCTAGCGAGGCCGGGTCGTCCGGGTAGACCTTGATGCCGGTCTCGTGCAGGTCCACTACCTCCGACAGCCCGCCCACGTCGCTGACCA
Organism: Chloroflexia bacterium; assembly: GCA_036399775.1. Taxonomy (GTDB): domain Bacteria; phylum Chloroflexota; class Chloroflexia; order QHBQ01; family JADMIH01; genus JADMIH01. The sequence continues at coordinate 4,456 of DASWMJ010000053.1, read as the reverse complement.
CCACCGGCGTGCCCGCTGCCATCGCCTCAAGGGCCACTATGCCGAAAGGCTCGTAGAGGCTGGGGAAGACCGCCACGTCGGCTACCATGAACAGGCCGTCTCGCACTTCATCGGATACGCGCCCAGGGAAAAGTATACTATCACCCACACCGAGGGCGTGAGCTTTTGCACGAAGGTCGTTAGCGTACCCCCCGCCGCCCGCCAGGATAAACTTCACGCCCGGCCATTCGCGCAGCACCAGGGGCGCGGCCTCTATTATCACCGACAGCCCCTTCTCCGGCACCATACGCCCCACGTAGTAAACGATAGGCTGTTCCGGGCTTGCGAACCCTGCGCGGAAATCGGAGAGGTCTTGCCCCCTGAGCGCGTCGAAGCGGCGGGTGTCTACCCCGTTGGGGATAACGTCTATCTTCTCGCTCGGCACGCCAAAATAGGTCTCAGCTTCCCACTTCATGTACTGGCTGCACGTGATGATGCGCCACGACTCGTAGGTCAGCCACCACTCGGCCATGTGGATGGCGCGTTGAAGCTCGCCGTAGAGGTTGCCCCTGTTGCGGCCCATCTCGGTGGCGTGTATGGTCGTCAGGAGAGGCAGGTTGAAAATATGCTTGAGGGCCACCGCGGCGAAGCCGCTCAGCCAGTCGTGGTTGTGGATGAGGTCAACGCCTCCCAGGTGGCGTACCAGGTGGGCGCAGAAGCCTTCAACCTCGATGTTGTCGTGCCACGTATTGGTGAAGAAATCGCCCCCGCGCGCAAGGGAGGGGTTGATACGGTATATCTGGCTGCCGTTCTGCGCCGGCGTGCCGTCGGGCAAGGGCAGAGGCTCGTTGTACGCACCCTCACCGAAATTGGGCACGACCAGGTGTACCTCCACCCCATCCGCGATAAGCTCCGGCACGATTTCAACGACGTGCTTCCCCAGCCCCCCGACGATGTGCGGCGTATATTCCCACGACAACATCAAGACCTTCATACATTCCCCTCCTCTTGTCTACCGAACCTAAAATTGAGTCTCTGCCGGATACGCATAGCAAGACGAGACATCTCTTCACTGGACAACTTCAGGATGCCCTTTTCCATCTTTAGAGCCTCCAGCTGCTGCTCCTCATAGGGCACGCCGGGCGGCAGGGGCGCGATATGCCAGTGGACGTGCCGGTTCCCCTGCTGGCTGCCTAAGGTTAGGATGTACAGCCGCTCGGTAGGCACCTCTTGCCGCACCGCCTCCGCGACATTATATATCAGCCCTTGTAAGCCCAGGTATTCTTCTATAGTGAAGTCGCTCGTCGCCTGTTCCCTGTGCGCTTTAGGCGCGACCAGGGTGTACCCATACAGAGTTGGATAATTATTCAGGAAAGCGATAGCCGTATCATCCTCGTAAATAATGTGGTGATCGTAGTACCGGGGCTTCCGCTCAACGATTTCACAGACGAAGCAAGGCCCGGTCTGCGCGTGTCGAACATACCCCTCCAAATCAACAGGCTCTCGCTGGAACATGCTCACCAACGCTCCTCCCGCAACGCGCTTACGTTTCACGCTTCGCGCTTTTCGCCTCGCGCCCCAGCTCCAACCCATACAAATTCATCATATCAGGCGCGAGCTTGAAGCCGAAGCGTTGGTAGAGCCTTTGGGACTTCAGGTTGTTCTGCTGGGTGGATAGGGTGGCGGAAGATGCTTTCAGGAGGTACATCGCTTGCAGAACGTGGGCCAATTGCGAGGCCCCGTAGCCCTTGCCGTGATGCTGCTCGACCACCGCCAGGCGGTCCAGGTGAGCCCACCCATTATACAAGGTAAAAGAAGCGTATCCAATCGGCTCACCGCCCAGGAACGCGCCGTAGACGTATACGCCGCCCATCTGCACGTACATCTCTAGCTCGTCGCGGCTGTTCCACCACAACCAGGGGAAGGAGGCGTGGTCCACTTCAAGCAGCACGTCAAGCTCCCTGAGACTGAGCAGCGAAAATTGCAGATCGGGCAGGCCGGACGGAAGCGTCTCTTCCCAATGCCCCCGCAGGTCCTTCTGGAAGTAGACCACCTTCTCAAGATGCGCAAAGCCAAGAGACGAATAAAGCCGGGCGTCATCGTGCCACGACTCGTCGGAGATGACAACCATGCGGTAATCCATCTCCCGCAGCCTGTCCAGCAACGCCCTGAGGAGAGCAGGCTTGCCTTTACGCGCGGTCACTTCGACAAGCTGGGCAATCTCGGAGCGACGACGCCAGGGTTCGGCCACGGCGTATTCGCCAGTCTTGGGCACCCAGAGCGCCATATCGGGGTGGGCGGTCAGATGGGAAGCGAGCGTGTTCGCGCTGAAGTGGCTGAACCAGGGGAGGCGCACGTCGCGGGCATTCGCAGAATGCAACCCCTCTATAACAGGGTGCTCGTCGCTGAGGGGCACGCTCCAGGGAAAGTGAACGGGCATCCTCTCAGACGCCTCCCGCCAGGCTACCGCTCAACGAGTCTGACATCTTTGAGACTCAAGATACCCAGCGGCGTGACCTTGAGGTTCTCCACGTAGGGCTTGACCAGCGTGTAATCAACGGAGTGGTAGAGGGGCACGGCGGGGTGATCGAGCAGCACCCGCTCCTCCACCTGGGCGTAGGTCGCCATGCGCTTTTCCTGGTTCGTCTCGGTGGAGGCCGAACTGAGGGCCGTGTCAACGTCGGCGTTGCGGTACCCGGTGTGGTTGGCGGGCGAAGTGGAGCGGAAGAGGCTTCCCAATATACCCTCAGGGTCGGGGAAGTCAGCGCCCCAGGAGAGCGTGAACATCGGGTAATCGCCCCGGTCCAGGCCCGCCAGGTAATCGGTCCACTCTACCTCGTGGACCTCTACGTCCAGGCCAAGCGTCTGGCTGAAGACCTCGCGCAACATTGGGCCGAGGGAGTCGCCGCTCGTGTAGAGGCGCAGCCTGGGCAGGTTCTTCGCCTCCTTGTAGGTCGACTCGGTGATGAGCCTGCGCGCCTGGGTGACATTGAAGGCGTCCTCAACCTCCGGGCCGGTGTAGCCCGTCATGTCGGGCGGCACGAAGCCCTCGGCCTGCGTCACCCGCGACTGGAACATCACCCGCGCTATCTTCTGGCGGTCTATCGCCCGGTAAAGGGCTTCGCGTATCTTGGGGTCGTCGAACGGCTTCTGGCGGATGTTGAAACCCAGGTAAGTGATGGACAGGTCGGGCACCGTCTGTAGCTCTTTGGACATGGGGTTGTTGCGGTCCGACACCCGCTCTATGTCGTCCACCGACACGCCCGCCACGTCCAGGCCGCCCACTTCGTACTGCTGAAGCTGGTTGAGAGCGTTCGCCCCCATCCATATGTTGACCAGTTCGACGCCGGGCCGTCCCAGGTGGTAATTGTAGTTCGCCGCGAGTACCATCTGGTGCCCGCGCACCCACTTTTCGAGGCGGAAAGGCCCTGTGCCGCTCGGCTTGTCTGTCCAGTCGGCCCCCTTCTCGACATTCGAGCGTTGCACCACGAACGCGGGGCCTGCGGTCAGCTTGGAGAGGAAGTACGACTTTGGGCTGTCAATATTGATGATGAGCGTATAGGGGTCGGGGGCCTGCACGCCCGCGATCTCGGTTGCCTTGCCCGCCAGCTTGTCGCTAACGCCCACTATATCGCTCAGGAAGAGACCGGCAGGCAGCGCGGAAGCGGGTTGCGAGCCTGCCAATTTGGGATCGCTGGCGCGCTCGAAAGAATATTTGAAGTCGGCGGACGTAACTTCCTGCCCATCGGGGAAGCGCACGCCTTTACGCAACACGAATGTGTAGGTCTTGCCGTCAGCAGACACCGCAGGCATGGTGGCGGCAATATCGGGCACTATATTCAGGTCGTTGTCGAACGTGACAAGTCCACTGAATAGCTGGCGGATAACAAAGAGCGAGTAAGAGTCGGAGGCGAGTGCCGGGTCGAGGGAAGGCGGGTCGTCGGTCTGCCCCGCGATGTTGAGGGCGTCGCTGCTGGTAGGCAAAGGCGTAAGGTCTTCTTCGCCCACATTGTCCGACGAAGTGACGGTGGAGCGCGGCTGGGGCGTCGTAGAGCCGGGGGAGTTATCGGGCGGGAAGGGCCAGCAGCCCGAAAGCAGGACCATCAAGAGGACGCCAACCAACGCCAGGGCTGGCACTTTTCTACGTTGTCGCGCTCGGTAAGCGCGACGACCTGCTACCACTTTATGGCTCGACGACAATCAAGTTCTCCTAACTACTATTTCCAGGGCTATACCTATCGCCATTTTAGCATTCGTGCTAAGCATGGGTCAAGCTAAGCCCGGTAGTGATAGCTGTCGCAAAGTCACCATGCCAGGGGACGTGCATCCCAGCCTGCTTGTCATTCTGAGTACCCTACCAACAAAGTACATTCTAGTATACTGGAGGCATGAGAACAGCCCCAGACATCAAACTAACCACACAACAGCGAACAACCCTCAAGCAATTGGTGAGTAGTGGAAGCAGTCCAGCTAGAGT
>DASWMJ010000052.1:0-11746 GCA_036399775.1 Chloroflexia bacterium | reverse complement strand
TAGAAGAGCGGTTGGGGGATCGGAGTGGCGCTGCCAACACTATGAACAATCTGGGGATACTGGAGCAGGCTCAAGGTAACTACGCAGAGGCCCGCCGCCTATACAATCACAGCCTGCAACTCTATAAGCAGTTGGGGGATCAGAGGGGTATTGTAGGAACCCTGCATAATTTGGCGATACTGGAACATGAACAGGGCAACTACGCAGAGGCCCGCCGCTTGTTCAAGCAAAGCCTGCAACTCTATGATCAGTTGGAGGACCGGAGTGGCGCGGCAAGAAGCCTGCGTAGCTTGGCGACACTGGAACATGAACAGGGCAACTACGCAGAGGCCCGCCGCTTGTTCAAGCAGAGTCTCAGACAGAGTCTCAGACTAAGGGAACAGTTGAAGGATAGGCGAGGCGTGACGAGGATCCAGAGCATTCTAGGCATTCTGGAGATACTGGAATGGTATCGAAGCATCTTCACGAAGATACTTCTCCTGTTCCGCCGCCTGTTCAACAAGAGTTGGTAGCCGAGCAATTGAAGGACCGAAAGGGCAAAGCAGGCACCCTGAGCAATCAGATTTAGCCTGGATGAGGACATACATAGTACCTTATGCCCACCAAAATCGCGGCCTCTGGTCGTTGCAAAACATCCCTCTCGTCATAGCGATGCACCCTCTGTAAGCACACGGTTTGGCGGTAGGCATCTCCTAGTTTTCAGCAGAGGGGTAGACCTTATTCTTCTATGTCATTCTTCCAGCTATAGGTAGGGCACTTGAAGGGGCCGCTATCTAGAAGCGGAAACCCTGGAAACCGGCTCGATTCACTCTTTATACTGCCCCGGACTCGTCTCTCTCAGCCGCAACGCCAGCAGGAACGGCGGCAGACCCAGCGCCAGGCCTACCGCTCCCACCGTCAGGAAGCCCGCGCCGCTCAACAGCAGCCCGCCCGCCAGCGATGCGCTCGCGCCCGTCAGCCCTACCAGCAGATCGTTTGTGCCTGTGATGCGGCCTCGCTCAAGGGGGCGCGTGCTGTCGGCCAGCATTGCGTTGCCCGCTACGTAGCAGAGGCTCCAACCAAGCCCTACCAGCAAGAGGCTCGCCCCGTTGTATAGCGGGTTCTGGAAGATGGGAGCAGTCACCGCGCCCGCTATGAAGAGGAGTGCGCCACCCATGAGCACGGCACGCCTGCCCCAACGGTCTGCCAGCCTGCCTATAATGATTGACAGGCCGAGCATGCCGAAGAAATGGCCCGTCATCACGCCGTACACGTCATCGCCGTGCCCGTGCAGCTTCATGCTCAGGGCCGCCGTCACCATGAGCATGACCATGCCCGCCTGCACAAGCGCGATGGTGGCTATCGCCACGATAAGGGGATATTGCTTCAAAACGACGCTCACCGGCCTGGGCGCGCTTTGCTCTACGCTCTGCCTGACGGTCTCGCCGGGGTAATATTCTTCAAGGTTGGACGCTATCTGGCGGGGGTCGGGCCTTATGAACCAGAAGGAGGCTACGCCCGCAGCCGATATAGCCGCCATGCCGAGCCAGGGCACAGCCAGGGTGTCGAGGCCCGCGCCTTTAGCCCAACCGGAGAAAGCTGCGAGAAGAAGCGGCCCGAAGACTGCCCCCACCGCGCCGCCCATGACGACCATGCTCAACCCCTGCGCCCGCCGGGCCGGAGGGTACATATCGGCAGCCGCCGATCTGGAAAGCGCCGTCGCGCCGATGCCCACTCCCCGCAGGATGATGCCCGCCAGGAAGCCCGCGAAACTGCCGTACAGGATAGAAAAGCCCCCTATCGCGCTCCCCAGGCCGTCCGCGACCTGCCCCGCGATGAGCACAGGCTTCCTCCCCAGCTTATCGGTGAGCCTCCCCGCGTAAATTGCGGCGAAGGCCGACGCCAGTATAGACAGGGTCACGGGTATCCCTGCCCATCGCTGGTCGCCGGTCAACTCAAACGCCACGATGCCCCCCAGCGTGGCGATGGTCTGCACGCCTATCCAGTAGACGCATTGCCCCAGGGCAAGCAGCAGCGTATTCCTCCGTATAATGGCGGGCACCGCAGGTTTGGAGATAGCTATATCCGTTGTTGCCATATGCGTAGGGACTAGTGGTCAGTGGTCAGTGGTCAGTGGTCAGTGATTACGATAATCGGCGGCTTCTAACTTCTGACTTCTGATTTCTGACTTCTGATTTCTAATTTCCATCATTTGACAAAGATTGCGCCAATTGGGACAATTAAGCTTCAACTGATTGTGTATATATAGAGGATGAGTCTTTCCGCACTCGCATGCGTGCCTTCTCATCTTACCATTCGTTGCGTAGGGAGTCCAGCGACATGCTGTCAAAGCTAAGAGGTCTCATCCAGGCCCGCCCGTCACACCTGTTATTCTTGACGCTGCTGTTAGGTTGCGTGGCGGCTTTGCTCGTCGCCCTAGCCCCACCCGCCCCGGCAGGCGCAGGCCAAGCAAAGGGCAAACCTGCACCCCGCCAGCCTGCCCCCTACCCCCAATCTCTCTACAGCGACAACCCCGCACACGCCACTCGCTACTCGCCACTCGCCCCTGGTCCGGACAGCACAGGCGGCCCGGACGCGTTTGGCTACGAGTTCGCCGATGACCGCGACCCCGGCGGGCCTGGTTACACTTTCCAGCAGGGCACCAGCCGTATTGACGATGACGATTGGATTGAAATAAGTAGGGAGGGGGGCGGCCCACAGGATGACGGCGTGATAACAACCACCCTACCCTTCTCTTTTAGCTTCTATGGCTCTACCAATAGCACCGTACACATCTCCACCAACGGCAACGTGCATTTCGGCGCGCCCAACGACTACTGGCCGAGCCGACTTAATGACAACTGCCCGCGCCTGCCGGCCAACAACCAATATGTGCCGAAGGGTATAGTGGCCCCCCTGTGGTTCGATTTTGTGGTGCCCTCCGAAGACGAAGGGGGCGTTTACACAGGGGTAATCGGCAGCTCGCCCAATCGCGCTTTCGTGGTCGAGTGGCGCAACGTCTACAGATTCGGTAATGAGAATGAACGCGCTACCTTCGAGGTGCTTCTGTACGAGAATGGCGAGATTGTGTTCCAGTACCAGACGCTCAACGGCACAACCGTGAACGGCATTGAGGGCGTCATCGGCATCCAGAACCCCGCAGGCACAATCGGCCTCCAATATTCGTGCTATTCGGCGTCCATCACCATACGACGCGCCATACGCTACCGCTTGCGCCGTGACGCCATCTTCACGCCTGCCGAAGCGGAGAAGGGGGGCGCGCCTGGGGCTACTCTCATCTACACGCAGACCCTCACCAACCAGACCGGCCAGGATAACTCCTTCACGATAGCTCCCTCCGGTAATACCTGGACCACCACCGTCGAGCCTGCCACTACAGGCACCATGACAAACGGCTCGTCACGCAGTATCAACGTGCGCGTGGAGATTCCCCCCGAGACCAGTATTGGCGCGAGCGACGTAGCCACCATCACCGTAACCTCCACCCTCCCCAGCCCCGGCACTTATAGGGCCACCGCCGTGCTGACCAGCAGCGTGAGCAGCCTGGGGGTAGACTTCGACCCGGCCACCGAGGCAGGGTCAGGCGGGTACGGCAGCCCGGTAACTTACACGATAGACCTCACCAACCGTAGCGGTGTGAGCAACACCTTCGACCTGCAAGCCACAGGCAATATGTGGCCCACCACCGTCTCTCCCTCACAGACCGGCCAGCTTGCTCCCGAAGCCTCCACCCACATCAGCGTCACGGTCCACGTGCCCGCAGACGCTTCTCTAGGCGCGCGAGACGTGGTGACGATCACCGCTACAGGGCAGGAGCCGGAACCGGGCCAATACTTCGGCCTGGCTACTATTTCTACCACAGCCGGGCTGTGGGAGCGCAAGAGCAGCATGTCCCAGCCGCGCAGCCGGGGCGCCGCCGTAGCTTTCCCACCTAATGGTAATGTGTACGTCCTGGGCGGCGAGAACAACAACGGCACTTCCATCCTCTCGATAGACGAGTACGACCCTATCAACAATTCGTGGCGGCAGCGCACGAACTTGCAGGTGGGCGTGAGCAACGTGGGTGCGGCTGTCATAGGCAACGCCATCTACGTGCCCGGCGGTTACAACCAGGCAAACGGCGCTCAGACGCTCTTGCAGGCTTACTACCCGCTTGAGAATCGCATCGAAGTAATATCTTCCGACCCCATGCCTGCCGCCCGGTTGGGCGCGGGTGTGGCGGCCTACAATAATAAGCTGTACGTGATAGGCGGCAGCGACGGCGCATCCCTCGCGGGCACGGCTACTGTGTATGAATATGACCCGGCCCGCCCGGCAGGCAGCAGGTGGCAGAGCAAAGCCGCCATGCCAACGGCGCGCGTCTACCTGGGCGCGGCTGCCCTGGACGGTATAATTTACGCGGCAGGCGGCCTGCCCGCAGTCAACGACTACGACGACCTCGATACGGTTGAAGCCTACAACCCCGCCTCGAATACATGGGCGGCGCGCAGCCCCATGAGCCAGGGGCGGGCGGGACTCGCTCTTGTGGGCGTGAACAGCAATGAAGCGGGCTGCGGTGGCTACCTCTATGCGCTGGCGGGCGGCTACACGGACTATACAGCCACGGCAGAGAGATACAGCCCCGGCACGGATAGCTGGGAGCCTATCTCCAACCTCACCGTCGCACGTCGCACGCTCGCCGCCGTCTACAGCCCCGGCACCTACTCCCTGCTGGCGTTCGGCGGGTGGACGGGGAGCTACGAGATCATAACCGAGGCCATCCGGTGCAGTGGCGCGCTCGTGCCGCCCACGCCAGGTCCCAGCCCTACCCCATTCTGCGGCCTCACGTACTCAGACGTGCCGCCCGACAGCACCTTCTACCCCTACGTGATGTGCCTCGCCTGCCAGGGCTTCGTGGGGGGCTACCCGGACGGCACCTTCCGCCCCAACAACGAGGTAACTCGCGGCCAGCTTGCCAAGATAGTGTCGAACGCCGCCGTCTACAACAACCCCGCCATCACCCAGACCTTCGAGGACGTGCCCGCCGATGGCACGTTCTACACCTGGATAGAGCGACTGGCCGTGCGCGGCATCATGGGTGGCTATCCCTGCGGCGGTGCCAATGAGCCATGCGGCGCGGGCAACAAGCCCTACTTCCGCCCCAACAACAACGCCACACGCGGCCAGATCGCCAAGATTGTCTCCAACGCGAAGGGATATAACGACACGCCCACGTCCGAAACGTTCGAGGACGTAAGTTCCACCAACGATTTCTATGTCTGGGTAGAGCGCCTGGCATCGAGAGGCATTATGGGTGGCTATCCATGCGGTGGAGTGGGCGAGCCGTGCGGTGAGGGCAACAAGCCATACTTCCGCCCCAATGCCAACGCCACGCGAGGGCAGGTGTCGAAGATAGTGAGCAACACCTTCTTCCCGAACTGTGCGCCTTCTATGAGGCGTTAGCGGTGGACCTACAAATCGCTCGATAGAAATGCGGGCGAGTACATCGCTAGTGTTCACAGATAGGGTGTAGAGGCGTGATTTATCGCGTCCTCGTGGCGAGAAGATTAATAGAGGAAGTTCCGCAGAATTAGATATGAAGCTAACGGGCAGCCAGCTTAGAGATCTGACTAACGCTCTATTGGACGCGTTCCCCAGCCACAAGGCGCTGGCAATAATGGTGCGTATTGCGCTCACCGAGAATCTCGATGCCATTGTTTCAGGTGGCAAGTTGCGAGAGTCGATCGTTGAGTTGATCCAGTGGGCTCAAACCGAGGGTCGCCTGGCCGAACTCATCGAAGGCGCGCGCAAGGAGAACCCCGGCAACTCGGAATTGCGCTCGTTTGCTGAACGGTTCGGTTCAGTTCCCAGTATTACGCAGCCTCCTGGGTCAACGAGCGAGGACGAGGCTACGCCCACTACTCCACTCGCCCTCCTATCCCAACTCCTGCTTGACACGATCCCACCCGTAGCTCCCTTGCCTCCCGGCTCTCGCGTGCCCCTCACTACCAACCCGCTCTTCGTAGGCCGTGAGCAAGAGTTCATGTCGCTGGCTAAGGTTCTCAGAGGGGTAGACACTGCATCAGGCTCGGCAGATAGTGGGAATATTGGGCGTGTGGCTGTGGTCACAGGCATTGGTGGGATGGGTAAGACCCAGTTTGCTACCGAGTTCGTACACCGTTATGGCCGGTATTTCCAGGGTGGGGTATTCTGGCTCTCCTTCGCTAAGGCTGAGGGCATCCCTGCCGAGGTAGCTGCCTGTGGCGGGCCGGGCTTCCTCGACTTGCACCCCGACTATCCTCGCCTGCCGCTGAAGGAACAGGAGCTCCTGGTCCGTTCAGCATGGCAAAGCGCACTTCCTCGCCTGCTCGTCTTTGACAACTGCGAGGAGCCTGATATTCTTGCTCAGTGGCGGCCTCCAACGGGCGGCTGCTCTGTGCTTGTAACCAGCAGGCGCGAGGACTGGGAACCAACTCTGGGAGTGCAACTTGTACCGCTGAAGGTGCTCCCGCGCCCACAAAGCATCGCGTTGTTGCATAAATACCGTCCTGACCTTCTCGTAGACGAACCGAACCTCGATGCCATAGCCGAAGAATTGGGGGATCTGCCCCTGGCTCTGCATCTGGCAGGCAACTATTTGAACACCTACAAGCATGCAAGTTTTGGCATGCCTGCCGCATATCTGGACCAGTTGCGTAAGGGTCCAATCCTGCATCACCCCTCCTTAAAAGGAAAGGGCAGTCTCCACTCGCCGACTGCACATGCTCTAAACGTCGCCCTCACCTTCGACCTGAGCTTCAAGCAGCTGAAGCTCGCTGAAACAACTGATGGGTTGGCCTTTAGGTTACTTCAAAGAGCAAGCTACTTTGCATGGGGAGTACTAGTGCCACGCGAATTGCTGCTTGCAACGCTTGGTCTACCGGAGGATGATTCCGAGGCTCAGTCGCAGGCAGAGGATGCGTTCGATCGCTTGGGTGGGCTTGGCCTGTTGGAGACTGAAGCGGAGGGGGCGTTGCGTTTGCATCGTCTGCTTGCCATGTTTGTGCAGGATGTAGCAGCCGGTAGCAATGCTGAAACCGGTACCAATACAAATGTGGAGGCTCAGGCGGATGTAGAGCTGGTACTGGTGTGGATGGCTAGCGAACTGAATAAAGCAGGTTATCCTGCCCCTCTACTTACCTTGCAAACTCACCTGCGTGCCGTCACCGATGCAGCTAAAGGGCGAGACGATAGCAGGGCAGCTACTCTTTGTAATGAACTGGGCTACCACCTAAGAATGACAGGGGATTACCAGGCAGCTCTTCCTCTGTATGAGCGTGCTCTGGCTATATGGGAGAAAGTGCTAGGACCTGACCACCCTAGCACAGCCACCAGCCTGAATAATCTTGCTGGCCTGCTCTATGCACAGGGGGAGTACCAAGCAGCTCTTCCTTATTTCAAGCGTGCTTTAGCAATCAGAGAAAAAGTGCTAGGACCTGACCACCCTGATACAGCCACCAGCCTGAATAATCTTGCTCTGCTGCTCAAAGAGCAAGGGGAGTACCAAGCAGCTCTTCCTCTGTATGAGCGTGCTCTGGCTAACAGAGAGAAAGTGCTGGGTCCTGACCACCCTGATACAGCCCAAAGCCTGAATAATCTTGCTGGCCTGCTCTATGCACAGGGGGAGTACCAAGCAGCTCTTCCTCTGTATGAGCGTGCTCTGGCTAACAGAGAGAAGGTGTTGGGACCTGACCACCCCAGCACAGCCATCAGCCTGAATAATCTGGCTAGCCTTCTCAAAAACCAAGGGGATTACCAGGCAGCTCTTCCTCTGTATGAGCGTACTCTGGCTATCAGAGAGAAGGTGTTGGGACCTGGCCACCCTGATACAGCTACTTGCTTGAACAATCTGGCTATCTTGTTCCAAGACCTGGGGGATTACCCTAACGCAGCTCAATTCATGCGTCGGGCGCTATCAATCCTTGAAGCTAAACTTGGACCCAATCATCCCCATACCCAAATCGCTCGCGAGAACATGCAGGCTCTTGAAGAGGCCATAGCCCGGCAGCAATAACTTTCTGCCAATCTGCCCTCCTTCCCGCAACGTGCCGCAAACCTGGGCCTGAAACTTGCAGAGTAGCTACCTCGGTCCTACTTTTCACATACTGCTGCCCGCCATCCACGCTTGTTTCACCCGGTAGAAAGTATGCGGGCATACTCCCACTACGGTTTGACCCACGTATTTTGCCGTGTCGCCGGCCTCCCTCCCCACCTCTACCCTCTACTTTCCGTGACGGCCTCCACGCCAATCGCAAAGGAGAGTGAAAGCGACACGCGGTAAATCGTTCGCAGGCGCAAACCGACCAGAAAAGCCAGTTTTAGCAAGAGAGGAGCAACCAATATGCTGTCTACAGAGAAGAGACTCAAGTTTTGGAAGTTTACCTTCGCGGCGCTGATGCTCGCCCTCATCGCGGGGCTTGCGGTGTCGAACCTGTCGGGGGGCAGATCGCCAGGCTCGCCAGGGTCGCCGGGCATGAGCGCCAACGGGCCTTTCATAGACTCGTCCCGCCTCTCCTCGCCCGCCGAGGCCACCACTATCGCCGAGCAATCGGGGCAGTCGCCCGTGACCTACCTGCCGGGCGGCGGGGAAGTGCGGGCCGACTTCAAGCACGACGTATCCCCGCCATTACGCAATATCCCCATCAAGCAGCCTGCGCGGATCTCGCGTAATATAGCCGAAAACGAGAAGCTTCCTCATATCGACTCGCCTGCTCTCCTCAAGGACCCTGTACTACAGGAGGCATTCGGCGCGCTCGCCATACCCACGCCCATCGCCAACTTCGATGGCATCTACAACTACTGGGGCGCGATACCCCCCGACACCGTCGGTGATGTCGGCCCCAACCATTATCTGCAAATGGTGAACGTCGGCTTCCAGATTTACAACAAGACCGGCGGTTCCGTCTACGGCCCCGCCAACTTCAACACCCTCTTCACCGGCTTCGGCGGCCTGTGCGAGACCCGCAACGACGGCGACCCGGTGGTGGTCTACGACCAGTTGGCCGACAGGTGGGTGCTCACCCAGTTCACGGCACCTCCCGGCCCCTACTTCGAGTGCATAGCCGTATCCACGTCGGGCGACCCCACAGGCTCTTACTATCGCTACGCCTTCCAGGTTAGCACCGCCAACTTCGAGGACTACCCCCACTTCGGCGTGTGGCCCGATGCCTACTACATGGCGACCAACGAGTTCGCCAACGGCACGGCCAGCGTCGGCGCGGGCTTCTTCGCCTTCGAGCGCGCTAAAATGATCGCAGGCCAGACGGCCAGGATGATCTACTTCAATCGCCCGCTCCCTTACGGCGGTTTCCTGCCTTCCGACCTAGACGGCTACACGCCGCCGCCCGCAGGCAGCCCCAACTTCTTCATGGCCCCAAACCGCGTGGCAGGCAACGCCCTCCGCCTTGTCAAGTTCCAGATCACAGCCTGGGACCCGGCCCCGGTCGCGGCCCTGGTTGACGCGCCCGACGTACCTGTCGCGGCCTTTGACACCAGCATAGCCAACATACCACAACCAGGCACCGCTATCAGGTTGGACAGCATCACCGACCGCTTGATGTGGAGGTTGGCTTACCGCAACTTCGGCACTCACGAGGCGATGGTGGTCAACCACACGGTAGACGCAGGTTCCGACCGAGCGGGTGTTCGTTGGTACGAGATACGCAACCCGAACGCCGCTTCGCCCACCGTCTTCCAGCAGGGCACCTACGCCCCAGCCGACGGCCTCCACCGCTGGATGGGCAGCGTAGCGATGGACGGCGCGGGCAACATAGCCGCGGGCTTCAGCGTGAGCAGCGCCACCCTCTTCCCCTCCATCCGCTACGCCGGGCGCGTCGTTAGCGACACCCTCGGCATGCTGCCGCAGGGCGAGGCGAGCATCATCGAGGGAGGCGGCTCGCAGACGGAGACGATCGCCGGGCGCTGGGGCGACTACAGCAGCCTGAACGTGGACACGGACGATTGCACGTTCTGGTACACCACTGAATACTATCCCGTCACGGCGCTGCGCTCGTGGCACACACGCATCGGCTCCTTCAAGTTCCCCAACTGCACCCCGGTAGCCGCAGCCACCACCACGCCTACCCGCACCGGCACCCCTCCCACCGCCGCACCTACGGGCACGGCTACGACCATGCCTACCGCTTCCGCTACGGCCTGCGCCGGGGGCATCAATACGACAGGCGTTATCACCAACACCGACCCGGTGCAGACCGGACGCCTGGGGCGCAGCGCCGCTATCAGCAGTTGCGCGGTCCCCAAGACCTGCCCAGCAGTGGGCGATACGCTCGTGAGGCACTACGACTCCTACCCCGTCACCAACAACAGCGGCAGCAACCAGTGCGTGACGGTGAGGGTCATCAACCACTGCGGCAACAACTCCCTGTTGAGCGCGGCTTACCTCGGCACTTTCGACCCTAACAACCTTTGCACCAACTACCTGGCCGATATGGGCCTGTCGGGACCCGACTTTACCTATTCGTTCAACGTGCCCAACGGCGCGACCTACGTGGTTACGGTCCTGGAGAACTCGCCCAACATCGGCTGCGACAACTACAATATAATGATCAACCCTTGCAGCGTAGGCACTCCGATACCCACCGTGACGGGCACCCCGCCCACGGCTACCCCTACCATCACGCCGGTGCCGCCAACAGTCACGCGCACGGCTGTCACCCCTTCCCCTACGCCCTGCTCCGTGACGACGCTTCTCAATGAGACCTTCGAGACGGGCACGCTCGGCACCTTCACCCGCACTACCACGCTGGGCACATTCCCCTGGACGGTCGTTACGGGTACTGTGGCTTCAGGGACGTTTGCTGCCCATGTAGACGACCCGAACGAGCTTTCGGACCAGCAACTCACGCAGGTGAACGCTGTGACCATACCCGCAGGCGCGACTTCGGCCCAACTAGTCTTCTCGCACACCTACAGCTTCGAGGACGCTACCGATCCATGGGACGGCGGCGTGCTTGAATACTCCACCAACGGCACTACGTGGACCGACGCAGGCTCGCTCATAACGCAGGGCGGGTACACCGGCGTGATAACCGTCACCGCCGGTAATCCACTCTCCAATAGGCCGGCATGGGTGAACGTGAAGCCCGGCTTCCCGGCCTTCAGCACGGTCTCGGCCAACCTGATCTCGCTCGCGGGCCAGAGCGTGCGCTTCCGCTTCCGCGAAGGGAGCGACCCGAACACCGGCGCGCCCGGCTGGAACGTGGACAACATCAGGATCATCGTCGGCGGAGCATGCGTCACAGGCACGCCCGCTACCGCCATACCAACCGGGACCGGCACGCCACCTACCGCCATATCCACAAGCACGCCGCCCGCGACAGGCATACCGACGATAACGGTCTCACCGACAACTCCCCAACCGACTGTGACCACGCCTCCAACCATCATACCGACCGCTGAAAGCACCGTTACATCCATAACCACACCGCCTACCGCCGCCCCGACGGTCACGGGCACGCCACCTACCGCCACGAACACGGTTATAGTCACGCCACCCGTCGTGTCACCCACCTCCACAGGCGGCTCGCCGACGGCAGTCGCGACTTCGCCACCCCCCACCGTGACAGCATGCCCAATCCAGTTCAGCGACGTACCTCCTAGCAATACGTTCTACTCGCAGATACGCTGCCTGGCCTGTAGAGGCATCATGGGTGGCTACTCCGATAACACTTTCCGCCCTAACAACAACATCACTCGCGGGCAGTTGTCC
>DASWMJ010000051.1:0-10922 GCA_036399775.1 Chloroflexia bacterium | reverse complement strand
TGTCTGCGTAGGGGCGACCCGCATGCTCGCCCTGGTGGGGAAGGCGAACCAACTTTACGCGTGACCCTGGCAGGGCGACCCACCGGGTCGCCCCTACCTTACACATTTTATTCCTGGACATAACTTTGTTAGTGCTGTACTGAGCGAAGCGAAGAATATCGTCCCTCGCGCATCCTCTCGCCCTGAGAACCTTAATCCCTCTTATCATACCCCATGCAATCTTACCGCGATAATTTTACGACGTCTAAACGTCGAGCCTTGATGTAGGGGCGAGGCATGCCTCGCCCTGTTTGGGTTCAACCATATAATGCTGGTTCGCCCACCCAAGCCCAGCCCCGGAGGGGCGGAAGGCTGAACCCTTACCGCGAGGGAACCCCACCCGGCCAAAACCGGGTGGGGCAATTCACCTCCTTTTGTATAACCCTACGCGCCACTCGCCACTCGCCACTCGCCACTTAGCACTCGGTACTCGGTACTCGGTACTCGGTACTCGGTACTACTTAGAAGTTGGGCGCAGGCACCGCCACAGGCGTATCGGCATTCGCAGGGGCTGTAGAGGCCCGCACTACCATATCCGCCACGCCCCCCAGCTTGCCCGCCAGCATCGCGAAGGCCGCCGCGTCGTTGTACTTACTGGCCTGGTACGCGTTGTAAGCGTCCTTGTAGCTGTTCTGCGCATCGGTCAGATAAGGCGTCGCTTCGCTCGCGTTAGAAGCGCCCTTCACCCGCGCCGACTGCTCCTGCAAGTGGTTGTAAGTCTCTGCCAGGATAAAGCTCGCCTGCGCCTGGGTCACAGTCACGTTGGCAGGCGCTGGGCCCATACCCCTGTCACCCCTCTGAGGTCGCTGGCTGTACGAAGGGAGCACGTTAGCGCCCAACTCCTTCGCCATCTGATGCTGTGCGGTCATAGCAAGCTGCCCTGCCGCACCCGCGTAGCTCACAGCCTGGCCGTAATTCGAGGCGGTATTGGCGCTCTGCGCGCTCTTGAGTAGGGACTCGGCCCCGGCGATCCACCTCTCCACGTCGGCGGTGTCCATCTTGCCCGTCGCGTAGGCCAGATCGCCCTTGACCAGCGTTATCAGGTCGGTAACGTTGGTTATCTGCCTGGTCGCGTTGTCTGCGGTAGCGCCCTGGCCGAACCTCCCGCCACCGAAGCCTTTATCACCGAACCCTCCCGGCCCATGTCCATGCCCTCCACGCCTCCCAGGCCCGCCATAGGGGAAATCTCCGGGCGGCCTGGCCGTATCCGTAGCCGGCACCTTCGCCGGGGCAGTGGTCGGCTGCGGAGTCACAGAGGGGGTTTGAGCGCCCACCCTATCCGCTCCCATCACGCTACCTGCCAGCACCCCAACGCCTACGAGCGCCGTAGCTATAGCAGAACCGATTAACAATTTCATTTTCATAGTTCAAATTCTCCTCTTGTTTGTCTTTGCGGCATCAACCGCTGTTGTATTGTGTCCGAGACATTCGCCTGCGGTCTTTACCTCACCATCGTAACACCCCGAAATTAAGGGAGGCCGCGCCAAAAATTAAGATTTAGTTAAGTATAGCCATCATCATTAGTTTCTCCCCGGTAAGTTTTTGAATAAACTTGCGCCGGCAGGCTACTAGAGTGAATGAAAACAGCAGTCAGAACTTCCTCAGAGCAAGCGCATCTAAAATGAGTGGATACCAAGTCAGATCCTGTCATTCTGAGCGCAGCGAAGAATCTCGTCCCTCGCATAACCTCTTGACATAAGAACTCTGGATAAGCATAATACGCGAGGATCGAGATTCTGAGCGAAGCGAAGAATGACAGGGGCTAGAGAGTTCGCTGCCAGATACAACTTGCCATACCTACCACTTATACACGTTCGCCCCAACCCCCAACCCCTAACCCCTAACCCCTAACCCCCAACCCCTAACCCCTAACCCCTAACCCCCAACCCCTACTTCACCTGCTCCGCGCCTAACCTCCCAAGCAGCACCTCGAAGCGAGTGCCTTTATTCTCAGGGTGGTATTCCAGGCGCTGGCGCTCGAAGTATTGCACCAGGTAAGTCTTGCCGTCGTCCTTGCTCACTTCCGTGAAAGGCTGCGACAGAGGATACCCGAACTGCTGGACACCCCCGAAGCGCGCCCAGAACGCCGCTATCGCCTGCCCACCCGCGCTGCTGTCGCCTACCGTGTGCCCCGTCTGCGAGAACCACGTCGCCCCGCCTCCCGGATTGCTCACAGCCTTGAAAGGCGCTTCATTCTGCCTCCCCTGCGCAGCCGCCACCCCCAGCAGCCCCAGCAACACGTTGGATGGCGACTGGTTCTCCGGGTGGTACTCGAAGCGCGCCCGCTCGAACCACTGCGTTTTATAGGTCTTGCCGTCGGTGGGCGACACCTCGTCGCGCACAGCCGTAACCGGCAGGCCGTTGACGTACAGGCTATCCTCGAAGGAGCGCCCGCCTTGCCACGCGGTCCAGAAGTCACCCGACACCGCGAAACCCGTCTCCTTGAACGTATAGCTGTCCTGACTCCCACTAACAGGAGTGGGCTGTGCCGATTGCGCCGCCGTAACGTTCAACACGAAATCAAACGTAGCGGCCTTCCCGTCAGCCGTGTCCTGCACCTTCATCAGCAACGCCTGGTTGAATATCCCATCGCTGTTGTTGCGGGCCACCCCAGGCATAAATAACTGCGTCGTAATCACCGGACCGTTCGGCGCTTGCACTTTCACGTGTATATGCACCGTCCGCCCAGGGTACTCACCCGGCACGACCGTCTCCAGCCTGTACCGCCCCGCCTGGTCGGTGTACTGGTGCCCGCGCATCTTGTACCCCGTATTGTCGTACGCGCCCTTCCCATCGGTCTGCCAGAAATCTATCCATGCATGCGAGATCGGCTGGCAATTCTTGTCATACACATACCCGGTCAACACCAGCTTCGTCCCCGTGATCCCCGCCTCAAGCAGCGACGTGCGCTCCGGCGAACCCGCTTTGTAGTACGGCCCTTCAGTCAGCGACGGCGTGATGCTCCCGCATGCAGCAGTCTGCGCCGCGCTCGCTACAGACAAACTGAAGGGCTGGTAGCTGCTCGTAAGAAACGTGGCGAGCATCAATACCGTAATACCCACCGCTAAATGCCTTGCGCGGCCCGCAATCCTGTGACTTTTCATCTTCTTTGCTCCTTCTAAATTAAAATACTCGTAGACATGAGCCGCCCTTGTTCGACTTTGCGCTACTACCCAGCCGTAGCCCTGGCGGCTACCCTATTTGCCGTTACGAGCGTCCGTGTACCGCAGATAAAAGGCATAAACTATCAGAAACGACGCTTCAACCGGCAACGAAAGCAACTCCAGGACCTCAAGCCAGCCTTTTGTGGTCAGCTCAGGGACCGGCGAAATCAGGCTGTATAGGAAGCTCAACAGCGCGATTGCCGTGACGGGCAGTCCCAAGCCCCAGCCCCATATTCTGGAGCCTTTATATATGCCCACAGCCGCCACAACAGCGCCGATGGCATTCACTAGAAACAGCAACCCTTTCAAAGCATGCTCGCTAAAGCCAACGGGCACGGCAACCGTGTGGATCACCGCCGTAATAAGCACCAGCACTATCCCGGTCAAAACTATACTTCGTGGTGCGCTCTTGTCCATTTAACATTCCTTCCGGCCAGGGCATGGCGCGATTGCTCGCTATCTCCTTGCCCCATGTAGCCTCATCAGTGTAATGCTTGAAGTTTAAATAAGAGTGGAGGATTAATTAAGTTACGATTAAGATTACAGACTTTGCGCCCACAGGCTTCTTAACCAAATCTTAACTTTTGTCTCAGCCTCCTTTAAGGTTAGGGTGGTACAGTATATAAGACTGCATACCCCATTCCCTCCATGACAACCCAAAGAAGGAACAATTATCACATGAGAACGACGCGCAAAACATTCAACCCGTTACATATGATGCTGACGACAATACTGCTGGTCCTGGCGACAGCCGCCCTGGCCGCCTGTGGAGACGCCACCTCAAGTGGTGCCTCAACCCAGCCCACGGCCACCCTACCCCTAGAAGCAGCCCCCACGCCCACCCTGGTCGCCATGGAAGATATAGAGATGGCCCCGACAATGGAAGCAGATCCAACCTCCACCACCCAACCAGCCGACCCCACAACCGCCCCGGAGGAGGTAGACAATACAGACACACCAACACCAGCCCCAGCAACATCCGGCGAGGCCGGCACAACAACCGAAGTCCAGGCCACGCTCAGAGAGTGGGCCATAGACCTGAGCCGGCAAGAGGTACCCGCGGGCAAAATCCGCTTCACAGTCACCAACCAGAGCCGCATGGCTCACAACCTCACCATCACCAACAGCTCCGGCACCATAGACAAGACATCAAATTTCACATCGAGCGACGGCCCTCAAACCCTGGAAGTAGACCTCCAACCCGGCACCTACACTCTAATCTGCGACCTCCCAGGCCACGCCCAGCGAGGCCAGCGAATAGAGCTAACCGTCAAATAATCCCCACTGTTCAAATCGAACGTAGGGGCGAGATTTATCGCGCCCTGGCAGGGATAGCGCACCAACATGGCGCGTCACGCCGGACCAGGGCGCGATAAATCTCGCCCCTACGCTTTGTGCCTTTGTGGTTCAAACCCGTTAAACCTTTGCGAACTTCGCGATCCTTTGCGTCTTTGCGGTTAGCGTGGTTAGCGTGGTTAGCGTGGTTAGCCTATCAAGAGTCGGCTGTTGCTATTGCCCCTTCCACTGTGCTATCATCCTCTTATTAGAGCACCGTTTGAGTGTTGAGCAGCCCTATTATTGTGGAAAAGAGAGAGCCTAAACTTGGAACCCCGCCAGCCACGCTGGGACCTTCGCCCGCCCCTACCCCCTGAGCAGGTGCGCCGCGTCCAGGCCGCCCTCTCCCACCTCAACCTCTCCCCCCTCATCGTGCAGCTCCTGGCGAACCGCGACCTCGCCTCCCCCTCCGACATAGAGACCTTCCTCCACCCGCCCGACATCTCCAAGTACCCCGACCCCCTCCTAATGACAGGCATGAAGGCCGCCGTCGAGCGCGTCTGCAAGTCCCTCACCGCCGGGGAAAAGATAGTCGTCTACGGCGACTTCGACGCCGACGGAGTCACTTCCGTCGCCCTCCTCACGCTCGCCCTCAAGCACTTCGGCGCGAACGTCGAGCCATACGTGCCCAACCGCATGCTCGAAGGGTACGGCCTCAACGCCAGCGCCGTCCGCGAGATAGCCGCCAGGGGTGCCAAGCTCCTCATCACGGTAGACTGCGGCATATCAGGCCGCTCCGAGGTGGAAGACGCGCGCCGCGCCGGCCTCGACGTGATAGTGACCGACCACCACCACCTCCCAGCCGATCTGCCCGAAGCCGCCGCCTGCATCAACCCCAAGCAGTACGTAGACGGATGCGAGTGCTACCAGGACCTGGCGGGCGTGGGCGTGGCTTACCAGCTTGTGCGCGCCCTCGTCAAGCGTTGTGGCAAGCCCCCCGGCCTGCGCAACGTGGACCTCCTCGGCCTCGTCGCCATCGGCACCGTCGCCGACATAGTGCCCCTCAAAGGCGCGAACCGCTCACTCGTCCAGCAGGGTATAGCCGCCCTCCCACACCACAGCCTGCCGGGCATACGCACCATGCTCGAATACGCCCGCGTCAAGGTGGACAGCATAGACACTGAGCGCATCGGTTTCATCATCGGCCCCCGCCTCAACGCCGCCGGGCGCGTGGACGACGCCCGCACCGCCTACCGCCTGCTCATGACCGCCGATCCACGCGAAGCAGGCGACCTCGCCCAGAAGCTCGAAGCCCAGAACCGCCGCCGCCAGGCCCTCCAAAACGCCATCGTCGAGGACGCAAAGGCCCGTGCCCGCCGCCTGGACGACGGGGTGAAGCTCATCCTCCTCTCCGACCGCAACTGGCCTTCAGGCGTGGTCGGCCTGGTAGCGGGCAGGCTCGCCGAGGAGTTCTGCCGCCCCGCCATCGTGCTTGAGGAGGGCGACACCGAGAGCCGGGGTTCCGCCCGCAGCATCTCCCACCTCAACATAGTGGAGGCTCTCACCGAGGTAAAGGACATCCTCATAAAGTTCGGCGGGCATAGCGCGGCGGCAGGCTTCACCGTTAAGACCGAGCACATAGCCGAGCTAAATCGCCGCCTCTGCGACATCGCGGGACACCGGCTCACCGACGACCACCTGCGCCCCGTAGTCAGCGCCGACGCTCAGATAACCATGTCCGAGGTCAACGACGCCACCTTCGACAGCCTCAACCGCCTGGGACCCTTCGGCTCCGGCAACCCCTCCCCCCTCTTCATGGCAAGGGGCGTGCGCGTCCTCAACACCACCTCCGTAGGCGACAACGGCGCGCACCTCAAGCTCGTCCTCGCCGACCAGACCAACATATCAGGCATGGGCGTAGAGGCCATCGCCTTCCGCTCCGGCCACCTCACCGAAGCCATCAAGCGCCGCCCCCGCGTAGACCTCCTCTTCTACATAGAGCGCCGCGACTGGAAAGGCGACGTCCACCTCCAATTGCGGGTGCGCGATATACGTATCTCCTCCTAGTAAGCCTCCCCGCCTCTACTAAAGCCGTATCGGTGGCGGCAACTCCCTGCCTGCATCCTCCGTCATAAGCGCCTTCACTACGCGCTCAACTTGCTTCTCGAAGATGCTGTTGTCATGCTCCCAGCCCTCGAAGCTGGGTGCGAACCGTGCTCGTACTGGCTCTGCTTTTCCGCTATCCCATTTGTGGAGATAGCCATCCAGGTTGAGGGGGATGAGAGCAAGCATCGGCCTGCCGTGATCTCTCATCAACTTCTGCTCTTTAGCAAATGCTCGCTCTATTTCATCATTTACCCACCAACTTGTTAGAGAGGCTTCCGAGCAGCACAACAATACCTTGTCCCAAAGCTTTATGCCTCGATCTAATTGCTCGAATAAATCGTCACCTGGAAGAATTTGGTGCTCGTCTAGCCAGCAACGAATGCCCTTTCCTTGCAGGGTATCATAGAGGCGGCGAGCGAATACCATATCCTTGTGACTGTAGCTGATGAAGCAGGAATAGAACTCTATAGCTCTTCCACGTAGAGAGCGAATATATAAGATCATATCGTCAGATAAACCAGCACCTCGTAGAAATATTTCCGGGATTTCCCCTTTGGATTTAAGTATTGTGTCCGCTCCGATACTGGATGGTCCAACATGGCGAACGGTCTCAAGTCCCCTGGCCTCCGATAAATCCATATCAGCGAATATGGTGCCCATGAGTTGGGCTTCAGTAAAGTCAGCTTGTGTGATCCACGCCGAAGAAATACTAGTGTAGTACAACCATGCGTTACTGAGGTCTGCCCATTTGAGATCTGCTCTCTTGAGGTATGTCCCCTTGAGATAGGCCCCAGTGAGGTGTGCTCCAGTGAGATAGGCCCCAGTGAGGTATGCATCAGTGAGATGTGTATCAGTGAGGTCTGCCTCCTTGAGATTGGCTTCAATGAGTTGTGCCCTATCGAGTTGAGCCCCGGTGAGGTCTGCCCCCATGAGTTGTGCCCTCTTGAGGTTTGCACCTATGAGGTCCGCCCCCATGAGTTGTGCCCTCTTGAGGTGTACCCCAATGAGGTCGGGGAGCACATCAGGATGCTCTTTCCTCCACTTATTCCAGACCTCAACACCTTGCCTTAGTAACTCCACATGTGCAGGATTCGCCATAGTCTTAGCTCCTAGAAACGCAGAGCCAAGTCCTCAAAAAGGACCTCCCTGCGCTCATGGGATCCAACAAAACTTCAATAATCTTAGTGCTCTTTGTACCTTTTAGCTTGGAACCCAGCCGCTCTGATACAGAGTAGCAAGACGGAGCGTCCATTAAAGCCTCTGCGGTGGTGGCAACTCCCTACCTTCATCGCCCGCCCTCAATGCCCTAACCAACCGCTCAAACTGCGCCTCGAAGATGCTGTTGTCCTTCTCCCACCCTCTGAAGTCGGCTGCCATACGCGACCTTACTTCTTGTGCCATACCCCTCTCCCATTGAAACAAGTAGCCGTCCAGGTTTAGTGGGATTAATGCCAGCGCCCTCTTGCCCCTCTGCCTCATCAACTCTTGTTCCTTACCGAAAGCCGTCTTGATCTCGTTATCCACCCACCAACTCGTTAGAGATGCTTCCGAGCAACACAAGAGCACCTTGTCCCACAGCTTGATGCCTCTATCAATCTCATCGAATATATCAGCGCCGGGGAGGATTTGATGCTCATCCAGCCAGCAACGGATACCCCTCCCTTGTAGAGCATCGTGTAAGCGACGGGCGAACGCTTTATCCCTGTGGCTGTAGCTGATGAAGCAGGAGTAGAACTCGATAGCTTTCCCGTGTAGAGTGCGAATATATAGGATCATATCGTCAGGTATACCTACTCCTCGGAGAAATATTTCAGGGATTTCGCCTTTAGATTGAAGTATTGTATCCACTCCGATGCTCGATGGTCCATCATGGCTAACGGTCTGAAGTCCTCTAGCCTTCGATAAATCTGTATCAGCGAATATAGTGCCCCTGAGTCGGGCTTGAGTGAAATCAGCCTGTGCAACCTGTGCTGAAGTAAAGATAGTGTTATACAATCGTGTGCTATTAAGATTTGCTTCTTTGAAATTTACTCCATTGAGATTTGCTCCAGTGAGGTCTGCTCCAGTGAGGTTTGCCCCATCAAGGTTTGCTCTGGTGAGGTCTGCCCCATCAAGGTTTGCTCCAGTGAGGTCTGCCCCACTGAGGTCCGCCCACAAAATGTTTGCCTTATTGAAGTTCGTCCCGCGGAGGTCCATCTCTCTGAGAGTTGTCCCATGGAAGTCGGTCCCTCTGAGGTTCATCCCACTGAGGTTCATCCCAGTGAGGTTTACCTCCATGAGGTCTGGATAAACATCAGAATGCTCTTCTCTCCACTTATTCCAGACCTCAGCACCTTGATCCAGTATATCTATATGCTCAAAATTCGCCATTGTCTTAGCTCCTAGAAATGTAGAGCCAAGTCCTCAAAAAGGACCTCCATGCGGGGATTATATCATAGGTACTATGAAGGCGAGCTTTGCCATCTGTAGCCCGTCGATTTATCTTCCGGGCGGTCCCTCCATCGCGTATATTCCGACTTCAACACCTGACCCCTAACCCCTGGCCCCCGACTTCCCCCTCGTGTACAATACCCCCATGGGCATCCTGCTCCCCGCCGCGCTGGGCCTGCTCGCGCTGGCTATACCTATCATCATCTTCTACATGCTGCGCCAGCGTCGGCAAGACTGGGAAGTATCCTCTTCCCTCCTCTGGCGGCGCGCCGTCCTGGACCGCACCGTCAACGCACCCTGGCGGCGGCCCCCACGCAACCTCCTCCTCCTCTTACAACTCCTCCTCCTGCTCCTACTCGTCCTCAGCCTCGCCCGCCCCTTCCTCTTCACCGACACCGTAGCCGCAGGCAACATGGTAGTCATCCTCGACGGCTCAGCCTCCATGCAGGCCACCGACGAGGCCGGAACCACCCGCTTCGACAAAGCCAAGCAGCAAACCGAGTCCCTCATAGACACCCTGCAAGGCGAGCAGCGCATGTCCCTCATCTGGGCAGGCCCCTCAGCCTCTATGGTCGCCGCGGCCTCCAACAGCAAGCCCGCCCTGCGCGACGCCCTCCGCACCCTCACCCCCTCCAACGGCAAGACCGACATGCAGGCAGCCGTCACCCTCTCCGCCGCAGCCGCCAAACAGCTAGGCGAGGCCACAGTCGTCCTCATCTCCGACGGCTCCTTCCCCGGCGCGGACCAGCTCCCCCAGGTCCCCGCCAGGGCCACCTACATAAGCGTAGGCAAATCCGCCCAAAACGTCGGCATAACCTCCCTCTCCCTGCGTGACGCCCAGGGCGGCCCCCAACTCTTCGCCAGCGCCCTCAACAGCGGCCCCGACCCCGCCAGCGCCCTCCTGGTCATCAAAGTAGACGGCCAGCTACGCGACTCCCGCCGCATCGAAATGGCCCCAGGCCAGGAGCAGAGCGTCAACCTGCAAGGTCTCCCCCTCACCACCCACCTGGTAGAAGCCACCCTCACCGTAGAGGGCAACGGCGCGGACCTCCTCGCCGCCGACAACGCCGCCTGGGCCTTGCGCTCCTCCCGCGACGCCTCTAACGTCCTGCTCGTCTCCGAGGCCAACGGCTTCCTCGAAAAAGCCCTCAACCTCATGCCCAACGTCCGCCTCTTCAAAGCCACCCCCAACGCCTACGTCCCCTCGGACGGCTTCGGCCTCACCGTGCTCGACGGCTACATGCCGCCCGAACTCCCCCTGGGCAACCTGCTCATCTTCGCCCCCCCACCCTCCGCCCTCGTCCCCGTCTCCGGCACCCTCCCCTACCCCGCCATCGGCCCCGTCACCGTCAACGACCCCCTAATGCGCTTCGTGGACCTGTCAGGCACCCACCTGGCGAGCGCCCAGCGTATCATCACACCCTCCTGGGCAAGAGTGCTCGCCCGTACCACCACCGGCGACCCCCTCATCCTCGCCGGTGAAACCGAAGGCCGCCGCATCGCCGTAGTAGCCTTCGACCTGCACAAGTCCGACCTCCCCCTCCAGATCGCCTTCCCCATCCTCATAGCGAACCTCGTCGAGTGGCTCCAACCCTCCCAATCCATAGAAGCACCCCCCCTGCTAGGCGCGGGCGACGCCATAAGCATCCGCGCAAACCCCGAAGCCGACGAAATCCGCGTCACCATGCCCGGCCAGCAAGGCCAGTACACCAGCCTCCAACCCGCCGCCCAGCTATCCTTCGGGCGCACCGAATCCCTCGGCGTCTACACCGTCCAACAAATGGCTAAAGGCGCACCCCTCGGCCCGCCCGAACAATTCGCCGTCAACCTCTTCAGCCGCGAAGAGTCCGACATCGCCCCCCGCCCCACCCTCCCCTTCACAGGCACCCAATCCGACCCCACAAGCGC
>DASWMJ010000050.1:0-31577 GCA_036399775.1 Chloroflexia bacterium | reverse complement strand
AGTACAGCACTAACAAAGTTATGTCCAGGAATAAAATGTGTAAGGTAGGGGCGACCCGGTGGGTCGCCCTGCCAGGGTCACGCGTAAAGTTGGTTCGCCTTCCCCACCAGGGCGAGCATGCGGGTCGCCCCTACGCAGACATTTCTTTGTTAGTGCTGTACTGAGCGCAGCGAAGAATCTCCTCCCTCGCGCATTATCTTGCCTTGAGAACCCTAATAATAAGCATCTACGCGAGGGAGGAGATTCTTCGCTGCGCTCAGAATGACAAGGGGTAATAGGATTTTCTCAAGGATACTGCCTTCTATAAGTGCCATTCACATGCATTTGCGTTGACATGCCCCAGTATGCAGCTTTTTGTGTAAGAAGCTGTGTAAGTCCCTGTATCATTATTCGCTTCTTCTGGTACGTGCCATGCTTATAGAATAGAGTAAGCCACGCCATGCCTTCAGTCTAGAATGATGCCACTGGAGATGCAGGCTTGAGCGGACCGGCGTAACCTCCCTGCGCAAGACAACTGCACGGTCAATAGAGAAGTGTATCCCGTCCCCGAATTAAGGAGAGGCGCAGTTCCGAGGAATGGACATACCGGGTGTCCCTCGATTAGCAAGGAGTATACAATGCATCCGCAATCAGTCTCTCGCATCGCATTACGTGGATTGGCCTTTTCCCTCACAATCGCGGCCCTGGCGCTAATAGCCTGGTTTGTCACATTTGGGAACAACTCGCCCGCACTGGCCGCGCCCGACACGCGCATAGGTGTGACTACAGCACAGGGCAGTGAGGGCGGCAATTGCCAGCCCTGGACCCTCGTGAACGTGCCCAACCCGCGCACGCACCACTACCTGAACGACATAGACGCTCTCGCCCCCGACGACATTTGGGCGGTAGGCGAATACTACGACGAGGACAATTACACTCCAGATACGGCCCTAACTATGCACTGGGATGGCACCCAGTGGACCATAGTGCCCACTCCCGAGGCTCCCTTCTCGGCGCGCTTGACCCTCTATGGCGTGTCGGCCCTGGCTCCTAATGACGTGTGGGCGGTGGGCGAGAATTTTCCAAGTTCTGCATCTAACCAGCCCTCCGCCTATCAGCCGCTCGCCATGCACTGGGACGGTACCCAGTGGACCATCGTTGCCACCCCCCAGGAGTCGGGTGGCCTCCTGTTGAACGACGTAGTCGCGCTTGCACCTGACAACGTATGGGCGGTGGGCGCAAACGATGGCCTTCACGCCACCAGGGCTATGAATTGGGACGGCACGGCATGGAGCATCGTGCCCACACCCAATGGAGGCGGCTTCAGCGACGATAACGTGCTGACCTCAATATCCGCAGTATCCGCCAACGACATCTGGGCAGTCGGCTACATCTACCCGAAGGGCGGCACCCCCACGACCCTCTCTATCCACTGGAACGGCACGCAGTGGACCCGCGTCACCACCCCCAACCCCGGCAACTACTTTAGGAGGCTAAACGGAGTCTCGGCACTTGCCGCTAACGACGTGTGGGCGGTAGGCGCCTATTCCGCTAACTCCGGCAAGACTTACACTCCCCTCTTTCTGCACTGGAACGGCACACAGTGGCAGCACGTATCGAGTCCGCAGGTCGGAGACTATGACTCCCTGGACGACGTATACGCCATCGCGCCCAACGACATATGGGCGGTGGGCACTACCGCATCATGCGACTTCTGCCCCTTCCGAACGCTGATTATGCACTGGAACGGCACCGCATGGACGCAGGAGTTCAGCCCCAACGGTTTCCGCACCTACAGCCGCCTGGAAGGGGTGACGGCGACCTCGCCAGGAGACGTGTGGGCGGTGGGCTTTTCGGATGATTCCGCGTTCCCCTATACCTCCGACTCGCTCGTCATGCGCCGGTTCTGCCCGGTCGCCACGCCTACCGGCACCCCACCCACGTCTACCCCTACCCGCACTGCCACCGCCACGCTTAGTCCAACCGCTACCATCACGCCCGTCGTGCCCGGATCGTGCGCGGTGCCCAGCTTCAGCCCACTTACTAACTACGCGGTAGGTGATGGGCCGGAACGTGTGGCGGTAGGCGACTTCAACGAGGACGGCAACCCAGATTTGGCGATGGTCAATAAGGAGTCCTCTAACCTATCGGTGCTGCTTGGCAGCGGTGGCGGGAGCTTCGGCCAGGCGACCACTTACCCGTTGAACGCCCAGCCTTCGGGCATAACCGTGGGCGACTACAACAACGACGGCAACATGGACGTGGCCGCGTCAGGCTGGGGCGTGAACATGGCGATGATATTGCTTGGCAATGGGTCGGGCGGCTTCGGCACAGCCACGAGCTATGGATCGGGGTCCGGCGGGGCAGGGATCGCCACAGCCGACTTCAACAACGACGGCAGCCCGGACCTGGTGGTCGCCGATGACGGGCACGACACCATGCTGGTGCTCATCAATAATGGGTCGGGCAGCTTCGGCGTCGGCACCCAGTACGACCTCGACTGGATACCCACCGACATCGCGATAGGCGACTTCAACAACGATGGCAACCCGGACGTAGCGGCACCCAACTCCTTCTCCGACAACGTATCGGTGCGCCTGGGCGACGGCGCGGGTGGCTTCGGCGCTCTCACCAATTACAACGTGGCGGCAAATCCCATCAGCATAGCGGTTGCCGACTTCAACAACGACGGCAACGACGACTTTGCCACGTCAAGCCCCGACACCGGCAACATAACAGTGCGCCTCGGCAACGGTTCGGGCGGTTTCGGCACGCCCAGCCACTACCCCGCAGGCAACGGTTCCATGTCTATAGGGGTCGCCGACTTCAATCTCGACGGCAACCCTGACCTTGCGGTGGCGAACGTCCCCGGCAACGTAGCCGTGCTGCTGGGCAACGGCGCGGGCGGCTTCGGCCCTCTCACCAACTTCGCGGCGGGCAGCGGCCCAATGGCAGTGGCGGTGGGAGACTTCAACCACGACAGCAAACCCGACCTGGCGGTCACAAACAACAGCGGCGATAACGTGTCCGTGCTACTGAACACTTGCGGCTCCGCAGCCACCTCCACCGTCACCCCACAGACCACCGGCACACCAGTAGCGCCGAGCACCACCGCCATTCCAGGCACCCCCAACTCAACAAGCGTGCCAACCGTTACTCAACCCCCTACTGGCTCCACGGCCACCGTCACGGCTGGTGCCGTAGCCTCCGCAACGCCACCCGTAGGTGCCACACCTACGGTTTGCGCGCTTACGTTTACCGACGTGCCGCTAAATCATACCTTCTACGCGAATATCAAGTGCCTTGCTTGCCGGGGCATTCTGAGCGGCTACTCGGACGGCACGTTCCGCCCCAACAACGACATCACACGAGGGCAGATAGCTAAGGTAGTATCCAACGCCGCGGGCTTCAACGAAGCCCCAGGCACCCAGATATACGAGGACGTGCCTTCCTCCAACACCTTCTACGCCTGGATCAACCGCTTGAGCAGGAGAGGGCACATGGGTGGATACGACTGTGGTAGGCCAGGAGAGCCATGCGGCACGGACAACAAGCCATACTTCAGGCCCAACGCCAACGCCACGAGAGGGCAATTAGCCAAGATAGTAGCCTCTGCCGCCCAAATCACAGGTACCCCCACAGGGCAGAGGTACGCAGACGTAGAACCCGATAGCACCTTCTACGTATGGATAGAGCAGCTATCGGCGCTAGGAGTAATGGGAGGGTATGCGTGCGGTTCCGTACCTACAGAGCCATGCGACGACCAGGACCGCCCATACTTCCGCCCCTCCAATAACGTGACGAGGGGACAGGCATCCAAGATAGTGGCTAACACCTTCTTCCCTGCTTGCCAGGTCCGCGAGTAACCATGCCTTGATCTCCTACTAAGCGAGGGGAACGCTAACCGCAAAGGCACAAAGGAACGCAAAGTTCGCGAAGGTTCCTTGTTAGCGAATTTTGCGTTCCTTTGCGCCTTTGGTCTAAATTCCAGCCAGGGCTGTAGCAAAGTTGGGATGTTTGGGAACGCCATCCATACATCCTTGTCATTCTGAACGAAGTGAAGAATGACAAGGGGTAGTGGGTCCATTGACCTCGACATCATGCTTGGTTTCGCTTCACCTTCTAACTCTCCCCTCGTTTGAGAGACAAGGGTGCCATGTTCGTTGTATATTTGAGTGGGTAAGTACGAACACGGTTTGTGGAGGGGCAGATAGTGAAACAGAAACTCTCTAACCTGGCGGTGGCATTTTGCATAGGACTGGCGTTGCTTGGAGGCGGAAGTACGGCTGGGTACGCCACAGCCGATATAACCTTCCCCCAGACGGGCATGACGCTCTCCGACGCGCATGGGTTCCTGGGCTACTGGCAGGCGCACGGAGGGTTGGCGCAGTTCGGCTACCCCCTCAGCCCGGAGGCGGTGGAAGTCAGCCCCACCGATGGGCGCACGTACATCACGCAATGGTTCGAGCGCAACCGCTTCGAGTACCACCCGGAGAACGCCGCAGAGTACCGGGTGCTGCTCGGCCTGCTGGGGCGCGACCTTACCAGGGGACGCGAGAGTGAAGTGCGGTTTCAGCCCGTGCCGGACACTTTTGGGCCTTTAGGCTGCCTCTATTTCGATCAGACCAACCACACCCTCTGCCACTCCTTCAGAAAGTATTGGGAGCAAAACGGCGGGCTGGCCCTCTATGGCTATCCACTGAGCGAGGAGTTTGAAGAGAAAAACCCCACCGATGGCAAGACCTACATCGTGCAATACTTCGAGCGCAACCGCTTCGAGTACCACCCTGAAAACAAGGGTACGCCCTACGAAGTGTTGCTCGGCCTGCTAGGGTCGCAGCTTGGAGGCTTCCCCATACCAACCCTCCCGCAAGCCAACGTGCCCACAACCCTACAGGTCCCTGAGAAGTTCAAGCGCGATGAGAAGTGGGCGGAGCGAACTTTAGTAGGGCCGCCCGGCATGAAAGCAAGCCTCTTCGGTACGGGCGCAGGGTTGAGGATGATGGCCGTCGCTCCCAACGGCGACCTCTTTGTATCGTCCACGCGCTCCGGCCAGGTGTTCGTGATGCCCGACCGCGACGGCGATGGCGTGGCCGACGAGACCAGAGTCTTCGCCGAGGGTTTGAGCAAGCCCCACGGCCTGGCCTTCTACAAAGGCTACCTGTTCGTAGCATGCGAGGCAGCGGTGTTGCGTTTCTCATACGCGCCTGGGCAGCTAGAGGCGCAGGGCGAGGCGCAGAAGATAGCCGATCTCCCCTCCGGCACGAGCCAGGGGTTAGTCAAGGACGTAAACCACGACACGCGCTCTATTGTATTCGGGCCGGGCGACAACATGTACGTCAGCATCGGCTCCGACTGCGACCTGTGCGAGGAGGGCGACCCGCGCCGCGCCTCCATCATGCAATTTACCGGCGTGAACAACGGGCACATCTACGCGAGTGGGTTGCGTAACGCCGTCGGCCTGGACGTGGACCCCCGCACCGGCATGCTGTGGGCCTCGGTGAATGAGCGCAACGGGCGCGGCAACGACATCCCGCCCGACCTGCTCACCCCTATACGCAACGGAGGCGACTACGGCTGGCCCTATTGCCTGGGCGTGCCCCTCAAGCCCGACCCGCAATTCAACAAGCCCGCAGACTTTTGCAATGCTAAAGAAAGCGCGGCGGTGGCCCTGACCGCGCACACAGCGCCCCTCGGCATAAGGTTCTACAATGGTGGCGGCCAGTTGCCGCCCGCTTATGACTATGGCATCTTCCTCGCGATGCACGGCACGGCGCCTGCCCAGGGCGACGACCCACCACTCCGCAACCCGCCAACCGGCTATGATGTGCAATTTGTGTCGCTACGCCCAGGCAAGATGGCGCAGGGCGCGCAGGTAGTCATAAGCGGCTGGCTCAACAAAGGCGAATACTGGGGCCGCCCGGTGGACGTGGTATTCGGCAAGGATGGCGCTATGTACATCAGCGATGACGCGGGCGGGGCGGTATACAGGGTCACGGTGCCCCGGAGGTAAAAAATCCTCCCAAAATCGCATAAAAACCCCCTTGCATATAACGTTACGTTACCCCTTATACTCGCCCAGGAGCGAAGAGACATGAGACCAGCCAATACCTACCTGATACGCGAGTTCGCCCGGCTGACGGGTGTAACCGCCCGCACTCTGCACTACTACGACCAGATTGGCCTGCTCGCGCCATCGCTGAGGACCGAAGCGGAGCATCGCCTGTACACCCAGGGCGATGCGCTGAAGTTGCAGCAGATCGTCACGCTGAAATACATGGGCTATTCGCTCTCGGAGATCCGCAACCTGCTCAAGAACCCGGCGCGCAACGTGCAACAGTCGCTTCGCCTGCAAAAGATGGCGATTGACGAGCGCATAGCCCAGCTACAGCAGGTGTCGCGGGCATTGGAAGCAACGCTGGGGGCCGCCACCAACGGCGACCTGGAAGGTCTGCCCTGGGAACACCTCAGCATAATCATAAAGGGGGTAACAATGGGACCGAGCAAAGAGAGTCAAGAATGGGTGCAGCAGTTCTATACCGAAGAGCAGTCGCAGATGCTTGCCGAGCGAGCAAGCAAGATGTCGCAAGCGGACATAGACGCGGCCACGCAGGGTTGGGCCGACGTGTACGCGGGCTTCAAGGCCAGGATGCACCTGCCGCCGGACCACCCGGAAGTGCAGGCGCTTGTGGCTAAGATGCAGCAGCTTATCGAGGGCTTCACAGGGGGCGACCCCGGTATACGCCAGTCGCTTGAGCGCATGTACAGCAAGCCGGAGGAAGTGCCCACCGACATCAGGCCTTACGACCCGGACCTGCAAAGCTTCATGGACAAGGCCATGAGCCATTACAACCAGACTCACGGCAAGTAAGTATCGGTAGGGGCGACCCGGTGGGTCGCCCTGGTCGGGATGGCGACCCAACTTTCCGCGTAACCCCACCAGGGCGACCCACGGGGTCGCCCCTACGGATACATTCTGAACGTAAGATAGGAGAACAACAAGTGCGGTACACACCACCCGCTCCCGGCGAGCGCATAGCGTGTGTAGGGTGTGGCGCGCTTGTGCCCGACATTGACGGTCCCACTCACAGGTACATCGGCGCGTCCCCCGGCTGCTGGCAAGCCTACGGGGAATTGCAAGCTGCCGGATATAGCTCGGACGCGCTATTCAGCCCACACAGGCTCGCGGTAGACATCTACGCAGCCCAGCACCCAGGCGTGCCGGGCAAGCAGTCGAGCCAGTCTGTAGCCTGCCACCTCTTCATCCTCTGCCTGGTGCTCGAACGTAACGTTGACCCTTCCTTCGCCACCCGCGCCATCACCCAGTTCCTCGACAAATACAAAGAGGGTGGCTTCCAATGGATCGAGCCACCCTCATCTCTCGGCCCTCTCACAGTCCTGGACGTTCTCAACGCAACCGGCCAGGCAGACCACAACCTGAGGGTAAGGCTGTGGGCGGAGTCCGTATGGCAAGCATGGAAGCCATATCACATCACGGTTCGCGCCTGGGCGGATGAAATGGGTTATTGACAGTCTGCCCAGGATTCAAGCGGCCCTTAATCTCCTGGATAACCGCACCCTGCCGCATGCAACTCCTCTACTTGATTTCGAACCTTCCGAAGAGGGTACAGTGGTCGCTGCCTCTTGGCGTGCAGTCAACGGAAGCTGCTTGAGGGATAATGTTTGGGCTGCTAAATAGATAGTCAATACGGAGCGGTTGTAAATGCCATTCTGTGAGCAGGCCGGGCGGTCCCCAGGTGTGGCCCAGACCTGCCCCTACAGAGCGATGAGCATCCAGCAAGCCGCGAGACAAATCCTTATATGCAGGCTCCCGCTCGGTAACGTTGAAGTCGCCCACCAGCAGCACCGGCTCGCCTCGTTGCACCGAAGGCTCTATCCACTCACGGATGAATGCGATCCGCCTATCGCGGGCGGCAGCATTGTAGCAGTTTCTGGGTGGACACCCTGCGCCAATAGGCGGCGGTGCCGGATGTGCGGCCACCACCAGCATGGTGCGCCCTTGTCCTATGTCGAGCCTCGCCCATAACATTCTTGGTACATCCCATAGGCCGGCAGGCATATCAGGGACCCCGCGCTCCAGTATGGGATAAATACTCAACAGGCACATGCCTGATACCGGGTCGGGTGGGGGTACGCCGAACCGGTATGGGTAGAGCCGGGTCAGTGCCGGATCGTGTTCTATCCATTCCCAATCTACCTCCTCCATAGCAACCAGATTTGCAGGCTGCGATGTGAGTAGGGAGCGAATCTGCTCCTGCCTCCCACCACCCCATACATTCCAGTTCATCACGCTTACATGGACAGAGTCATTGTGCTCCGGTAATGAAGCGGCGCTGAGCCTGGGGGTAAACCGCACCAGGAAGACTAATAGACACAATGCCAGCATGACTCGCATGGTGCGGTTATTGCGCGGCACTGCGAATGGTAGCGCCAATAATAGAGGCAGGAATAGATATGGGGCAAAAACCTGGGTCAATGCCAGCAAACCAGAGCGACGAGAAGAGAGCAAATGGAATGCCGATAATGCTAATAGCGAAATCTCATAGGTGATTATCAGCCCGCACAGCAACCTCCATAGAAACCGACGTATGCTCACTGGCTTTACACTCCCGCATCAGTGCATGGTATCTCACCTGTGGACAGCGTGATACCATACAAAGGTATCTATCTTCGATATGATCTTTTGGAGGAAGAACGATGATAGATATTAGGAGAAAAATGGAAGCCAAAGCGACCTCCTGAGGAGGCTAATGCCAGCACCCAGGTGCTTGACCTGCTCAACGCAACCAACCAGGCGGGCCACAACTGGCGGGTGATGCTATGGACGGAGTCTGTTTGGCGGGCCTGGTGACCCCATCATGGGGCGGGGCGCCTGGGCGGATAAGTTGAACTATTGAATGCCGTGTAGCTATATCTCTACGACGGGCAGGTCGGGGCACATACCGTGCTGTAGATTAAGGGGAATAGAGGGAATTGTAATAGCGCCGCACGACATTACTCTTGCAGAAAACTTTCAGGCGCGGCAAACTGCCAGGGAGGAATACTATGGGTTGCGTTGATGTCCTGTTCTGCATCTTTTTGCCGCCGCTGGCTAGCGGGGTGCGAGCAAGGGGATGTGGGGCTATGCTCTTTGTGCTGATCCTCACGCTTATATTTTGGCTGCCCGGTGCCCTGGCGGCGTTCTTCATGACTATAGACTACAACGAGAAGCGCCGCAGGTAAGCAAGCCCGCTACCCCTTGAGCGAGCCTGCCAGCAGACCCCGCAGGAAGTAGCGCCCCAGGAAGATGTAGACGAGCAACGTCGGCACGGCGGCGAGCAGCGCGCCCGCCATCTGTATGTTCCACTGCACGCTGAAGCTGCCCGCGAGGTTGTTCAGCGCCACCGTGATAGGCTGGCGACCTGGGTTGCTCACCAGTATCACCGCGAACAAAAACTCGTTCCAGATAGCGGTGAACTGCCATATCATCACCACGATAAAGCCGGGAAGCGAAATAGGAAAGAGGATGTGGCGGTATATACCCAGTATGCCCGCCCCGTCTATGCGCGCGGCCTCGACAAGGTCGGTGGGTATAGACGCGTAGTAGTTGCGGAAGATAAGGGTAGTGATGGGGATGCCGTAGATGACGTGGACCAGTATCAGGCCGGGCAGTGTGCCGTATAGCTTGATGGTCTGCATCGTCTGGACGAGCGGTATCAATATGCTCTGGTAGGGGATAAACATCCCGAATAAGATAGCGGGGAAGATAATGTTCGCGCCTTTGAACTTCCACTTCGCCAGTACGTAACCGTTCAGCGAGCCGAGCATAGCCGAGATGAGGGTAGCAGGTATGGTCAGGAGCAGGCTGTTATAAAAGTTGCCCGCCAGGCCATTGATGGCCGTGCGCTCGTTGCCGAACCAGGCGTCCCGGAAGCTGTCGAAACTGATGCTGCCGGGCAGATACCACATACGGTCCAGGGTCACTTCGGTGAACGACTTCATGCCAGTGACCACAAGCACGTATACCGGCATCAGATAGAACGCGGCGAACACTATCAGGATCGCATAGACAAAGATGCGGCTGAAATGGAAGGGCCTGCGCGCAATAGGGATAGGGCGAACGGCTGCGCTCACTGCTGGACCTCGTTGCGAAAGTTGTAGATTAGGTAAGGGATTATCAGGCCGCTCACCATCAGC
This sequence comes from Chloroflexia bacterium, assembly GCA_036399775.1. Taxonomy (GTDB): domain Bacteria; phylum Chloroflexota; class Chloroflexia; order QHBQ01; family JADMIH01; genus JADMIH01. The sequence goes on along the minus strand of DASWMJ010000050.1, from coordinate 21,401 downwards.
AGCAGCACGATAGCTATAGATGCGCCCTCTGAGAAGTGGCTGCCGAAGAAGGTAGTTTCATACATAAACAGGGCGGGCACGTCGCTTGAGAAACCTGGACCCGACCCTGTCATGGCCTTTGTGAGGTCGAATATCTTGAGGGAGATGTGCCCCAGGATGATGACCGCCGTCAGGGTTATGGGCTGCAACAGGGGCAGCGCCACGCGCCGGAAGACCTGCCATTCGGTCGCGCCGTCCACCCGCGCGGCCTCTCGAAGCTCCTCCGGTATACCGCGCAGGCCCGCCAGGTACATCGCCATGACATAGCCCGACATCTGCCACACGGCGGCTATCACCACCGCCAGTATGCCTATCTTGGGGTCGGTGAACCACCCCGACTTGAGAAAGTCCAGCCCCGTAGCATCGAACAGCAGATTCACCCCCGAAGTGGGGGTGAGCAGCCAGCGCCACGTCACGCCCGTCACTATGAACGAGATGGCGAGGGGGAACATGAAGATGTTGCGGAAGAAGGCCTCCCCTCTGATATGCTGGTCCAGCAGGCTCGCCAGCAACAGCCCGATAAAGAGGCACGCCGCGATGAACACTACCGTGAAGACGAGCGTGTTCTTCAGGTCTATCTGGAAGCGTTCGTTCTGGAACAGCCTCTGGTAATTCGCAAACCCCACCCAGGTGAAGTCAGGCTTGAAGTCGTTCCACTTCACCATCGAGAAATAGGCCGTCTGCCCTATGAATCCGTAAACAAATATAGCGATTGCGATAATAGAGGGGCTTATGAGGGCAATAGAGATAACGCGGTCGCGTGTAAGCGGCTTACGCACCTTTGCCCTGCGCTGCGGAATAGCGATAGGCGGAAGTTGGGCGGTCTGGTTCATACGGTTCCCTTATCTCGTGAAACGTATTGCTTAGTACGTATTGCGTGAGACGTGATGCGGGATTAGTGGATGCTGTGACGCGATTGGAGGGGAAGGGCAACCCTGTATCCTTTGTCATTCTGAGCGAAGCGAAGAATCTCGTCCCTCGCGCATCTTCTCGCCTTCATGCTTGCATCTCTGCGACTTCCCAGCATTGTACGCGAGGGACGAGATTCTTCGCTTCGCTCAGAATGACATGGGGCAGCAGGTTCGCACTCCTCAACCCCATATCCAACTATGCATCACCTTGTTAATCGCGATACAGTAAGTTCCCGCATCACGCAATACGCACTACTCAATACGTACTACGCAATACGTACTACGAGTCTACTTGCACACCGCCGCTTCCACACAGGCCGCGCCGAGCGCCTTCTGGGTGGCGGCTACGTCCTGGGAGGTGACGAAGGTGTTGATGGCGTCGGTGTACTGCTGCGCCCAGCCGTCCTTGATGGCCGCGCCATGCACGGGGCTAGGCACGATCGTGTCCTTCTGCCAGTCGGCTATGGCGGATCTCAAGTACTCGTCGTAGTCGCCCTTGCCTGCGTCGGTGCGGGCCGGGATGGAACCCTTCAGAGGGTTGAAGGCGTCCTGCCCTGCCTGCGAGCCTGCTAGCTTGAGCCAGGCCAGCGCGTTGTCGCGGTTCTTAGCGCCCTTGGGCAGCGCGAACGTATCGGAGAGCGCGTCGTACATGCCCTTGGTGCCGGGCGAAGTCGTCCAGCCGTAGTCGGTGAACTTCTTAGCCTTGTAGTCGGCGTCAACCCAGTCGCCCATGATGGTCATACCCGCCTTGCCGCTGATTACCAGGTCGTTGGCCTGGTCCCAGGTAAGGGCGGCGTGGTCCGAGTTGATATAACCAAGCATCTTCTCGAAGTTTTCCAGCGCCTCGGTCACTTTGGCGTCGTCCCAGCTGGTCTTGCCCGTCCACAGCCCCTTGTAGGCGTCAGGACCCAGGGTACCGAGCAGCACAGTCTCGAAGAGATGGGCCGAAGCGAAAGCCACTTTGTCGCCCAGCGCCAGGGCGGTAATGCCCTTGGCCTTCAGCGCGTCGGCTACCGTGAAGAAGTCCGCGAACGTCTCCGGGGCCTTCAGGTTGTTATCCGCGAAGACCTTCTTGTTGTACCAGAGCACGTTGGCGCGGTGGATATTCACAGGCACCGACCAGTAATGCCCGTCGGACGATACGATGTCGAGCACGCCCTTGGGGAATACCTTGTCGAAGCCCTCGGCCTTGTAGAGATCGTCCAGCGGCTCGACCTGCCCTGCCGCCACATAGCCGTCAATCAACTCATGCCCCATATGTACCTGGAAAGCGTCAGGCGGGTCGCCGCCCAGCATGCGGTTCTTGAGCACGGCCTTGGCGTCGGAGCCTGCCGCGCCCGCTACGGCCTGATTGACGATTTCGACGTTGGGGTGGTCCTTCTTGTAGAGTTCGTACATGGCCTTCAGGCCCGCTTCCTCGCCGCCCGTCGTCCACCAGGAGAACATCTCCAGCTTGCCGGTGCCGCCTGGGCCAGCCGCGCCACCCGAAACGGCGGTGGGGGTGCCGGTTTCGCCGCCGCACGCGCTCAAGATTACGGTGAAGAGAGCTAACAGGGTGGAAACAATCAAAGTTCTACGTTTCCGGTTCATCTAATCCTCCTCTGGAAAATCATTTATGTGAGAATCTATACGCAGTTTGCTCTTTTTGTGTGGTTGGCTACCTCCTTTCGGCGCGCAATGCGCCATTAAAGTGCCATTGGGCAGACAGTGTAGCGTCTGCTCGATGCTTAGGGCGTAGGGGTAGAACGCTGATAGACGCCTGGGTTGCTCTCCATGTATGGAGTGGACGCGAGCTATCAGCAGGCTGGACTAAGAGACATATTATGCGAGAGTTGGCGGCTTGTCAAGCGTTATACGCACAGCAAGAGTTCAGATTAGGGATAAAGGAATACCTCCGTAGGGGCGACCCACTGGGTCGCCCTGTTTGGGGCAGCAGGCAAGCGCAGTAGGTTCTGATCCCTGGCCCTTATTTGCAGATGAGTGGCGCATCTTCTGGAGACTACAACCATCCCTTGCGCTTGAAGAAGACCACTTCCAGGGCTACTATGACCACCACCAGGATCGCCACCCCCGGATAGCCCCACGCCGAGTCCAACTCAGGCATATTCCTGAAGTTCATCCCGTACCAGCCCGCCACGCCCGCCACGCTCATAAGTATTATGGAAAAGGCGGTGAGCGTTTGCACGGTGATGTTGAGGCGGTTGCTCTGCATGGAGAGAAAGCTGTCGAGGGCGCTTGATAGGAGGTCTCGGTAAGTGTCTATGCTGTCGGTGAGGCGCACTACGTGGTCGTACACGTCCTGGAAGTAGACGAGGGTGTGCGTCTCGAAGATAGGCAGGTCTCGGCGTATCAACACGTTCAGCACGTCGCGCTCAGGGGCGAGCACTTTGCGAAGGGCCAGCAGGTCCTTCTTGAGCGTGAATATGCCCTCGATGGCCGACTGGCTGTACCGCTCGAATATCTGCTCTTCCAACTTCTCGCTCCGGTCTACGATGCTGTCCATCACCGGGAAGTAGTTGTCAACGATTGTATCGAGCAGCGAGTAGAGGAGGATGCCTATATCGTTTGTGTGCGTCTCCCTATGTGATGCGCCTTCCGGCTTGTCGGCGGTATCCTGCGCGCCATCCCCCTGCGACAGCACTACCATGTCGCTGTTGGGGCGGGAGCGCCCTTGCAAATTGCCCTGCTCCTCCGGCGTTAGCGGGCGCGTACCGGGCACGTTGCCGGTAGCCTCTTCGCTGGGCGAGATAATCTGGATGTTGCGCTGCCACCGTTTGGCAGCCTCATCTAGCTCCGGGATGGGGTCGTTGTGGACGGTGACCAGGAAGTTCTCGCCCATGAATAGGGCCAACTCTCGCAGAACTATGCGCTCGTCCCCGTCTATATCTTCCTGCGCCTCAGCAGCCTCGCTACCTATTCTGGGCAGCGCGATACCGTTCTTGCCGTTCTGTGACCCGTTTGGCCGGGCCACGTCATCCCCGCCGGCCCTGTGGAAGCGCGTGCCCCTCAGACCACGCCTGCCCGCCACAGCCCCATCCGCGCCAGGCTCGACGACCGCCACCGAATAGAAGACCACCAGGTAGAAGTTTTCGTATTGCTCTACCTTCGGGCGCTGGTGACTTAGCATAGCGTCCTCGATAGCGAGGGGGTGAAAATTGAACTCCTCCTGGATCATTTCCAGGTCTTCTATGCTAGGCTTCTCCACATCCAGCCACAGGTGCCGGTCCTTGTTCTGGACAATATCGCTGATAGCGGTATGGTCCTCGACCACCCGAAACTGGTTCCTCTCATCGCAAAGAAGCGTCCGAAACAAGGCTTTGCGATTTTAGATTTTAGATTTTAGATTTTAGATTATTGGGCTTGCTCGCGCTCTACTAATCTAAAATCTGAAATCTAAAATCTAAAATCCTCAGATTCTCCTTATGTTTTCTCTGTGTGCTAAGTGGCGGGTGGCGTTGCGGCTGTCTACTATCAGCTTTGCGTGGTCTGCTATCCAGGCCCAATCGTATGAGCTGTGGTCGGTGACGATAAGCACCGCGTCATACGAGTTGACGGCCTCCTCTGTGAGTTCTACGGAGGTCATCAGGTCCGCGCCTTCCGAGACCTGCAACTGGGGCGCATAGGGGTCGTTGTAGTCCACCGATGCGCCCTTAGCCGTGAGCAGGTTAATTATGTCTATCGCGGGCGACTCTCGCACGTCCTCGATGTCGCGCTTATAGGTGGCGCCCAGCACCAGGACGCGGCTCCCGCGCAGGGGTTTGGCGCTGTCGTTGAGAGCGTCGGCCAGCACGTTGACCACATACACCGGCATGTCGGTGTTGATTTCGGAGGCAAGCTCGATGAAGCGTGCCTTGTAGTTGAGCGTCTTGAGCTTCCATGATAGATAATGAGGGTCAATAGGTATGCAGTGCCCACCCAGCCCTGGGCCGGGGTAGAATGGCATGAAGCCGAAGGGCTTGGTGGCCGCCGCGTCTATCACCTCCCACACGTCTATCCCAAGCTTGGCGCACATGATAGCAAGCTCGTTCGCCATGCCGATATTCACCGCCCGGAAAGTGTTCTCCAGCAGCTTCACCATCTCGGCTGCGCTCGTGGACGACACGGGCACGATCTTCTCGATGACGTGGGAGTAGAGCGCCGTCGCCAGCGCGAGGCAGTTAGGGGTCACGCCTCCCATCACCTTCGGTATGTTCGACGTGTGGTATTTGGGGTTGCCGGGGTCTATGCGCTCAGGAGAAAAGGCCAGGAAGAAGTCTTCTCCCACCTTACAGCCGTCCGCCGTGAGGCGCGGCAGGATGATCTCGTCGGTGGTGCCGGGATAGGTCGTGCTCTCAAGCACAACCAGGATGCCGGGGTGGAAATTCTCCGCGATGGACTCGGTGGCCGATACGATATAAGATATATCGGGGTCTTTGGTCTTGCGGAGGGGCGTAGGCACGCATATGGATATAGTATCAACCTCTCGGAGCGCACGATAATCGGTAGTGGCGTGCAGCCTGCCCGATTGCACGGCGCTACTTATAGCATCATCGGTGACATCCTTTATGTACGAACGTCCCGCCTTGATGTCCTCCACCTTACGCCGATCAACGTCGAGGGCAACCACGCTGAAGCCCGCATGTGCAAACTCCACAGCCAGGGGTAGGCCGACATAGCCCAGGCCGATAATACCGACCGTCGCCGTGCGCGAGCTTATCTTCTCAGCGAGCATCTCCTTGTAACTTTCCCTCAATTCCGGCATTATATAAGCGTCTCCTGCATATGGTATAACAAGAGCAACTATAGCAGAGGCCCATAGACGCGTCAACTAATCACGTCTGGAGCATCACTTAACCGCAACGACGCAAAGGATCGCAAAGTTCGCTAACATTATAAGGATTGAACCGCGGAGGCGCAGAGACGCTGAGATTATTCAAGGGTTTCACGCATCACATTTTACGCAATACGAACTACGCAATACGCAATTTGGAGGTGTACCGCATGGAGGCGGTGAGGTTCACAACATACGACGACGTAGAGTTAGCGGCGCACCTGTACCTCCCGGAGGGGAGCGAGCAGTGGACGCCGGGGATTATCTTGTGTCACGGCTTCGCCTCGCGCAAAGAGCGATACGCGGATTTCGGCGAGCGAGCGGCTGCTGCGGGCTTTGCCGCCCTCATCCCCGACCTGCGCGGGCACGGCGAGAGTGGCGGGCAGTTAGACGCCAACATCTTCAATGACGTTGCCGCCGCCCATCTCTACCTGCAAAACCGCCCCGAAATCAACCCCATGAGCATATCTGTGCGTGGCACTTCGATGGGGGGCTGGCTGGCTATCAACACGGCTGCGTATCTGGGCGAAATCTCTCCCGTCGTGGCTTATTGTCCGGCCAGCGAGTCGAGCATGATGATCCTCATGGAAGAGATGGCTATGGTGCAGCGCGGCCACCCTTCGGCTATGGTGCCGGAGAACCCACCGCGCGTCAACGTCAACTCCGCGATGCAGTTACTCTACAGGATGGATACTCTCAAGGCCGCCCGCCGCATCCACCCGCGCCCCCTCCTGCTGGTACATTGCGAGGGCGACAACGTGGTGCCCTCGCACGTCAGCCAGCGCATCTACGACGAGGCGCAGGAGCCGAAAACCCTGTGGCTCCTCCCAGGCGGCGACCACCATTTCGCCCAGCACGACCCGGCCACCGACATGCGACTGCTCGACTGGCTGAAGATGTCCGAGACGAAGACGGGCAAGCTGACGGAAGAAGATATGCCCGCAGGTACGTAAGTATTTGATTATGTAGATAATAAAGGGAGCGCGGTTTGCAGGCCGCGCTCCCTTTATTATCTCCTCTGGAACCACCGCTTTATCTTCTCGAATGGGTCGTCGGTGACGTTTCGGCGGGTATTGAAGTCTATCACCTGGCCGCGCCATCGCTTCTCTTCATGGGGGGAGTAGCCGCCGCTGCTGGTGCCCGTTGTGCGGTAGAGGAGTATCGGCACGAGGAAGAGCACCACCGCCAGTATGACCAGTATTTGCGCCAGGGGGAGCGCGAATCTGCTCACCACCAGGGCCAACAGCACCACTCCGAAAGACGCGAGCATGTACTGGCCAGAGCTGAGCCGCTTCCAGTTAGGCATATTGGGCGTGCCGGGCGACTTACCGGGCAGGCGGCTATGCTGTCCGCCTGCCCTGAAGTCTATGGGCGGCGGCTTCTCCGGGCGGGGTTGCTTCTCGCGCTGGGCCTTCTCCTGCTCGTACTTGGAGAGTATCTCCTCGATTTCGCGCTCGTATCTTTGCTTTCCCATGTCTCCACCCCGTTCTATTCTTGATTTTCGATTTTGGATTTTAGATTTTAGATTGTGCGGCTACCAACCCAAACAATCTAAAATCTAAAATCCAAAATCGAAAATCGTCAGGGTCCTGTAGCCGGTATGAGGTATTTTGCCAGGATGTAGCCGGAACGAGCATCGGGCGGCAATAATTGTACGTGCCGCCATACGCCGACCGCCTTGTTTGGATCTGGTACGTCGGGGCCGATTATCTTGAGTTTCGCGCCCTCTCCTACAGCCACGATCTGCCTGCTGCCGCTTTGCCTGGCTTCGTTGCGCATGGATACGCTCTGGCCCCCCGCGTTCGCCACCTGCACATACTCTATCACGGGGGTGGGCGGCGCGGTGGGTGCCGCGGTGGGTGCCTCCACAGCAACGGCGGTCTGGGTGGCGAAAACTCCCGTGCCGGGCGTGGTCTCAGGGGTTGGGTCGTTGATGTTCAGTATCGCTTTAGGGAAGTCGGTTATGGCTTTCGCCATAGGGGGCGTCACGCGCCAGAGCAGCAGGGCGAACGCGAGGGCAAGCACGAGCGTGACGATGGTCAGGCCGGAGCAGCCGACGCGCCTGGGCGGCCTGTACAGGGGATATTCCTCCGGTTCCAGTGGGAGCCGGGGTTGTGGCGTTTCGATTGGCATACCAGATATACCCTCTGAAGATTAGAAGGGTTTCAGGGCCACGCGCATGGGCCTGGAACCTTCACTCTTTAGCGTACACGTAAAGAGGCAAAGCGTCAAGCTATGCGCTGAGTATGCTTGAGATACATCAAAGTCTGGTCATCAAGGAAAATTCTTCTAAGCTCTGAAACAGCGAAGGAGGAAGTCCGGATGGATCCGCCGATCCTTACACATGGTTCTTTGCTTGCTCGTGTCTTTCATGACAAAGTTAACACAGCCCACTTAACTGGAGGGCGGTCATTGACAATGGTTAGAGTCGATAGTATACTTTCCACGGTTAGCATCCGTATTAGGCGCATGCTTAGAGCGTGTTTAATAACGTTTATATGTAATAACTGCCAGTTGGACGACGCACGCATCAGGGACGGTAGCATGCTCGCAATCAAGTTTGCGACAGGGCACTCAAATAGCCAAACAAAAGTGAGACAACGCAGTTTTCGTACTTGAACATCTGTGTTTACAGGCAATCACTAGCTTATTAAACAGGCTATTAGAGTATGTTTACACTAAGCCGAATTATGGTTAGTGTTCTTTAGCTTACGGCTAAGAGTCGCTCTCGTAAATTAGCATTCTCTTTTGATACTCAAGAGTATCGGTCTAAGTCAGCGTTCACTTATTAGTTAGAAGTGCTATTGAGAGACGAGATTGCTGATGAGACTCAGGTCTGTTTTCAAAGTACCCCTTCCAATATTTGCTCTTATGCGGTTACGCGCACAAAAAATATTTCGAAATCAGGCCCAAGTACAAGTAGCAAAAAGAAACGGGAGGAAGCCATGATGCCGATAGATATCGTTATCGATTGGATTCTAGTTGCTGTTTTCGGTGGACTTGTGGGCATGGGTGAGCTTATTGCTCGTTATCGCGACGCACCTGCGCGCGCTATCACCACTTTACCAGCATTGCTTTATATAACGCTTAATATCTTGGCTGCTCTATTGGCCCTGGCTGTTACTCACACATTTGGGTGGCGATTTGGAGTCGATGCAACCAGTCCAGAGGAGCAACTGCGATTAATACAGGTGCTCGTTGCTGGATTCGCCGCAATGGCCCTTTTTCGCAGTTCGCTCTTCAATGTTCGCGTCGGTAACTTGGATGTGCCGGTTGGCCCTAGTAGTTTCTTGCAGATTGTACTGGCAGCAGCTGATCAAGCGGTAGACCGATTGCGAGCCCGCTCCCGAGCCGCAGCGGTTGTTAAAGCGATGAGGGATGTCTCATTCGACAAAGCCAATGTAGCTCTTCCGACATTTGCGCTTGCCCTGATGCAAAACTTACCGCCCGAATACCAAAAGCAATTTGGCGACCAAATTGCTTCGTTGAGGGGTGCCCAGATGGAAGATTACTTTAAGTCTTTGTCCCTGGGAATTTCTATCATGAACGTCATGGGAGAAGATGTGCTTAATCAAGCGGTATCCTCGCTAGGTGAAAAAATAAAAGTAGAGCCTGTAGGTGGACCCGCTCAACCGGCGGGTGGTGGACCCGCTCAACCGCCAGTTGGAGAACATGAGTAGCCGCTAAGCAAATGTCAAAAAGCATCAAAAATGAGGCTCGGACACCACCGGAGTCTCATTTTTGATGCTTTTTGACATGTTAATGGGACGTCACACCCTGTGAAAGTTCGGGATGATCCATGTTGTTCCCATATCCAGAGAAAAGTTGTGCGAGGAAAAGGAAACTGAATCAAACTCCTACACTTGCATTATGGGGACACCTACTCCGGGTGGAACTCTCGTTCATTTGGGTACAAGTTGCGCTAATTGCTTGCCCTGGTCTGTCAGATGGGCTTCTTCCTGGCCCGGTGTCCCAACCAAGCTGATTAGTTTTGAGTCTCGCATAATCCTATACGCTTCCACGAATTCATCAAAACCCATCTCGCTGACCAAAAGCAAATCTCGTATAGGCATGAACTCATACCGATTTATCAAGAGCAGTAATTTGAGAGGGTTGATGCGAGCTCCCTGTCCCTCTGTATCAGCTTGATCCGATTGGGACATCACTGGGGCAGGCTGCTGCACTGTCTTCAGAAAGGTGCCGAAACTGTCGACGGATGCCGCAGGCTCCATCTCATTGGAGGAGTATCTATAACCTATGTTGGGATTTGAAGCCTGTTTTCTCGATGGTTGCATAATTTGCCTCCTATGAGCTATTGCTTGTGTTGGGTCACAAGTGTATTGAATGTCTGCTGATCCAATCCAAATTGTTCAGCAACACGGGTGAAGATTCGTCTGGGGTCCATCCGCGTTACGAGTAGGGTTTCGTTCTTCATTTTACACGATAAACTATAGAGGTACTAGCTAAATTATACACAATTGGCAATTTTTAGACGGTTCGGGATAATACTATCATGATAATAGAACTCAATGCAAGAATCAGTGGGGACTTATCTTTATTTACCAACTCCCTGGCCCATACCAGTCATGGACCTCAATTTTGCTGATTACGGGCTTTGAGGCGATCCCACCAATACGCTGCCAACTATCTGGGGATAACCTGATATTAAGGTTTGTGCCTTAACAGCCGCCTTCCCAGGCATCTGTACCTCGGTTAGCTCCAGCAATCCATCGCCGGTCCACACGGCCAACGCCTTGCCGCCTGGGACTTGCAAAACCGATACTGTGCCCGGTTGCCTGGGCACGACACCCGGCGTATCCATAGCGCGAGCGTGTAATACCTTGAACAGATTGCCCTGCCAGTAAGTATAGGTGCCGGGCCAGGGCTGAAGGGCACGCACGCGGCGGGCTATCTGCTCGGCGGGCTGCTGCCACTCGATAAGGCCATCTTCCTTCTTGAGAGTACGCGTGAGGGTAGCGCCCGCCTCAGGCTGGGGCACAGGCTCTATCTCCCCACGCAGCCATAGCGGGAGCGTTTCTCCCAGCAGTTCCGCGCCTAAATAAGCAAGATGCTCGCTCAGTTCGGGGTGCGTTTCCTCCGGCCCAATGGGCATGGCCCTCTGCGCCAGGATCGGGCCGGTATCGAGTCCCCTGTCCATGAGGATGACACTCGCGCCCGTCACCTCGTCGCCCGCGAGTATGGCCGACTGGATGGGCGTGCTGCCGCGCCACCTGGGCAGGAGCGACGGGTGAAGGTTTATGCTCCCACGCCTGGGCAGGTCGAGCAGCGTAGGGGCCACGTATTCCCCATAGGCTACCAACACCGTCACCGCAGGGTGCAATTCGGCAAGCCCGGCGCGGAAGTCCGGGTCGCGCAAAGTGTTGGGCTGCAAGATCGGCAAGCCCAATTCCTCGGCTACTACTTTGACGGGCGGCGGCGTCAGCTTACCTCCCCTGCCTGCGGGCCTGTCGGGCTGCGTAACGACGGTAATCATGTACGGTCCTTGAGAAAGCGCGCGCAGCGAAGGCACGGCGAACTGGGGCGTGCCCATGAATATCACTGTAGGCTCTATCGCAGACGTTGACATGCGATGTAATATAAAAGCCGGTGGCTAAGCTGTCAAACAGCCTGCTCCTCTGAAGATAGGGGCCAGGGGCAAGGAATTAGGGTTTGATGCTAATTTGTATGTGCTATGGTGGCCTACATGGAGAAGGGACAGTTTCAGGTGATACGGAGCGAGGTACCAGGCTGATGGCGAAGGATGGCAGGGTAAGGCCGGAGCAGAGATGGCCCGCATCTTTAGCAGGGGTTGCCGCCGTCGCGCTTTATGCTACGCTGCCCCACCAAATGACGTTTGGACCGTCCTGGCTTGCGCCCGCGCTTGAGCTAGCGTTGCTGGTGCCCCTGACCATAGCCGTTCCGATGCGGCACCCCGGAGAGGCCAGATGGTTGCGCATCGCCGCTATCCTGGTAATAGGCATAATGAGTGTAGCGAACATTGTGTCGCTGGCATTGGTGATTGAATCTCTGTTGTATGGCGGCACAACTATCGGAAGGCCTTTGATCCTGGAGGCCATGCAGATATGGCTTATCAACACGCTCATCTTCGCCCTCTGGTACTGGGAGCTTGATCGCGGTGGTCCGGGCAAGCGCCGGATAACCCAACACCATCCACCCGATTTCCTCTTCCCGCAGATGGACACGCCGCACATAGCCTCTCCAGACTGGCGGCCCACTTTCGTTGACTACCTATACCTCTCCTTCACGAACTCAACTGCGTTCAGCCCTACCGATACCCTGCCCCTCACTCCGTGGGCTAAGATGCTGATGCTGGCCCAATCGCTTATTTCACTACTGACTGTAGCGCTGGTCGCGGCGCGGGCGGTCAACATTCTCGGCTGAATTTGGAGTTTGGGATTTCGGAGTGCGAAAACGCTGTAGGACAGCAGGACAATCACGTCAGGAGTGCAGTAGAAGTAGTGACTGCCTTTGTATCTTAGGTCTGCAAGTAAAGGAGAATGCAATGTCAGTAGAGGAAAACAAGGAACTCGTGAGACGATGGGTTGAAGCGTGGAACACCAACACTAACTTTGAAGTAGTGGACCAGATATTTGCCGCCGATTGGAAAGACAGAAACCCCATCCCCGGAGGGCCCCAAGGGATAGAGGGCGCGATGTACTTCGTCACAGCCTTCCGTAGCGCCTTTTCCGATATACATCTGAGCATCGATCTAATGCTCAGCGAAAATGACCATGTCATGTTCCGGTGGCTCGCAGACGCGGTCCACAGTGGCCCCTTCATGGGAATGGAGCCGACCGGGAAGCAGGTCAACTTTAGTGGCATCACGGTCCATCGTGTTGCAGGCGGCAAGTTCGCAGAGAGTGTGGCCGAGATAGACTTTCTGGGCCTCGTGCAGCAGCTTGGTGGCACTATTGCCCAGGCAAGTGACGCACAAGCCTGACCTGAAAAGGCAGATGCGGTTCCCCGTAGCTACCTGGTTGCCCTAGAGTAACCTACCAATCTTTTCTAACACCTCGCCTGGGGCGGGGTGGCGCTTCTCTATCGCTTTGGAGAAGACATCACTACCATTTGCCTTGACCTCGAAGCGGCCATTGTCCCCCCTCACAAGGGTTATGCTTTCCAGGTCGCTGCCATACTCATTGATTATTTCCTCCGCCAACCTGGCGGCACGCGGCCCGTAGTTTCACTCATGGCAATAAAATATCTCAACCTTCATGCTTGCCCTCCCTCCCGGTCACCCCAACAATCTACCATGAGATGCTTAGCAGAGCTTATGCCAACAACGGCTTGTGTGCCAGGGAACACATCTCAATCGCATGAGCAGGCCCTATCTATCAGCAAACCCACTAGCCCCTGTCATCCTGGGTGTTACACTAACGGAATTATGTCATTGCAGGGGCGAGGCATGCCTCGCCCCTGCAATGACATCTTTTTCCCCTGACACTACGTTGTCAGTCTCAGCATAATAAGGATGTTCGAGTTAGCTTTCCCTCATCATCCCGGCTTTGCAGCCAACTGACCGGCGGTACTGGGGCAGACTTAACAGTATGCAATGGGGCGCAGCATTTGCAACCGGAAGGGTAATTTTGAGTTTTGAGTTGTCAATACTTGAGATGACTTTAGTCACAGGCCAATTACGCCTTAAGACACAGGTGAAATATTTCACAGACTGGTATACTGGTAGGGCTAAAAAGCCGAAACAACAGTTCGACGGTTTGCGTACATACGGCTGTGAGTTAATGGCCCGCCAATGGTCCCGCGTTCTCGCGGAGGAGGAAATAGAGGCATGTCAAGGAATGTGAACGCTTCGGTTAATGGAGCATACCCGCAGGCAGGGGGCACTCAGAGCGAACTCATCATAGAGGCGCGCAAGGTACAGAAGACATACGATACGGGCACGGTGAAGGTCCACGCTCTAAGGGGTGTGGACTTGCAGGTGAGGCGCGGCGAGATGGCCGCCATCATGGGGCCTTCAGGGTGTGGCAAGACGACCCTGCTCAACTGCCTGGCGGGCCTCGACAGCACCGATTCGGGCGAGGTTATCATTGACGGCACGCCCCTCCACACGATGAACGATCGGCAGAAGACCAACCTGCGCGCCCGCAAGATGGGCTTCGTATTCCAGTTTTACAACCTGCTGCCTGTGCTATCGGCTATAGAGAACGTCGAGTTGCCGATGCTGGTGTCAGGCTCGAACGCGGGCGAGGCACGCAAGCGGGCAGAAGAAGCCCTCGCGCTCGTGAGCCTCTCGGACAGGGCGAATCACAGGCCCGCGGAGCTTTCGGGCGGCCAGCAGCAGCGCGTGACGATAGCGCGCGCCCTGGCGACCAGGCCCGCTATCGTGTGGGCCGACGAGCCGACGGGCGACCTCGACAGCGAGACCTCCGACGAGATCATGGACCTCCTCTGCCGCCTGAACAAAGAGAACGACCAGACCTTCGTGCTGGTGACCCACTCTCCCGACGTAGGCGCACGCGCCGACCGCATCATCCGCATGCGCGACGGCGTAATCACCGACTACGGCCTGGGCGGCGCGCCCACCGAGCGACAGGCTATCGAAGCCATCCTGTGATTTTGGATTTTAGATTTTCGATTATCTGCCTGGGACTTTGGGCAACAGCTAGTGGATAAGAATGGATAGTAGTAGCTATCAGATGCGTTACTTCACTGACTGAATTGTGAGGGGCAAGAAATAAAAGCGAGACCTGTCATTCTGAGCGCAGCGAAGAATCTCGTCCCTCGCGTTCAAAGTTGGGGTTATGTGAGAAAGGGAATCTCTCGCTCCAGGGTTTTGCTGGGGCGGGGCTTATTATAAGCATCTATGCGAGGGACGAGATTCTTCGCTGCGCTCAGAATGACAAGGATGGTGGAGTGGTTTACCCACAACCGGGAGAGTAGGAGCAATGGAAACAGTATTCGGCCTATCTATGAACGTGATAATGGCCTTCGTGCTGGTATTGAGCGTGCTGGTGTTGCTGGTCGTGGGGTTCCTGGCGTGGCGCAACCCTATCATTTTGCGGCTGGCCCTGCGCAACATACCGCGTCGCCGTTCCCAGACCGTGCTCATCGTGCTGGGGCTGATGCTCGCTACGCTTCTCATCACGGCGGCGTTCGGCACCGGCGACACGATGACCTATTCGATGCGGCAGGCGTTCGCGGGCAGCCTGGGCGGCACGGACATCACCATACAGAAGGTGAACCCGCAGATAGCGGTAAACGGCCCGCCCGACTTCAACCGCCCCGTGCCCACATTTGATCAGGCGTTGCTGGAAGAAACAAAGGCTAAGCTCGGCAATTACGATCTCATAGACGGCTGGTCTGCGGAGCTTCAGCAAGTCGGCGCGCTGGTTGACACCACCTCCAAGCAAGGCTCCGGCCAGACCTTCATCACCGGCATAGGTACGGACATGAAGGAGACTACGGGCGACCTTATTACCCGGTCAGGCGGCGTATTCGACGTGGCTTCCCTCAAAGAGGGTGAGATACTGCTGGACCGCTCGGCAGAGGACAAGCTGGACGCGCAGATCGGGCATGAGATACAGGTCATGGTGAACGGTAAGCCCAACACCTTCAAAGTGCGCGACATCGTGCAGGCCAGCTCGCCCAGCAGCCAGTTCCCCGTCGCCTTCATACCCCTTGCCCAGATGCAGCAGATGTACAGCACGCCGGGCCAAGTGACAGCCATCAACATATCCCTCAAAGGCAACGCGCTTGAAGGCGTGCAGTACACCAAAGAAGTGATGGATAAGCTGACAGGGATAGTAGATACAAAGACCTACACGGTCAGCCCCGCTAAAGAGTCTGCGCTCAATACGGCCAACCTGTTTGGCAACGTCTTTACCACTATCTTCCTGGGTACCGCGCTCTTCTCCATCGCGGCGGGCGTCATGCTCATCTTCCTCATCTTCACCATGCTCGCGGCGGAGCGTAAGAGCGAGATGGGTATGGCTAGGGCTGTTGGCACGCAGCGCGGGCACCTCACCCAGATGTTCGTATTCGAGGGGTTGGCCTACGACCTGGCGGCTGCGGCGCTTGGCACGCTCATGGGTGTGCTGGTAGCCTTCGCGATGGTGGGAGTGATCTCCGGCCTCCTGGGCACGTTCGGCTTCAGCCTCACCCCGCACGTCGAAGTCCGCTCGCTAGTCGTGGCTTACTGCCTCGGTATGCTGGTGACGTTCCTGACGGTAGCCATCTCTGCGGTGCGGGTGTCGCGCCTGAACATCGTGGCGGCGATCCGCGACATACCCGATATGCCAAAGCCTGAGAAGAGGCTGGTGGACCAGGTGGTAGAGCCGTTCGATATGCTGTCGTCCGGCCAGCCTATGGGCTGCATCGGTGGCCTCGTCTCGCTCATGTTCTCGTTGCTCTTCAGTGGCCCAATCGCGGGCACGCTGGGCATCCTCTTGATGGCGGTAGGCTGGTACCTTGAGGCCGGTTTCTTCTTCCACCTGGGCGCTACCCTCTTCATCGTAGGCCTCGGCTTCTCCATACGCTGGCTGCTGACGCGCAGGCGCGTGCGGCTTGCCAGGCGCAACCGCATCGCGTTCACAATCGCGGGTCTGCTGCTGGTGATCTACTGGGCGCTGCCCATCAATGCCCTGCACGACTGGTTCGGTCTGCCGGAGTTCGGCCTGGGCATCGAATATTTCTTCATAGCCGGGCTGGCGATGGTGGCGGGCGCGGTGTGGGTGGTTATCTACAACTCGGATATACTGCTGGGCGCGATGACCCTATTGCTTGGGCGAGTGGGGCACTTGAGGCCGGTACTCAAGACCGCCGTTGCATACCCCATGTCGGCTATCTTCCGCACAGGTATGGCTATCGCCATGTTCGCGCTCATCATGTTTGTGCTGATACTGATGTCGGTGCTGACCAACCTCAACCAGCAAGTTGACCCCAACAAGCCCAACGTGACGGGCGGCTACGACATCCAGGCGGCGGCTTCCTACTCCAACCCGATACGCGATATAAATGCCGACATCGAGGCGAACCCCGACCTGCGAGGCAGGTTCGAGTCGGTGACGGGCCAGACCAACCTCCCCTTGCAGATGCGCCAGGTAGCGCCGCCGCGCAAGCCGCCCGCGCAGCCCCCCTCAGCCGAGGACTTGACGAGGAATCCAGACCTTGCGGAAGGTTGGGGCTACTACAACACGCGCCTGGTTGACCAGGAGTTCCTGGGGAGGTCAGGCTTTGAGATGATGATACGCGCCGAGGGCTACAAGACCGACCGCGAGGTATGGGACGCCGTAGCAAAAGACCCAACGCTGGTAGTGGTCGACTCCCTGCCCATCATCATAGGCGAGTTCAGCGGCGGTGGAGGCGGAGGCTTCGGGGGTGGCGGCTCCCTCTTCTACATAACGGGCGTCGCCAGCAATAACCCCGTGATGAAGCCTGTCGAGATAGAGATGCGCGTGCCCGCCCTGCCCAACGCGCCGACTGCGAAGGTGAAAATCATTGGAGTGCTAAACGATTTCGCGGGCTACTATCCGGGCATGTACGTCAACAAGGAACTTGCACAGAGCGTCTCGCCTTTCCCTCTGCCGGTCAGCACCTACTTCTTCAAGGTGAAGCAGGGTGAGAACCTTGAGGCCATGCGACGCGCCCTCGGCTCGGCCTTCATCAACAACGGCCTTGAGCCAGTAATCATCTCGGAGAACATAAAGCAGCAGCAAGCGGTGGGCAACGGCCTGAACGGCCTGCTACAGGGCTTCATGGCGCTGGGCCTGCTGGTGGGCGTGGCGGCGCTGGGCGTCATCAGCACCAGGGCGGTAGTGGAGAGGCGACAGCAGATAGGGGTGCTGCGCGCCATCGGCTACCAGCGCGGTATGGTGGGCATGTCGTTCTTGCTGGAGTCGTCCTTCGTCGCGCTGCTGGGGATACTGATAGGCGTGGTGCTGGGGCTAATACTCTCCTATAACTTTGTGCAGTTCTTCGCTCAGGACTCTCCCAACATCAAGTGGGACGTGCCCTGGCTGCAAATCCTCGGCATAGTAGCCCTGTCCTATGTAGTATCGCTAATCACGACGGTAGCCCCCGCCCGCCAGGCGTCGAAGATATACCCTGCGGAGGCGCTACGGTACGAATAATTCTCTTTTGTATTCTTGCCAATTTTGACCCCTAGAGGGGTCAAAATTGGCAAGAATACTTCTAAAGATCTCAGCCTTTGGCTACCGGGAACTGTACCTCGGTGACATACTCCGAGTGGTCGCCGCCACGCTCGTACTGTAGATAGACTTCGCGGCTGGGGCCGTCTATGCAGTAGCCGTTGGCCTCTATCCAGTTGAATAACGCACCATATGCCTGGTTGAGGTTGGCGAAGGGGCCGCGATGGACGGCGCTCGCCATCTCTGCGGCAGGCAGGGTCTCCATGCGCACATTGCCGTTGTCGGGCAGGTCGCCGTTAGTCGGGAGGGCTGCTGCCACCTTCATGTCCTGCATCTGCTCGTCCACTTCGTAGTAAACGGCAACGGGTGGCCCGGTAATGCCTCCATTATGCCTGGTAACGTGCTCGATAGCATTGTCAAAGAGGCGGTCGAACGTGGGACCTATCACGTCCATGTTGGGCACTATTCCATGCGCGGCGGCGACGCGTTGCGCGTCTACTTTCTTGAGGACTACATCATAGTCTGGCATTGTATTCTCCTGTTCTATCTGGCTGAGGCGGGCTTCGACACGCGCTAATCGCTCCTGCACCTCCCTCACCTGCTGCGATAGCTCTGCCTGCTTCATCTTCAGCATGCCTCGCAGTTCGGCAGCGGGCAGGTCTTCTTTCAGCATGTCGGCTATCTGCTCCAGGGTGAAGCCGAGGTCCTTCAGGGCGAGTATGCGGTTGAGCCTGGGCAGTTGGTCGGGTGCGTAGTAGCGGTAGCCCGTCCACCTGTCCACCTGGACCGGCTTGAGCAGCCCCACTTCCTCGTAGTAGCGCAGGGTCCGCACCGTTACCCGGCTGAGCCTGGCGAAGTCGCCTATCTTGAACATCGTAATCATTGGCCGTCTCTCCACGTAGAGATATGTTTCTTGTAGAAGCTTCTGATACGACTATACAGCCTTCCGTAACGTGAGAGTCAAGGGGCTACTAACGTGTATCTAACCGCAAAGACGTAAAGAAACACAGAGTTCGCTAAGGACTACATCGTTCACGTATCCAAGCAGAAGCAGCTTTCTCGAAAACCGTAAGCAATGCCGTATAGAATCTTTGCGAACTCTGTGTTTCTTTGCGTCTTTGCGGTAAAACGATCCTTTTTCGGTGCCGGTGTTCAACTTCCAGGTGTGGTGATATGTTATGATTCGCTCTACAATAAGTACCGCGTAAAGGAGCGCACATGAAAGAGAACCTTATGAAGGTGAAGCTGAAGAAAGGCGAGCCTGTATTCGGCTTGCTTTCGCCCAACTACGACCCATCACTGGCTGAAGTGCTGGGGCACCTGGGGTTTGATTGCTACATGGTGGACTGCGAGCACGGTAACGGCGGCCCGATGGAGGTCGAGCACATGGTCCGCGCCTGCGAGACGGTAGGTGTCACTCCCCTGGCACGCGTGCGAAGCACCGACCCCAAACTGCTGCTGCAATTCATGGACACGGGGCTGATGGGCGTGATGATGCCCGGCATAATAGACGCCGACGACGTGAAGCGTCTGGTGGAGGCGGTCAAGTACCCGCCGGTGGGCAGGCGCGGCATCGGCCCGGTGCGCGCCAACGACTACCTGTTCGGCTCGATGTCGCAGGGCGATTACGTGCGCTTCTCAAACGAGCAGACACTTCTCCTGCCCCAGATAGAGACGATGGAGGCGGTGCGGAACCTGGACAGCCTCATCAAAGTAGAGGGCATAGACGGCTTCATAGTCGGCCCACGCGACCTCTCTATGTCTATGGGCTTCTACGGCGGCCCCGCCCACGACGAGGTCAGCGCCGTCATCAACGACGTATTTGACGTGGTGATAGGTGCCGGGTTGGTGGTAGGCACCGTCGCGGGCACGGGCGAAGCTGCAAAGGCGTTGGTTGACCGGGGCGCGCGCATCATCCTCGGCTCGGTAAACAACCTGCTCAGGGTAGGCGCGGCCTCGTTCTTTCAGGCGGTGCGTAGCTAGGGGTCAGGGGTCAGGGGTCAGGGGTCAGGAACTGAGGCCAGATGTTACCACTCGGTACTGACCCCTGATCCCTAGCCCCTGACCCCTTCGCTCAGAGCACGTCCATGTCACGCGGCACAAAGGGCCTGTCAGGGCGGAAGGGGTTCTCGGAACGGGCTACCGCGCCCGTTATAGTGTCCACAACCAGGCGGCTGCCGCCACCGCTTGCCATGATCCCATGCCCACTGTAGCCGCAATTCAGATATAGCCCCTCTATAGTAGATGGCCCCAGATACGGCTTGTGGTCGGGCGTGTAGGCGTACTGGCCCGCTTGCAGGAACCAGTGGGAGGTCTGCCGCGCCCACACTTCGCGCCAGAATGGACTGATGCGCGCTACGGAGTGCTCGCTGGCCGGGTCGAGCAGGTCGAAGGCGAAGTCGGCGCTGATAGGCACGTCTTCCAGGGGAGGGCCAGGAGGTACGCCGGGTGTTGTTCTGAGCAGGTAAGCGCCACGCATGGCCGGACGCCAATGCGCGCCGGTATCCTCATCAATGGTCATGGGCGCGTCCGGCGGCACCTCCGGCACGTCAGGCATAACCAACTTCTGGCGGCGCACCAAACTAAGGGATATATCCAACCCCGCCATCGCAGCAACCACCCCTGAGAACGGCCCGGCGGCTATCACAGCGTTCTCTGTGCTGATAGGCCCGTGCGAGGTAGAGACGGCCCGCACGCGACCACTCTGCAAGTCGAAGCCTGTGACCTCAGTGTTCACCACGAAGGTAACGCCCCTGGCGGCCGCAGCCTCAGCGTAGCCCATCGTCAGGCGGCGCACGTCCAGCCAGCCATCCCCCTGCCGGAAACGCGCACCTAATACCTCCTGTGCCAGGTAGGGGAAGCGCGAGCGGACCGTATCGCCATCCATCCACTCTACGTCGGTCAGGCCCCAGGCGTGCTGCCGGGCCACCAACGCTTGCTGACGCTCCACCATATCCGGGGAGGTAGTCAGCCAGAGGTATCCTTGCTGGTGCAGGTCCAGTTCGTAGCCGGGCAAGCCCGCGACCTCAGCGAAGTTCTCGAAGAGGTTGATGCTCTCACTTACCAACGCTATCTCTTCGGGGTTGTCAAATTGCGCCCGAAACGCTCCGGTGGCGGCGGGCGTGGTGAGGGTGCAGAGGGCAGGCCGTCTCTCCAGCACGACTGCACGCAGCCCCGCCCGCGCCGCGAAGAAGGCGGTTGCCGCGCCGACTATGCCGCCGCCTACTATCACAAGATCGGCGGTACGGGGAAGGTCGGTCGTCATCTTGGTCACAGATGTTGTGGTATGCCTATTTATGTTAGCCATACGTAGCTATTTTGCCGGGGCTGTTGCGACGTGAGATATATGCCAAATGTAAGCGAACCCACTATCCGTTGTCATTCTGAGTGCATCACCAACTAAGTAATTACAGGATAGAGGCGACGAAGCTTGATGCGAGCATCTGATGCAGAGAAGTGCCAGTTGATGGTAACTTGGGCAGTGTTGCGCTCGATGCACCACGCATTACATTCTGC
>DASWMJ010000049.1:0-77987 GCA_036399775.1 Chloroflexia bacterium | reverse complement strand
AACCCTGGCCGCAGAATGTAATGCGTGGTGCATCGAGCGCAACACTGCCCAAGTTACCATCAACTGGCACTTCTCTGCATCAGATGCTCGCATCAAGCTTCGTCGCCTCTATCCTGTAATTACTTAGTTGGTGATGCACTGAGTACAGCACTAACAAAGTTATGTCCAGGAATAAAATGTGTAAGGTAGGGGCGACCCGGTGGGTCGCCCTGCCAGGGTCACGCGTAAAGTTGGTTCGCCCTCCCCACCAGGGCGAGCATGCGGGTCGCCCCTACGCAGACATTTCTTTGTTAGTGCTGTACTGAGCGAAGAATCTCGTCCCTCGCGCATCCTCTCGCCTTTGGGTTCTCCAACAGAGTGATCCCGAACTGATACGCGAGGAGCGAGATTCTTCGCTACGCTCACAATGACATGGGGTGGTGGGATGGCCCTCCCATACATTCCTACTGGCACCAGCCCTACAAAACATTGTGAAAAAGTTGACAAACTCTGCGGCACCTGTTATAATTTGCACAATACAGGCACCCGGCTGCGAAGCCAATAGCGTCAGTAACTTTACAAAGCAATAAACCTCTTGGCGGGTTCTTGGCGTCTTTGCGTCTTGGCGGTTAGAAAGTAAAAGGACGCTTGAAGGGGCCGCGAGGCATATGATATAATGCCGCGTTCTGCCCAGGCACACATTTTGGAGGCCCGGCAGAGAGCGAGCGTACCATGCGGGACAACGGTCTGGCTCAAGCTGTGGCGTTAGCCGCCCAACTCGGTTTCACCATCGCGTGCCCACTACTGGTCTTCATCGGCGGTGGGGCGTGGCTGGACAACAGGCTTGGCACCGTGCCCTGGCTCCTCTTCGCCGGCATTTTGCTCGGTATGGTTTTCGCGGGAGGCGCGATGTACCGGCTGTCAACCCTACAGACCCGCAAGCGCACAGGAGGCACAGACCCCAAAGCGCCGTACAAAGTAGAGCGAGAGCGGGAGGGTGCGGGCACAATTCGTGCTGTTAAGCAAAAACGCATTCGCCGGGGCAAGTAAACCCGGCGCTCAGCAGTAGAGACAAGCGTGGTCCAGGGCCAGCGTCTGCCACATCCCACACTTAGATGTGAGACTTCAACGGAGAAGAGACACCGACAATGGATATACTTTTCCAATCAGGCGGGATAGATTTAGAGTCCAAGCTGCCCCCTATCAGCATCAAAGCTGAGCCTCTCTTTACCGTCTCTACCCCGCTCGGTGATTTTCCATTCACAAACTCGATGCTCTTCACGCTCGTCGTGATCGGCGCGCTCACCCTCTTTTTTGCGATAGCAACCCGGCGCATGCGATTGGTGCCAAAGGGCGCGCAGAACTTCGGCGAAGCCCTGGTAGAATTGCTGTTAGGCATCTCTGAGGGCACCGCGGGCAAAGCCGTTGGCCGCCGCATCTTCCCCCTGATTGCCACCCTCTTCCTCTTCATAATCGTCGCCAACTGGTCGGGCCTGCTCCCCGGTGTCGGTACCATCGGCTACTGCGGTGAGCACCATGAAGTCGTCCATGAGGAAGCCGACAGCGAAGGTTTGCCTCAAGTAACGTTCTGCGGCGAGGGCAAAGTCTTCATCCCCTTCCTGCGAGCAGCCAACGCCGACATCAACACGACGCTCGCTATGGCGCTCCTGGCGGTAGGCGTGGTGCAGATCGCGGGCATCGCGGCTCACGGCCTCGGTGGGTACGCTAAAGAGCTATTCACCCCAATAATGATGGCCCCGCTCCATATAATAGGCGAGCTTTCGAGGGTGATCTCCCTCAGCTTCCGTCTCTTCGGCAACATCTTTGGGGGCGAAGTGCTGGTAACGGTCATGTACGCTCTGCTCGGCAGCATATTCGTCGGTTTCGGCACGGCTATATTCCTGGGCCTCGAATTGCTATTCGGCTTCATACAGGCCCTTGTCTTCTCGATATTGACCCTCGTCTACATCGCCACCGCCGTAGGCGGGCACGGCTCCGGCGAGCACGCACCTGCCCATGATGCCCCGCACGGCTCGGCGGAGGAGTTGGGCCAAAAGATAGCGGGCAAATTGACCGGACGCGAAGAGCACGCAGAGAAGGAAGTGCCCGCGACGGAGCCGAAAAGCGGCACCGAGCGACACATGGGGTAAATTCTATTCGCGGCGATTGTTAGCTGCCGGTTAGTAACGTGAGATATGGGAAGCATGGCGTTTCCCGGCTCAGATGGGGCTAGAACGGCCCGCCCCCACGATTGTGGGAGTTGACGACCATTCTATTCAGAGGAGGAGCAGTTAGTGGATACGCTTTTATTCTTGGGTAACTTTCTGAACGTATTAGCTCAGGCAGAGGGGGGCGGCCTCTCGCTAGAGTCCGCGAAGATGATAGGCGCGGCCCTGGCTATCGGCCTGGGAGGCATCGGACCCGGCCTCGGCATCGGTATCGGCGTGATGGGTGCCACGCAGGCCATCGGGCGCAACCCCGACGCTGAAGGCCCCGTCCGCACGACCATGATCCTGGGTCTCGGCCTGGCCGAAGCTGTGGCTATTTACGCCCTCGTGGTGGCCCTCGTCATCCTGTTCGTGTAGCCCAAACGGCTCCTTGCCCTCTTCAACTTGTCACGCCCCTCCCCACCTGTGGGAGGGGTGAGACAGATTCGAGCAGAGGACCTGTCATGATCGTTCTTAGATAGCAAAAGGATTCCACCGTATGGAAGCAATCGGAATCGTATGGGGCAACTTACTCTGGCAGTGTGCGGCGTTCGGCCTGCTGGTCTTCCTGCTGTCGCGCTTCGCATACGGGCCTGTCGTGAAGATGCTCGATGAGCGCGCCAACCGCATCCGCGAGAGCATGGAGCAGGCGGAGCAGATTAAAGAAGAGAACAAAGCCGCCGCCCAGCGCGCCCAGCAGACCATCGCGGAGGCGCAGGCCCAGACGCGCGACATGCTCGCCCAGGCCCAGCAGATGAGCCAGCGCACCATAGCGGCAGCCCAGGCCGAGGCACGAGAGCAGCGTGAGAAGATACTGACCGACGCCCGCGCCCAGATAGAGGCCGACACCCAGCGCGCCAAAGAGGAGCTTCAGCGCGAGGTGGCCCGCCTGGCGATATTCGCCGCCGGGAGGGTCGTCGGCAAATCACTCGACACCCCGGACCACTACCGCCTGGTTGACGAAGCTCTCACCGAGGCAGGCAATCTGGGCGGGAACAGCAGAGGCAATACGGGCAGGGGTTAGAGTAGGGTAAGCAGGTCGTTCACTGATGTATGGGCATGACGTGTCGTGCCCTTCTCGGAGGAAAAGGCGTGGCAATTCGAGGAGCAGCAGCGCGCAGATACGCGCAGGCGATATTCGAGATAGCTAGAGACACAAATACGCTCGACAAGTGGCTCAGCGACCTCAAGACGCTCAATCGCATCTTCGGCAATGATAACGCCGTAGACACGCTGGACGACCCCAAGCTGACCGGCGACAACCAGCGCACGATAATGGCCGAGCACCTGCCCAAAGGGACGGTGAGTGACCTTGCCGAGAACATGCTGAAACTGCTCGTGCAGCGTGACCGCCTGAGCCTCCTCCCCAGGATCGTCCAGCTATTCCAGGAGATGTACAACAAAGAGAAAGGCATAGTGATAGCCCACGTAACGACGGCGGTGCCCCTGGATGAGGCCCACAAGCGGAGCGTAGCGGAGCAGATTTCCAGGATGGCGGGCGGCAAGCAGGTGGAGCTTCGCCTGACCGAAGACCCCCGCATCCTGGGCGGCATCATCACCCGCATAGGTGACGAATTGATTGACGCGAGCGTGGCCTCACGCCTGGCTGATTTACAAGAGAGGCTGTCATAAGAGAAATCAGAAATCAGAAATCAGAAATCAGAATACAATGGAGCAAGCTGATTTCTGACTTCTGATTTCTGAAAGCTATAGAGGGAGAAAAATCATGGGTTTACGCGCTGAAGAGATTAGTTCCATAATCCGGCAGGAGATCGAGAGCTTCGGGCAGCCGGTGCGCTCGGTGAACGTGGGCACGGTCGTGGAAGTGGGCGACGGTATCGCCCGCGTGCATGGCCTCAGCAACGTCATGGTCTCCGAGCTTGTCGAGCTTGAGCAGGAGACCTCGGAGGGCCGCAGCACCGTCATGGGCATGGCGCTCAACCTGGAAGAGGACTCGGTCGGCGTCGTCATCCTCGGCCCCTTCACAGGCATCGAGGAAGGCAACACCGTCCGCACCACGGGCCGCATTGTCGAGGTGCCTGTGGGTGACGCCCTATTAGGCCGCGTCGTGAACGGCTTGGGCCAGCCTATTGACGGCAAGGGCGATCTCCCAGCAAACATGAAGACCCGCCCCGCCGAGCGCATCGCTCCAGGCGTTGTATACCGCCAGAACGTGGACACGCCTCTACAGACCGGCGTGAAGGCCATCGACTCGATGATCCCCATCGGGCGCGGCCAGCGCGAGCTTATCATCGGCGACCGCCAGACCGGCAAGTCGGCTATCGCGGTGGACACGATCATCAACCAGAAAGATAGCGGCGTGCTCTGCATCTACGTGGCTATCGGGCAGAAGTCGTCGCAGGTAGCCCAGCTTGTGGGCATACTTGAGCAGTTCGGCGCGATGGACCACACAATCGTGGTGGCAGCCACCGCCTCCGACCCCGCGCCCCTGCAATACCTGGCCCCTTACTCCGGTTGCGCGATGGGCGAGGAGTTCATGGAGTCTGGACGCGACGCGCTCATCATCTACGACGACCTGAGCAAACACGCATGGGCCTACCGCCAGATGTCGCTGCTGCTGCGCCGCCCTCCCGGGCGCGAGGCCTATCCCGGAGACGTATTCTATCTCCACTCTCGCCTGCTGGAGCGCGCCGCCCGCCTGAGCGAGGCGCACGGCGGCGGGTCGCTGACCGCGCTGCCCCTCATCGAAACCCAGGCCAACGACGTGTCAGCCTACATCCCAACCAACGTCATCTCCATCACCGACGGCCAGATATTCCTTGAGCCTGACCTCTTCTACGCCGGTATACGGCCCGCCGTAAACGTGGGTATCTCCGTGAGCCGCGTGGGTGGTGATGCCCAGATCAAGGCGTACCGGCAGGTCGCGGGCAGGCTAAAGCTCGACATGGCGCAGTTCCGCGAGCTTGCCGCCTTCGCCCAGTTCGGCTCCGACCTCGACAAAGCCACGAAGGCGCAGCTTGACAAGGGCCTGCGTATCCAGGAAGTGCTCAAGCAGCCGCAGTACCAGCCCCTCCCGGTGGCGCAGCAGGTCTCCATCCTCTACGCCGTCACCAACGGCTACATGGACGACGTTGCAATCGAGAACGTGCGAGCATGGGAAGCGCAGTTCCACGAGTTCATGCGAAGCGCCCACCCCGAAATCCTCAAGACTATCACCGACGAGAAGCGTCTGTCGGACGAGACCATCACCCTGTTGCAGCAAGCCATCGCCGAGTTCAAGCGCACAGCCAGCTTCTAAGTAATTTTGAATTTTGAATTCTAAATTTTGAATAATGAGTTACGTAAGAGGCCAAACTCTTCAATTCAAAGTTTAGAATTCAAAATTCAAAATTGAGGAAAGAGATGCCAAGCACAAGAGAGATACGCCGGCGCATTAGTTCGGCCAAGAATATATCGCAGATTACGCGGGCTATGGAGATGGTGGCGGCTTCGCGCATGAAGCGCGCCCAGCAGGCGGTGCTCGCGGGCCGCCCCTACGCGGAGAAGATAGCGGACGTTATCGAGAACCTGGCCGCCCGCGTGGAGGGCACCGACCAGGCAGAGATACACCCCCTTCTCAGGACGCGTCCAATCAAGAACGCGGCAGTCATCATGTTTACCGCCGACAAGGGCCTCGCGGGCGCTCTGAACACAAACGTCATCCGCCGCACCACGCGCTTTATCCTGGATGAAGCGGGCGTGCCGGTGAGCATGATCGTAGTTGGCCGCAAAGGGCGCGACTTCATGATACGCTATGGCCGCCCCCTCATCGCGGAGTTCACGGGCATGAAGGACCGCCCCTCCATCACCGACATCTACCCCGTGGCGCGTGTCGCTACCGAGGAGTACCTGAGCGGGCGCGTGGACGCGGTATACCTTATTTACACCGACTACGTGAACACGCTCATCCAGAAGCCCACCGTCTACCGACTGCTGCCCGTTGACATCAGCCACATAGGGGAGGAAGGCGCACTTCCCGGACACAACCTGGAAAGGGTAAGCGAGAAGACCGCCGTAGAGTACATCTTCGAGCCGAGCGTAAACGAAGTACTCACGCAGCTAGTCCCCCGCTACATAGAAGTGCGGATGTTCCAGGCGCTCCTTGAGCACATAGCCTCCGAGCAGAGCGCGCGCATGGTCGCCATGCGCAACGCCACCCAGAGCGCCAAAGACATGATAACCGACTTAACCCTGGCCTACAACAAACTGCGCCAGGCCAACATCACCCGCGAAATCATAGAAGTCTCAAGCGGCGCAGCAGCCCAGGCAGGCTAAACGTAAAACGTAAAAACCCGCAGAGGTTGAGGTTCACGCATCACGCATCACGTTCCACCAGGAGGATTAATGGCACAAATCTACCATGAGAAAAAGCTATCCGAGAAGATCATTGAAGGCGTGGTTGCCGGGCTGATTGGCGGCGCGGTGATGGCGGTAGTTATGATCGTGATAGATTTCGCGTTCAGGAATGCCAATTGGAACGTAACGTTTGGGATGATAGGCTCGCTTGTGAGCAACGTCAACGGCACAAAATCGCCTGTCGGTATGGTGATACACCTGCTGCTGTGGGCGCTCATCGGTTACGGCTTCACGATGTACAGGCCGATCTTCCGCAGGTTCAATATACCTCTTGTCCTGGGTGGAGCGATCTACGGCCTGCTCGTCGGCCTCCTGGTCTACGTATTGTTCCTGGCATCGTTGCGGCCAATCGTGCCCAGTCTGGTGGGCGCGGCCTTGTTGATGCTTGCGAGTACGATAGGCGGTGCCGCGATGGGCTTCTGGCTCGGCAGGCCGCAGACCCAGGCTCGCACAGGTTAAAAGTGAAGGGGGTGCAGGGGTACTCCCCCGACGGGGTATGGGGGTGTCCCCCAATTCTCTTCCTCGTTTATACCCTTTTTCAAAGAGAACCGGTATAAGACTGTCTATATGAAGTAGAAAAGAGGAGTAAAGATATGCCAGCTACAGGAAGGATAGTACAGATTGCAGGCCCGGTGGTGGACCTGGAGTTCCCACCGGACCAGTTGCCCGCCATATACAACGCGGTCAATATACCCCTTGATGGAGATGGCGAGGGCGGGCGCAAGGTGGTGTGCGAAGTGCAACAGCACCTGGGTAACGACTGGGTACGCGCCGTCTCGATGTCAACAACCGATGGCCTGCGCCGGGGCATGACCGCTATTGACACCGGTGCCGCAATCGCCGTGCCCGTCGGCATGGGCACGCTGGGCCGCATCTTCAACGTGATAGGCGAGCCTATTGACGAAGCAGGCCCCGTGGAAACCACCGAGACGTACCCCATACACCGCCCCTCTCCTTCCTTCGAGGACCAGTCACCAGCAGCGCAGGTCTTCGAGACCGGTATGAAGGTTATTGACCTGATCGCGCCATTCGCAAAGGGCGGCAAGATCGGCGTGTTCGGTGGCGCGGGCACCGGCAAGACGGTTATCATCACAGAGCTTATCAACAACGTCGCCAAGCAGCACGGCGGTTTCTCCGTCTTCTGCGGCGTGGGCGAGCGCACCCGCGAGGGCACGCAGCTATACAAGGAAATGCACGAGGCGGGCGTGCTGGAAAAGACCGTGATGGTCTTCGGCCAGATGAACGAGCCGCCCGGAGCGCGCCTGCGCGTGGGCCTCTCCGGCCTGACGATGGCCGAGTACTTCCGCGATACGCAGGGCGCGGACCTTCTCCTCTTCATTGACAACATCTTCCGCTTCGTGCAGGCAGGCTCCGAGGTGTCAGCATTGCTGGGCCGCATGCCTTCAGCGGTGGGATACCAGCCTACCCTGGCGAGCGAGATGGGCCAGCTTCAGGAGCGCATAACTTCCACCAAGCGCGGCTCCATTACATCCGTACAGGCCGTGTACGTCCCCGCAGACGACTACACCGACCCCGCGCCCGCCACCACCTTCGCCCACCTGGACGCCACAATCAACCTCGAACGCTCGCTGGCAGCGCAGGCCCTCTTCCCGGCCATTGACCCTCTCGCGTCCACCTCCCGCATCCTCGATGCGCGTATCGTGGGCCAGGAGCACTACGACACCGCACGCAACGTCCAGCGCGTCCTCCAGAGGTACAAGGACCTCCAGGACATCATCGCCATCCTGGGCATCGAGGAGCTTTCGGAAGAGGACAAGATTACAGTGGCCCGCGCACGCCGCATGCAGCGCTTCCTCTCCCAGAACATGTACACGGCGGAAGCCTTCACCGGCCTCCCCGGCACCTACGTGCCCATCACCGAGACGGTGCGCGGCTTCAAAGAGATACTGGAAGGCAAGCACGACACCCTCCCTGAGCAGGCTTTCTACATGGTCGGCACCATAGACGACGCCGTAGCGAAGGCCAAGCAAATGCAGAGTGCGTAGACAAGTACCGAGTACCGAGTACCGAGTGCTGAGTGCTGAGTGCTGAGTGCTGAGTGCTGAGTGCTGAGTAAGCGCGAAACGAGAGAGCATTAAGTTGGTTGAGGTCGCCCCGCGCGGCCTCTCCACACTTTATGAATAATTGGGGTAGGAGGGCTGTTGCAAAGTCGTGGGGCATGGGAACGCCACCCCAACATCCTTGTCATTCTGAGCGTAGCGAAGAATCTCGCTCCTCGCGTAGATGCTTATTCAGAGTTCTCATGCAAGATGATGTGCGAGGGACGCGATTCGTCGCTTCGCTCAGAATGACACAGGGGCAGTGGGTTAGGTCTCTTCAGGCATCAACTCCGCACTAGAGAAGATGGTGAACGCATCATATTGCGCGCATCTGATATAATGGTAAAGGCCCAATTTTCAGGGCCGAAAAAAGCGAGGTGTCTAATATGCCGCTTCAGTTAGAGATTGTCACCGCCGAGAGGCTGGTGCTCACGGACAACAACATTGACATGGTGGTCGCGCCCTCCGTAGATGGCGAGGTGGGCATCCTGCCCCACCACGCGCCTCTGCTCACGGTCTTGCAGATTGGCGAGCTGCGGGTGAAGAAAGGCGCGGACGAGCAGAGCATCGTCGTGTCCGGTGGGTTCATGGAAGTGCTCAACGACAAGGTCACTATCCTCGCGGACGTGGCCGAGCGCGCCGAGGAGGTAGATATAGCTTCCGCCGAGCAGGCCCGCGCCCGCGCGCAGGAAGCTCTCACCAGTGGTGTCGCGGGAGACCTCATGGCAGCCCAGGCCGCGCTACGGCTCGCATCCCTCAGGATGCGTATCGGCACAAGGCGACGCAGGCTGCGGCAGGAGGAAGGCTAATTGTTCTCCCGCGCTATAGGAATTGACCTCGGCACAGCAAACGTTCTGGTATACGTCAAGGGCAAGGGAGTTGTGCTTAATGAGCCTTCGGTAGTAGCAATCTCGGCGAAAGATGGGCGCGTCAAGGCGGTCGGCAGGGCCGCCTACGACATGCTTGGCCGCACGCCCGACACGGTTGAGGTCGTGCGCCCCCTACAGAACGGCGTAATCTCCGACTACCTTGTAACTGAAGCCATGCTGAAAGCCTTCATCGCTAAGGCGTTGGGCCGCTTCAGCATGTTCAAGCCCAAAGTGATGATATGCATCCCGGCGGGCGTGACGAGCGTGGAGCGCCGCGCCGTGCGTGACGCCGCGATGCAGGCCGGCGCGCAAGAGGCATACCTGATACGCGAGCCATTGGCTGCGGCTATCGGCGCTCGTGTGCCTGTCGACTCCCCCACCGGCAGCATGGTCGTAGACATCGGCGGCGGCACTACCGAGGTGGCCGTTATCGCGCTCAACGGCATCGTGGTCAGCAACTCCATCCGTGTAGGCGGCGATAAGCTGGACCAGGCAATCGCGTCCTACATCAAGCGCAAATATAACCTGCTGATAGGCGACCGCACCGCCGAGCAGCTAAAGATAGAGATAGGCAGCGCGCTCCCACTCGACCCCTCCGAGGAAGTCACGATGGAAGTGCGCGGGCGCGACCAGGTGGCCGGCCTGCCGCGCACAATCGAAGTACGCACCAACGAGATTGTAGAGGCTATAGCCGAGCCTCTCGAGCAGATAGTCGGTGCCGTGCGGCAGGTGCTTGAGCGCACCCCACCTGAGCTTGCGTCCGACATCATAGACCGGGGCATGGTCATGACGGGGGGTGGCGCTCTGGTCCGGCACATAGACGAGCTACTGACGCAGGTCACGGGCATCCCCTGCTTCGTGGCGGATAACCCCCTGGCGTGCGTAGCCATCGGCACCGGCATGGCGCTTGAGAACCTCGACGTGCTGAGGGACTCGCTCACCGATGACTAAACAGCCTCATCAAAATTCTTTCTTGAATAGGCACACTCGGTACTCGGTGCTCGGTACTCGGTACTCGGTACTGCTTGGTGGCACGAATCTTGAGTGGACTGGTTGTGCTCCTTTCGCATAACCGTAGGGGCGGGTAGGTCGCCTGCCCCTACGCGGGATAGATAAGCAATTTTTCGCGCTCCTGAGGATAGCAGGAGCGCATTGAGCCAATTTGGAGGTCTGATATAACATGGCGAACGAACACAAAACATACGAGCTGATAGTAGAGCCGAGATCAATCATAGGCAAGAAGACCAGGCAGCTACGGCGGCAACAAATGCTTCCCGCCGTCGTGTACGGGCATAACGTAGAGGCCCAGGCAGTACAGGTCTCCTTGCGCGAAATGGAGCGTGTTTATCTGCGGGCTGGCAGCAACGGACTCGTGGATTTGAAGGTGGGACAGGACAGCCCGCCGCGCAAGGTCTTCATCCACAACATCCAGCGCGACCCGGTCACGCATAACCTGTGGCACATTGATTTCCTTGAGGTGAACCTGCGCGAGGAGATGACGGCTACCGTGCAGTTGGTGATGATAGGCGAGTCGCCCGCTGTTGAGCGCAAAGAAGGGGTGCTCCTACAGGCGCTCGACCACGTCCAGGTGCGCGCCCTGCCTGCCGATTTGCCCCCCGTTATCGAGGTTGATATAAGCGGCCTTGAGGAAGTTGACCAGGCTATCCACGTCTCCGACCTGACCCTACCTGCCAACGTGGCGATGGTGACGCATGAGGAAGAATTGGTCGCCAAAGTAACGGCGTTGCGCGCTGAAGAGGTTGAAGAGGTCGAGGAAGCCGCCGAAGAGGCTGAGGCCGAGGCCGGTGCAACCGAAGGTGAGGACGAAGGAGAAAGCTAGGTATAACTTCGACGCGTTGCAAGGAGGTTGTCTTACCGGACAGCCTCCTTGCTTTATGAACCGCATGTAACTAGCGGAGGGTATATAACGTATAATAGATAAGCATACAAAGGTCGGGAGCAATAATAAATGGATATTCTATTCACTCTGGCGAACTCACTCCTCACGCTGATTACGTTGGCGATCATCGTCCGCGCCCTCCTATCCTGGTTCTACCCGGTAGGCAAGGACCCCTGGACACGCCTCCTGGTGGACCTCACAGACCCTCTTATGGCCCCCGTGCGCGCCGTATTGAGCAGGATACTGCCAATCCCCATAGACTTCTCCCCTATAGTGGTTATCTTGCTCATCAACCTGCTCCAAAGCCTTCTCGCCCAGGCATATCGCGGCGGCTGAAAGTCGAAACAACCAATAAAAAGGCTCGGTTGAGCGTGGAACGCTCAACCGAGCCTTTTTATTGGTTATTATTTGCGTGGCCGGATTGAATGCCTATTCCTGGCCGTTGTGGTCGTCATCCCTGTCGGGTGGCTCGGCCTCTTCGGCCTTGTGCATGATGACTGTGTAGATCATCTGGCCGATCTGCGCCCTGTTAGCCTGGTAATTGGGAGAGAAGAAGCCGTCCTCGTTGACAGTAGCCAACTTTGATACGCTTGCCATATATTTCGCGGACCAATGCCCTGCGGGCGCGTCCAGGAAGAGCCATGCCCTGAAGGTCGTGCGGTCCCAGTGCTCCACCTGCGCCAGTGAGCGCACCACCGCGCTCCAGGGAACGGTTGTGTTGGGGCGGAACGTGCCGTCGTCGTACCCCTCCATCGCAACCCTGGCGACGGCGGTCTCCACGTAAGGAAACATCCAGCTATCGGTAGCCACATCGGTAAAGCGACTTTCGAGTGGCTTTATCAGCCCCCACTGGAAGGTGGCGGCGAGTATCTTCGCGAGCTGGGCACGCGTGAGAGGCGCGTCCGGCCTGAACGACCCGTCGCTATAGCCCGCGATGATGTTGCGGTCACTCAGATACTCAACGGCGGTGAAGGCGGGGTGGGTCATAGGGACGTCGTTGTACCGGGGTGCGGCCTGTACCGTCACTTCTATGCGCGACACGTTGCCCGCGGGGTCGGCTGCCGTGACGTGTACCAGGAAGTCCCGCCCGGCTGCGGTCACTGTTGACGTGAAAACCCCGTTCACTTCCTCGGCGCGCTTGTCATTCACCGCGACGAACGTGCCCGGCTCGGTCGTGCCCGTGATCACCAGCGGCCCAGGCATGACGTGAGCGCCGTTCACGGGCGTGAATATGTCGAGGGACGGTGGCCGAGTGTCTACCGTCGTATATGCCCCGCCCTTCTCAGGCCACTCCTCGACGTTGCCTGCGGCGTCGCGGGCGCGGGAACGGAACTCGTATGTATAGCCGTCTTCACCGTCGAATGTCGCCTGGACCTGCGCGGTAGCTGATTGCCAGTCGGTCCACGCGCCGTTCGGCACGATGCGGGACTGCACGTCGTATGACACGATGCCCGAACCTTTCGGCTCGTCCTCGCCCGCCCATCGCACGACTATCTCCGGGCTGTTGCTGTAAATCGGCAGGGGGAGTACGGTGGACTTGGGTGCCAGCTTGTCCGTGCCGCCTTTGCCTACCACCACATCAACGCGCAGGGGCAGCGACCCCTGGTCGTTGAACCAGCCCTGCCCATCCCTGAACATATCCCACACGACGGTGTAGTGCCCTATGTTCGTGGGAGCGTTCAGTTGGGCCGTAACGGTGATGGTATCCGCGAACGGCACGTTGCGGGTGAGGGGCGTCTTGATGTCCTTCCAACCAGTCTTGACCAGCTTGCCGTCGGGCGTATACCATTGGTAGCCGAGCATCACGGCCCCCTGGCCGGAAGCGGGCCACGTCAGCGAGCCGCTGTTCCTCATGCTCAAATGCACGTCAACGGTTGCGCCCGGCGAGATGTTGCCCGGCGTGTCGTGCTGGGTGAACGCCGCTCGCAGGGGAGGCTGCTCCGCGATGATGGATGACCTGATTTGCGGGAGCATACTCCACAGCCTGTCGCCAGGGCAGGTAGTGGCGTTGAAGGGCTTGCCGCACGCCTCCCCCCTGTAGTCGCGGTGCCCCGCTATGGTGGGGCGGGTGTAGGTGATTTTGCCGCCGCAGTTGGTGTAGCCGGTGAAGGAGGCCGTGCCCTGCGGGTCAATGCCGCGCTGGTTCACCTTCCACGAGATGAGGTCTATCAACGCCGACTGCGCGGAGGTAGTGGGCGCGGCGGTCATGAAGTTGCCCAGCATGCCGACGCCCATGCTGCCGTTGTTGAACGGGTAAGCATGGCCCGCTTCTACGTCGTCCCCGCCAGCGCGGCCCTCGTAGATGACGCCGTTGGGGTCAATCACGTAGTTGTAGCCGATGTCCCCCCAGCCCCGCGTGTACGTGTGAAAGTACCAGATCGCGCGCACGCGAGCCGGGAAGTCGGTATCGTTGTTGGGCGTGGCGGTGTGGTGGATGATGACGTGGGTGACGCGTTTGTACTTGGGCGTCCACTTGGGGCTGCTCTGCCCTTGCGGCGAACCCCACTCCTTGCGCGACACCATGAGGGGCTTCGGGATGTCCGAGGGGGTGCCCTGAGCCATAGCCTGGGGCTTAGGCGGCTTAGGAGTGACACCGGAATTGATGAAGGTATAGGTCAGTTCCTTGAAGACTGGCGTGAGCGCGGGGTTGGTCGTCCTCAGGGTGAGTCGGCTTTGCACGTAGCGGTGCGTGCGCTCGTTCTGCCCGACGGGTATCACCCCGCCGAATTGCTCCGCGCCGCTATCCTGCGGCATCTCTAGCTCTTCAAGGTCGGTTGCCAGCCAAGCGCCCCACACCTGCCCATCGGGGCTGGTGCGTAGCTCTACGTCTATGGAGGTGCCTTCCGGCGTGGTAACCCGCCAGTGGGGCGCAACGTCCGTAAAGCTGATGGGGGCTTTCGTGGTGTCCGAGGTGTAAGTGGCCTCACGCGTGCCTGGGGGCAGCATCAGGTCGCCCTTGAGGGACTTCTCTTTAGCATCGGACGGCCCGGTCTGAAACTGGGAGCCTTTGAGCGTGTAATCAGCCCCCGTCACCAGGGGAGATTGGGGCACGCTGCCCGCGCCCGTAGGCTGGCGACTGGCCGACGCTCCATAGGGGAGCAGGCAGGTGGCGGCCAGGACCAGCGCCGACAGGGCAAGATTGTAATATGACCTGCGCCTACGCAAGAGGTAGACCCAAGATTTATTGTGCGATGGGCGCATTGACAATGCCTCCGCAAGGTAAAGGAATGGGTGGTAGCAAGGCCGAGTATATTGTGGAAACGGAGGGGTGTCAATCGTATTCTAAATAGAACCACCTTATTGCAATCAACGCAACTAGACCCGGCAAAGAGGGACGCCCTCCCTGCCGGGTCTAGCTCTACCTTTTACAACCGCTACCGC
The DNA here is from genome assembly GCA_036399775.1 of Chloroflexia bacterium. GTDB lineage: Bacteria > Chloroflexota > Chloroflexia > QHBQ01 > JADMIH01 > JADMIH01. The sequence goes on along the minus strand of DASWMJ010000049.1, from coordinate 63,235 downwards.
CGCACTATATATCTACCGCTTACCACCGTCCGGAAGCGCACACGGGTCGCTATAGTGAACAAAGAAGAGGCCGTCGGTATAGTTGTACCCTGCTGCCCACACATCGGTCGAGGATACAGCGTCCACCGCCGTCAGGAAGTCCGGTGCGGTACCCCAGTCGCGCTCAACCTGGTTCCACTGCGTGCCGTCCCAATGTATCATCAGAGGTACGGTGCCGCCTACGGCGAGAGATTCGTAATAACCCACCGCCCACACGTCGTTGGACGATATCGCCTCCACGTCGTTCAGGTTGATTGAGTTATTGCCTGGTTCGGGGCTTGGCACCTCGCTCCAGAAGCTGCCGTTCCAGTGCATAGTAATGTCGTAAAGCTCGTTGCTCCCCACGGCCCAAACGTCATTGCTCGACACCGCCGATACCGAGTTGAGTTGGTTGAAGGACCCGCTTGGCACGACGCTCCAGCTGCTCCCGTTCCAGTGTATCGTCAGCGTCTGCGTCTGGCTGGCGGGGGCGTTCTGAGCCATAGAGTAACCCACCGCCCATATGTCGTTGGCCGAGATCGCATCTACCGAAGTCAGCACGTTGGAGAAGAAGCCCGTGTTCGGGCTGGGCACCTGGCTCCACGATTTGCCATCCCAGTGTGCTATGAACATCTGGAAAGGATAAGGTGAGCCGCTCCGGAAGTATCCTACCGCCCACACATCGTTGGCCGACACCGCTTTTACGTCCAGCAGATAGTTCTCGTTCGTGCCGGGGTTGGGGGTGGACACGATGCTCCACTGCGCACCATCCCAGTGCAGCGCCAGGGTGCGACCGTTATGGGTACCGATAGCCCAGATATCGCTCGCAGAGACGGCTGATACCTTGAAGAGATAAGAAGACTCTGTACCGACATTGGGGCTGGGCACGATAGCCCACTGCGTGCCGTTCCAATGTTCGATCAGCGTTCGAGCTGTAGGCCCCGTATAGTCAAGCCCAACCGCCCAAATGTCGTTGGCCGATACTACCTCTATCCCGTACAAGGCAGATCCCGGATTGGCGGCGGGAACATCGCGCCACGCCAGCCCACAACTGGGAATGGGGGTATTCGTCGGCGTATTCATAGGCGTAGGGGTGCGGGTAGGTGTCCTCGCGGGCGTGCGCGTGGGTGTATTTGTGCGGGGGCGTGGAGCCATCTGGCTCTCACCGCCACCTGCGGGCGCTAACGCCTGCGAAACTTCCGATCCAACCGTTCCGCTACCTGCCAGAGCGGTTGATACGGACAGATAAACCAGGCTTGCTATCAATAGAAGCAAACCCGCCAACACGACCCCGACTCGAACTATGCCCTTTCTCACGGCGAACCTCCTTCAAGATAATGGGAGGACAAACCAGTCAGTCCCAGGCAGGTTGCGACGCCCATTAGTTCAAATGAGGCCTAGTACGAATCAATACGAGGGGGGTTACACTCCCACCATCCTCTCTCTACCACCGCATTCCTCTAGATCGAATCGTAGGGCGGACACGCAGGTCCGCCCCTACGACACTTTATTCTGAACGCTCATTGCAAAGCTTACTGCTGCACTTCGAGCGTCCAGTCAGCGTCAACCTGTATCTCGATGATGTAGACGCCATCGGCTGGGATTTCTGAGGTGGTCGTTACATCTCCGGGGCCTGTGGCGTTGGCAATAGTCCCTATGCCTACCCCGTTGGCGTCCAACAGGTAGACCCGGAACTCTTCCTTGTTGCCTGCGCTTACTACGTGGAACGTTGCAGGCCCGGCCTTGAGAGAAAAGAGGCCCGTTGTCTGTAATGCGTGGCCGCTCCAACTCTGCGTGGCAGGTGGGGGAGAATACGTGGCTTTAGGCTGCGAAACATTGACGGTCCATCCCTCTTCCGCCTGCACGTCCAGCACATACATACCGTCCTGGGGTACGTTGACTGCTGAAGATACATCGCGAGGCCCGCTACCGTATCCTACAGTAGCCACATTCTTTCCTGCCGCATCATGCAGGTCAATATAAAAGTAGCCATCTGTATTGGCGCGCACACTCTGAAATATCGCCAGGCCCGCCTTGAGCGCGAACGGTGCCGTCGGCTGCTGGTTGCCGGTGCCGTTCAATTGCCTGGCCAGCGTCCCGTAGTTGGCCCTGTTCCTGAAGGTGCCGAGTTGGGATAGCAATACGTTGAACGGGGGCTGTTTCTCCGGGTGATACTCGAATACCGCACGCTCGAAATACTGCACCTTGTAGGTCTTACCGTCCAGGTCGCTCTTCTCCTCAAACTCGTCGGAGATAGGAAGCCCCTGCTGGGCTAACCCGCCGTGTGTGGTCCAGTATTGCAGGAAGATGCCGCCCAGCCTCTGCTGCGTCTCATTGAAGAGGCGCGACCCTGGCTCCTCGTTAGGCGTTTCGCCGGGCGCCCCCTCCGGGTACTTATCGCCATACAGGAAGACGCCTAGCAGTTGGAGCAACACGTCGTTGGGAGCCTTGTTCTCCGGGTGATACTCGAACACTGCCCGCTCGAAATACTGCACGGTGTATATCTTGCCGTCGGTGGCGCTCGTCTCCTGTATCTCTTCGGTAATGGGGTAGCCCTGTTGCGCCAGCCCACCGTGACCCTCCCAATACGTAAAGAACCTGCCGCTTACGGTCTTGCCTGTTTCCGGGAACGTCCGGCTGTTCCCCTGTGCGTGTGTGATCGTCGTGGGAAAGGCGGTTGAGGTCAACGCCAGCAAAAGAGCAAACAGCAATAAGCCCGGTCTACGCAAAGCCATCATCTTCCTCCTTCGAGTGTCTTCTATGCCAGTTTATCGCCCACTTTAGCATTGAGGAAGTGAGTTGTCAATGGGCTTGCTCCTGCCATGCTAGGCAAACGTATCTATAATGAGCAGATACGGGCGGACCATGTCATTCTGAGCGCAGCGAAGAATCTCGTCCCTCGCGCATTATCTTGCCTTTACGCGCCTGGATAAGCATCTACGCGAGGGACGAGATTCTTCGCTGCGCTCAGAATGACAAGGATGGTGGGGTGGCAAATGGATGGAGTCTTTATTGCCCTCTACAGGTGGACTATCTCTATCTCGTAGTCTTGCAACCCGCCTTCCTGGAGGTTGTTCTCTATGAAGTTGACTACTTTGGAGAGGACTTCGTTGGCGTGGCGGGCTTCGGTGCTCACGCAGGCGACGCCTATGATGGCCTGCGTCCAGTTGTCGTGGTCGCCTACTTCGGCGGCTGCTACGTGGAACTGGTTGACGGTGCGCGCTATTAGGGACTTGACATCGTGGCGCTTGTCTTTGAGGGAGTAATTTTCAGGCAGGTAAAGGGTCAGCCTGGCGGTGCCTACTATCATAAGCGGAGGGGCGGACCGCAGTGGGGTCCTGATGGAAGAGAGGGAGGAGAGGTTGGAGGCACCGAGCGGATTCGAACCGCTGGTCGAGCTTTTGCAGAGCTCTGCCTTGCCACTTGGCCACGGTGCCGTGCTGACGACAAGAGAATATATCACATCTGAGCGCGGGCTGTCAAGTTTGCATAAAGAGGCGGGCGTGCCTTATAATAGTGTGACCTGTCTTGCGCGCTAACCCGAAATCGTTGAAGAGAACGCCAGTATGAGCGATATAATTCAAAAAGGCCGCCTTGCCTGGCGGTTGATAAACGACCCACGCGTGCCCAGCTGGGTGAAGGTGGGTATCCCTCTGCTGGTCCTTCTCTACTTTTTCTCGCCTATAGATTTCATCCCAGACATATTGTTGGGCCTGGGGCAATTAGACGATCTGGGAGTGGTGTTGCTCGGCTTGAGCCTGATCGCGCGTTTCTCACCGCAACCCGTGGTCGAGGAGCACAGGCAAGCGATGGGGATGGATGCTCGGCCAGATACGAGCCGCCCAACACGCCCGGCTGGAGATGGTTCAACCTACTGGAATGCCCCGCCTCGCGGTACGTCGGGCGAGCCTACCCGGTCTATTGAAGGGGAGTACAGAGTGCTAGGGTCTGAAGATAATTAGGCCATACAACTACATGGGAGCGACGAAGAGGAGCGAGGAACAAAGATGGTAAAGAAAACTAAGACAACACAGCGCAGCAAGGAAGAGCAGTGGCGCAAGCGAATGGCTTCCCAGGGGCAGCGGACAGGTTTTGCCGGTGGGGTGACCTCCAGCGCTACGACGGATATGATGGATGATGGTAGGGACGAGACACGCATTCCTGCCCCTCCCCGGCCACGCTCTACCACCATGACAGCGCCGGGCAGGACGCAAGCAAGTGCCGCGACGGCAACGCAGAGACGTGCCGCCACCGCCGCCCGAACGTCACGCACGCGATTGACCGCGAATACCCTCACTATCGAGGAAGAGATGCGCTACGTTCGCAGTGACATCCGAAGGCTCATCATCCTGACGGCGATTTGTCTGGCCGTGATTATCGCGCTCTCGTTTGTCATCCCCAGGTAGTTTCCTATCTATCGAAGAATAAGCAAAAATGGCGGCATGGCCGCCATTTTTGCTTATTCTTGTAAAGAGTTGTTTTAGAAGAAGTTAGACCTCTTCTTCGTCCTCTTCCGCTTCAGCTTCGTCGTACTCTGCCTCTTCATCGGCCTCTTCGACATCCGCATCGGCATCGTCGGAATCGTAGTCAATCATCCCCTCGTCGTCCTCTTCCATGCCGTAGCGCAGAGCGCCTTCGCGCATGTAGGGCCTGTACGCACCGGCAGGCAGCGCCTTCGGAGGGAAGGAGAGCTTGCCTCGCTGCGACGGGTGCTGGTACGTCTCGCGGATGATGATGGTTATCGAATTCTCGGTGACAGTGGTGACAGCCGCCGTGTAGCGGTTGCCGCCTTCCAGCAACCCGATTAGACGCTTCGCCAGCTTAGGCTCGACCTTGCCCACGAACTGGTCCTCTTCGTCGTATACCTCAAGGCTGTTGCCCGCGACGCGAAGCTCCACGCGGTCGCCTGCGGTTAGCTTGAGCAGGGCCTCCGGCGCGCCTGTGCTGACCAGGGTGGTCAGGCCGGTCTTGCCGGTCTCTTCGATGAAGATCGTGGGATTGACGCGCTCGGCGGCCTTGCTCTCGCGGCGCTCCGGCTCCTGGGGGAGCGCGGGCACCTTGTCGGCAAGGTGGACCAGCCTCTCGACGTTCTTCTTGGCGATTATATTGTTGGGGTCAAGCTCTATGGCCTTCTTGTAGGTGGTCAGCGCGTCGCGGTAGCGCCCCATCTCCATGAGGGCCTTGCCCAGCCTGTTGTATGCGTCCGAGTCGTTCGGATAAAGCTCGATTATCTTCCGGTTGACGTCCGCCGCTTCGGACCAGCGGTTTTGCATCGCCAGGGCTATCGCCTGCTCCGGGAGCACTCTCTTCAGTCTCGCTCTATCGTCTGCTTGATTCTGCATCATCTTTTTACCTCGTTTCCAAAACTCACCGCATGGGACCGGCGGATTATTTTGCATTATTTTGAATATGGGCTTCTTTATCTATATATGTAACGTTGTTCCGTCAATTGAGACATATGTGAGACCTGCGAAGTCTCTTACAATATGTAACGGATAAATACGCCTTTTGGTTCAATCCGTCAATAGGGTTATAAACATCCTTTATGCACATCGTGGGAGCGCCCGGACCACTGCCCGATTTCCCTAAGCAACTATCGTGCCCGATGCGACGCACAAGCGCGGGAGCGCCACTGCGCCCCTTTGCAAGATATATACGCAGGTGGATACGGTTAAGTGGCGGCGACCTGGGGGGATTTTTGGCCGGGGGGCGTTACCGGGGCAAATGAGACGGAGAGCGGCAAGTCAACGCGGCGCTTCTTAGATGCCAGGAGGTCGGTGAGGGCGTGCGGGGCTTCGTGTATCACGCTGACAATCCTGCCCTGTAGCGACCAGGGGCCGGCGTCCGTGACGAGGGCGCTTACAAGCTGGCCGGTGCGGTCTGTGACGGTGTCTTCATGTGGCAGGAAGACTATCTTGTTGCCCCGCGTGCGGCCCATCCAGCGTCCGCGCTCGTCGCCTTCCACCAGGACTTCCATCTTCTGGCCGACATGGTGGCTGTTCAGCTCGCGGCCAACGCGCTCTTGCAGCGCCTCTACTGCATGCAGGCGCACCATCTTCTCGTCATGCGATACGGTGTCGGGCCACCCGGCAGCTACCGTGCCCGGCCTGGGCGAGTAGGCGGCCACATGCACCTTGTCGAACCTGATCTCTTCGAGCAGGTCCATCGTGCGCATGAACTGGTCGTGCGTCTCGCCTGGGAAGCCGACGATTATGTCGGTGGCGAGGGTCACGCCGGGTATGGTCTCGCGGATGCGGCGGATGAGGTCGCGGTAGTAGCGGAGAGTGTAGCGGCGCTTCATCCTCTTCACTACCTCGTCGTCCCCTGCCTGCACGGGCAGGTTGATGTGCTCCATAGCCTTCGGGAGGCGGGCCACAGCTTCGATGAGGTTCTGCGCCATGTCCTTGGGGTGAGACGTGAGGAAGCGTATACGCCACAGGTCCTCTATCTCGTTCAGGCGTTCGAGGAGGGCGGCCAGGTCGGTGCGCTCCGGCAGGTCGTGGCCGTAGGTGTCAACGTTCTGGCCGAGCAGGGTCACTTCGCGCACGCCCTGGGTGGTCAGGTGCTCCACTTCGCGGGCGATATCCTCGATGGTGCGAGAGCGTTCCTTGCCTCGCCGGAAGGGCACGATGCAGTAGGTACAGGTCTTGTTGCAGCCGTAGATGATGGGGATGTAGGAGGCGATACCGCCCGCCTGGGCAGTGGGGAGCAGTCCTTCTAACGCGAGGGATACCCCGTACTCACCGAGGTCGGGCGCGGCGTTATCGGGCAGGCCCACCAGGAAGTCGCTGACCGCAGAGGGCTTGAAGAACATGTCCACCATCGGGAAGCGCCGGCGTAGGGTGGTCTGGTCCTCCGTGACCATGCAGCCGGTGAGGGCAAGGAAGACGTTAGGGTTCTTGCGCTTTATCTGCGCCACCTCGCCCAGCTTGCCCACGATGCGGTCTTCCGCTGCCTGGCGAACCACGCAGGAGTTGAGCACAACAACGTCAGCGCCGTCTATCTCCTGCGCTTCGGCGTAGCCGCGCCGCTTCAGGGCGGCAGCCACATAATTGCTGTCGGCCACGTTCATCTGGCAGCCAACCGTCCAGATGTAATAGCTCTTATTCTCTTTTTGCTGCGTGTTGCCCATGCCGGAGGTCTCCTATTCTGTAACGTAGCATTATACAGAATCGCGGGCGTGGTACGCAAGTTTACGAGGCCTTTAGCATAGGGCCATGCCAAAGCCGACAAAACGTCTTACCACTAGAAAAGAGATTGTCTATGTGCGGAAATTAGCGGCGAAGCCGCTAATTTCCGCACATAGACAAAAGAAAACTTCTCTTTGTTTACAGCGCTACGGCGTGGGCGAGAGCAACGTCTGCGTGACCATCTTGGCTAACTGGCCGCGTGTGGCGTTCGCACCACCTCGGAAGTATGGCTTGTTGCCGGGCATGCAGTCCACGCCTGGCACACAGAGATACCCACCGATCAGTCCCTTGTCGTAGGCGGTCTCCACGTAGGCGTAGAAGTCATTGTCTGCGGGCACATCCTGGAAGTGCGCGCTAGCGGGGTAGATGGAGGCATATTGGTTCGCCTTGACCAGCATCTTGGCTAGCTGATTGCGCGTGATGCTGTTGCCCCATCTGAAGTAAGGCTTGTTGCCGGGGAGAACGCAGTCCACGCCCGGCACACAGGGATAGCCGCTGACGTAGCCGCGCTGCGCCATGCGCTCTATGTAGAGCCAGAACGTATTGTTGGTGGTCGGGTCTACATCCTGGAAGGTTTGCTGGGTATCCGGGATTACATCAGCCAAGCCTACTGAGTTGGCGATAATCTTGGCCGCCTGGCCTCGCGTGACGTTGTTGGAGGGCAGGAAACAGGGCACGCCTGTGGGGCATTGAGATGTATTGCCGTAGCCGCTGAGCACTCCGATGGCTGCAAGGTAAGTAGCGGCATTGTAGAAGTAGTCGCCATCATGCACGTCGGTGAAGGTGGGGCTACCACAGTCGAGCCGCAGATCCAGGTCGGTCACAGGCGGTGGTATCTCCATTATGTAGCTATCCACGTAGGGTTGGCCGGGGTCACCGGGTTTGGTGCAGCCTGCCTTATTAGCGCGGACTTTGTAGAAGCCGGGCACCACGTCCCAGCCGAAGTGGCCGCTCAGATGGGTGATGTCGGCGTTCTTGCGGTTGCTGGGAGACATGAGGGCGCTCCCATCGGGCACGACGTCGAATGGGCCTGCTGGGTCATCGGAGCGATAGAGGGTGACGGTCGCTAGTGGCAGGGCGGCAGGGGTGCCATTGGGCAGGAAGGACTGCACCACCCCACTGGGGTCTATGTATAGGTGGATCCTGACGGTCCTGGTGCTACCATCAGGGCAGTGGGTGACGATGGTGATTTCGACCAGGCCGTGCAATGGATAGAGTGGGCCAATTTCGGCGGTGTAAGTCCCCGATGGGTTCGGGGGCATCTCCTCGCCGCCGACCACCTGCCCATCCTGGCTGATCTCATAGGTTGCCGAGCCACCTCGACACCCATTGGCGCTAAGTGTGAATACGTCCAAAAAAGAGACGACGGGAACGCCGTTGGGGTTACCATAATTAGGCTGGATGCTCACGCCGGGGGGTGGTAGGAGCGGGGCGGGAAACATCAAGTCCTGCCCGGCGACCGTACCGTCGTTGACTACGATACCCGTGAGGCGGTCAGTCAGGAGGTTGGAGTTGCTGCTGGGAGGGGAGGCGTAGACATCATATACACCACCAGGCAGATCGGGCAGTAGATAGTCGCCATCGTTATTGGTCAACACCGTGGGGCTGCAATAGGACCCGTTCCGAGCGCATGCGTAGGCTGATGCCCCGACTGCTACCTGGCCGCTCGAGTTGAGCAGATAAGCCCTGCCGGAAATCTCACCAGGGAGATATTCCGGGGAGAAGCATTGAGAGAACTCTGACGTGCTGTTGTTGCTCAGATCGGTGGCGGTGGCGGTGATGAACCAGCCTGCGGGAGGCGTGGCGCCGGTAAAGGTGATATCGGCGTTATTGTTGACGGTGGTCACGGTGCGAGAGCCGAGGTACATCTGCCCCTCTCCATGACCAGAGGATGAGCAGCTGGCGCTGGCGAAGAATTCGATAGCGAAGGTCGTGTCGTCCGTGCTGTTGAGCGTGCCCTCGATCGTGCTGCCTGTTGCGCTCGTCAGCACAGGGAAGTTCTGTAGGAAGTTAGCACCGCTGTCCGTATCGTTGGTGTCGTTCGGAGTCACGAAATCTCCGGCCAAATCAATGCCCTGCCCGGACTGCGATCCGTATATGGAGTTAGCGCGGATGTTGTTGCCATTATTCCCAGACACTATCACATTTTCTTGGCTGTAGGCGATCACATTGGCCTCAGGAGCTCCGCCCACCCCGCCGACCATGGTGTTGTCCGCGCCAACCAGCCAGACTCCGACGACATTACCCAATGGGGCTGTGTGCGTGGCGCCCACCCCTATCCAGTTGCCTTGTATCCAGTTGGGGCCGACTGAAGGCCAGATCAAGACGCCGGAATCGTTGCCGGAGATCAGGTTGCCGCTACGGGTGGAGGTGCCGCCAACGGTATTGTTGGCCGCATCCCGAATAAACACCCCGCTGTTGGTATTGCGGATTGCCGCAGTGGCCGCCGCGTTGGTGCCTATCAGGTTGTTGGAGATGGTATTGTTGTTAGCGGCGCTTGTGTACAGCACCACACCATCCTGGTTGCCGGATATGAGATTGCGGTCGCAGAGGCCGATGCCGCCTACCGTGTTGTTGGCTGCGGTGATCTTAATGCCGTACACATTGGGTGAGGCGACAGCCCCCGCCGAGTCGGCACCGATGAAATTACCCGTGATAGTGTTGTCCGCGCTCTGCACGCTAATACCGGAGGCGAAGTTCTGGAAAACCAGCCCTTTCACCGTGCTGCTGCCACCGGCGAGTGCAAGCCCTGTAGAAGACAATAGATCGCTACCGACCAGCACGATCTTCAACTGGGCGTTGGTGGCGTTTGATAGCGTATTGCAACTCGCCTCTGGCTGAGAGTAGCCGTCAATCGTCACCGGTCCGGTACTCTCGGGGAGATCAGAGAGCAGGGTGATCGTATGTACGCCGCCGCCCGGAATGCCGAAATTGATGGTATCGGGACCGGAGTTGTTGTTGGCAGCACACATGGCTTCTCGCAGGCTCGTCACTCCATCCAGGCCTGGTAGCGACGCGATTATCACGTCCGCGCAAACCCCGCCCGCCGCATCAAGAACGTCGCTGTTGGTGGTTACGGGAATAACCTGTGTGATTTTGTCGAAACCCACGGGCTGAGTGTGGGGGTTTGGGCCGGCGCTTGCCCATTGCGGTAGCATCGCGACACTCATTAGCATAATTATCGCGAGCGCCTGCAAGAGTGGCCTCCTGCTCCTACCTATCCTATTCCTTCCTTGCGTATCCATTACCGTACCCCTTTCGCTACTCCTTTAACTCTCAGTTAACAAGCCATACCATACCCTATCCCATATGGGCATAGGATCGGATATGTCAGGTGGCGCACCTTGTACTGATTAACGATCGCGATTTTGGGGGCGCGGGGAAGCTCAGTAAGACGGAGTGGCCTAGCCAGTCAAGATATGTGCGCGGCTATAGAGGAGAGAAGAGGGCAGCATCGCAGGGAACAACGTGTAAGGCACGTAGTCGTCCACTAAATTAACTAGTATAGTCTAATTCAATTATACATCCATTTATTGAGGAGTCAATAGAAAGGTGGGACTCTACAAGGCAAACGCGTCTAAATTGGTAACGCAACTCAATTTATTCGACCATATGACGGACCAATCACATGTGAATCAGTTTAGATGCGTTTGCCCCGTCGAGAGAAGCATCTTAAGATGTAGTGGGAGCGCGGCATGCCGCGCTCCCACAAACTACCACTCCTCTTTTCGCCACTCCCTATTGCACCTTACAGTGCGTGCAATAACGAAGGGGAGTCATGTCTCTACGGCGCAGGTGAGATCAGAGTCTGCGTGACCATCTTGGCTAACTGGCCGCGAGTGGCGTTCGCCCCACCTCGGAAGTAAGGCTTATTGTCCGGCATGCACTCCTCACCCGGCCCACCACAGCGGTAGCCGCCAATCAGACCCTTGTCGTAGGCAGTCTCCACGAAGGCGTAGAAGCCATTAGTTGTGAGCACATCCTGGAAATGGGGCTCGGCGGGATTGATGGTGGTGTACTGGTTAGCCAGCACCAGTATCTTGGCTAGCTGGTTGCGCGTGATGTTGTTGCCCCACCGGAAGTATGGCTTGTTGCCGGGCATACACTCCTCACCCGGCCCACCACAGCGGTAGCCGCCGATATAACCATGCACCGCCATGCGCTCGATGTAGACCCAGAACGCATTGGTGGTTGGGTCTACATCCTGGAAGGTCTGCTGGGTATCCGGGATTACATCGGCCAACCCTGCTGCGTTAGCGATAATCTTGGCCGCCTGGCCTCGCGTGACGTTGTTGGAGGGCAGGAAGCAGGGCACGCCTGTAGGGCATTGAGATGTATTGCCGTAGCCGCTGAGCACTCCGATGGCTGCCAGGTAAGTAGCGGCATTGTAGAAGTAGTCGCCTGTACGCACGTCGGTGAAGGTGGGGCTACCACAGTCGAGTTGCAGCACCAGATCGGTCACGGGTGGCGGGATCACCATGATGCGCGTATCAACGTACTCCTGGCTGGGATTGTCAACCTTGACGCAGCCCGCCTTTTGAGCGCGCACTTTGTAGTAGCCGGGCACCACATCCCAACCGAACTTTCCGCCCAACCCACTCATATCAGGGTTAGTGCGATTGCCTGGGGACATGATGGCGCTGCCATCCTCCACCTGCTCGAATACGGCATTGGGGTCGTCTGAGCGGTAGAGGATAACGGTCGCCATAGGGAGGGCGGCAGGCGTGCCATCGGGCAGGAAGGACTGCACCACCCCGCTTGGGTCTATGTAGACATCGAAGTCGAAGTTGAGCGTGCTGCCATCAGGGCAATGTATGACTATTAAGATCGTAATTGGGCCGCGAACCGGGTTAAATGGTGGGATGGTGGCTGTGTACCGGCTGATCGTGCCTCCGAGGTGTTCTGTCATAGGTCCGCTCCTGATGACCTGGCCGTACTGTCGGACATCGTAGGTGGCTGAACCGCGAGGACACCCCTCCGCGCTTATGCTGATCTCATCGCTCGAATACACAAGGAGCACGCCCCCAGGGCTTGACTGGACTGGACTGATGCCCACACCGGGCGGCAACGCGGTCGAATTAGGGAATACTATGTCCTGCCCACTCACAATTGCATTCTGCACTACCATAATTCCGGTGAGGTGGTCGGGCAGTTGAATAGCGCCACCGGGCGGGTTAGCGAAGATGTCAAAGGTGCCTGGGGCCAGGTCGGTAATCTCATAGTGCCCCGTAGCATCGGTCCACACGGGCGAGGTGCAATAGGTGGGCGTGGAGTAGGTACAGGCATAGACGCTTGCGTTGGCTGCCTCATTGCCGGGGGTGGGGCTGTCCAGGTAGGCTGTGCCCTCTATCCCTTGCTGGGTTGTATCCTGGAAGCATCTCGCAAACTCGGAGGTATCGCCGGTAGTCAAGTCGGTGGCTGTCGCGGTGGTGAACCAGCCATCGGGCGTGGCGAGGCCATTGAAGGTGAAATCGGCATTGTAATTGACTGTGGTTACATCCATCGAGCCGAGATACATCTGCCCCTGACCGTAATGCCAGGGAGAGCAGGTGGGACTGGCGAAGAAGTCTATTGCGAAAGTCCTGTTATCCTTGCTGTTGAGTGTCCCCTCTATCGTGCCGCCTGTTACACCGGTCAGCACCGGGAAGTTCTGTACCTCATCCTCGTCATTCAAGTCGTTGGGCGTTACACCGGAGCCGCCCAGGTCAATACCCAATCCGGTCACTCCATAGATTGAGTTCGCACGGATAGCGTTGCCAACAGGGTTGGAACTCATTCCGAGTTCGCTCACGTTGGCAATCAGGCTATATGCGATTAGATTGGCTGCCTGGCCGGTGCCTGTACCGCCAATCAGGTTATTGCTTGAATAGCTGATCCGGATAGCGATTTCGTTGCCCATAGGGGCTGTATGGTCCGCTCCAACGCCGATCCAGTTGCCTTGTATCGAGGTGGTGCCGCCCTCGAGGATGATCCCATAATGGTTACCGGAGATAACATTACCGCTACCGGGGTCGCTGCCCCCAATTACGTTACCGGCGCTTCCCGCAACTATTGCAAAATAATTGCCGATTGGCTGGATACCCGCAGCATCGGTGCCGAGCAGATTGTTGATGATGGTGTTCTGATCGGCATATCCATCCATGTACAGACCCGTCCCGTTGCCGGAAATGAGGTTGCGGTCGCATAGGTCGTTGCCGCCTATCATCAGGTTGCGTGCGCCATCGGCACCACTGACGTAGATGCCTATGTTGCTGCCTTCAGCCGCCGCAGACCCTGCCGCGTTAGTGCCAATAAAGTTGCCACTGATTGTGTCGCCCTGGCTCCACACATATATTCCTACCGAGAAGCGTTGGAAGACTAGCCCTCTTACTGTGCTACTATCGCTACCGGCGACGAGCTTCAATCCAGTTCCGTAGTTGGCATCAACGTCAACCAACACGACTTTGAGCGAGGCATTGGTGGCGTTGGGCAGCGTGTTGCACATCGCTCCAGGTTGGGTGTAGCCGTCAATCGTTACCGGGCCAGTGATGTCCGGGAGCTGAGAGAGCAGATTGATAGTATGCACGCCGGTGCCTGGGATGTCGAAGCTGACCGTATCGGCACCCGGATTGTTGTTGGAGGCGCAAATAGCTTCGCGCAGACTCGTCACTCCATCTGGCCCTGGTAGCAACATCGGGGTGACATCCGTGCAAACCCCACCCGCCGCGTCAAGAACGTCGCTGTTGGTGCTTACGGAGATATCCTGCATGCTCTTTTCGAATAGCACGGGCTGAGTGTTGGGGTTTGGGCGGGCGCTCACCCATTGCGGCAGCAGCGTGACGCTCATCAGCATAAGTACGGCGAGCACCTTCATGAGTGGCATCCTGCTTCTACTTATCCTATTCCTTCCTTGCATATCCATTGCCGTACCCCTTTCGCTACTCCTTTAGCTTGCAACTAACAACACATTGCCTCCCTCGTATAGGCGTGGGATCGGCTATGCCAGGTGGGCCGCCTTGCCCTGATAACTACACGGAGTTTGAAGGCGCGGAGAAGCTCAGAAAGATTAAGTGGCCTGGCCGGTCATAGCCAGATGCGCAGCTCCGGAGGAGAGAAGAGGAGAGGGCGGGGATCGAAAGGAACAGCGTACAAAGCACGGCGCAGGCCACTAAAGCAGGCTGGCCAAGTCTACTACGATTATACAGGCAATTATTGTAGAGTCAATATGGCTCTTTTACGATACTTTGCGGATAGAAAGCTAAGGGTAGACTGCCTGACCGTCTTCGGTGTCGAGATAGATGGCGTCGGTGGGGCAGGAGCGGGCGGCTTCGAGGAGGGTATCGTCGTCTACGGAGGCGGGGTCTACGAGGTAGGCTATATGCTCCTCGTCTAGCTGGAAGGCAGCCGGGGCGATGTTGACGCAGTTGCCCGCCCCTATGCAGCGCGATTGGTCAATGGAAACGATGTACTTCATATATTGTTGGGCCGTTTCAGCCCCTGTGCTTCATGGCTTTGCTCAGGTCGTTGGGCGACAATTCGCCCGGACCTTTCATGTTCTTCTGGCTGTCCTGGACCTCGCCGTACTTGGCCGCTATCTCTACTACCTCTACGTAAGCCGCTTCAAGCACAGTGGAGTCTCCTACCTGGGCGATGTGTAGCTCACGCATGGCAAAGCGGTTGGCGGGTGGGCGTTTGAATTGCAGCCCGGTGGCCTGTGTGATCTCGGCCATCATGCTATCCCCTTCGGGGCAAGAGTTGAACGCCACCTCCAATGCCCCCCAGGGCGCTCCGTCATACAGCTTGCTCACACGCAGATTCATGATCTTCCCTTATATATAGCTAACCACAAAGACACAAAGAACAGTAAGATTATTAATTTGAACCGCAGAGACGCAGAGGTTATTAATAACTCGTAATTCGTAATTACACTCCGAACGGGTTCATCGGCTTCTCGCCCGTGTAGATCAGCACGCTCTTCAACTCTGTGTAGAGGTCGAGGGCCTCCATGCTAAGCTCGCGCCCGAAGCCTGATTGCTTGTAGCCGCCGAAGGGGAGGCCGGGGAACGCGGTGAACGGGGTGTTGATGGTGACGACGCCCGACTTGATTTGGCCCGCTACACGGTGCGCCCTGCCCACGTCCTTTGTCCAGATCGTGCCCGCGAGGCCGTACACCACGTCGTTTGCCAACTGGATCGCTTCGGCTTCGCTTGAGAAGGGCATGATGGTCACTACAGGACCGAAGATTTCTTCTTGGGCTACGCGAGCCTTGTTGGTGATGCCTGCCAGCACGGTAGGCATGTAGAAGTTGCCTTTCTCAAGGCCGTTGCCCGCACGCTCGCCGCCCGCCAGCACTTCCGCTCCCTCTTCGCGGCCTATATTGACATAATTATCAACACGTTCCAGGTGGCGCGGCGAAATAAGCGAGCCTACGTTTGTGGCCGGATCAAGGGGGTCACCTACTTTGAGCCGTTTGGTCTTCTCAACGAACTGCTCCACGAAGCGGTCATAGACGCTATCTTGCACGAAGAGGCGGGAGCGGGCTTCGCACGATTGTCCCGCGCTGTAGTAGATGGCGAAGAGGGAGCCGTTGACCGCGTGGTCGAGGTCGGCGTCATCGAAGACCAGGTTGGGGGACTTGCCGCCAAGCTCAAGGGTGACGCGCTTCAGTGTGGCGGCTGCTCGGCGCATGATGTCGCGCCCCGTCTCGGTCTCGCCCGTGAAGGCTATCTTGTCAACGCCTGGGTGCTCGGCCAGGTACGCGCCTACCTCCGCGCCGGGGCCAGGGAGGACGTTTACCACGCCCGCAGGTACGCCCGCTTCCAGGCAGATTTCGCCGAGCAGGAGGGCAGTGAGGGGGGTGGCGCTCGCGGGCTTGAGGACGACAGTGTTGCCCGCAGCCAGCGCGGGGGCCAGCTTCCAAGCGGCCATCATGATGGGGTAGTTCCAGGGGACGATCTGGGCGCACACGCCTATAGGCTCGCGCACGGTATAGTTCAGGAAGTTAGCAGGCACGGGGATTGTCTTGCCCGTGATTTTGGTGGCCGCGCCCGCGAAGAACTCGAAGTCCTCGATGGCCTGGCTCAGTTCTGCCTTTGCCTGGCCGATAGCCTTGCCGTTGTTGGTCACTTCGAGGTGGGCTATCTCGGTGCTGCGGTCGCGCATTATCTGGGCTACTTTGTAGAGTATGCTCGCCCTGCGAGCCGCGCCCATACGCACCCACTTGCCTTTGTCGAACGCCTCGCGTGCGGCGGCAACCGCAGCGTCAACGTCCTCGCGCCCGGCTCTTGCCACAGATGCCAGCGTCTCGTTGGTCGCGGGGTTGATAACGTCGAAGGTCTCGCCTGAAGCGGCATCAACCTGGTTGCCGTTGATGAGCAGCTTCCATAGCTTGCGTTCGGTTCCTGACGCGGTTTGAGTGTCAGCCATAGGTATTGATTACTCCTGGGGTAGATTATAGCGGGGTGGTCCGGCTAGACCATTTCGATTATGGTTGCGATGCCCTGACCGACGCCTATGCACATGGTGGCGAGGCCGTAGCGTCCGTCGCGGCGCTTCAGCTCGTGGACGAGGGTAGTTACGAGGCGAGAGCCGCTATTACCTAGAGCGTGGCCCAGGGCGATTGCCCCGCCGTTCACGTTGACCTTTTCGGGGTCCAGCCGCAGGTCGCGTATGCAGGCAAGGGATTGCGCGGCGAATGCCTCGTTCAATTCGACCAGGTCCAGGTCATCAACGGTGAGGCCGGCGCGCTCCAACGCTTTGCGAGTGGCGGGTACGGGGCCGATGCCCATGCAATCGGGGCCGACGCCTGCCACAGCCGACGTGACCACTCTTGCCAGGGGTTTGAGGCCCATTTCGTCGGCGGCCCGGCGGCTCGTGAGGAGGACTGCCGATGCGCCGTCGTTGATGCCGGACGAGTTGCCTGCGGTCACGCTGCCGCCCTTTTTGAAGGCGGCACCGAGCTTCGCCAGTTTTTCGGCGGTGCTGTCGGGCCGGGGATGCTCATCGGTGGCGACTACGATTGGGTCGCCTTTACGCTGGGGGATGCTGACGGGCACTATTTCTTCCTGGAAGCGGCCTGCTTCTATGGCTGCTGCGGCGCGCCTCTGGCTCTCGGCGGCGAAGGCGTCCTGGTCCTCACGCGAGATGCCCCACTGCTCTGCGACGTTTTCGGCTGTCTCGCCCATGCTGTAGGGGTAATACATCTCGGCCAGGCGGGGGTTGGTGAAGCGCCAGCCTATCGTCGTGTCGTAAAGGGTCTGCTCGCCGCGAGGCCACGCGTCGGAGGGCTTCGCCATGACGAAAGGGGCGCGGGTCATGCTCTCGACACCGCCCGCGATGAAGACTTCTCCCTCGCCCAACTTGATAGCGCGGGCCGCGTCATTTACCGCCTGTAGGCCGGAGCCGCACAGGCGATTTACGGTGCAGCCGCCCACTTCAACTGGCAACCCGGCCAGCAGGGCGGCCATGCGGGCCACGTTGCGGTTGTCCTCGCCCGCCTGGTTGGCGCACCCAAGTATCACGTCCTCAATGCGGCGTGCGTCTACGCCGGTGCGCTCGACAAGGGCGGCAATCACATGCGCGGCAAGGTCGTCGGGCCGCACGTCTTTGAGCGCGCCCGCGTATCTCCCCACGGGTGTACGCAACGCCTCTATAATGTAGGCTTCTGTTGAACTGTTCTCCTGCGGCAACTCTATTTCCTTCCTGATATCTCACGCTTCACGTTTTCTTCGTAGCCTATAATTATACCATACCTTTCTCGCCGGGCGAGTGGAAGCCCTCTCCTACCACGTCGCCGATGACGCCTGACGTGACGAGCTGCCATAGGAGGGGCGCGGGGCGGTATCGCTCTTCGCCCAGCGTTTCTTGCAGGTTCTTGAGGATTGCGTAGACGGTGTCGAGGCCGATCTCGTCGGCCCAGCGCAGGGGTCCCTTGGGGTAGTTGGTGCCCAGGCGCATGGCTATGTCTATGTCGCGGACCGAGGCCACGCCTTCACCGATGGCGAATGCGGCTTCGTTGATAATCATGGCGAGGATGCGGGCTATTATCTCGGCCTGGCCCTCGGCTTCATTCCCAAGCTCTATGCCGCTCTTTGCTATGAAGTCCTGAGAGAGATTGCCGGGCACGATAGGGTTAGAGCGCTTGTGCTGGATGTGCGCGATTGCCGTCCTGCGGGCTTCGCCCTTATCGCCGTTCTCGTAGCTGTAAAAGCCCTTGCCGGACTTGCGGCCTAGCGTGCCTGCTTCTACCATGCGCTGCTGGATCGGCTGGGGGCGGTAGCGCGGCTCTCCGAAGAACGCATCATGAACAGAGCGGGTGACGGCGAAGTTGACGTCTATGCCGATGAAGTCCATCAACTCAAACGGCCCCATGCGGAAGCCTGCCGCGCGCATCGCTTCGTCCACTTGCGTGACGCCCGCCGAACCTTCGCCCAGTATCTTGAGCGCCTCGCCGTAGAAGGGGCGGGCTACGCGGTTTACGATGAAGCCGGGCATGTCGGCTGCGCGCACAGGCGTCTTGTCCATCGTGCGGGCAAGCTGGTATAGCTCCTGGACAACGTCGGGCGACGTGCGGCTGCCCGCGATAATCTCCACGAGGGGCATAACGGGGGCCGGGTTGAAGAAGTGCATGCCTGCTACTTGCTCCGGCCTCTGCGCGGCACTTGCTATTGAGGTGACCGACAGGGATGAGGTGTTTGTCGCCAGGATGGTGTTTGCCGAACAGAGGGCGCTTAGAGAGCCGAATATCTCTTTCTTGAGAGCCAGGTCTTCGGGCGCGGCCTCGATAATGACGTCCGCGCCTGCCGCGTCGTCGCGATTGGTGGTCGTGCTGAGCCTTTCCAGGCTGGCGTCCATATCTTCAGAAGCCAGCTTGCCCTTGTCAACGCGCCCTTGCAGCGCGGACTTGATGTTGGCGACGCCACGCTCAACAAGTTCGGACTTGATGTCGTACATCAGCACGTCAAGGCCGCTCTGCGCGGCAAGCTGGGCGATGCCCGCTCCCATAGTGCCCGCTCCCAGGACGGCGATTTTCTGTGGCATGTTGGCTCCTTTACGGCTCTTGCTCAAACAAAGAGAGGAATGTGCTTGGGGAAACTATCTTAATTCCTTTGTACTCTTCAATATCTAATAGGTGGGGATCACCGCTTACCAGGTAGTCGGCATCGCCATCCACACCGCACGCTAGATATTTTTCATCATCCGGATCAGCGCTAACCCCTGCAATTAAACTTCGGATGGGTACCAACTCGCATCTTTGGCGCAGTTCCGCAAGATATTCAGTAATATCTTGCTCGCTAAGGCTGTATTTCTTCTGTATTCTTGGGTAGTGAAGTACGCGTGCTACCTCACCCAATATATCATCTGAGATGAGCAACTGTACCCAGTGTAAGCTTCTGAGTATCTTACCCGACTTTCCAGGCCGAACGATCACCGCACTTACAAGTACATTAGCATCCAAAACGGCCCTAACCATGTGCGCGACGCTGCTCTGCTCTCACTTCTCTTATAGCTTCCGCTATGTCTTGATTGGCTTCTTCCTCAGGCACTTCCGGCATATGTGCCTGGACCCTGTCGAGGAACCCGACAAGACTAGCATGAGCGCGACCTGTCCTGCTGCCTATGGCCACATCTTCCGCTATCTCATCAGGAAGCGTCTCACCTTGCATTAGCCTCTCATAATCCGCTATGGGCACTATCGCCATAACGGGTATACCGTCTCGCTTTATTATTAGATGTTCCTCACGCATATAGGCGCTCTTGATGAGGTCGCCAAACCTGTTCTTGGCATCGGTAGCCGATACTACCTTGATCACACGGTTCTTGCTCATATCTGCGCTCCTAAACACCGAACTCCGATTAGCTAACATTAGCTAACCGAAGCAAATTATAACTTGTGCTCTGCCTTCCGTCAACGACCCGCGAAATTGGGTGGCCGCTTCTCCGCGAAGGCTGCAAGGCCCTCCTGGTGGTCGGACGAGGCACCTGCTGTTTCCTGAGCGTAGACTTCGTAGTCGAGGATTTGCTCGAGGTCCATGTGGAGCGCCCGGTTCATGGCGCGTTTCGCGAGGCCGATGGCTTTTGTCGGGCCTTTCGCCAGGCGCAGGGCAATCTCGCGAGTGGCACTTTCAAGCTCCTCCGGCGGCACCACGCGGTTTACGAGGCCGAGACGTAAGGCCTCTCCCGCGCCTACCTCATCCCCTAGGAACGCCATTTCGAGCGCCTTGCCTAGACCCACCAGGCGGGGCAGAAAGAAGGAAGAGCCGGAGTCCGGTACGAGGCCCACCCTGACAAATACCTCGATGAACCTGGCCTTCTCGGAAGCTATCCGCATGTCGCATGCCAGCGCAAGCGAGCACCCCGCGCCCGCAGCCACGCCGTTGATCGAGCCTAGCACGGGCTTCTCGATGTTCCGCATCTTGAGGACGATGGGGTTGTACCGGTCTCTGAGCGTCGAGCCGAAGTCGCTATTGCCTTCGGCGGTGCGCGCCTTGAGGTCTTCGCCCGATGAGAAGGCCCGCCCCGCGCCTGTGAAGACGATGCAGCGCACCGAGGTGTCGCGCTCGGCTTTCTTGAGGGCGTCCTGTATCTCGCTAGTCATCTTGCGGTTGAAGGCATTGAGCACGTCGGGGCGATTGAGGGTTATGGCTAGGACGCCTTCATCTAGTGTGTAGAGGATGGTTTCGTAGTCCACTTCTGTCTCCTTGAGCAGCCTTAGTAGTCCTCATGCATCACGTTCCGCCTACTTCCCTTTGAACTGCGGCTTGTCACGCTTCTCGATGAATGCCTTCATGCCTTCTTTCTGGTCTTCGGTGCTGAAGAGGAGGTAGAAGTTCTTGCGCTCGAAGAGGAGGCCTTCTTGAAGGGGGGTCTCGAAGGCTTGGAGGACGGCTTCTTTGGCTAGCTGTAAAGCTATAGGGCCTTTCTCGGCTATCTTTGCTGCCAGGCGCTGGGCTTCGCGCAGGTAGACCTCTACGGGCACAACCTTGTTTACCAGGCCGTATTGCAATGCCTCCCTTGCCGTCAGCATCCGGCCTGCCAATATGATTTCCATAGCCATCGCTTTGCCTACTGCTCTCGTGAGGCGTTGTGTGCCGCCCGCGCCTGGCATCACGCCTATGTTGATCTCCGGCTGGCCGAATTGCGCGGTCTCGGAGGCTACTATCATGTCGCAGAGCATGGCAAGCTCGTTGCCTCCACCCAAGGCGAAGCCGCTTACGGCTGCTATGAGGGGCTTCTTGAAGCGGCGGATGCGGTCCCATTTGGCGAACTGGTCGCGCACCAACATCTCTGTGGCGCTGGCCTCGGCCATGTCCTTGATGTCGGCCCCCGCCGCGAACGCACGCTCGTTGCCGGTGATTATCACGCAACGCACCTGTGGGTCGGACTCAAGCCTCTCAAGAGCAAGTATCAATTCGTCCATCAACTGTAGGTTGAGGGCGTTTAGCACTTCGGGGCGGTTGAGTTGTATCGTGGTGACTGCGCTGTCGCTTGACAGCTTTATTAGTTCGTAGTCGGGGTTGTCCATTTGGCTCTCCACGTGGTACATACTCATGAAAACCGGCACTTTGCCGCGTAAATTGTGAGGGGAAGCCGCCCAGTATCCGTGTCATTCTGAGCGCAGAGAAGAATCTCGCCCCTCGCATATCATGTTGGGGTACGCGTAGGGAGATCGGCGCTCATTCTCCAAAATTGTGCTGAGACGAGGCGTGTCATAAGCATCTACGCGAGGAGCGAGATTCTTCGCTACGCTCAGAATGACAAGGGGGAATGCGGATACGTACCCATTACAATTCGCTGGGTAAGGCACTAGAGCGCGGTCCCGCACTCGCCGCAAAACTTGAAGCGGCCTGGCGACACAGCGCCACAATTGCCGCACTTCTTGCCGCCGGCTGCCAGGCTCTCTCTCAACTGCTTGTAGTTGACGTGGCGCTTCTCGTAGAAGGCGTCCAGGCCTTCGGCGGTCTCTTCGGAGTCTGCGTGGATGGCGAGCCAGTCCCTTGCGTGGCCGACGGTCAGACTCCAGGAGAAGTCGCGCCAGAAGTTGGTCTGCTGCTTGGCGTAGCGGAGTATTTCGGGCATGCGGTTGAGCAGCTTGGTCGCCATCTCGGCAACGGCGGCGTCAAGTTCGGAGGCTGGAACTACCTGGTTGACCAGGCCCCAATCGAGGGCTTTCTGCGCGCTGATTGGCTCGCACAGCCAGAGCATCTCCCTGGCGCGCCTGTCGCCTATGATAATGGGGAGCCACTGGGTAGCGCCGCCCGCCGGAACTGAGCCTCGTGCGGTGCCCACCTGCCGTATGGTGACATGGTCGGCGGCGATTGCCAGGTCGCAGGCCATGTTGAATTCGTTGCCGCCGCCTACTACCATGCCGTTCAACCGAGCTATGGTTGGCTTGCCGATGTTGCGGAGGCGGTCATGGGCTTCGATGAAGCCGCCCATCCACTTCCAGTAGTCAGCGCGCTTGGTGAGGAACTTTTCTTGCTCGCCGAGGTCGGCCCCGGTGCAGAATGCCCTTTCTCCGGCACCCGTAAGCACGAGCACACCCACATGGTCGTCGTAGGAGGCGTCCTCGAAGGCGCGGCTCATCTCCTTGAGGGTGGGGAAGTCGGTGGCGTTGAGCACGTCGGGGCGGTTGATGGTCACAGTCGCCACGCCGCCCTGTTTGGTGTAGATGATATGGCTGAAGTTGAGTTCTTCAGGCGAGAGCGCACTTGGGTAGTCCACGCTTATTCTCCTACTTCGCCGTATACCATCGTGACGTACTCGCGGGCAAAGCTCATGAGGTCCTTGCCTGCGGCGCGGTTCTCGTCGGACGCCATGGCGGCATCGAACGCTTCCTGGTCTGGGAAGTACATCTCGGCTATCAGGTAGTATTCCGGCTCGCCCCGGAACGCTTTGAGGTTGCGTGTCACTTCCATGCGCTCAAGGCCGGGCACTTTACGCATGAGTGGGGCGTGGGTGTTGTCGTAGTGGCTGTCGAACGCTTCGACATCCTGGGGCCGCTTGAATAGCGCGACCAATTTTATCATCGGGGATACCTCCTCGTGGGGTAAGTTGAACGGTTAAATAAATCACAGGGGGTAGGCTTTGTCAAGGCAAACTGACACGTCTGGCTCAACCAATAACCATAATCTAACCGCCAAGACGCAAAGACGCCAAGAACGCGCCAAGAATGCGCCAAGAATTTATTGTTTGTTTTGAGTACAACGACATGAGTGTATGACCAAGTATTCCATTCTAATCTTGGCGTAGTTCTTGGCGTCTTTGCGTCTTGGCGGTTAGGAAACCTGATTTCAAAGATTGAGGCCCGTAAGCACCATGTCGCGGGGGTGTTCGACGGTGAATGAGAAGGTTATCTTCTGCTTCTGCTGGGGTTGTAGCTCAAGGTCCCATTTGAGTATGTTGAGGCCGGTCTGCTCGGTGGGCGGGGGGGTGGCGCTTTGGAGCTTGACTTTTATCTCCTCGTGTCGGGGTACCGGCAACTGGTCGCTCACCAGGATGCGGGCGGGCGCGGCAAGGTGGCTGGTGAGGGTTATCTCGTAGGCGAAGTGGGTGCGCTTGGTGCTGCCTAATAGGGCGGCTTTTGCGGTGGCGCGCTCGGTAAGCTCGCGCTCTACCTTCACGCGGTCGTCAACCCCAAGCTGTAGCTCGAACTCCTCGTTGGGCGCGACCAGTTCCAGCATCGTCCTTCCCACGAAGTCCGCCGCGTGAAATATGGACGCCTGGCCGGGGAGCAGGATGAAGCGAGATGTGTTGCGTACTTTTGCCCGCAAGTACGCTTCGGCGGCTAGCTTGGGGGCTGTTACGTAGTCTAGCTGCGCGTCCAGGTCGAGGGCGGTTACGGTCGTCTTGTGGGGAGATCCGTCGCCGGGCACGGCTACAGGGCGCGCCACGCGGTAGGTCACGGCAGCCCCTGTGCTTTCTATCTCAGCATGAGCGACTTCCGCTACGGGCGCGGCACTCCTGGCCTGCTTGGCATATGCCATCTCTGTTCCACCTGGCTGCTGCGCAGGCATCGCCATAGCCGCAGCCATAGGCGCGGTGCTGTACATGGGGCGTGGAGGCAACGGCTGGTATTTGTCTATGTACCAGGCATCTAGCTCAGGTATCTCCCTGGTGACGGCGGGGCGCGCAGTTGAGAGGGAAAGCTGCACGGCGGGCCAGTCCTCTCCCGATTGCTGGCGAACGTGCGCCTGGTAAGTCAGATTCACCGTGCTTTCTACCAGGCGGATGTCGTAAATAGGCTCCCAGGACGCGCCGTGCACGACGTACACCACCTCAAGCTCAAGATCGGTAGCGGCGGTGGCTTCTACTATGACGTGGATCTCTCGCCGCTCGTAGGACTCGTAGTGCTGCACCTGCCCCAGGCGCGATTGGGCGGCCTGTATCTCGCGCGCCAGGTCGCGGCGTTGCTGGGCAAGCTCCCTACGGCGTGACAGGGCTGCCTCAAGCTCTTTGGTGAGATATTGGGCCATGCTCTCCACGCTGCCGAGGTCGGTCTTGCCGTAAGCCACGCCTCGCGCCAGGTTTGTGCCGCTCGATTGCCGTAGCGTCTTCAGAAACTCGATGCGCTCGGCTTCTGCTGTTTCATTATCCGCGAGGGCTGCGTCGCGGTCTTGCAGGGTCTGTAGCTGTTGTTGGAGGGTAGAGAGGTCTTCTTCGGGGGCCTCTGTGACGAAGCGCGTTACGATCTCGACGCCCAGGATTCGCACGTTGGCACCGCGCCCGCCGGCTCGCACGGAGTCGTCTTCGAGCAGGGAGGGCACGCGCTCAAGAGCGATTGTGTGCTCTCCGGCTTCAAGTTGTAGTGTTCCACACCGCGTGACCCTTGCCCTGTCCGTAAATACCGTCACCGCCACGATGGGCGCATCCAATGTCACCATTTAGTTATTCCCTCCTATGTAGATGACACGCCTTTAGCCCGCCTGGGAAGTGCGAGCAGCAAGAGGACAGGCTCAGTACAGTTATCCCTATAGGTGTCTGCTTTGTCAAGGCAGGCCCGATCTGTGACACGTCCCAGGACCAACATGACCATTGCTACTTCTACGCGCGGGACCTGAAGAAGCGCATATAGGGACCTTGTGGCACCTGGACTTGGGACTAACGTATCTATTGCTAAAATCGTGGCGAGATTAGAATGAGGTCACGCACTATAATTCCAATCCAAACTTCAAAACCTTCAAGATAGGAGTAATAAGACAATGTTTCATAAGAGATTCCGGGCATTTATTCTGGCCCTCTCGGTATTTGCAATGATGGCCCCTGCTGCCTTCGCCTCAGACGGCACGCAGGCAGTGGTTACTGGGGGCACGCTCTCAATTACCAATCCCCTGGCCGGTGACTTCACACCCGTCACTCTGAACGGTACGGAACAGTCCCCTACAGCGGCCTTAGCTGCGTTCACGGTGACCGACCCCCGTGGTACCGGCGCCGGCTGGCATGTCACAGCCCAGGCGTCCCAGTTCGCCAACGCGGCGGCCACCCGCTCGCTCGCTGCCGGCTCACTGGAAATGTCCGAGCCTACGGTGGCTGCCAATGGCACCAACTCCCCGGAGCCTGACGTCACCGAAGGGCCTTACGTGATTGACAACGGTAGCGCGGTCTCAATTGCCAGCGCTGCTCTCGATGAAGGCATGGGCGCATATGACTTCAGCAATACCACGTTGACCCTGGCCGTCCCGGCGGACGCGTATGCCGCCACATATCTCAGCACCGTCACCATCAGCGTCGTAACTGCTCCCTAGCACGCGGCTTATAACTAGAGGGGCCGCCCGAAGGTGGCCCCTTTCTTCTGCACCAGGAGAAAATCAATGCGCTCACTCACTCTCGCCTCCCTATTAATTTTCTTTTCCCTCCTTTTTGCTTTACCTTCACATGCGTCGGGCCAGGACCCTGCCGACGAAATGGGATTCGGAATAGCTCCCGTCCCGGTAGCCGATCCCTCGGTCACCGCGAACGGCTATTTTATTTACAAGATGGAGAGCAGCGCGAGCGTGACAGGGAGCGTGATGCTCAAGAACCCAGGCAGCAGGCCTCTCACCATCCAGATCGCCGCCGTAGATGCTATGACCGCCCAGGCAGGGGGTAGCGCCTTCGCGGCTTCCGACGCTACGCCTGAGGGAGTTGCTACCTGGGTGAAGTTTGCCGAGTCGAGCGTAACGCTCCCGGCGGGGATGCAGAAGCCTGTTGGTTTCACAGTGAGTGTGCCCAAGTCAGCCAAGCCCGGCCAGTACCTGACGGGTATATCGGCCTATCTTGTCAATGTGCCCCCAACCGCCGGGGCGGACCAGGGTGGTAACCACCTGGGTGCCAGCGTGACCATGCAAACGCGGTACGTTATAGGGGTGCAGGTTGATATTGAAGGCGCGTGGAGACCATCTCTCGAGGTTGATTCGGCTGCCCTTGTACGGCAGCCATCGGGGCCGTTCATAGGCGTTCATATGAAGAACGACGGCAATATATTTCTCAAGCCCTCCGGTATGATTGTGATGACCGATACCGCAGGCATGCGAGTGCTGGACCAGCCGATCAAGATGGGAACGTTCATCCCGGACACCGAGGTAGTGTACCCGGTCAGGTGGTCGGGGGAGCTTGCTTCAGGCACTTACCAGGTGCAGGTGAGCCTGGACTACGATAAGGATCGGAAGGAAATATATGAGGGCCAATTGGAAGTGAAGCCCGCGAATGCTCCCCAAGATAACGGTGTTGCAGCCCAGGAGTGGGGCACGATAGGTAGCGGCAACGAGATAAGCGCACAATCTGACCCAGTCGCGCCCGCACAGGCACAGGCCGGACCTGATATGTGGCTGTGGGTAGCAGCAGGTATTGGGATGCTTCTCGTAGCTGTGGTGGCGCTGCTGGTTTTGAACCTGATGAAAATGCGAAGGCTGCGCGAGTTGAAGTAAGGTCTCGCGTCTTTCAGTAAGCGTAGACATGAGCGAGCCCGAATTTTATATTCGTGCCTGTCTCTGCACACAAGAACTCTTACTCCCCTCCCCAACCCCTTCCCGCACGCAGGGAGGGACTTTCAACCAAATGAAAAAGCAGAAAATGGGCGGCGCAGCCGCCCATTTTCTGCTTTTTCATTTGGTTGAACTCAGGATATTACGCTTGTCCAGGCGTAAATCTTGACTCCGGGATGCCCCATGTTGCTTGATTGACGTGCCTGGTTAGTTTTGCTATAGTACCTGGGCCAGGCACTCGCACTTGGGGAGGCGGAATCGATTCATGCCACGAGTTATCAGGGTCAGTCATATTGGGCTGGCGACAGCCAACGTCGCGGAGACGCTCGCGGTATTCTCAGGCGGGATGGGATTGGAGGTCTCCGGCAGCGAGCAGGTTGAGAGCGACGCCGTGAGGGTGACGTTCTTGCCGGTGGGAGAGTCTCGCCTGGAGGTGCTCGAACCTGTGGGCGACGAGGGGCCTTTGCAGAAGTTCCTGGCGAACCGGGGGCCGGGCATCCACCACATCTGCCTGGAAGTCGAAGATTTGCCGGGCATGCTGGCCCGGCTTCGGGAGCAGGGTGTCGAGTTGATTGATAGCGAGCCACGCCCAGGCGCTCACGGCAGCCTGGTGGCGTTTATCCACCCCAAGTCAGCTAATGGCGTGCTCATCGAGCTTGTCGAATCAAGTTCTTTGAGTGCGACGGGCATGTGCTAGGGGCACCGGCCATACATAAAGGAGCTTCCTATGCTCAACGGCGAGCACGGAGAAAGTGTTCCCCGCACGGTCGCGCACCCGCTTACCTATAGCATTTACCTGCGCGTGCCCGAACTGCTTGAATTGCAGATACCTCTGAAGGTGCCGGGCGTGCATGACGAGATGCTTTTCATCATCGTCCAGCAGGTGCAGGAGTTATGGTTCAAGCAGATCCTCCACGAGATGCATGATGCGATCGGGTTGATCTCCCGGAACGAGTTGCTGGAAGCGGTGCGCCTCATCACTCGCATAAACCGCATCATGGAGATACTTGGTGATGAAGTGGACCTGCTGGCGACCATGCCGCCTCAGCAATTCCAGCACTTCCGCCATGTGTTGGAGACCGCCAGTGGGTTCGAGTCTCACCAATTTCGCGAGTTAGAGATGGCTTCCGGCCTCAGCGACCCCACTTTTCTCAAGCTGATAGAGAAGCACATGGACGTGGACGCGATGCGCGCCCGATGGCCCCAGACTCTGCACGATGCATTCCTGGAACACCTGCGCTGGATCGATGCCGACCCGGCTGCCGCCGTTGTGCGCATCTACAATGACCCGCAGCGTTACGCGGCGATGTACACACTCACTGAGGCGTTGAGCGAATACGAAGTGTTATTCTCGCAATGGCGGTTCCATCACATCAAGGTGGTTGAGCGCACGCTGGGCGACCGGGCGCTGGGCACGGCAGGGACGGGAGGAGCAGGCTACCTGGGGCGCACGCTTGGCTACCGTTTCTTCCCCGAACTATGGGAAGCGCGCAACCGCCTGGCGGCAGGGGCTGCTTCTCACGCCTAGAGGAGAGAGTAAGCTAATAAAAATCCTGGATGGGCGCGGAGCGCCCATCCAGGATTTTTATTAGCTTGAAGATGGTTGTGCTTTCCCTTTACCTTGTGGGCGAAGGGGAAGGGGTTACTGAGGGTGCGCTGACCCCAGGTGTAGACGTTCGACCCGCGCCGACGGTGGCTGTGGCCTGTGGTGAGGCCGTGCCGCTCGCGACTGTGCCGGTAGCGGCAGGCGTACCTGTGACGATTACCGTGCTGGTGCCGCTAACGACGGTGCCCGTGGCTACGGGGGTGCCGGCGGTTGGCGCGGGTGCCGGGGGCGTAGGCGTGGTCACTACCTGGCCGGGGCAGTAGCCGTAGTTGCGGTACCGCCAGTCGAAGTAGTGCTGGCCGATGTTCGCCATCTCAACCTGGAAGCCGGGCTGGTTGCTCGGAACGTAGGTGAGAGCGCGGCGCTCGAAAGCCTGGATCATTACGTCGGTGGTCGTGCCGTTGATCTTGGCCTTGGCCCAGTAAGGCTCGCTGATGGGGAGACCCGAAGCGAAGAACCAGGGATCGATCAGCCTTTGATTGGTGATCTGCCCGGTGCCCGTGTAGACGGGGCCGGAGGAGTTCAGGAAGTCCCAGAAGACCGCCGGGATGTTGTGTTTGGTATCGCTGATGTACTGAGTCAGAGTGATACCGGGGATGTTGGCCTTAGAGGGGTCGTTGCCCGTCACGCCGTTGCGGTCGATGGTCTGAGTCACCGCCTGTCCGACGCGGTTGGGAGCATCGTGGTTGCCCGCCTGGGTGTTGGACACGCCCTGGAAGGCGAAGTAGGTGGGAGCCTGCAAGTCACCGAAGTCACCAGACATGGGGATACAAGCCGGGCGGTACTGCGTGAAGTCCTTCTCACCGACCTGGATGAAGCCTGAGATTAGCTCAACGGTCAGCAGGCCGTTGGTGACGAAGAACGGGTTGTTGCGGTCACCCGCGGGGTTGTTGACTTCCATGCGGCTCTTATCGAAGTACTGCACGAGCCTGCGCTTGTCGCCCGCGCTAGATTCGTTGTACTGCTCAAGCAAGCCGAGCGAGTTCGGGCCGGGACCCCAGAACCAGGTCCGGCTGATGCGGCCTTCTTTTACCACACGGTCGGTGCGGGTCCACACGCTTTCAAAGGCAGGGTGGGCAAAGGGGAAGTTTCCCGTGCCGCCGGCCTGGTACAAGGTGGGGGATACCGGGATCGTCGGGACTATCACGGGTGTGATGGTGCCGGTGCCAGAGACGGTGGCAGTCGCGGAGACCCCTACCGTCGAGGTGACCGTTCCGCTTACGCCTACTGTGGCAGTGGCGGTGCGTGCCGTGCCCGTAGCCTGCGGCGTGGTGGTCGCGCCCGGCGTAGGCGTCGTGGTTTGCGCCAGCGCCGCCGCGCCGAATATCATTGATGCTGCCCCGAACGTGGCGGCAGCGGTGAGCCAATTCTTACTCATAAGTTCTGTTTCCTCCTGTTATTCCTTCTCTTGAACGTAATTGTCAGGCGATCTTCGCCATCTCAGGCGAATAGTGTTTTCACAATTATGATCTCGCCTTCTCTTCCTGAGCCTTTTCCCACCTATGGCCCTGCTTGCAGGTTAGTGTGAGCAGTTTTCATGCCAGATGGTGGCTTGAGGCTCTGTATATATAACAACAGTTGACCTGTTTTGGTTGCATGCAGGCACACATGATATAATGCGCTGGCTGGTATGTAAGGGGTAGAAGATGCTTGCGAACCTGGCGAATAAGTTTCTACAGACAATAGGTGGGGCGCTTGGAGGGCTGAGGCAGGGTTTTGGCGGACCTGCCTATAACTCGGAGGCCGCGTGGGCTTTCGTGGAGGAGGTCATGGCCCGGCACCACTTTACGTATGCCGCGCGGCGGTGGCTGCGGGAGAATGTGAATTTGCGGGTTGATGATATGGCTACCACGAGTGGCGGGGGGTATTGGATGCCTCAGACCCGCGAAGTGCGGTTATTTACAGCGCAGCACGAGGCGGCGGTCCACGAGCTTGCCCACGCATGGTGGCATGACAGGCGGCACTCGGTAAAGGATGAGATGATCGAGGCGACGGTGCGCCTGAGCGCGGAGGGAGACCCCAGGTATGGGCCGGCAGCGAAGTTAGCTTACGATTACGTGCATGGCATACCTGAGCAGAACTGGGCGGGTATGCTGGTGGAGCGCAACGATTGGGAGATGTTCGCGGGCCTCGCCAGCGGGACTATGGGCGATATGAGCAAGCTGCCGCCTTACGTACGCAGGCTGTATGCGGGGCTTTTCGAGATGCCGGAGGGGGAGTAAGATGGGGGGCATGCGTCTCTTCTGTTTGGCCCTGTGTGCCTTGCTGACGCTCTCGGTGGGTTGTAGTAACCCACCTGTACCTATATCTACACCTACAGCTACCACAGCGCCACAGGGCAGCGTGGGGTCGACCGCGACGGCGCAGAACCAGCCCGACGTGACACCGACACCTTATCCGACGACGGGAGGCAGTATGGAGCCTACGGGGATTGAGTTCCAGGTATGGCAGGACTTTATGCCGGGTGTGAGGGACGATGGCCCTCCGCTACACGCGACGTTGGTGTTTTATATCGAGGGGGTAGATACGGGCAGCGGGAGCGGGAGTATCACTCTCAGGCGGGCAGGCGGGGAGGAGATCGCCACAGCACAGCTTGAGCTTGTGCGCTCGGTGGATGACCTGGGCTTGAAGCAGCCGGGGCCGCAAAGGGTGACGTTTGCTATGAAGTCCACACCTGTCAATGTGGAATTGAAAGAGGATGAGCCGATAAAGGGGACGGCTAATGTCAGGGTGGGCGGGGTCGATTTGACGATTGAGTTGCCGGAAACGCCGCTGGTATTTACGCAGTGATTAGGGATCAGGGGTCAGGGGTTAGGGGTTAGGGGTTAGGGGTCAGTTGCTAGTATCGCTTGCAAATATCGCCGGGCCAGTGATGAAGATGAAATGGAATGGGCGGCGTACGCGGTGGCGAGAGTGCCCGGCAGATAACAAGCAGTAACAAAATACGCATTATACGCGGGGGCGAGAGCGCCCGGCAGATAAATCTGCGGGCTACGTCTACAAAGCCCGCCTGCGCGGGCTACGCTTGGGTGGTCGGTATTACATTTTACGTGAACCCCACCAGGGCGACCCACCGGGTCGCCCCTACGGTTGTCTTATTCTATTGGTGTAGTAGAAGCTCGAAGAGGCAGAGGCGTTCGTTGTCGCTGTCGGGCTTGAAGTGTGCTGCTTTGAGGCCTAGAGTTGCGTCTGTGGTGTCGGGAAGGAGGCCGTTGATTTCGATTATGCCTTGCTCTAGTGCGTGTTTGCAGAGGCCGTGCAGGAGGAGTGCCCATTCTTTGTCCAGGGCGGTTACGGCGCTTAGCACCCAGGCGGGGTTGTCGTCATCGTCCTGGCCGTCCAGGAGAAGTAGAGTGGGGGGAGGCGTGGCCGGGTCGTCTACCTGGGCGTCGTGCGGGACCAGGAGGCGGCCTTTTTTGGCTGCTTCGGTCCATGCGTGGGGGGAGGACGAGGCGAAGGACCAGTTCAGGTGGGCAAGCCCGCCGGTGGCGTAGGACGAGGTGCGCTGCCACCATTGGAAGAGGAGGGGCGCTTCGCCGGGCAAGGCTCTCCTGAGATTGTATGCTTCTACGTCCTGGGGATCGGTTTGTGGGAAGTCTGTGCGCCACTTCCAGAAGCGGACTACCGAGAGGAGGGAGAAGCCGTCGCGGTAGGCCATGCGATGCACGGGCTTGTTGCTGATGAGGGTGATGAAGCGCAGGGTGCGGGCACCGTACGCTCTCGATTGCTCGATCATGTACTTTTGTAGTTTGCTTGCCAGTCCGTGCCCCCTGAAATCGGGGTTGACGCGCAGGCCCTCGAACCAGGCTTCTTCGGGCGATTGGAAGGAGAGCTTGTCTATGGCGGCGATGCGCCCGGTGGCTTGCTCTTCGAGCACGATGAAGCGGCCCGTGGCGTCGGCCAGCCAGTCGTCGTATACGTGCTCTATGTAGTCGCCGAACTCCCAGGTCTTGGCGGTGAATTGTAGCACCTGGGCTTTGTCTTGGAGCGTGGCGTCCCGGAGCGTGAAGCCTGGGAAGTCTACGTCGGAGGTTAGTGGCCGGTCCATTGGGGCTGGCGCTTTTCAAGGAAGGCGGCAGCGCCCTCCTTCCTGTCCTGGGTTTCTACGGCCTGGGCGAAGAGGTCGGCTTCGAGGTCGAGGGCGTCTTCCAACGGGAGGGATATGCCTTCGTTGATGGCGATCTTGGCGAGGGCGAGGGCGCGGGGGGCTTTGCTCGCGAGGTTGCGGGCCAGGCTCAATGCCTCGTCTACAAGCTCGGCTGCGGGCACGACGCGGTCTACCAGGCCGATGCGGTATGCGTCCTGCGCTCCTACGCGCTCGCCGGTGAAGACGAGACCCTTCGCCCTGTCCCTGCCGATGATGCGGGCAAGGCGTTGCGTGCCGCCATAGCCGGGGATTACGCCCAGGTTCACTTCGGGCTGGCCGAGTTGCGCGGTCTCCGAGGCGATGCGGATGTCGCCGCTGAGAGCTAGCTCGCAGCCGCCTCCCAGCGCGTAACCGTTGATCGCCATGATGACGGGGACGGTGAGGCGCTCTATCTTGGAGAAGACGCGCTGCCCAAAGCGCGCGAATTCCCTGCCGCCCTCTTCGCCTTCAAGCGCGGCGATCTCGGCTATGTCCGCGCCCGCGACGAAGGCTTTCGCGCCCGCCCCGGTTATCACGAGCGCGCGCACGCTGCCATCGTTGGCTACTTCGTCAAGCGCGGCGTCAAGCTCGGTTAGCAGGGCGCGGTTGAGCGCGTTCAGCTTGTCGGCGCGGTTGATGGTGATGAGCGCGACGTGATTTTCTCTGTCTATGTCCACCAGCAGGTTGATAAAATGGGCCATCTTTCCTCCATGTTTGCTGATGCAATGTTCAGATTCGGGGTAGGGCGTAACATGCTTGCGTGTTACCCCGGACAGGGCGACCCGGCGGGTCGCCCCTACGGATAATAACACTTATTTGTCGATTATATCGTTGCGGCGGGGCCTTCCGCTTCTTGAAGTTGCTTGGGAACGAACGGCTCGTCGTCCGGGGCGGGCGTGGCGCTCTCCGGGACCAGGCGCAGCCAGAGGCGGAAGGTGGTGCCCTCGCCTACCTTGCTGAATACTTCTATGCGGCCTCCGTGCGCCTGGGCTATGGTCTTGACTATGGCGAGGCCCAGCCCGGAACCGCCTCTGACGGTCTGGCGGGCGTCGGGCGTGCGGAAGAAGCGCTCGAATATGTGGGGGAGGTCTTCCTCCGGGATGCCGGGGCCGCTGTCGCTCACTTCCAGCCTGGCCCAACCGTCGTCCTGCCACAGCCCAAGCGCGATTGTGCCGCCTTCGGGCGTGTACTTGGTGGCGTTGTCCGCCAGGTTCAGGAGAAGGTGTTGCAACTGGTCGCGGTCCCCTATGCAGGCGGCGATGTCTTCGTGGACGAGCATCACCTTCTGGTTCTTCAGGGCGGCTATCGAGCGGGTGCGGGCGAATACGTCCAGCAGGAGGCTGTCCAACTCGACGTGCCTGAGGACAGGCTTGAGGTCGTGGCCCGCCTGCATCTGGGCCATGTAGAGGAGGTCGTTGACCATGCGGTTCAGGCGGGAGACTTCGGCTTCGGTGATGTCGATAAGCTCGGTGCGCTCGGCAGGGTCGGTCGTGCGGCGTAGGAGGTGCATGTTGCTCTTGATGACGGTGATGGGAGTGCGTAGCTCGTGAGACGAGTCGGCGATGAAGCGGCGTTGCGCCTCAAAAGCGGCCTGCAAGCGGCTGAGCATCTGGTTGAAGGTGTCTACGAGGTGGCCTACTTCGTCGTCAGTGCCCCGCGAAGGTATGCGCTGGGTAAGGTCCTGCGACAGTTCTATCTGGTGGGCCTTGCGGGTGATGCTTTCTACGGCCCGGAGGGTCCTGCCGGTGAGGATATAAGAACCGGCGGCGGCCACAATGAGCAGTATGAAGGCAGCGACGCCCAGGAAGACCTTCAACTCGTTCAGCAGATGGTCGGTCATGTCCAGGGGGGTTATCGCCTGCAACACGCCAACGATTGTTCCGGTCGGTATGCGTATCGGGGCGGAGAGGACGCGTACCCTGGTGCCGTCCGAGAGGGTCTGGGTGCTCTTGACCGTGCTGCCCGACATGGCCTGGTTGTACATCGGATCGCTGATAAAGACGCTGCGTGTGGGATAGCGCACTACGCCCTCGGTGTCGATTACGGTGTAGAAGACTGTGCCGATCTCGTCCCGGTCGCCCAGTTGGGAAATGTCGGTACCGGGCCTTGATAGGCCATAGATCAAGGTGGCCGCGACCTGGCGCTCCAGGTTATCGTCCACTGCTCGATAGAGGAAGAGGCTCACGGTGAAATAAGCAATGGTGCCGAAGATGGCGAAGACCACCGCCATGACGAGCGCGGAGAGTAGAGTTAGACGCCAGCGTAGTGACACGGTTGCTCCAGGGGTCAGTGGTCAGTGGTCAGGGACTAGTCGTTAAGTGAGTTGGATTGTTTGATAGCTAGCTTCCTGGAAAGGCCATTGATTATGCGGCCTACCTCGGCTGTGCCGGCTAATAAGTCCTTTATCGTATCGGTTTGGAGATAATGAAGTCGTTCTGCTATTAGCAGTTGCGTTTCCACTTCCAGCAACGAGCCATAAGCGATGCTGAGGTGGTGGAGAAACTCTTTAGTTGAAGCGCGACCTTGCCCCTCAGCAATATTGGAAGGTATGGAAACGGCGGCACGCCGCACCTGACTCGTCAGTCCATAAAGCTCTTCTCTAGGCCAATTACGCGTAACGCTATAAACTGCCTCTACTACATCCATTGCTTTTTCCCAAACCTTCAACTCCCTATAACTGCGAACCGGCCTCTGCTCATCCATCCTGCAACCCCTCCTAACAATCTCTGACCACTGACCACTGACCACTGACCACTGACCACTGACCACTGACCACTGACCACTCTCAAGTGTTGTCCTCGCGTAGCACGTAGCCTACGCCGCGTACGGTCTGGATGTAGCGGGGGCTGCCTGCTGCTTCTAGCTTGGACCTGAGGTAGCGTATGTAGACTTCGAGGATGTTGCTTTCGCCGCTGAAGTCGTAGCCCCAGATGCGGTCGTAGAAGGTTTCGCGGGTTAGCACCTGGCGGGGGTGGCGTATCAGGAGTTCGAGCAGGTCGAACTCTTTGGTGGAGAGGTCTACGACTTTGTCTTCTACCCACACCTGGCGGGCGGATGGGTCGAGGGTGAGGGTGCCGAATTTGAGGGCGGCGCTTTGAGGTTGCCGCCGCCTCAGAAGGGCGCGCGCCCTTGCCAGTAGCTCTTCGGGCTGGAAGGGTTTGACAAGGTAGTCATCCGCGCCGCTGTCCAGACCGTCCACTTTGTCTTCGAGGGTGCCTTTGGCGGTGAGCATGAGGATGGGCACGTCGTCTACTTCGCGTATGCGGCGGCAAATCTCCAGGCCGCCCATGCCTGGGAGCATGAGGTCTAGGATTACGAGGTCGGGGGGGGAGTCGGTGATGTGGGCGAAGGCCTCTTGCGCGCCAGCCGCGAGCGCGACGTTGTAGCCCTCGTAGGCAAGCTGCCTCTTGAGGCTGTCGCGGATACGCGCATCGTCATCTACCACCAGCACACGCATTTGTCGTTATCTCCATGTGTTGATTTGCCCTGCGAACATGTAATTATATCACTTTGGGGAGTGCGGAGGTATGAGGACTATAGTATACAGCGGCACGAGACCTTAGGGTGTGCCGCCAGTTAGCGTTGTGTCTAGCTTGATGCGCCCCTTTCATCTGGCACATTCTTGGAAGCATTGGTGCTCTTCAAGTCCTCTTGGTACTGTTCTATCTGGCGCTGCAACGCTTTTATGAGGAGATTGGGAGCGAAACCGAAGATGGCGGCAACCAGTAAACCAAACGGGTACGTACCCACATCGAAGAAACCGGATAGTAGACCTGGAAGCTTAGTCGAGGCTGTCCCGTCTGGCTGGTTTGGTACTAATACTGGATTAAGGAGTGCAAAGACCAGTACGCCTCCCACAGCGGCAAGCCCGGACATGAGCGGGGCGTTCAGCAAGCGTGCTTGGGTAAGCCCATAGTCATCCTCAAGTGTGACATCGGACGTGAGTGCGGCATAAAGTCGGGTTAGCAACCCTACTGTTGCACCGACGAGGAAATATGCTGCAACTGATCGAAGATTTGTGACCCCGTCCGACCCAATCGTCGCGACCGCACCCGCTCTAGTTAGCGTTAGCGTCCCGAGGATTGCAAGCACGTATACTAGCAGCCACACTAAGCGGGCGAGTTGCGCGAGGTTCCCGCGCGCTTGTGCCAGATAATCTCTCCTACTATCTCGAAAGCGATTTACTTCCTCTCTTACTCTCTGTACATCTAGACGCGCTGAATCGTCCGGCTTAGGTATAGGGCTAGCGCTACCAACTCCCTGCTTAGATTTAGGCAGCATTGGCCCCAAAGTGTCTAACAACTCGCTGCTATTCCGTATTTTCGAGCCGTTTATCCGGTTCCAATCATGACGTACAGCTTTCGATAATTCATCTTCTGGAATAACCATCATTAGAGATTCTTCAGCGTGATGCAACCATTTCCAGAGCATGATGTAATCGTACGCCTGTACAAGTCGTAGTTGCCTGTCAGTTATCTTATTTATCTGATTCAGGAATTTGTCATCGGAGTTGGGCAATTGTTCTGAGGAGGGTATAATTTGACGGATAATCCGGCCTATATAATGCTTAATTCGTTCGCAAGAATCAGCTTTCACATTATTGGGTGGCAGACAGTATTTCTCGTAGGTCCAGCACAATTGTACCAGTCGGTCGCGTAGTTCCGTGTAGTTATGAGACCCCGCGTGATTTGCTGTGCCAACGGACGTGTAGAGCCAGGCAGCAAGAATCCACACGATCAGGGCTGTCAGAAGCCCAATTACCCAAGCTGTGTGATTCACTTGCCAACCAGGTAAATTCCATTGGGCTGTTGCCAACAGCACTGTGGTGAGTGAGCCGAATATCGGTACGACAACTATGGTCTCACGCAGGACAACCCCAAAGCTGACGCCTGTGCCTACCTTCCATGCTTTCACCATGAAGACCACGGCAGCTAAAAGAACTATGCTCGTTATCAATCCGAGCCCGATCCATAAATCAGTATTCACAGTAGTGGGATCCTCCTCATTACCTTCAGTAGTTGGTGTAGCTGTAGATGTAATAGATACGGCTGTATGCGTTACCTCTCCAATTGGCGTATCTGTAGCAACCGTTGGCTCTATTGTTGTGCTTGTTGGCGGGGTTGTGGGGGGTAATGTAGTAGGCGAACCGTCAGGAGTATAGCTGGGTGTTATAGATGGTGGTTCCGGCGTGGCTGAGGGTGATGCAGTAGGAGTAGACGTAATAACTGTGTGAGTAGCAGTTGGAGTGGGCGTGTGAGGGGTGCCCGTCGCGGTGGGTGTGAAGGCGGGGGTGGCGGGAGGCGTCGTGGGGGTACTGGTTACTGTGTTGCTGGGTGTGGCGGTATTGGTAGCGGTAGGTGTAATCGCTGCCGTGCGCGTAGGAGTTGCTGTATGCGTAGCGGTGGCTGTTGGAGTAGCCGTGAGTTTACTAGTTACTGTGTTGGATGGCGTGATAGATGACGTGATGGTCGTGGTAGGCTTGCCTGCTTGGAAGCGATATCTACCCAGATGCGAGAGCAAGACCTCATATGTTCCACCTGCGTAATCAGGATGGATCTCAAATACTGCACGCTCAAAATACTGCACCGTGTAGGTTTCACCATTTAGCGCTGAAACTTCCCTGAACTCATCAGAAATAGGGTAACCTTGCTGTTGGACGCCACCATTACGCGACCAGTAATCCAGGAACTTCCCGCCCAGACGCTTGCCGGTCTGTGGAAAGTAAATTGAGCCAGGATCGATGTTTGGCTGCTCGCCAGGCGCTCCGCTTGGGTAATTCTTCTTATAGAACTGGCTGCCGAGTAAAGAGAGCTGAATGTGGTATTCTGGCTTAGCATCTGGGTGATACTCAAATACTGCTCTCTCGAAATACTGAACGAGGTAAATCTTCCCATCAACGTCGGACTCTTCATAGAACTCAGGAGTGATAGGAAAGCCTTGTTGGGGCAGGCCACCATTCTGGTTCCAATAGTCTAAGAACTTCCCCTGTAGGGTTTGGCCCGTTTCAGGAAACCTATGGGAAGGTGTTTGCGCCCTCACAAAGACAGCTGTGTACGTCATCAACATGATAACGCATACCGCAGTAAAGCATAAGCGATAGGACCCGCAGTGCTTCATAATTATGTATTGAACTTTATCCTATTACCCAGCGAGTTAGGAAAGGCATTTAAACAGGAATTCCGAACAGACTTTGCAGTCCCTTCGGAATTCTGTTCCTGCAAACGCTCAACACATTTGCAGTGGGGTTATCATAACATCCAGTAGCGGGCAGAGTCAATGGATGAAATCTTGGTTTATCCACAGAATCTATTATGTTGGAAGTGTAGGGTTTTAGTGATTATGCTAATATAATTAGTATCATGTTGATACGCTAATCCTACCAGGGCGAGCATGCGGGTCGCCCCTACGTCAACATTTGTTTTTTGTCTTGGCTCCTAGCGGGGAATTGTCGAGGTGGGCTAGGAGGTCGGCGGGGTCGTCGTATATGGCGATTGCGCCTTTGAGGCCGCCGTCGTTCCAGCCGCCGCAGCGTAGGGCGATCACTTTTACGCTTGTTTTGCCTGCGGCTTCTATGTCGTAGGGAGTGTCGCCCAGCATTACTACCTCTTTCGGGTTGAGGTTGAGTTTGTCTAGCGCTGCTTGTACGATGTCGGGGTCGGGCTTGGAGTTTTCGGCGTCGTCGGCTGAGGTTTCATCTTCGATTAGCTTGTCTGCTCCTGCTATCTCTAGCAGCCTCTTGAGCATCTCTTTCTCGGCGGAACTGGCTACCGCTAGCTTGAAG
Source organism: Chloroflexia bacterium (assembly GCA_036399775.1). GTDB lineage: Bacteria > Chloroflexota > Chloroflexia > QHBQ01 > JADMIH01 > JADMIH01. The sequence continues at coordinate 23,574 of DASWMJ010000049.1, read as the reverse complement.
CCGTCTGCTTTGAGGCGCTCCAGGAGTTCCTTAGTTTTGGGGAAGGCCTTCAGGTTGGGGAGGTATTCCGACTCGAATATCTCTTTCCAGTATTCGCTCAGCTTTTCGCCTTCGGGGGTGTCTTTTTCGACGTGGATTAGGGTGGGGAGGAGGTTGTCGCTGCCCATGCCGATCAAGGGGCGTATCCTCTCGGCGGGCACGTCGTAGCCGCCGCGTTTGAACGCTTTCACCCATGCCTGGACATGTGCCTCGTTGCTGTCCACCAGCGTGCCGTCAACGTCCAGTATTACGCCTTTGAGGTCGGGCAATGTGGTCCTCCGTTTGGGTTCGGTTTGGCTGGATAGTGGTAGGTTCGAGAGAAAAACGAGTTCTGTCATTCTGAGCGAAGAATCTCGTCCCTCGCACGTCTTCTTGCCCGATGATCTACTATGAGCATTGTACGCGAGGAGCGAGATTCTTCGCTTCGCTCAGAATGACAAGGATGGTGGGGTGGATTGCCCCGTACTATTTTTGCGCTCCGGCATCCAATGTCGCTCCGAGAAGGTTAGCCGTTTACTACTTCTCCGCCGTTGGGGTGTAGCATCTGGCCTGCTATGTAGGAGGAGTCGTCGGAGGCCAGGAAGACGTAGCAGGTGGCTACCTCGGAGGGCTGGCCGGGGCGCTTCATGGGCACGTCCGCGCCGAAGGTGGCTACTTTGTCCTCCGGGAAGGTGGAGGGTATCAAAGGCGTCCAGATCGGGCCGGGGGCCACGCCGTTTACGCGGATGCCTTTTTCTATGAGGGCTTGCGATAGGGAGCGTGTGAAGGCTACGATCGCGCCTTTGGTTGATGAGTAGTCGAGGAGTTGAGGGCTGCCCTGGTAGGCGGTGACGGACGCGGTGTTGATGATGGCGCTGCCCTCTTTGAGGTGCTTGAGGGCGGCCTTCGTGGTGTAGAAGAAGGAGAAGATATTGGTGCGGAACGTGCGCTCAAGCTGCTCTGCGGTGATGTCTTCTATGCTGTCCTGGGGGTGCTGCTCTGCTGCGTTGTTTACGAGGATGTCCAGGCCGCCTAGCTCCTTGACCGTTCGCTCCACCAGTTTTTGGCAGTGGGCCTCGTCGCCTATGTCGCCTGCGATAGAGAGGCACTTGCGGCCTTCGTCTTCTACCTGCTTTTTGGTCTCTTTGGCATCGCCGTGCTCGTTGAGGTAGCTGATGGCAACGTCGGCACCTTCTTTGGCGAAGGCGATGGCTACCGCGCGGCCTATTCCGCTGTCGCCGCCCGTTATGAGGGCTACTTTGCCTTTTAGCTTGCCGCTACCCTTGTAGTCGCTCTTGTCGGCCTCCGGCTCAGGGGTCATCTTCGACTCCAGGCCGGGCCTGCGCTCCTGGTGCTGGGGAGGTAGCGTTTCTTCTTGTTTGTCTTGCTCTTCCGGCATTGCTGTTTTTCTCCTTTGTTCTTTTCAAGGTTGCTTGGTAAGGGTAAAGTAGGGTCGGCCAGACCAGGGATAAGCACGCAAGCATGGTATGCTAACGCCACCAGGGCGACCCACCGGGTCGCCCCTACGTTTCGCCTATCGTCCTGGGGACGAGTTAGCGCCTACGGGTTGGGAGGTCGCCACCGAGGGCATGTGCGTGAAGAGGTCGCGCTGTTGCAGGTCGCGGACGGTTTCGGCTGCTTTCTTTCCGGCTATGAAGGCGTGGTCCGAGTTGTAGTATTCCCATTCGCTGTAGCGGCCTGCCAGGATTATGCCTTTGGTTTCGAGCCACTTGCGGACGGTGTCTACGTTTTGCTTGCGAGCGTGGTCGTACACGACATATGCGTGGGGCATGTCTACCTGGTTGGCTACCCATATTGGGTCGTCCTCGTTGAAGATGCCTACCTTGTGGCAGTCGGCTATGCAACGGTCGATGAGCGCCTGGCCGTCGGCGGGTAGGGGCTTGTGCTCGGAGTAGGTAATCTCGCAGGTGAGGCCGAAGCCGCCTCGCGGGTTGCAGTAGGGGCTGGCATTGCCCTGCACGAAGATGCGGTGGAAGACGGTATCTTCGGGGTAGTAAATCCAGTGTTTGTCGGTGAGGCGGTCGCGTCCGATGCCCAGGTTCACGCAGCGCACCGAGACGTGGCGCAGCCCGGCGGTCGCCTGTTGAATTTCATAGGGGGCTTCGGCACCCATCAGCTTTATGAGGACGGGCAGGGGCATGGTACTTATCAAGTGCTTGTAGGGGACCACTTTGCCGTCGCTGAAGGTAACAGTACGCTGTGAGGGGGAGACCGAGGTAACACGGGTGCGAAGGCGGAGGCGGGCCTTGAGGTGGGGCAGGAAGCCGTCCATGAGGGCCTGGAAGCCGCCACGCAGGGGGTAGCCGAAGCGGGCGTTCGGCCCCATCGGCTTGGGCACGGGCTGGAGCGCGCCGTCTATTATCTCGGCCAGGTCGGGCAGGGGCACGCGGCCACCCAGCCAGGACGTTTCCATTTCGCTGAGGGGCACGGCCCATAGCTTGCGATTGTACGGGATGGCGAAGTGTTTGGCTATGCCCTCACCCCACACCTTGTAAATGAACTCCTCGAAGTTGCGAGGCTCGCCGTTGTAGCAATGGTCGCAGGAGGCGGTGCCGTTGGGGGCGACACTTTCGATGGTGCCGTCGGCGCAGCAGTCTACCAACTCTTCGTCGGGCTTACCGTTGCCATTGAGGGATGCTTTGGTGGAGCCAGTTGCGGTGCCGCCTGTGGGGAGGCCATAGCGCGCTTCTATCGCGCCGAGTATGCATTCTTTGATGGTTTCGGGGGGGAGGCCGTAGAGTGCGCCCTGGAAGGGATAGCGCGTGTAGACGTTCTTGCTGTAGACCCAGGCCTCGCGGTCCTGCCAGTGTATGTTGTCGCCCAGGAGCAGGTTGTATAGCTGGTGAACGTAGTCGTCTTTAGAGAACATGATGTGCCCGGCGTAGTCGAACGTAAAGCCGCCCTCTTCTATGGAGCGGCACCAGCCGCCGACGGTGTCATTCTGCTCGACGAGCAAGGCATCTTCACCTAAATGATATGCGGCGCTGAGGCCGGTGGGTCCCGCGCCGATTACTACTGTCTGTGGCGTGGCCCTGGTATCTCTGGTTGTACGTAAAATATTTTCCACGATGTTCTTCTCCTCTCGGAATAAAATAGCAGGCTCAGCCCTGTCGTGGGCGAGCGGTCCAAATTGGACTGGGCGACGTTGCCTAGAGGGGATTTGCCGGCTGCATCGCCGGGGTGATCCTGTTTGTGCTGCTCAATGCATCAATGCCTTTGGCTGGCAGCACGGTTCGCTTTTCTATCGCCTTGTCAATCTCTATTTCCATTTGCTGAGCGGTGCGGTCCCAGGAAGTGCGGGCCAATACCGCGCGCCCTGCTCTTATTCGCGCCTCTCGCTCGCCTGGGGAAGCGGCGAGTGCGCGCTCACATGCGGCTATGAAAGCCTGGGGCGTATCTCCGAGATAAACGATTTCGCCGTATGGCTCGGCTACGTCCCTGATGGGGGTGCTGACTATGGGTAACTCGGCGGCCATATATTCAAGGGTCTTGGTCGGGCTGAGGAAGCGGGTAGACTCGTTCTGCGCGAAGGGGAGCAGGCAAAGGTCCCAACCCGCCAGGTAGGAGGGTAGCTCACCGTAGGTGCGCTGTCCCAGGAAGTGCAGGTTAGGGTGTTTGGGGAGCGACTTTGGGTCAATCTTGGCCACAGGACCTACCATGACGATCTGCCATTCGGGGTGCGCCTGCGCTATAGCGTCGAGTATGTCGAGGTCCATGCGCTCGTCAATCACGCCGTAGAAGCCGAGGCGGGGGTGGGGGAGGGCGGACTGGTCGGCGGCCTCCTCGATGGAGAGAGCCTGGCGGAAGTGCGCGGCCTCTACGCTGCTGGGGAGGCAATGGACGTTGTGGTGCATACCTTGCTTTGCGCGGTAGAGGCTTGGCCCGCCCGTGAAAACCACGTCGGCGCACTTGAGAAGGCCGGCCTCATGTTTGAGCAGGTCCAGGGGCGCGAACTTGAAGGCGGATAGCTCGTCCATGCAGTCGTAGACTACGGCCTGGGGCCTGAGCATCCGGGCGAGGGGGAGAGCCATCGGAGTATATAGCCATACTATATAGTCATCCAGGTAGTCGTCTATACCCTGGTCCTGTAGCAGTTTGCGCAGGAGGGGAACCAGGGTGGGCGTCTGCTTTTTGCCGAATGGTTGCTGCTTAAGAGGTACGTGCGGTTTGCACACGAGGAGATTTTCGGTTTGGGGGCGAAGCTCCATATAAGGCTGGCGGCTCTTGTCGCAGGTCGGTTCCTCTATGAAGATCACCTGGCGTTGGCGGGCCAGACGGGACAGCAAGTGCTGAGGGCGCTGGTATACGAAGTCCCAGCGCAAGTGAGAAAAGACGATTATTGGCAGTTTGTAGGACATAGTTTCTCCCTGGACAGGTGTACGGGCGCTACCGGGGAGCAACGTAGGACCCACGTCCGGTGACATAATAAGCAATATGTGTGCCAAATGGCTACCGCAAGCAGCTGGCAAGTAATTGAAGATAAAAAGCGCATGCCCGCCGGGAATGTTGCACGGCAAGCGAGTTGGCGGCGTGCCTTCTATAGCATTGGTAAGGACAACTTGAAAGTGGTCCCCTGCCCCGGCGTCGAAGTGGCGGTTAGCGTGCCGCCGTGCGCTTCGGCTATGCTGCGCGCCAGGTACAGTCCCAGGCCCAGACCTGTTGAACCAGGACCAGGGGCAAAGCGGGTAAATAAGCGGGGCATCAGTTCAGGGGCTATGCCTTGCCCTTCGTCGCAAACGTCAATCGTCGCCCATTTACCATCGTCCCGCTTCTCACTCGCTACGTCAATAACTATCGGCACTCCCTTCGGAGAATGCCTCAGAGCATTTGCTATCAAGTTCTCCAACGCCTGCTTGATACGTTGTGGATCGGCATCCACTCTCAGCTCGTCAGGCGCTCGGAGGATAGTGTCTAATTTGCCGGTGTGCACAACGCCCACTGTCTCTCGCAGCAATGGGACGAGGTCCATCGGCTGGCGAGAGAGGGCAAATATCCCCTGGTCCAGGCGCGCCACATCCAGCAGATCTGTAACAAGCGTGTTTAGACGTCTGACGCTACGAGTAGCGGCCTCGGCATCCTCAATATCAGGCTCCCTGCCTTCCCGATGGGCACGCGTTGAGATCAACGAGAGCCTGCCCAGTATGGGAGTAATGTAGTTACGCAGATCGTGGGCGAGCACCATCACAAGCTCGTCGGCAATCACCTGCCTGGCCTGTACCGCCGCCTCCTGGGCGATACGCTCTGTCAACTCGGCACGGTGGGTGATAGCGCCTACCCAATGACTTACCGCTCCCAGGAAGTTTAGGTCCTCCTCTGAGAAGGCGTCGCGACTGCTCGAACAAGCCTGCACTACGCCTCGGCGCTCGCCACTGACCTCCAACGGCACGACGATCATGGAGCGTACGCCTAATCCTTTTGTGTAGCCCACGAGTACCTCCGGGTCTTTGTCTGCCTGCCCCGTGTGGTAGGACCCACCTGTGGTGAATATCTGCACTTCCGGCCCATCGTTGGCGAGGGGCAGGCGGTCCATGCCTATCTCGTGCTGGCGTATTCCCATAGGGGTATTGCTGGTGCCCACAGCTACCAATGTTTGATTGGAAGGGTCGAAAAGGAAGGCATCTATTTTGTCAGCATTGATAGCTGATACTAGCAGGTCGCTTGCCTGGTTGAGCGCGGACTTGAGGCTGGTGCTCTCGATTGCGAGGAGTTGTTCCAGAGTGGAGAGAAGTCTCTGGCCGTTACCCGTAGTTTTATGCATGCAAGGCTCCCGTTCGTGGTATAAACCTCGAACGGGGGCACCAGATTGCTAGGCAAATGCAGGCGAATGAGGTATTAGGTTATGCTATCAACTTCTGACAGCAATGTAAGTATACCACATTTGTTTCAATGCTGCCGCAGGAGGCCAGCATCCGTAAACTCACTGTCCTCAAGAGGGACTTGCCTCAACCTACTTACTTTATGGCGCATTGTGATAATACGTAGCACGACCAGGTTGAGCATAGTCTTCAGAAGGAAATGCTTGCGCGCAGAGCAGGGTAACGATTAGTTGAGCCTTATCCGGTTTAACACGCTTGAGGAAGTTGGGCGTTCCTGTATATTGCTGTCGCTTTCTCCACCCACCCCGCTCGGCAGGCACAATGTATAGTATGCCGTCTGCCCCCTCCACCAGCCACTCCAGATACAAGGGCGAGTCGTCAGCACTAAGGTAGAGGGGCGGACTTGCCGGGTAAAATATGGTCGAGCGTGGTTGAGGTTCACCCTCGGCGTCATAGTAAGATGACCCTGGCATAGCAGTTATTCCTTTCAGCTTAGACGGAGGGTACGCAACACAAGGCGCAGAAGAGGTAAGCTGCTCTATAGCCGCCATATGGCCCTATGCAAGAAGCCGTATAAGATCGGGCTGTCCGATGGAGGTTATGAAGTAAGGCATCGCGAGGTCAGGCGCCTACCATCTCCCCAGTGCTAGCCATCTGACCTCACTTGCGCCTGACGGAATGGTACCAGGAATGGATAGGCCGCCGATAGGGGAGAGTGGTGAACAATAGTAAAGGTAAAGGTGAACAAGTATCAATCGGGAGCCTCTACATGCAAGGCCAGTATGTGCAGGTGCCCTGCATTGGGGTAGTGGTGTAGTTTTCTAACCGCCAAGACGCCATTCGGAAGGCTGGTTCGCCAATCTTGCCCGGCGAATGAATTCGCGGGCAACTGCTACAAAGTTGCCCTACGGCGACTGGCTATTAGTCTCATCAATATAGTCCGCGTAGGCGGACTTCGTGTGCGCAGCCCGCGAATGAATTCGCCGGGCGGTGCGAGACAATCAATACAGCTTGCACGTAGAAAAGCGGGTTGCGAACACGGTGCAAACGTGCTACAATTGCGTACCATTGTGTGCCCCGGCGCAAGCCTCCTGCGGCTCCAAGGGAATCTCAACCGCCACAAGGTACCCCGATGAACCGTGAATACCACAAGTGGTTCAGCCCGCATCTCAACCGCGAGATGGAGCTATTGCTCTTTGGAACGGGAGGCCGCCCCGTAATCGCTTTCCCCACCTCGATGGGCCGCTTCTACCAGAACGAAGATTTCTCCCTCATTACGTCGCTGGCCGACCGCTTCGAGAGCGGCGCGGTGCAGATGGTGTGCGTGGACGGCGTGGACCAGGAGTCGTGGTACAACCGCCAGATACCCGTGCGCGAGCGCTCTATCCGCCACAACCAGTACGAGGACTACCTTATCCAGGAGGTTATCCCTTTCTTCCGTGAGAGGAACGACCGCGTTGGGCACGACCTCAACGTGACGGGGGCGTCGTTTGGGGCTTACCACTCGGCGAACTTTGCCTTCAAGCACCCCGACATCGTACATCGTGTGCTCGCCATGAGCGGGGCGTTCTCGCTACAGTTTCTTGTGAGCTCGGGGTTTGACGAGGGGATGTATTTCAATTCCCCGATGGATTATCTGCCCAACCTGAACGACGATTGGTACCTCTCACGGATGCGGAAGCAAGATATAATACTCGCGGTGGGGGGTGAGGATATTTGCAGAGGCTCGACGGAGCAGCTTTCGCACGTTCTGTGGTCGAAGGGAATACCGCACAACCTGGACATATGGGACGGCGCGTGGCACGACTGGCCCTGGTGGAAAGAGATGGTACGAAAGCATTTTTAGAAATCAGAAATCAGAAGTCAGAAATCAGCTTCTTGTTACTCAATATAGATTTCTGAGCTTTAACCAAGACTTCTGATTTCTGATTTCTGACTTCTGATTTCTATCGAAGGAGGAGCAAAGATGGCAGACACGAAGGTTGTGGGTCTACTTGTCGGTAGGGAGAATACGTTCCCTCACGCTTTTATCGAGAGGGTGAACTCTAAGGACATGGGGGTGCGGGCGGAGTTTTGCAACCTGGGCGGCACGGCCATGGACGAGGAGATGCCCTACAGCGTGATCGTGGACCGCATCTCCCACGAGATACCCTACTTCCGCGCCTACCTCAAGAAGGCCGTGCTGGATGGTGCCGTAGTCATCAATAACCCCTTCTGGTGGTGCGCCGACGACAAGTTCTTCGAGTGCTGCCTGGCGGTGAAGATGGGCGTGGCCGTGCCCAAGACGATCGTGCTGCCCCAGAAGTCGTATGTGGAAGGGGTAGTGTCCGAATCGCTACGCAACCTCAAGTACCCTATGGACTGGCAGGCCCTTGCCGAGTACGTGGGGTTCCCCGCGTTTATGAAGCCTTTCGTGGGCGGGGGTTGGCGGAACGTCTACAAGGTCCACAATATTGATGAGCTTATCCGTTGCTTCGACCTGACGGGCGAGCTGGGTATGATCTTGCAAGAGGGGATAGAGTTCGAGAAGTACGCGCGCTGCATCTGCCTGGGGCAGGAGAACATCAAGGTCATCAGGTACGAGCCGGGCAATTACTTCCATATGCGCTACGTTACCGGGGACGCCGAGGAGTTCTTCGGCCAAGAGTTGCACGATCGGATCGTGCGCGACGCCCGCACTCTCACAAGCTCGCTGGGCTACGACATGGATACGTGTGAGTTCGCGGTGCGCGATGGGGTGCCATATGCCATTGACTGGCTGAACCCGGCCTGCGATATGGATTACCATTCGCTGGGCGCGACCTACTTCGAGTGGTGCGTGGAGAATATGGCGAACCTGGTGATCGAGCGGGCGCTGAACGGTTATACGCCAGGGGCCAGTTACAGGTGGGACTCCTTCCTGAATGCCGCGCCTCCTCCCATAAATAACCCTGTGAAGAACTGGACCGAGTTCGCGCACGAGGACGTTCGCGGGGCGCACGCGGAAGCAGAAAAGGACGGCAAGAGCAAGGGTAAGAAGAAGGTAGTGGAGCCTGAGCTTGGCGCGGGTGGGGTACCGGAGAGCGCCGAGATGCCCCCGGACGGCGGGCCGTCTATCCCGCACCCCGTACCGGGCGCGGAGACGACGCCGTGACGACCCCCGGTTCCGCCGCTATTCAAGCGGACAGCGCCCACCCGGCGATAGATGACCTGCACGAGTTCCTGGCCGGCAATCCGCAATTGGCCGCAGACTCGCAGGAGATGCTGTACCGGCTGAGCGTCGAGCGCCACCTGGTATTCAGGGACGAGCCGTTCAGCCGCTACCTGCGCCCGCATATGATAACGCCTGGGCAGCACGCGGTCATCAAGGATGTGGTGGAGACGCTGGCCTCCGCATTCGTCAAGCTGCGCCGCGCCACGCTCCACAATGAGAATTTGCTGTCGCAGTTGGACCTTACGCCCGAAGAGCGCAGGCTGGTGATGGTGGACCCAGGCTTCGAGGAGCCGTCTACGAGCGCGCGGCTCGACTCGTTCTGGTCGGAGCGCGATTGGCGTTTCGTGGAGATGAACGCGGAGTCGCCCGCCGCTATCGCTTATGAAGACGTGCTGGCGGAAGTGTTCCTTGAATTGCCGGCGATGACGCAGTGGGCGGAGGAGCGCGGGTACAGGTGGCGGCCCCTGTTCGCACGCGACCGCTTCATGCAGGCGATAGAGGAGGCGTGGAGTGAGTTTCGCTCGAACCGGGGGGCGGGCTTTGGAGAGCGCCCCAATATCGCTATCGTGGACTGGGAGGACGTGGCTACCGGCAGCGAGTTCGTGCTGTTCAAGGAGTATTTTGAGAAGCGCGGGCTGAATGTGCTCATCGTGGACCCGCACAAGCTGGAGTTCTCGAATGGACGGTTGCGGGCGGGCGATTTCGTGGTGGACATATATTATAAGCGGGTGCTGACGAGCGAATTGTTGCAGAAGCCTGAGGCAGCCGAGGCGACATTGAAGGCTTACGAAGCAGGCTCTATCTGTGTTATCAACTCGTTCAGGGCGAAGATACTCCACAAGAAGATGAGCCTGACGCTGCTGCACGATGACGCTAACGCGCACCTGTTCGACGCGCACGAACTGGACGTAATCAGGCGGCATATCCCCTGGACCCGCAAGGTGGTGGAGGGGTATACCACTTTCAACGGCGAGAAGGTTGACCTTGTGCCTTTCATCGCGGAGCACAGGGAGCAGTTGGTGCTCAAGCCTAACGATGAGTATGGTGGGAAAGGGGTAACGATAGGCTGGGCGTCCGATGATGCGGAGTGGCAGAGGGCGCTGAAGGAAGCGCTGGAAAGCTCGTTCGTGGTGCAGTGGGCGGTGCAGCTCGACCAGGAGGCATATCCGTATTACGACCAGGAGCACGGCCTGAGCTTCCGCGACCTGACGGCGGACCTGGATCCATTCGTATTCGGCACCCAAACGCAGGGTATATTGACCCGCCTGAGCGCCGCCGCCCTGCTGAACGTCACGGCGGGCACGGGGTCGGTGGTGCCTACTATGGTAGTGGAGAAGAAGGCGTAGTGCGTATTGCGTAGTACGTATTGCGTATTTGTTGAACCACAAAGACACAAAGAGCACTAAGATTTAAGATATTGTGAATAAAACCGCAGAGACGCTGAGTTTATCATCGGTTTTACGCACTACGCACTACGCACTACGCACTACGAGTCGGGAGAAGTAGCGATGCAGAAGATGTTCACGATTGGGGTTGAGGAAGAATTTCAGATCGTAGACCCTTCGACTCGCGACCTTAAGCCTCACGTCGAGCAGATGCTGGCGGGTGGGACTGAGGAGATCAACGAGAATCTGAAGCGCGAGATGATACAGTCTATGCTGGAGACTGTCTCGCCCGTGTGCGAGAACGTGGAGCAGGCACGGGGGGAGATTATCAGGTTGAGGCGCACGGTTGGTGAGTTGGCGGCTAATAGTGGGCTTGCTATCGTGGCTGCGGGGGCGCACCCATTCTCGCATTGGCAGAGCCAGCTTATCACCGAGCATGACCGCTATAAGGTGCTTGAGCAGGACTTGCAGGATGTGGTGCGGTCTATCCTTATATTTGGGTTGCATGTGCATGTGGGCATACCGGATCGCGACTTGATGATCGAGATCATGAACGAGGCTCGATATTTTCTGCCGCATATGCTGGCGCTCTCCACGAATTCGCCTTTCTGGCAGGGGCGCGTAACGGGGTTGAAGTCGTACCGCACAATCGTGTGGCAGCAGTTCCCGCGCACGGGTATACCTTCTACCTTTGCTTCGTGGTCCGATTTCGAGAGCTTCACGAATATGCTCATCAAGACTAACTGCATAGACAATGGGAAGAAGATATGGTGGGACCTGCGCCCGCACCCATTTTTCAGCACGTTGGAGTTCCGGGTGTGCGATATGCCGACCTCGGTGGACGACGCGGTGATGCTGGTGGCGCTCTTCCAGGCTATCGTCGCCAAGCTGTATAAGCTGCGCCAGCAGAACGTGGGGTTCAGGCTGTACGACCGCGCGCTGATTATGGAGAACAAGTGGCGGGCGGCGCGCTATGGGATAGACGGCCTGCTTATTGACTTCGGCAAGCAATCTGAGGTGCCGATGCGGAATCTCGCCCTGGAATTGCTTGAGTTCGTGGACGACGTGGTGGACGATCTGGGGAGCCGGCAGGCCCTTCAGCATATCTATAAGCTGCTCGATATAGGGACGGGTGCGGACAGGCAGATGGCGGTGTACCGGGAGACGGGCGATCTCAATGCGGTTGTGGACTATCTCATCAGGGATACTATGCGCGGCGTGATGTGGTTCGACGAGCAGAAGTAGGTGATATGTAGCGCCAGCCCTGGCCCGGCGACTGAAGTCACGGGCAACGGTTACAAAGTCCGCCTGCGCGGACTATAAGGATAGAGTAGTAGCGTAGTAGAGCAGTCGGTGCAGGGCGACCCTTCGCTACGCCCAAGGCATGCTTTGTAGATGTTGCCCTCGACTATGAGCGTGGCGAACTCTCGCCGGGCGGTCATTGCGAGAATAATAAGCCCCGCGTTGCGGTTCGGGCGGCGTGGCCGCCCTTTTCCTTGTCCTGTATTATTGAGGGGTAAGATAGCAAGTCAGATGGAGGTATAGGGTATGAAATCACCAGTTACGGTATCGGTCACGGGAGGGGCGGGGCAGGTCGCTTACAGCCTGCTATTCAGGGTGGCTAGCGGGGAAGTCTTTGGGAGTGACACGCCGGTGAACCTCATCATCAAGGAGGTGCCGGAGTTCGTGGGCACGCTGGAAGGCGTGAAGATGGAGCTTGAGGACTGTGCTTTTCCGTTGCTGCGCGAGATCACGGTTACGGACAGCGACACGGAGGCGTTCAGGGGGGCGAATTGGGCGCTGCTGGTGGGCGCGGCCCCTCGCGGCCCCGGCATGGAGCGCAAGGATTTGTTGCAGTTGAACGGCGCGTCGTTCAAGGCGCAAGGGGAGGCTATCAATAAGACGGCTGCTGGAGATATACGGATCGTGGTGGTGGGGAACCCCTGCAACACAAACTGCCTGATAGGGATGAGCCACGCGCCTGACGTGCCGCGTAACCAGTGGGGCGCTCTCACCCGGCTGGATCAGAACCGCGCTATGGCGCAGTTGGCGTTGAGGTCGGGGAAGACGGTGTCTGATGTGACCAATATGACTATATGGGGTAACCATAGCTCGACGCAGTACCCGGACTTCGAGAATGCTCGGATCGGGGGGCGGCCCGCCACCGAAGTGATAAATGACCGTGAGTACCTTGAAGGGGAGTTCGTGAAGACGATCCAGAATAGGGGCGCGGCTATCATCAAGGCGCGTGGGAAGTCTAGCGCGGCCTCGGCGGCCAACGCGGTGCTGGACCACGTTCGCAGCCTGGTGAATGAGACGGAAGGCGATGATTGGTTCAGTATAGCTATCCCTTCGGACGGCAACCCTTACGGCGTGCCTGGCGGGCTGGTGTTCAGCTTCCCGTGCCGGTCGGATGGAAAAGGGAATTATGAGATCGTGGAGGGGCTTGAACTTTCTGAGTATGCTAAGGGCAAGTTGGACCTCACCACGCAGGAGTTGATTGGCGAGCGCAACGACGTTAGCGACTTGCTGTAGGTAGGTTTTTGTGGCGGGGCAATGACGCCTCTGCTGCCATGTTATTTTGAGCGCGGAGAAGGGTTTCTTCAAGATGGTACGCGAGGGACGACATTCTTCGCTGCGCTCAGAATGACATGGAGGGCGGGGGCGTTGACGTTTAAATTTGATTTTGAGTTTGACTTTTTTGTTGCTTCGCGTGGGGGTACAAGGTTTTGTGATTTTGGGTACAATAATGGGTAGTCTATTTAATACTAGAGGAGGGGACGATGATAATTGGTGTCCCTAAAGAGATATTCGGCGGTGAAAACCGGGTGGCGCTTATACCGGAGAGCGTGGGGCAGTTGGTCAAGAAGGGGAACACAGTGCTTGTCGAGGCGGGCGCGGGGTTGAACTCGGCTTTTCTGGACGAGGCATATGCCGGGGTGGGCGCGACTATCGTGCCTGACGCGGTGGCCTTGTTCGGGCAGAGTGATCTTGTGTGCAAGGTGCAGAGGCCGCTTATGAACGATAAGCTGGGCAAGCACGAAATCAACCTGATGCGGCCCGGCACGACGCTTGTGACGTTCTTCCAGCCGCTTGTGAACCATGATATTGTGCGGATGCTTGTGGAAGCAAAGATTACCAGCTTCAGCATGGACGCTATCCCGCGCACCACTCGCGCACAGGCGATGGACGCGCTCTCTTCGATGAGCAGCATCGCGGGGTACAAGGCTGTGCTTATCGGGGCGAATGCGCTGGGCAAGTTTTATCCGCTGCTGACTACGGCGGCGGGCACGGTGCGTCCCTCGAAGGTGCTCGTATTGGGGGCGGGCGTGGCGGGGTTGATGGCGATCGCGATCGCTCGCAAGCTGGGGGCGGTGGTGGAGGCGTTCGACGTGCGGCCCGTGGTGAAGGAGCAGGTGGAGAGCCTGGGGGCCAAGTTCCTGGAAGTGGAGCTAAAGGAGGAGACGCAGACGGCAGGTGGGTATGCAAAGCAGCTTTCGGAGGAGTCGCAGCGTCTTACGCAGGAGCTTATCCACAAGCACGCCAAAGAAGCTGATGTGATAATTACTACGGCGCTGATACCGGGGCGGGCGGCACCCGTTTTGGTGACGGCGGCGATGGTGCAGGATATGAAGCCGGGGTCGGTGATAGTGGACCTGGCGGCGGAGAATGGGGGGAATTGCGAGCTGACCGAGCCGGGGTGCGACTTCCTGCGCCATAACGTGCGTATACTCGGCCCGCTCAATATCCCCAGCACCATGCCTATACATGCAAGCCAGCTTTATTCAAGGAATATGACCAACCTGCTCAACCTGCTGGTGAAGGACGGCAAGCTGAACCTTGATTTCAACGACGACATTATCGCCGGGACGTGCATCACGCATGACGGCAATGTCGTCAACGCGCAGGTGAAAGCGGCGGTCGAGCCTGCATTGGAAAGGAGCACCGCGTAATGGGTTCTCTATTATTTGGCTTGAGCCTGGCCGCAACATCGCAGCCGGAGGCGCAATCGGGCGGGCAGGGAGATACCATCCCACTGATCGCTATCATCACGGTGTTTGTGCTGTCGGTATTTTTGGGGTTTGAAGTGATCTCGAAGGTGCCTGCTACCCTGCACACGCCTCTTATGTCGGGCACGAACGCCATTCACGGCATCGTGCTGGTGGGCGCGATGATCGTGGCGGGGGCGGCGGGTTCTCCACTATTGATTATGATACTGGCTTTCATCGCGGTGGTGTTCGGGGCAGGCAACGTGGTGGGGGGCTTCGTGGTCACGGATCGCATGCTCCAGATGTTCAGGAAGAGACCGCAGCCCGGAGGTAAGAAGTAATTTATGGGCCTCAACATTGATAAGACTTATCTTGAGATAGCCTACCTGGTGGCAGCCGTCTGCTTCATCGTGGGCTTGAGGATGCTTAGCTCGCCAGCGACCGCGCGCAACGGCAACAGGATCGGCGCGTTGGGCATGGGTATAGCGATACTGACCACGTTCTTTTACCCTACTATAGCTCTCGAAAACGTGTGGCTGATAGTGGTGGGCGCGATTCTCGGCGGGGCAATCGGCTTCGTGCTGGCGCGCAACGTGCAGATGACGGCCATGCCGCAGATGGTGGCGATCTTCAATGGCATGGGCGGCGGGGCGGCTGCGCTGACTTCCACTTCGGAGTTCGCGGAGCTAATCCAGCATGGTGGGCGCGTGGGGAGCATACCGCTCGACGTGGCTATCTCTACTGTGCTGGGCGTGGTTATAGGCAGCGTAAGTTTTTCAGGAAGCATAATCGCCGTCGGTAAGCTGCAAGGGTTTATATCGTCCGCGCCCGTTACATACAAGGGGCAGCAGATCGTGAACGCGCTGATCGCATTATTGATAGGGGTGTGCGCGGTCTACCTGGTGGGGTTTGAGGCGAATGTGGTGGTCCTCGGCGCGATGATATTGCTGGCGCTGGTGCTGGGCGTGGCGCTGGTGCTGCCTATCGGTGGCGCAGACATGCCTGTGGTGATATCGCTGCTCAACTCGTTTACGGGGCTGGCGGCGGCGTTTACGGGCTTCGTGCTGCGTAGCAACGTGCTCATCATAAGTGGGGCGCTCGTGGGGGCGTCGGGTACGCTGCTCACGCAGTTGATGAGCAAGGCTATGAACCGTCCTCTCACTAACGTGCTGTTTGGCGCGTTCGGCTCGGCGGGCACAGACCTGGCCGCGTCCGCCGAGGCCGGCGGCAAGAGCGTGCGCGAGGTGACGGTAGATGACGCGGCGACGATGCTTGCGTATGCTAACCAGGTGGTGATCGTACCGGGGTATGGTATGGCGGTGGCGCGAGCGCAGAACGCCGTGCATGAGCTATCGGACCTGTTGGAGCAGAAGGGTGTGACGGTGAAGTACGCTATTCACCCGGTGGCGGGGAGGATGCCGGGGCACATGAACGTGCTGCTCGCGGAGGCTGACGTGCCCTACAACCAGCTTTACGAGATGGAAGAGGTAAACCCGGAATTGGCGCATACCGACGTCGCGCTCATTATAGGCGCGAACGACGTGGTGAACCCGGCGGCCCGCAACGACCCGAAGAGTCCGATCTTCGGGATGCCGATACTGGACGTGGACCGCGCCGCGAACGTGATTGTGATGAAGCGCAGCATGAGGAGCGGGTTCGCGGGGATAGACAACGAGCTTTTCTATGACCCCAAGACGAGCATGCTCTTCGGGGATGCCAAAGATGTGGCAGAGCATTTAGTGGCCTCCGTCAAACAGCTTTAGGAGAGAAAAACTATCAATGAAAAATGCTGGCTGCTCGCAGCCAGCATTTTTCATTGATAGCCTTAAGGATTCGGAGTCGCGGGGAGGGGTAGGCATGTCTCTTGCTTGGGCGTCTCTCAGGCTTGCAAGCTTTGATTAGAAAGGAAGGCATATGCGCGTCGAGATTGAAGAGACCACGCAGCCGCAGAAGGGCGTGGACGACAATATTTACATGGACCGCGAGTTTGACTGTGCGGTGCTGGGTGGTGGGCCTGCGGGGTTGTCTGCTGCTATTTATATGGGGAGGATGAGGAGGAGCGTAATCGTGCTCGATGATGAAGAGGGGCGCTCGACATGGCACCAGGTGAACCGCAACTACCTGGGGTTCCCGGATGGGGTACACGCGACGGCGTTGCGCGAGGTGGGCGCGATGCAGGCGTCGAAGTATGGGGTAGAGTTTTTGCAGGCGCGGGCTACCGACGTGCAGATGGATGGGGATGGGCGAGATCGGCGATTTTGCATCGCTACGAGGGCGGGCAACGTCGTGGCGCGCACGCTGATACTTGCGACGGGAGTGAGTGACCGCTTCCCTGAGTTTGAGGGGAGCATGGAGTGTATTGGCAAGTCTATGTTCTGGTGTATCATCTGCGACGGTTACGAGGCGATTGATAAGAGGATAGTGGTGCTGGGACACAATGAGCGCGCGGCGTGCCTCGCCCTGGAATTACTTGTTTTTACACCTCATGTAACCCTCGTGTCCTGGGATGAGCCACTCGATCTTAGCGAACAGAAATTGCGCACGCTTAAGGAGCATGGCATTGAAGTGCACGAATGCGGCTGCGAAGTGTACCACTGCTCCAAAGGGCAGATAAGCGCGATTACGCTGGAGGATGGCACCGAATTAGAGCTTGATATGCTCTTCGTAGTCCAATGGATAGAGCCAAATACGCAATTAGCCAAGCAGCTAAATATAACTTTGGATGAACATGGGTACATTTTGACCGATGCCGAACAGAATACCAATATTGAAGGAGTGTATGCAGCCGGGGATGTTACCAAGCTGCATAACCACCAGGTAGCGAGCGCGGTACACGAGGGGGGAATGGCGGCGGCTGCGGCAAATTACTATCTTTACGAGGATTGGCAAAAGGAATAGCTGCGGTGTTGGCTTATTCGGCAACTACGAATCGCGGAATCGGGGTGGGCCAACGGGGTTATCAGGTTGACGGCGATGAGCCAAACGTGTTATAGTGGCCCGGACCAGTGGCCCCAAAACGCATGTGAGATAGGAGCCGGAATAGTATGATCCCCGCGAAAAACCGTGAGCGCAAATGTAGCACCTGCAAGCACTACCAGCCGTCGCCTCTGTGGCGCAAAGGTTGGTGCCGCAACCCTCTTCTTTATGATCGCAACACGAACCACCTGGTAGAGGCCGATAGCCTCGCCTGCAATCGTACCTTCATTGATTACTGGGAGCCTATCCAGGGTCCTATGCCCGCAGCCGGGCCGCAGGCTCGCAGCGGCAAGCCGCGTATCGCGCCGTCTATACCGATGGACACTACCGACTCGCAGGGGAACCGGGACGTTGTGACCGGCAATACGTCGCCGTCCCTCGCGGCGGCAAGGCCACTCTACAAGCCCGCCACTATCAAGGACCGCCCACCGCTCTCCCTCGTGACGCCCGATTTCGACGATGACGAAGAATTGCAGGATACAGCGAAAGTCACGCGGGAGATAGAGCAGATAGAAGGGCCGGAGGAAGAGCCGGTCGCCGTAACCGCCCGGCAGCGCATCCAGCAGGCACGCGCCAGGAAGCGGCCAGGACTGCTCTCTTTGAGCAGGATGCAACTGGTGATAGTGCTGGGCGTGGCCGCGCTGCTGATAACGCTGGGGGTGGGCGCGTTCCTTGCGACGAGGCCACGAGACGGTGGGATAAAGGTCCCCCCTGGAGTGCCAAGCCCCAGCGTAGATGCGAATGCCGCGATTGCTACTCCTACGGGCTTTGGCGATCCGACGGCCACGGTGCCTGCGACCACGCCGGAAGCTACGGCTGTTGTGCCCCCTCCCACCGACAAAATTGGTATCGGGGGCTGGGTACAGGTGTCGGCGAACTCGCTGAACGTCAGAGAAGAAGCCTCGACGGCGGCGAAGATAGTCACTGCGTTGCGGTTCAACACGAAGGCGCACGTAGTGGAGGGACCTGTGGAGGCTAACGGGTTGACATGGTGGAAGGTTGACCAGTTTGACCCTGCTGACCCGGCACGCACGGGCTGGTGCGCGGCCAGCTTCCTTGAGCCGACGACGCCTCCTGCGCCCTAGGGGAAAGTAAGTAATAAAAATATCGGTTCAGCGCCACGCGCTGAACCGATATTTTTATTACAGGATGTCTGTGCCTGGCTCGCGAGTATCTAGCCTCGCCTGAAGGCTCTGTTGAAGAGGATGAAGCTTAGGAGGCCGAAGAAGGTGCCCAGCATCAGCAGGGCGAGGAGGAGGGCCGGGGTGGGTATGCCGCCCCGTAGCATGATGACCTGCAAGCCGGAGATGCCGTAGGTGACGGGGAGGGCGTATGAGACGGCCCTGATGGGGGGCCAGAGGTTTTCGATGTTCAGGAAGAAGCCGCTGAAGAAGACGGAGGTGAGCAGCACGAGCATCGAAAGCTGCACCGCCTGGCTTTCCGATTTGGAGATGGCCGAGATGAAGAAACCTAGACCCAGCGATGCGAATACTACAAGGGCGAGCGTGAGCACCAGGGTGGCCCAGTCGCCGAGGATGGGCACGCCCAGGCTCAGCTTGAAGCCCTCTACTACAAACTCGTTACTCATCATGGCGAGCAGTACGGCGGCTACTATGCTCAACAGGAAAATGAACCCGAAGTACTTACCTACGAGTATTTCGGTTGGGCTGACGGGCGAGACGCGGAACAATTCGACGGTGCCCAGCAGCCTCTCCCTCACCATCGAGAGCGCGCCGAGCGTGACGGCGATATGCTGCAAGAGGAGGACCAGCACGCCAGGCGCGTAGTAGGAGGTAAAGCTCTCCTTGATGGGCGCTCTATTGCGCGCGTCCCCGTAGAATGGGGCGGCCAGCACAAGGGGGTTGATGCTCTGGAACTGCTGGGTGAGGCGGTCGAGGGTGTCCAGGTCGGAGCGCGTCTGGCTTACCAGTTCGGTAACGCGCTCTCGGTTGGGTTGGGGCTTGCGCAGCTCGTCACCGAGGGCGAGCATGTTGGCGGAGAGCCTGCTCGACACGTCCTCCCCGGCTTCGAGGTTTACCTGCTGGGGGTCTTGCGGCTCGGCTGGCTGCACCAGGACGGTATCGGAGGCGAGCAATTGCCTCATCAGGACGACGGCCAGGAGGGTGTTGCCCGCCGAGTTTTGCAGGACGCGGACTTGGCTGTTGGCCTCGCCCATCTCGCCCCGGTTGACGTGCAGTTCGATGGCGCGGAGGGCATTCCTCATGCGCACTATGGCAGAGCGAACGTCGCTCGCGCTCTCCTGGCCCTGGCTGGCGGCTGCGGCCACCGTCTGCTTGTTGACTTCGCTGATGAAAAGGTAAGTGAAGTAGGTGATGGCGCTCTTGCGTATGGGGTCTACCTCGTTGAAGTAGACGATTACGCGCGCCTGGGTGCCCGCCGAGATCTGCTGCTGGATGTCCTGGGGCACCAGCACGACGAGGTCCACTTCCTGCCTGTTGAGCGCCCGGAGGGCCGACGCCTCGTCGGTGGTGACTCTCACCACGTCCAACTGTCCTTCGACTAACTTCTGGTAGTCTTCTCGGTTCTGAGAGTATGCGCCGGTGGTAGGGGGGACGAATATGGCGGTCAGGCGGGTTTGATCGCCCTGGTAGCCTATGCCGAAGAGGAAAAGTATCAGGAAGGGGCCGAGTATGAGAGAGAGCACCAGGCGGGGCTGGCGGCGCACCTCGTTTATCTCTTTGGAGACGAAGGCCCAGGAGCGTATGAGCCGCTTGCTAAGCCTGCTCATCTGCCGTATCCTCTCCGTTTACCTCGGCGTCTCGCCTCATAAGCTCTATGAAGACTTCATCGAAACTGGGCCGGTACTCTTCGATGCGGCTGACGGTGCAGTTGTGGCTGTTGAGCACGTCGAGCAGCATGGGAATGGCAGGCCCGGCCTCCTCGACGTAGACCCTTATCTCGCTACGGGATATTGCGCGGACGTCTTTCACAGGGTCCTTCTGCATGAGGCTGAGGACTACTCCCGGCGTGAGGTCATTTGACATAATGTGTATGATGTCGCCTCCAAAGGTCTTGCGCCGCATCTCGATGGGGGCGTCAAGGGCGATGATGCGGCCTTTGCGGATCACGCCTACGCGGTCGCAGTATTCGCTTTCGCCCACGTACTGGGTGGTGACGAAGATGGTGCGTCCCTCGTCTCGCTGCCTGCGGAACTCTTCCCAGAACTTGCTGCGTAATACGGGGTCAATACCCGCCGTTGGCTCGTCGGCGAAGATGAGGGGAGGGTTATGCAAGAGGGCAGCCGCAAGCTCGATGCGACGCTGCATACCGCCTGAGACGTTGGACGCGAGGCGATTGCGGGCGTCCCATAGCTCCACGAACTTGAGCAGGGCGTCTATACGCTTCCTGCGGCGGAAGGGGTTCATGCCGTAGAGGCCCGCGACAAAGTCGAGGTTCTCGCGCACGGTGAGATTGGGGTAGAGCACGAATAGCTGCGGCATGTAGCCGAAACGCTCCTGGACGCGCCGCGAGGGGTGGCTTGGGGGAGTGCCCATGACGCTTATCTCGCCCTCGGTGGGCGCGTACACTCCTGTGAGGAGCCGGATGGTGGTAGTCTTGCCGGAGCCGCTGGGGCCGATGAAGCCGAAAATCTCACCCTGCCGTACCTCGAAGTCGAGGTCTTGCACGACGGGGCGCGAGTCGAACGTCTTTGTAACGTGGCGCACCTGTATCATGGGCGGGCTGCCCTGTGGCGGTGCGCCGGGTAATATGGGTAGAGGTCCGGTTTCCTTGCTTGTGGGCGGGCTGGTGGGTAGAGGGAGGGACATGATGGGTGGGCTACTCTATCTCAGGCTCTTCGTGCTCGACCACGATCTCCTGCGTGTAAGTCGGCAGATCGGCTATTGTGCAGTTGAGGACGACGCTCTCCGGGCTGGCCGATTGCACCAGCGCGATAGGAATGACGCGGTCATGCTCGTCCAGGGCGTCGGAGCGGGCGGTGAAGGCGTAGGCTTGCCCATCGTCGTTCACCAGCACTTCATCTACGATGCCCCAGCGGCCATCCAGGCAATCTACTTCGGTGCCCTGGCTCAGGCTGACGGCTCCCTCCGGGATGTTGCTCATTTCGACCACAGGCATGATCGGCTGGTACATGGTGGCGGGGAATGCGTCGCCGCCCATCGCGGGGTCCTGCGAGAACTCCCACTCATCGGTTACGACGGGCACGCGCTCTTCTGTGTAGTCGTCAAGACCGTCAATTTCGTCCGGTTCGGCGTTTATGGTGAGCACGCCGCCCGCGTCCTCGGCCAGCATATCTATTGGTACGATGACGTTGCGCGAGATGAGGTCATCGGTTGCCATGACCACTTCGCTTACCTGGTTGTTCTCGCCCAGGATTACTTTACGAAGGATGCCGGCGCGCTCGCCGGTGGGGTAACGGATTTCGGTTTCCAGGTCAAGTCTCATAAGTAATTGATGCCTCCTATGAAAGTTCGAGGGCCAGCGCCGCGCTAGCCACCATGCCTTCAACCATCATTTGGATCGAGATGCGCTCGTCAACCGTATGTATTACGTCTTCAAAGCCCGGCCCGAAGCCGATGATGCCGCAGCCCTTCGCTACGAAGTAGCCCGCGTCGGTGGCGAAGCGCCACATCTGCGTGGGTACTTCCCGCTTGAGCGCCGCACCTATGATGGAGCGGGCGGCGGTTGCCACCGGGCCGTCTGCCGGGATGCTGTACGCGCCGTGACCCGACAGAGTGCGCGTCACGCCCGTGTAGCTGGTCAGCGTGAAGGGCGGCACCACCGCTTTGGCCGTCGCGCCGTCCTGTAATGATGCGTCCAGAAGCGGTTGCACGCGGGCGAGTATGGCGTCGGGAGTGTCGGCGGGCGAGTTGCGAACGTCCAGCACGACCCTGCACTCTCCGGGCACGACGTTGGCGCTGGCCTGGTCGGTGGAGAAGAGGGTGGGCGCGATGGAGGTTGGCCCCAGCGCGGCGTGGTCCGGGTGGGCTTCAAAGCGCAATCCCTCAAGCGCAACCAGGAACCGGGACATTGAATACAACGGATTAATGCCGCTCTGCGGTACGCTGGCGTGGACCGATTTTCCGGTGATAGTGACCACGATTTCGATGCGGCCCCGGTGGCCGAGCGCGAGGCGGTTCTCGGACGGTTCGCCAAGCACTACGTAGTCTACCGGGAGGTTGTCGGCCAGGACAGAGCTGCCAAGCCCTCCTACTTCCTCCTGCACCACGCCTACCACGTACACGTCGTTGACAAGGGGCACGTTCAAGCGCTTGAGCAAAGCGCCCGCGTAGACATGGCAGGCCAGCGCGCCTTTGAGGTCGCTCGCGCCCCGGCCCCAGATTTCGCCGTTCTCTACGACAGCCTCGTAGGGTGGGTGAGGCCAGGCGGTGGGGTCGCCTACGTCTACGTGGTCCATGTGGGTGTTGAGCATGACGCGCCGCTTTTCCCGGCCTGTGGGGGGTTCGGATGTGGGGCGGATGTGGCCGATGACGTTGCCTGCTTCGTCCAGTTGCACGTCGTCGTAGCCTAGCGCGCGCATCTCGGCGGCGAGGACTGTGGCTATCTCCGATTCGCGTGCGGGGAGGCTCTGGGTCTGGATCAGGCGGCGGGCGAAGTCTACCATGCCTTCCCTGAGGCTCTCCGCGCCTTGCCATAGGGCGTCTATCAGTTCAGGTGGGATGCCGGTCTGGTTGGTGTCGTTTTGTGCCATGCTGGTTGCTCCTGGTGGTTGGGGCTGCGGGTGGCCGGGGGTCGGCTGCCTATAGTTGTCGAAGGTCAGTTTAGTCGAAAAGTGGGTAATTGGGAAAGGGGGCTTGTCTTAGGCAAACTGAGGCTTCAATAATCTGGAGATAAGAGATTAGGCAAGCCCCGGAGGGGCGGCAGAGAGTAGCCCCATGGCGTGAGCCTGGGGACAAATGCCCCCAACCAGAGCAGCCCCGGAGGGGCGAAAGAAATCCATGCCAAGAAAGGGTTACGTCTGTCGCCCCCTTCGGGGGCTTGATGAATAATCATGGCAGCTTTCCCCAGGCTCACGCCGTGGGGCTACTCTCTGCCGCCCCTCCGGGGCTTGCACGGGTTCCAGTCCAAGCTCGCTTATGTTATGACGCGCATTTTCCTTGTGGCCGCAGTAAAGTCGTGGGTGTGGCTCAAGATTTGATATAGAGTGTCCGCGTGGTAGGTTTACGGTAGGGGCG
>DASWMJ010000048.1:0-98530 GCA_036399775.1 Chloroflexia bacterium | reverse complement strand
CAGTTCTGTGATAAAATCGAGGGTAGACATAGGGCTTCTCCTTTGGCTGTGGTCTTGACAACAACAGCTTCCGAGAACCCTATGTTTTTGTCAATTCTCTACTAGCACCATTCGTTACGTAATACGCAATACGCAATACGCAATACGCAATACGCAATACGGGCCTAATACTTGTAGAAGCCTTCTCCTGACTTTCGCCCTAGCTTGCCTGCCTGGACCATCTTTACCAGCAGGGGGCAGGGGCGGTACTTGGGGTCTTTGAAGCCGTCATATAGAACGTAGAGTATGTCCAGGCAAACGTCCAGGCCGATGAAGTCTGCTAGGGTGAGGGGCCCCATCGGGTGGTTCATGCCCAGCTTCATCACCGTGTCAATGTCCTCTTTGGATGCAACGTTCTCGTAGAGAGCAAAGACAGCCTCGTTTATCATCGGCATGAGCACGCGATTCGACACGAAGCCGGGGTAGTCTTTCACTTCCACAGGGGTCTTGCCCAGCTTAACCGCCAGGTCGCGCACCGTCTCGTATGTCTCATCGCTGGTCGCGAGGCCGCGTATGACCTCGACCAGCGACATGAGAGGCACCGGGTTGAAGAAGTGCATACCTATGAAGCGGTCGGCGCGCTTCGTGACTGCGGCCAGCCGCGTAATATCTATAGATGAAGTATTAGATGCGAGTATAGCTTCCGGTGCGAGCAGCCCGTCAAGCTCTCGGAAGGCAGCCGCCTTAGCCTCGAAGTTCTCGAATATGGCCTCCACTACCAGGTCGCAGTCGCCCAGATCGCTCAACGCGGTAGTCGTGGTGATTCTTCTCACCGCCGCTTCGCTATCGTCCGCCGAGAGCTTGCCCTTCTCCACCAGCTTGCCCAGGCTCTTCTGAATAGTCGCCATCGCCCTGTCAAGCGGCGCTTGCCCAACGTCGCGCATCTTCACCTGGAACCCCGAAGCCGCGAACACCTGAGCGATCCCATTGCCCATAGTACCCGCGCCAACTACACCTACTTTGTTTATTGCCATTCTTCTCTCCTATGCGTAAAACGTATTGCGTATTGCGTATTGCGTATTGCGTAATACCCTAAATAGATTCAGCGTCTCTGCGGTTCAATCCTAGATCTTAGTGTTGTTTGTGTCTTTGTGGTTCAACCCTTACGCAATACGCAATACGCAATACGCAATACGCAATACGTTTTACGTTTGTAGCTCTACGTACTGAGGGAGCGCGCCGCCGATGAGGGGTAGCGCGTAATCTATGAACGCCTGGGTGACGAAGTTTTGTTCCGGCGTGATGAAGTCGGCGGGCATGCGCTTCTCTATGTTGGCGATCTGCTCTAGCGCGGCGGTGCCTATGGTACACCTGTAAGTTGGACTCTCGGCGCGTTCCAGGATCACCATCAGGTCGGACGTGCCCGCGAGGGCGGCCCGCACGGCAGCGCGTCCGCATTCTTCCGACTCTATCAGGTCAACTTCGCTCTGGTGGGCTTGCGACATACGCTGCAAGGTGCCCGGCTGGTCCAGGCGCGCTCTCAAATCAAGCTTCTTTGTAATAAGCTGCGTCAGCACCCACCCCGCGCCCACCGCTCGATAATAGGAATGGCCGAAGGAGTCTACAAAGTCGGGCTTGCCTGCCACGTCGGCTCTCCCCTCGTTGAGGACCTCCATGCCTGCCACCGCCAGGGGCCTGCCGTCCCTTATTCTGACGTTCTCCGACATGACGATGACCGCGTGCCCCTTCTCCTGGTAACACTGCTGGACCTCTTGCAGCATCTCGTCTATGTCCTTCGGGCATTCGGGTATGTAAATCAGATGTGGGGTGTCCCAGCCCGTCACCTGCGCCAGCGCCGAAGATGCCGCCAGCCACCCGGCGTGCCTGCCCATCGTCTCCAGGACTTTGACCGGGTAAATATCGGGCATCGTCTTGGTGTCGAGGGTAGTTTCGAGGGTAGAGATTGCCATATAGCGGGCGGCAGAGCCGTAGCCTGGGCAATGGTCGGTCACAGGCAGGTCGTTGTCAATGGTCTTGGGGACAGCTATCACCCGCAAGTCGGTTTCGCGCTCGCGGGCCGCCTGGGCCAGCCGGTGCGAGGTATCTGCGGAGTCGTTGCCTCCGATATAGACCATGTACTGTATCCCGTGCTCCTGCAAGGTTGAGAGTGCCAGGGGGATGTCGGCGTCGGTGAGGCGATAGCGGCACCCGCCCAGGGCCGAGGAGGGGGTCTGTTGGAGGGCGGGAAGTACCTCGTTAGGGAGATTGCTCAGGTCTACAAGATCGCCTGTGAGCAGGCCACGTATACCGTACCGCATGCCGTACACGCGCTTGATGCCCTGCGACTTCGCCTCGCGCAACACGCCCACGAGAGAAGAGTTGATGGCTGCCGTAGGCCCACCCGACTGGCCGACTATGAGTGTAGCGGGTTGGCCCGCGCCCTCAGACTGGCGGTGCTCCATAACCACTGCTGCTCCTATTTGCAAGATGGTCAGCCGGAACTGACCTCTCCCACGCATCTATGCGCTAGAGCAGCATATAATAACACACATTAGGGGTCAGGGACCAGGGGTCAGGGATCAGGTTCGGGGGTATTGCAAAGTGAGGCAGTATGTTCAGGATAACGAACCCACCATCCATGTCATTCTGAGCGCAGCGAAGAATCTCGCCCGTCGCGCATCTTCTCGCCTTTGTCATCTCACCCTGGCGTCACCCCAACCCAGTACGCGAGGAGCGAGCTTCTTCACTTCGTTCAGAATGACATGGATGTTGGGGTGGCGCTCCCTTACATCTCTACTCCGTTAGATTGCCCATATTTATCGTTTACCAGGTGCAGTCGGTGTGGGGGACTTAGCTCCAGGAGTTACTGTGGCGGTTGAGATTGCCGGGTTCTTTAGTACAGGCGTAGCCGTGCTTGTCTCCGTTGGGCTGGGGAGCGCGGTGCTTGTCTCTGTTGGGCTGGGGATGGCGGTGCTTGTGGAAGTGGGCGCAGGCGTGGGTGTAGGCGCAGCCTCTGTAACCGCTAGGTAGACCATTTTGCTTATTTGCGCCCTGGTTGCGTTGTTGCCGGGGCGGAAGTATGGTCTCCTCCGGGCATCGCAAGGCTCGCCCAGGCCCCCGCACTCATAACCCCCCAGGATATTATGCGCGAACGCCGTCTCTACGTGCTGGTAGAACGTCGAGTCCGGTGGCACGTCCTGGAACGCGGCGTTGGGTGGGTTGATCAGCCTCCACTCTGCCGCTAACACCACTATCTTCGCTATTTGGGCGCGCGTGACGTTGGCGTTGGGGCGGAAGTAGGGCCTGCTCTGGGCGTCGCACGGCTCGCCCTGCCCGCCGCAAGGGTAGCCCGTTATCAACCCCCTGCCGTAGGCCGTAGCCACGTAAGTGTAGAAGGTGCTGCCTGCGGGCACGTCCGCGAACTGCGCGTTGCCCGGTGTCACCTGTGGGAGATTGAACCCAAGCACGACGATCTTCGTCAACTGGGCGCGCGTGGTAGCGTTGTTCGGCCTGAACGAGCCATCGTCATAACCACCTATTACGCCTCCGCTCGCCAGGTACTCGATGAAGCTGTACGCCCAGAAGTCCTCTGGTACGTCCGAGAAGCGCGTGCTCGACACCGTGATCTGCTGGGCGGGCGCGTTCACGACCCTGCGCGGGGGGAAGCTTTCCACCACGTAGGGGCTGGCGGTGTACACCTGGCTTTCGTTCGTGTCGTTGGCGGCTATCGGTATCGAGACGCGCCATGTGCCTTGCTGGTTGGTGCCCGCTACGAGGTCGAGCGTGAAAAGCTGGGTCGCGCCATTGGGGTATTGCAGGGTTATATGCACCGTGTCAATGGGTGTGGCGTCGTTGTCCCGTGCGTCCACCTCAATAATCAGCGTGCCGCCTGCCTCCGAGAATCCGGTCCGGTTATAGCGTACCGCCTGTATAGAGGGGGGCGCGTCTACGTAGGGGGTAGAAGTGGCCGTCCGGCTGGGCGTGGCTATGGGCGTGTAGGTTGCCGGTGGGTTCTGCACAAACCCCGCTAACGCACCCTGCGCCGGTTGTCCCGAAACCGACCAGAAGCGGAAGGCATGGCACGTCTCGTACCAGGACGCTTCGCTGAAATCGTAATTGAACACGAACATCGGCCCCATCCAGGGCCAGTACGACCTTGCCCACCTCAAGGCTCGCACGAGGTAGTCGGCCTGCTGCGCGGGGCTATACACGTAGAACCAATCAGGGCGATTGCAATCTACCCCCGCCAATCTCGGATCTATCGCCCACCCCATTTCGGTGGCCCAGATCTGCTTCGTTTCATCGCCGTACTGCAACATGATCTCGCGGTGGCGCTCGGCCCGGCGGAAGTTGAGGCGATTGCTGCTCGTCGCGGGGTCGGTCTCCGGGGCGGAAGCGAAGCCGTAGGGGTGGTCGCTCAAAACGTCGAAATTGGGCGCGGCTCCTGAGGCGTACATCTGCTCAAGGTAGGTGATGTCGTCCGTGTAGCAATTCGAGCCACGCAGCACGCGCTCACCCACGGTAGTTACCGCCCCCGCCACCACCGTCGCCTGCGGGTCCGCGCTCTTGATGGGGTTGTAGGCAGCCTGTAGCAGCGCGGCGTAGCGGGCAGGCTGTGGGCACATATTGCCCCATTCTATGTCGGTATTAGGCTCGTTCCAGATTTCGTAGGCTACCCTGTACGGCGCTATCATGGGCCTGACGTGGGCGGCCAACTGGTAGGCGAAATCACCGAAGTCGCTGGTGTCCTGCGGAGGGCACGTATCAACCGTCGCGCAGGTTGGGTCGCGCGCCCACTCCGGCGGCCTGCTCACGCGGATAAGCAGGTTGAGGCGGGCTTCTCTCGCCCCGTTCACTATGTTGTCAACGTGGCCCCAGGTATACTCGTCCGGGTTTGGCTCGGCGTCCATCCAGTAGACGCCGTATTGCACCCAGTTGAAGCCCATATCTTTCACGTCGCTGTTGTTGTCGAGCAGCGCCATGACGAATCCGTACTGCGAATTGGGGGCGGCGGGGGCGGCTGCGCTCGTGGCCGGGGTGGCGGTTCCACCCGCGAGGCTCACCAAAGCTGCCACCGTGAGGCAAATCATAAGAAAAGGGGTCAAAGTGCGGGCTGTCTTGCGAGGGCGCATGAGCGTGCGCGGTGCCATAGGTGCTTCCTCTCTAACGTGATTGCGCGGGACCTGCGAGGCTAAGGGGAAGAAACCCCGCATTCAATATAACGACTGAGGCACCATACCAGTTGCATAATTCGCATTTCTAATGCCCACTAAAATAGGCATGATATGCGACGGCAAGAGCGCCCGGCAGATAAATCTGCGGGCTACGCAAACGAAGTCCGCCTACGCGGACTATGATGGATAGAGTAGTCGCCGTAGGGCGACTTTGTATTCGTTGCCCGCGACTATGAGCGTAGCGAACTATCGCCGGGCAAAAGTCGGCCAGCCGCAATCCTACCGGCTACCCTGCATTTCCGAGACGAGCGCGCCCAGCACCACCTGCTTCCCTTCGGGCAACTCCGGGTGTATCTCCATGCGGGCGCGTTGGAACCATTGCATTGTGTAGCTCTTGCCGTCGGTGGGGTTTATCATCTCGGCTGCGGGCGAGATAGGATAGCCGAAGAGCCTCTCGCCGCCGTTGTCCAGCCAGTAAGCGTAAATCTCCCCGCTTATATTCTGCCCAGTCTCAGGGAAATATTTGCCCCGCCCCGCGTCCGGCTCGCGCTGCCACGCATGTCCAAGCTGCGCGGCGCGTTCCTGCCCGACCAACCCAAGCGCCACCTGCGGGTGCGCGCCTCCAGCCCTCGCGTTTTCAGGGTGCCACTCGAACCGCGCCCGCTCGAACTGCTGGGTCAGCACGCCGCCGCGCATGTGCTCCGGGCCGATGGGGTAGCCGAACTTCTCAACGCCTCCCTGGTCGTGCCAGAACTTTAGGAAGTCGTGCCCTACGGTCTGTCGCGTCTGCGGGAAATAGAGGGCGGGGCTGGAAGGGCGCTCGTTGAAATAGTCGTAGACGCGGCGGGCGAGCGTGGGCATGTTGTCCCACGCGGTAGAGTAGCTGTAGAGGTCGCTGGACATCGCCACTATGACGAAAGGCCCCGAAGGCCCGTAGACTATCCCCGCATCGTGCAGCAGGCCGTCAAGCGAGCCGGTCTTGTGGGCGAAACGCGCCTGGCTGGGCAGGCCCGGCGGGAGGAGATTGTTTATCTGCTGGTCCAGCATCAGGTCCACCATCTGCTTGCTCGCCTCGGCGTCTACCATCTTCGACGTGGCGATCATTTCCATCTCGCGCAATACGTCAAGGGGGGTAGTCAGGTTGTCACCTACGCCGCTCCAATCGAGGTAGGAGTGGGTGAGGCCGTTCCGCCGCATGAAGCGATTGACGTTGTCCGGCCCCAGCGTGCGGACGAGCAGGTGGGACGCGGTGTTGTCGCTGACCGTTATCATCATGTACGCTGCCCGCCGCAACGTGATGGAGTTGCCGGGGGCCAGGCGCAGGTCGCCCAACAGGGAGTCGTAATAAGCGTCGTCGCCCGTGACCGACGCGTAGCCATCAAGCTCGATGTCGCCTGCTTTGGCCTGCCGGTAAAGCTCGCTCAGCACCCACATCTTGTATAGAGATGCGGAGACCTGCTGCTCGTCGCCGTTGTAGGAGGCGTACTGCCCCGTATCGAGCTTCTTGACGGCGATGCCCCAGGTGCCGGGGAGGTCGCCTACTACCTCCTCGATAATGGCCTGTAACTGGCTATCGGGCACGTCGGGCGCGCTGCCGTACAGCATGGGCGTCGGCGTTTCTGCCTGGGCATGGATGCTCCCGTGCAGAGGCGTACCGAAAAGGGCGAGCGCCACACACACGGCCAATAATCCCGCCGCCAACCGCCGCCACGACGGCGAAAAACTACGCATAAACCTCTGTCCCTTGTGAAAAAAGATGCATTCTGAACCTTCACATATTATAGCATATGCTACTGTGAAAATAGGGGTCAGGGGACATAGGGAAAACGCATCCCAAATGAAAAGGCCACAAGCTGCAACCACTAATACGAAACCGCCAAGACGCCAAGAGCGCCAAGATACCGCCAAGTATTTTATGGGATTTTCTCATAAGCCCAATATTCACCTACCGTATACATAACACAATAACTTAACGTGGTCTTGGCGCTCTTGGCGTCTTGGCGGTTCCGTCCACTACTCCAATTTTGATGTGTTTGCCCTGGGAAAATAGAGGGACTTTTGGGCTAGAATGGGTAAAAATCACTTGACGGGGTCGGCCTGCGGGTATATAATGCCAGTAACAAATCTCCGGAAAGCGGAGGACCAAGCCTATGAAAATCATATTTCTTGGGGCAAGTGGCGTATTCGACGCGGTGCCCCGCGATGTGTAAAACACCGGCAGCGAGATCGGCTCGCGCCGGTGTTTGTGTTTTTAGGCGAGGCTCTCCCCGGTTCGGATTTGCCAGGCGCGGACACATCGTCAGCAAATTAGATTGGAGGATGGCGAAATGAATTCCAGCTTGATCGGCAAGATAGAGAAAGCGCACCGCTACGAGCAAGAACCTGAGCGTGTTTCCATACAGAGTCTAACAGCGGATTTCAATGGCGAGCATAATACTTACCACCTTAATTTAGAGAATAATCATTGGAGTTGCTCTTGCAGCTTCTACTCGGGTTATGGCACTTGCAGCCACGTAATGGCCGTCCAGCGCATCCTGGCACCGATGCTTTCCCTGGAAAGCAGGAGCGAAACGCCGCTCGCCCCGCGAGGCTAGGCGCTCACTCAATTCAAGTTAAATCTTAAGTTCAATAGAAAAAGAAAGGAAAATGGGCGCAGGTGCCCATTTTCCTTTCTTTTTCTATTGAATTCTCCTCCCGCATGCGGGAAGAATAAGTATGTTTGCTCAGGACGTAATGCTGGTCCTGGCTGGCTGAGACTGATGCGTTGGCTGTGTGGTGTGGGCGCGGCTCCCTGCCTCGCGGTGTAACATTTCACGGCCATAGCTGCCGAGCACATATAACAGAGGCGGGGCCATCACCACCAGGCCGGTCCAACCTGCCAGCATGTCAAATGGGGCGGCTCTGTCAGGGAATATGGCGTACAGGGCCAGGCTGCTCGCGCAAAGTAGCTGCGTGGCGTTCCACAGCCGCCCCGGACCGAGCAGCGCCACCGGCACGAGCAGCCACGCGACGTACCAGGGCCAGAACCACACCGAGCCTACAGTCAGATAAACAAAGAGCAGCCAGCCCCAGGCTGAGATTGTGCCCGGAAAGGTGCGGGCGCGCCATGTCTGGTAGACGGCTACCGCGCCCGTAATCATCAACATCCCCCAGCGCGCAGGCCAGTCCAACCGCCAGCCCACCTGCTCTATGCTCCAAAACCTTGTCGGCTGCCAGCCCAGCGCGCCTGCGATGTAGCTAACGCCCTCCGGCAATTTGAATCTGATTATCGCGCCCAAAGAGTGGATAAACAGTCGCGTAGGTGGGCCGTCGGCCATCATTTGCAATGCGCGAGAATCCTGCACGAAAGGCCAATAGGCAAACAGGGTAGCCGCGAGCGCTATGCCCGCACCCTGCGCCACCCGGAATAAGCCCGCCAATACCCTGTCACGCCTGGTGTGCCCCCTTGCCTCCCAGAAGAGCAGCCACAGATAGCCAGGCAACAGCAGCAACGCCGTTATCTTCACCAGGGCTGCCAGTGTGATGGCGAGCACCGCCATGCGCCACCTGCCTGCGAGGTGCAGCCATATCGCCGCCAGCAGGCCCGTTACTACCAGCACGTCGTTATGGCCGCTTACCCCGAACTCGATGAGCAGCAGAGGGTTCCAGGCGTATGTAAGCGTGATAGCTAGACGTGCCGCGCTCTGCCACCCCGCGTCGTCTGCCGTCGCGGCGTTCTGAGGTCCCTTCCAGAAGCGGCTCACCACAGGCCCGGCCACCTTCCACATGAACCATATATTCAGCAGGTGGGCCAGGCTCGCCACCAGCTTGTGGCCTAGTAAATGCGTCACTATGTCCCCATCAATCGCCTGCCCGACGGCGGCGATACCGCCCGCCAACCCCACCCACAGCGGGCCGTACATCGAAGGCGTGTACTGCCAATAGACCCATTGGAGCCAGCCCGTTGGATCCGACCATGCGTACTGCGCGGGATAGCTAATGTATGGATTGTCTCCGTACACGCCCAATATGCGCCCGTACCAGATGTAGCTGAAGAGGTCGGTCGAAAGCGTGCCCGGCGCGAAGAACAACAGCGCGAGTATAGCTGCCGTGACAGCAAGCACAGCCTTCATCATGTTGTTTATATGCCGGGTAGTTGCGTGGCCGTACAGCCTGTAAGCGTAACGAACGGCGCGCAGATAGACCACGAATAAGAAAGCCACCAGGCCGAGGTAGATGCCCGCATTGAGCAACCCCATAGAGGAAGCCCTGTCTCCGGCCAGCCAGTCTTGAGGCAAAAACTCACGCAGGGGATAGAATACCGCAGGCCACCTGTCGGGTACGAGCGTAGGACTTTCACGGAAAGCGTTCGATTGGAGGAGCACGAAAAGCACAGCGTAGCCGAACAGCATGAGTAGGCCGTAGGCAACTGCCGGCGGCAGTCTGAAGAGATTCGACCCTGTATGGCCTGGGTTATTTTGATGCTGCTGATTCATTGTTTCAATTCGCGCGTCTGCAAGTGAGCTTATATATTGCTGGTCTGTAACCTAACCCCTGATCCCTGGTCCCTGATCCCTGATCCCTACTCTTAGAGGAGTTGCATAGCAGTTTCTTTGCCATCCCTGCCCTCGGCCTTCAACCAGGATGGCTACTACTTCGCGCCGTGTGTAACAGTACTATTATCTCATGGCAGTTGGCTGCGGCAACCCGTATAGTGAGAGTAACACAATCCCCATGACTGATACCCGATATGCTTGACGCCCTTGCCCTTACCCCCAGCGCCTACGCCATCCCCACGTTGGTGATGTCGCTCGCGCTCTTGCTGCTCGGCACTCTCGTCCTGGTGCGTGAGCGCGTCTCGCTGGTGAGCGTCTCCTTCCTGGCGCTATCCCTGGCCGTCGCGACCTGGCTCTTCGCATTCTCCTGCGTCTATTCGGCTCAAGACGCCGCTACAGCCCTGTGGTGGACCAAAGGCGCTTACCTGGGCGTGCCGTTCATAGCCCCGGCGGCGTTCCAGTTTACGGCTGCCGCCCTGCATAAGCTCCGGGTTTATACCAGGGCGATAGTCCTCAGTTGGGCCTGCGCCGCGCTTTTCGCCATTGTAGCAACCACCACAGACACCCTTATCACCGGGGTACACAAGTATTGGTGGGGCTACTATCCCAGGTACGAATGGCTGGGCACCGTCTTCATGGCTTTCTTCTTCACGGTGCTGATCGCCAGTATGGGCTGCTTCGCCGTGGAGTACCGCCGGGCAAATCCGGGCACGCACAAGCACCGCGTCAGGCTGTTCATAGTCGCGTTCGGCATCGGCTACCTGGGCTGCGTGGACTTCGTCGCGGCCTACGGAGTGCCGCTATATCCATTCGGCTACGCGCCCCTGTCAGGGTTCCTCATCGTGGTAGCCTGGACGGTCTGGCGACACCATTTGGTTGACATAACTCCCGCTTTCGCCGCCAGGCAGATAATCGCCACCATGCGAGACGCCCTGCTGGTGCTAGACCCGGACGGCATAGTGCGCGTCGCCAACCGTGCTGCCGTTGAGATGTTCGGGCGGCGTAGCCACGAGCTTATTGGGCAACCCGTAACCGCCGCGCTGGGCGACCCATTGTTCGCCCGCCAGCTTGCCGCCATCAGCAGCACGGGCACGGTCGCGACAAACGCCGGGTACGAATTGACTTACCGTCCACGCCAGGGTAGCGAAAAAACCGTCAGCCTGTCGGTAGAGGTAATGCGCGGCAAGCGAGACGTGCCGGTGGCGATGGTGTGCATAGCGCATGACGTGACGCAACGCAAGCGGGCGGAAGAGGAAGTGCGCCGCCTCAACCTTGACCTTGAAAGGCGTGTTGCCGAGCGCACCACCGAGTTACAGAGGCTGAACGACCAGCTTGCCGCCGAGGTCATCGAACGCAAGCGCGCCCATGACACCCTGCACAGGCTGGCAGTAGTTGACGAGCTAACCGGCCTGCACAACAGGCGCGAGATGAACAGGCTCCTCGAAGACGAAATGCACCGCTACCAGCGATATGGCCGCCCCACCGCCCTCATCCTGCTTGACATCGACCATTTCAAGGCGGTCAACGACACCTACGGCCACCAGACAGGCGATGAAGTCTTAAAGTGGATAGCCCACTTGCTGCGGTCAAACGTGCGCGCAACAGATAGGCCCGCCCGCTATGGTGGGGAAGAACTGGCTATCATCATGCCTGAGACGCTGGCTAAAGATGCTTTTGAGGTCGCCGAGGACTTGAGGAACGCGATTGCCTCTCAGCCTTTCGTGTCAGTCGCCAGTACGGGCCGCGTCTTGCAGATACCCGTGACGGTCAGCCTGGGCGTGGCCGGGTACTCGGCGGCCATCACGACCAGAGAAGCCCTTATCGCGGCAGCCGACGACGCCCTCTACAGGGCCAAGCGCACGGGCCGCAACCGCACGGCAGCCCACACCGCCCCCTTGCTCCCTCAACAAAGCGTCTGGCACCTCGGCACCGTGGACTGAACGAGTTTTAACCGCAAAGACGCAAAGAGCCGCGAAGTTCGCAAAGAACCGTATTGTTTATCAGGTTACCGGGGCAGGTACAATTGCGTCTCGGGGCAATACCCCATAGAACCTTAGCGAACTTCGCGGCTCTTTGCGTCTTTGCGGTTAGGGAAGATCTGTGAGGTGCTCGCGAATCTGTGCCATGTCAGCCTGCGTCACCTCTGCCGCATCAAGGTAGCCTTCCACCCCGCCGTAGTGCAAGTCCAGGAATTCAAGCAAGCCCAGCATTTTCTCTGGCCGCGCGGCCATCCACTGCGGCCTCTCAACAGGTCGGCCCTGCGCCTTGCTCTGCTCTTCCAGCCACGCGGCATAAAAAGGTTCTAGTTGGGCCTCGCTGAGCGCGTAGTCCTGGGCTATTATCTCGCGGGGCACCTCGGCCAGCGATAGCAGCAGCGCCATAATGATACCCGTGCGGTCCTTCCCCCCGGCACAATGTACCAGCACTGCTCCATCTTCCAGGCTCGCTGCTACGGCTTTGATGATCGCTGCTACCTGCTCCTTGCTCCTCTCCAGGATGACAACGTAGTCGCCTTCTGTCGCCTGCGCTGCGTCTATGTCGGCGGTCGTCGCCGGGTCGTGAATTGGCAGGTTCAGGTAGCGCGGCACATCGTCAGGCCCTTGCTGGGCGGCGAAAGGGTTAGGCTGCCTCTCCAACTCCTCTGCCAGGCGCAAGTCTATGATGGTACGCACTCCGTAATCGCGCAACGCCGCCTGTCCCTTTGGCGTGAGGCTATATAAGCTATCCGAACGCAGGAGCGTGCGCATACGGGTCCGCCCACCGCCCTCAGTAGGATAATCTCCCACTTCACGAGTGTTATAGCAGCCTTCCCACGCCAGGTGGCGCGACGGTTGCTCCTCTTCATTCGCCGGAATCTTTTGGCTCTTGTCAGATATGTTACTCATGTTTCTATAATATCATGCGTATTCCACCTCTGAAAATAAGGGTCGTCCGTATTGCAAAGTGAAGCACAATCTTGAGGGTAACTAACCCTCTAGCCTTTGTCATTCTGAGCGCAGCGAAGAATCTCGCTCCTCGCGTATCATGCTGGGGTACAGGGGTAAAGCAAAGGCAAGAGGATGCGCGAGGGACGAGATTCTGAGCGCAGCGAAGAATGACAGAGGGTAATGGGTACTTTACCCCCATCATATCTGACCTTGCATCCTCGGTATGCCTGGCCTGCCTCCGGTTTTGGTCAAAACGGCGGCTGTGGTATACTCAATAACCTGGCATTTTTCTTCGTGCCGGTAGATTGAGATTATGGCGGAAGTTGAAAGTTCAATGGACCGTGCTCGCCTGGCGGGCGACTTGCTCAAAGCCGCCGGGCAGACGATCTCGGTCGCCGAGTCGTGTACGGGTGGGCTGCTCGGTGCCTGGTTAACCGATGCTCCCGGCTCGTCCGCGTACTTTCTGGGCGGCGTGATAGCCTACGACGACAGCGTCAAGACGGGCTTGCTGAGTGTATCGCCGGACCTTATCTCCGAATATGGCGCAGTGAGTGCGGAGTGCGCTTTAGCGATGGCGCGGAGCGCACGACGTCTCCTCCAAAGTGACCTGGCCCTCTCTATTACCGGCATAGCAGGCCCAACGGGTGAGCGGCCCGGCAAGCCTATCGGCACCACGTTCGTCGCCCTGGCCGCGCCCGGTGGAGAGAGCGTGCGGCACTTTGCTTTCGATGGGGACCGCGAGGGCAACCGCGCCGAAGCGGTGCTCGCTGCCATAGAAATGGTCGTCACCTATTTCGCAGAGCACGCAGACGCAGTACAGCACAACAATATAGAATTCACCCCAACTCAAACTGGATAAGAGATCAGCATTGTACGAAAAGACCACTCTGCCCAACGGGCTACGCATCGTTACGGCCACCATGCCGCACACGCGCTCAGCAGCCGTGCAGTTTTACATCGGTGTAGGTGCGCGCCACGAGCTACCTGAGATCAGCGGCATCAGCCACTTCGTAGAGCACATGGTTTTCAAGGGCACTGCGCGCCGCCCCAATCCCGTGCAGATTTCGGAGGCTGTTGAGGGCGTGGGCGGCTCGCTCGATGCGGCTACCGACCACGAGCACACCAACTACCGCGCGCTGGTGCCCTATACCTACTTCTCCACCGCAGCCGAAGTGCTGACCGACATGCTCCGCAACCCCGCGTTCGCGCAGGGCGACATCGAGAAAGAGCGCGCGGTTATCATCGAAGAGATTAGCTCCACCTTCGACTCTCCAGGCGAAATCGTTGAGCTGGTCTTTGACGAGATGCTCTGGGACGGCCACCCTCTTGGCAAGGATGTCGCGGGCAGCAAGCAAAGCGTCAGGCGCATCAAGCGCGCTCACCTGGTAGAGCACGTCCAGGCGCACTACACGTCCGACTCCATAATTGTGAGCGTCGCGGGCAACGTAACGCACGAGGAGGTTGTCAACGAGCTAGAGCATCTATGGGGAGATATGCCCGCGCACCCCGGTACTCCTCGCTCGCTAAATCCCCCTGCTCCCGTCACCGAGTCTCTTGGCCCGCGCGTGATGACCTTCAGGAAGCGCACCGAGCAGACCAACCTCATCCTGGGGGTGCCCGCCCTGCCCTATACCCACTCCGACCGCTTCACCCAAGACGTGCTGGACGCGCTGCTGGGGAGTGGGATGTCGTCCCGGCTCTTCGTGGAGGTGCGGGAGAATCGCGGCCTGGCTTACTCCGTTTCCAGCTTCACACGCACCTTCCCTGACGTGGGGGCGTTCGGCGTGCATGCTGCTGTGGATAACGGCACGGTGCTGGCCGCTATTGAGGCTATAATGTTTGAACTGCGGCGAGTACGCGACACCGACGTGCCTGAAGTAGAGCTTCGCAAAGTCAAAGAGTTTATCAAGGGGCACACGCTCCTCAGCCTTGAGCGCAGCGGCTACGTTGCCCACTGGGCAGGCTGGCAGGAGTTGATGCTCAATCGCATTGATACGGTGGACGAAGTGCTTGAGCGCATAGAGGCCGTGACCGCTTGGGACGTTCGCTCGCTCGCGCAGAGGCTCTTCACGACCGATAGGCTGCACCTCGCGCTCGTCGGCCCGGCAAAGAGCGACGAGGTATTCTTCCCGGTCCTCCAGATGGACTAGTGTTCGGGATAAGCGAATGAAGCCATTCATACTCGATCCTGAAGAGATGAAACGCCTGCTCGCGGTGTCTCGCGGCGACACCCCCGCCGACCTGGTATTGCGCGGTGGGCAACTCGTCAACGTCTTGACCGGGGAGATATATCCTGCCGAAGTCGCAATCTACGGCGGGCGCATAGCGGGCGTGGCCGAGCGCGACGGCACCTATAAAGGCAACACCATAGTAGAACTGGGCGGCGAGTTTATCGCGCCCGGCTTCATTGACG
This sequence comes from Chloroflexia bacterium, assembly GCA_036399775.1. GTDB lineage: Bacteria > Chloroflexota > Chloroflexia > QHBQ01 > JADMIH01 > JADMIH01. The sequence continues at coordinate 83,502 of DASWMJ010000048.1, read as the reverse complement.
CGCACGTTCACCTTGAGAGCAGCATGGTACTGCCCGCCGAGTTTGCCAACGCCGTCCTGCCACGCGGCACCACCTCGGTCGTCAGCGACCCGCACGAGATCGCTAACGTGCATGGCCTGGACGGTATCCGCTTCATGCTCAAGGCGAGCGAGGGCCTACCTTTGCGCGTCTTCGTGATGCTCTCTTCGTGCGTCCCGGCTACCGACATGGAGACTTCGGGCGCGCGGCTAGGCGTTGGCGACCTCGCTTCCCTCCTGGACCACCCTCGTGTGCTGGGCATCGCCGAGATGATGAACTATCCGGGTGTGGTCAACGGCGTGGACGACATGGTGCAGAAGGCGGCATTGGGGCACACGGCAGGCTTGCGCGTGGACGGCCATGTGCCGCTCGTGCGGGGATTACCCTTGCAGGCATACGCCAGTGCGGGAATCTCCTCGGACCACGAGAGCGTGTCGGCACCGGAGGCGCTGGAAAAGCTGCGCTCCGGCTTCCAGGTGCTTATCCGTGAAGGTTCTACCGCCCGTAACCTCGACGCGCTGCTGCCAATCGTGAACGAGCGCACGGCCCGCTTCTGCTCTTTCGCCACCGACGACAGGCAGCCCGACGACCTCGAAACGCAGGGGCACATCGACTACATCATCCGCAAGGCAACGGCTCAAGGATTGGACCCCGTGCTTGCGATCCAACTGGCTACCATTAACACGGCCCGCCACTTCGGCCTGGACGACCTGGGAGCGATTGCGCCCGGCTACCACGCCGACCTTGTGACGTTCAAGGACCTGCGCGACCTGCATGTGACGCGCACATTCGCGGGCGGACAGCTTGTCGCGCAGGACGGCCAGGTTGCTGCACGGGCCACCAATACGGTAATGCCTCCCATAAACAACATGCTCGTGCCCGACCTGACCGAAGCCTCTTTCCGCATACCGGCCACAGGCAGCCATGCGCGGGTCATCCAGGCGCTACCTGAGCAGATCGTCACGCGCTCCATGCCAGTCGAGGTGCGCGTGCAGGACGGCGAAGTCGTGGCCGATACCCAGCGGGACATCCTCAAGATAGCGGTTATCGAGCGCCACAAGCGTACCGGCAACATCGGCCTGGGCCTCGTATCTGGCTTCTCCTTGCGCGCAGGCGCTCTGGCTTCCAGCATCGCCCACGACTCGCACAACCTCGTTGTGGTGGGCGTGACCAGTGAGGATATGATGCTGGCGGCGCGCACCGTTGCCGATATGGGCGGGGGCATATGCGCCGTAAGTGGCGGCCAGGTGCTTGGCAAGCTGCCCCTCACGGTGGCAGGGCTGATGTCCGACCAACCCCTTGAGCACGTCGCTACTGAGATGAGGCGGCTCCTGCAAGCCTCCATGTCGCTCGGCTGCACGCTGGCTAACCCCTATATGGCTATGGCTTTCCTTGCCCTGCCTGTCATCCCCGAATTGAAGCTCACCGACATGGGTCTGGTGGACGTGATGCGGTTTGCTATCTGTCCCCTCTTCCTCACGGCGGACGAGGTAGCCGCCATCCCCACTCGCTAATCTCTGCTAGACTGGCCCATCACTATGCCCACAAACGTCTCACAACCTGGCTCGATCAACGTCCTGCCGTCGGAAGTCGCCTCCAAGATAGCGGCGGGGGAAGTTGTCGAGCGCCCTGCCTCGGTGGTGCGCGAACTGCTCGACAATGCTGTTGACGCGGGAGCGCGGCAGGTGCGCGTTGAGATAAGAGGAGGCGGGCGCGACCTCATCCGCGTCATAGACGACGGCGGCGGGGTCAGGCAAGAGGATATGCCGAGGGCGTTCCTACGACACGCCACCAGCAAAATAAAGACCGCAGAGGACCTCTGGGCGGTGAAGACGCTCGGTTTCAGGGGTGAAGCCCTTTATTCGATAGCCGCCGTGAGCCGTGTCAGCTTCTTGAGCCGTCCTCCGGGAGTGCAGACGGGGTACGAGCTTTCCCTGGAAGGCGGGTACGCCCTGTCCGAGGGAGAGCGTGGCGCTCCGCACGGCACCATTGTGACGGTGCGTGACCTCTTCTACAACCTGCCCGCCCGCCTAAAGTTCCTTAAGAGTCCCCAGGCCGAGGCAGCGCACATAGCGGCCCTCGTGCAGCAATACGCGCTGGCGCACCCGGTTGTGCGCTTCAGCCTGACGAACGAGGGAAGGCTGACTTTCCAATCGCCCGGCGACGGCGACCTGCGCGCCGCCATCACCGGCGTGTATGGCGCTGAGGTCTCGCGCTCGCTGCTGCCCGTGGGCATAGAACCGGACGAGGCCGAGGACGACTTCGAGCAGGCGTTCTCAGGTCCGGGGCTGGACGTGTTCGGCTACGTTTCGCCTCCCGCTATCTCCCGCTCCAACCGCCAGGCAATGCACTTCTTCGTCAATAAGCGGTCGGTGCAGAGCCGGATGCTCCAATATGCCGTCGAGGAGGCCTACCATTCATTGCTGATGGTAGGTCGGCGGCCCATTTGCGTCGTCAACGTGAACGTAGACCCCGGCTCGCTCGATGTGAACGTCCACCCCGCGAAGTTGGAGGTGAAGTTCCGGGACGAGCGGGCCGTGTTCAGCGCCGTGCAGCGTGCCGTGCGCTCTGCCCTCACCGCGCACATTCCGGCCCCTGCTTACGGCTCGCGCAGCGCGGAAGGCTGGGCTTTGCCTCCGCAGACGCAGGGTAGCGCGGACCTGGAAACCGAGTTCAGCATCCCTCTAGGCTCGACGCTCTCTTCTCCCCCCGGTATCCAGCCGGACATGTGGACAGAGAATATCGCTGATACCGGGGATGGTCCCGCGCCCCTACCGCCTCCGCCTCCACGCAATCTTCCTCCCCTGAGAGTAGTGGGTCAGATAGGCGCGACCTACATCATAGCCGAAGGCCCGGACGGACTCTTCCTGGTGGACCAGCACGCCGCGCACGAGCGGATACTGTACGAGCAGATAGGCGCGGCTATGGAAAAGGGCGGCCTGCCTGTGCAACCCCTCTTACAACCCGTTTCGCTGGACCTTTCCGCCGGGCAGCGCGCCGAGGTCGAGCCTGTGCTGCCACTTGTGGCCGGCCTGGGGTTCGACCTTGAGCCGTTCGGCGAGAGCGCATTGCTGGTGCGCGCCGTGCCCGCCATCTACGCAAGCTCCAAGCGCGACCTGGGGCGCGACCTCCTCGCATTGCTTGACACCGTGATACATGGCAGCCAACCCGCGCGCTGGCGTGAGGAGATGGCTATCACGCTGGCCTGCCACAGCGCCATACGGGCTGGCCAGGCCCTCTCGCTGGACGAGATGCGGGCCATGATGGGCCAGTTGGAGCTATGCAGCTTTCCCCGCTCCTGCGCGCATGGCCGCCCAACGATGCTGCACCTCTCCCAAATGCAGCTAGAGCGCGAGTTCGGGCGACGGGCTTGAGTTTATTGCTGGACAGCCTCTTCGAAATACTCTAAACGCTCATTCATTAAGGCATTTCTATTCAACGGGCAGGAAGACTATCCGGTCGGAGTATTCTTCCTCTCTTGACGCGCCTGCAATCGTAGCCAACTCCTCAACCGTCTCCATGAGGCTCATATTGGAATTCAAGATGAAAATGCCCGGCACATGGTGCCCGGTAGCAAGGTGCGCCTTCAGGTGAACGGGCATAGACGCACGGTTATTCGTAACCAGGGCGAACTCGTAGGCTTCGCACCAGAGCAAAATATCAGGGTCGGGGGTCATTTTAGGCGGTGCCACCGGATCGCCTACTGTCCATACGACCACATCACGGCCATGTTGGTGTAACGCTGCTCTCAGCCTGTCGTCAACGTTTTCATCCAGCAGGAATTTAATTACGCTCACTTTATGGGCACTTCTTCGGCAGCCTCAGCAGCTTCTTCGGCAGCCTTGCGCTCGGCTTTTATGCGGCGCAGCCTGAGAATCGCGGGGCTTGGGTTGCGATTCTGCTCCTCCCGCATTCGCCGCCCCCATTCCAGCCAGTTAGCTATATACTCCCTTACCTCCTCGTTCTTGTGCAGATAGTAGGTGATCGTGGCGTACACCTGCTCCAGCGTGAGCGTTGGGTAGCTCTGCACTATCTCTTCGGGCCTGCGGCTCTTGTAGATAAAGTCGTACAGGATGGTCTCGATGCCGACGCGCGTGCCTTTGACCCGGATGTCATCCGGCCTGAGAAAATCGAAGTAGTCTTCTAGCTGCATAATCTCACCTCCTGCCCGTTCGGACCCTGTATCGTGATTATACTCGAAGGAATATCGGGGAGCATCGTCCTGAATCCCTAACCCCCTACAACCTGTGCCGCCCTGTACCTACGACCTCAGAACCTTGACGGTCTCTCCTGTGCCCCTGTACAATGGTCTTTACTCTAATGTTTTCGCCCGAAGGAGAGGTCCGTATCATGCAATACATGTCCAGCCGCGACATACGCTCGCGCTACATACAGTTTTTTGCCGAGAGAGGGCACACCCACGTACCGTCATCCTCAATAGTGCCCGCGAACGACCCGACCCTCCTTTTTACCAGCGCGGGCATGGTGCAGTTCAAAGATGTCTTCCTGGGCAACGAGACGCGCCCCTACAAGCGGGCCGCCACCTCGCAGAAGTGCATGCGCGCCGGGGGCAAGCATAACGACCTCGAAAACGTCGGCCCCTCCATACGCCACCAGACCTTCTTCGAGATGCTAGGCAACTTCTCCTTCGGCGACTACTTCAAGCGAGACGCTATCGCTTATGCCTGGGACCTCCTGACAAACGTCTTCGGCCTCGACCCCGACCGCCTCTGGCCTACAATCTACCTGGACGACGACGAGTCGTTCGACCTGTGGCAGGAAGTGGCCGGGGTGCCCGCCCACAAGATTACTCGCAGGGGTGCCGAGGATAACTTCTGGGCGATGGGCGACCGGGGGCCGTGCGGGCCGAACACCGAGATTTACTGGGATTTCTACCCTGAGCGCGGCGAGGACGGCAACAACCCCGCCACCGACGAAGACCGCTTCTTCGAGATATGGAACCTGGTCTTCATGCAGTACGACCAGCCCGGCGACGGCACGCTCGTGCCTCTTGAGAAGCCGGGCGTGGACACGGGCATGGGCCTGGAGCGCATGTCGGTTGTCATGCAGGGGGTAAGCAGCACCTACGATACCGACCTCTTCCGCCCCATCATGGAGAGGACCCAGGAGCTTACCGGGCACTCGGCTGAAGAGATGGCTCGCATGATAACTTCCTACCGGGTGATAGCCGACCACGGACGCGCCGCCACATTCTTGATAGGCGAAGGCGTGCGGCCCGGCAACGAGTGGCGGGAGTACGTGCTGCGCCGGGTGATGCGCCGGGCCATGATACATGGGCGCAAGCTGGGGCTGGAAGAGCCTTTCCTGGGCGAGATTGCCAAAGTGGTCATGGAGATCATGGGCGACACTTACCCTGAGATCGTGCAGCGCCGCGAGTTCATATTGAAGGCCATACTCGCCGAGGAAGAGAGCTTTGCCCGCACCATAACGACCGGCGTAAATAGGTTCGAGCAGGCGGTATCGTCCCTGGGCTTGAAGTCGGGGGATACCCTGCCTGGTGAAGAGATGTTCAAGCTATACGACACTCACGGCGTGCCCAGGGACCTCATCACCGACATGGCCTACGCTCGCGGCTTCGAGTTGGACACGGAGGGCTACGAAACCGCCATGAGCCGTGCCCGCGACACCAGTAAGGGTGCTACCTCGCTCAAGCAGGGCGAGAGGCAGAACCTGGACATCTACCAGCAAGTTTCCCCTGAGCCGACACAATTCCTCGGCTACGACTACTCCCTGCTCGATACCACAGGCAAGGTGCTCGGCATCATCCAGGGCAAAGAGATAGTGGACCTGGCCGGGGAGGGGCAGGAGGTTGAAGTGGTGCTGGACCGGACGCCCTTCTACCCGGAGGGCGGCGGGCAGGTGGGGGACAAAGGCTACCTCAGTTGGGAGGGCGGGCGCATGGAGGTGCGGGACACGCGCAGGCCGGTGGGCGGCATCATCGTGCATCGCGGGGTCGTCTCCGAAGGCACGCTGAGGACCGGGGCCGAAGTGCGCGCCCAGGTGCCTGAGAGTACGCGCTGGGACACCATGCGTAACCACACCGCCACTCACCTGCTGCATAAAGCCCTGCGCGATACGCTCGGCACCCACGTCCACCAGGCCGGGTCGGTGGTGGAGCCGGGCAGGCTGCGCTTCGACTTCACACACGGCCATGCCCTGTCGCGTGAGGATTTGACGCAGATAGAGCGCATCATCAACGAGCAGATACGCGCCGACTACCCCGTGCAGCCCAGGGAGATGGCCTACCAGGAGGCGCTCGCCGAGGGCGCTATGGCCCTCTTCGGTGAGAAGTATGGTTCCGTGGTGCGTATGGTGCGGATACCGGGCTACGAGAGTAAAGAGCTTTGCGGCGGCACGCACGTTGAGCGCACGGGGCAGATAGGCGCTTGCTACATCACGTACGAAGGTTCCATAGGCTCAGGCGTGCGCCGGGTGGAGGCCGTGACGGGCGCGGGTGCCGTAGAATACGCCCAGGAGCGCCGCGATCTCCTTTCGAGCGTGGCCTCCCGCCTGCAAACCACGCCCAACCGCGCCGTCGAGCAGGTAGCCACCTTGCAGGAGCAATTGCGCGAGGCCCAGAAGCGCATAGAGGCGTTGGAGCGCCAGATAGCCAGGGGCGAGCATGTCGGTATGGCCCAGCAGGTGCGCGAGGTGGGCGGCGTGAAGGTACTCACAGCCCGCGCCTCCGCATCCAACATGGATGCCCTCAAGGACACAGGCGACCACCTGCGCGACAAGCTAGGCTCCGGCGTGGTGGTGCTGGGTGCCGTCATAGAGGACCAACCGAAGCTGCTGGCGATGGTCACGCAGGATGTCATTGAGAAGGGCATCAACGCGGGCGACATCATCAAGGAGATAGCCCCAGCCATAGGCGGCAGGGGAGGCGGGCGGCCCAACATGGCCCAGGCCGGAGGCAAAGACCCCGGAGGGCTTGACCGCGCTCTCGATGCAGTGTACGAGTTCGTAGCAAGCAAGTAGCTTTCTAAAGCAATAAAAATCCTCGGTTGAGCGCTCCGCGCTCAACCGAGGATTTTTATTGCTAATCTAATTCCTGATGGGAGAAATCAGGCCAGCCCTTGCAACTGGTCAGCCGCGTTGCGGGCGGCGCGGACGTTCTCTTCTGGGCAATCTACGTCTATGGAGCAGGCTGGGCCTAGTATCCACCGCCGCCCACCTGTCTGCTCTCGTGCCAGCCTTGCTTCCGAGGTGATCTGGGCTGGGGTGGCTTCGCGCAGGGTCTCGTTCTTGAAGCCGCCTATCACCGTCTTGTCGGTGTTTAGCTGCACTTCCCGTAAGCCAGGGTTGCCGGGTGAGCCTACGGCCCAATTGATGGCATGGACGGGGTAATCGGCCAGGCAGAAGAGGAGGTTGTTCTCCTTGCAGACGTGGAGCACGTTGAAGGGCGCGCCCTGCACCGCCTCAAGCACCCGCAAATCGTAGGGCCTGCCCCATTCCTCCCACTGCTCCTCGTTGAGCATGTCGCGGCTGGCCCAATCTGTCGTGGCGAAGAAGATGCCGCTCGCGCCACACTGCACGCATTGTCGTGCGAAGTCGGCGAACGTCTGCGTGATAACTTCCAGGCCGTCCTTGAGGGCTTGCGGCTCCTGCTTCATTACGTCCAGCAGGTCGCGCTTGCCCGGCATGAGGTCGGCGGCTATGGAGAGCGGGCTGAAGATCGTCTCGATGAAGTAGGTTTCCCCGGCCAGCGCTTCTCCCACGCGCTCTATCACCTCGATCTGCTCGTCTAAAACACCTTCGCTGGTAGACAGTGGCTTCAACCTGCCCCAATCGCTGGCACCCTGGATGGGGTGACCGCTCACCTGCGGCTTATCGCTCGGCCCGCCGCCATAGCTCGTCTTCACCCCCCAGCCCTCTACGTGGTAAGAGGCACGGGGGTTTATCTTCATCCAGTCCCAATCGTACTTCTTGTGGAAAGCGAGCATCGCCCCCGCCAGGTCCTCAGCCGTGCGCTCGCACTCGTAGAAGTGCCTCCACAGCGATACGGGCGGGCGGTCCACAGGCTGGTTGGTCAAAGCGGCTTGCATGCGCTGCAACTTGGTCATCTTGTGCAGCACCGTAGATTCTACTTGTGACATCAGATAGTCTCCTCCTAACATTCGTGCCTCATCATAGCACCTGAATATACATGGCACGAGCCGTACCACGATTTTAGGGGTCAGGGATTAGGGGTCAGGGATTAGGGGTTAGGGATCAGGGGTTAGGGATCAGGGGTTAGGGATCAGGGGTTAGGGATCAGGGGTTAGGGATCAGGGGTTAGGGATCAGGGGTTAGGGGTTAGGGGTTAGGGATCAGGGGTTAGGGATCAGGGGTTAGGGATCAGGGGTTAGGGGTTAGGGTATTGCTGATAAGTTAAGGAATCTAGCCGATTGTCAAGATGGTTTGAGCATGAATTTGAAGTCATTTCCCAACCAAAAACCTGGGAAGCCACTCGTACTATTAGTGCTAGTAGCAACTTTCCAGGGAAGTAGGGCCATAATAGGATTGGTCTACTTGGGTTGTATGCCTCCAAAATCATGCTTGTTTGCACCTTGACATCGTGACAGATTCCTTAACTTATCACCAATAGGGTTAGGGGCTAAGGGCTAGGGCTTTGCGGCCAGAGGGTGGGCGCTTGTAGTCAGTTCTCGCAATGTCAGCGTGGACCAAAACCCTGACCCCTGGTCCCTGACCCCTGATCCCTACGTAATAGGTCCTTAGGCTCATCGCTACTACGTAGTTTCATACGGTATGGGTACGTAAGCTAGCGTATCCTGCGTAGTAAAAACGCCAAAATGCGCTTGAAATGCTGGCTTTTACGCTTGTGGTGCGGGTATACTCCCCCTTGTCGTGCCGGACATTATCTAAACGGCCTGTGAAACCTTGTGTCCCTTTGATTGGAGGTTAGTTTTTCAATGCGTATGTCTACTCCCCGGTTTTCGTCGCTCCCCAGCATTCGTTTCGTGGCGACGTCTCTCAACAAGACCGGCTCTTATGTCGCGGGCGTTGCGTTGGCCCTTGCCATGCTTGCTTCGGCTTTCGTGCCTTATGCAGGCAATACGGCTCATGCCGTGGCCGCCCAGCAAGCCACGACACCCTTCCTGACTCTGCCCTTCGAGGCTACCGAGCGAATGTCCATCCTGTCGGGGTGGTACTATTCGAGCAGCGGCGGGCTCCACAACGGTATTGACTACATCAACGGCAGCGTGAACAGGTTGAACACCTGGAAGACTTTCGCCGTTATCGCGTCGGCGGACGGCGAGGCTTGCGGCAACTGCACCTCCCGCCAGGGCAACGCCGTATGGGTCAAGCACAACGTCAACGGCGTGACCTACTATACCTACTACGGCCATCTCGCCTCTATCTCCGACGACATACCCCTCGGCTCACAGTCGCGCACCCTCACCGTGAAGCGCGGGCAGTTTCTAGGGTGGGCGGGCGACACGGGAGCGCGTGGAGTATTGCACCTGCATTTCGCCCTCTACACGGCAGGCAGCAGGCCCCTCGACCCCTACACCATCGGCAAGCTGCGCCAGTATTACCCGCAGCCCAACGACGCCGCGCCTGGCATCGGTTGGTTCATCAACGAGTAAAAGCCGGTGGGGAACCTCCCCTACATTATATCAAGCATAAAACCAGAACCCCTGTCACCGATAAGGTAGCAGGGGTTCTGGTCTAAGAAGGAGGAAGGAGCGAACTCATTGTCTATCTGTCTGTCTTTCACTAATAACTACGAACGGGGTTACGATTCGGATTAAGACTCGTAAAACGTGATGCGTGAAACCCAAAATAACCTCTGCGTCTCTGCGGTTCAAAACCCACAGAACCTTTGCGAACTCTGCGTTCCTTTGCGTCTTTGTGGTTCCGTAAATACACTTCACGTTTCACGCCTCCGGCGCAACGGAACTAGCCAGTACATCTCGCGCGGTGGCTGTATCGGCGGCCATTTGCTTTATGAGGGGTTCTATGCCCTCGAAGCGCACTTGAGGGCGGAGGAACTTGACGAAGTGCGTCGTGAGGGTTTCGCCGTAGAGGTCGGCGTCGTAGTCCAGGATGAAGACTTCTACCAGGCGGGCGTCGTCCTCAAAGGTGGGGCGGGTGCCCACGCTGGCTACGGAGGGCAGCACATCACCCGTCGCGGGGCGAGTCGCCCAGGTGGCGTAAATGCCGTCGGCTGGGAGGGCGAGGTTGGGCGGGGTGGCGAGGTTGGCAGTGGGAAAGCCCAATTCGCGACCCCGGCGCGAGCCTGGTACGACGGTGCCGAGTACGGTTGCGTAGCGGCCCAGGAGTGCGGTAGCGGTCTCCATGTCGCCCGACATTATGGCCTCCCGGATGCGCGTGCTGCTCACAGGCTCGCCTCCCACTTCTACCAGGGGCGCGATGTGGAAGCTATACCCCATCTCCGTGCCGAGTTGCGCCAGCACGCCGGTGTTGCCCGTGCGCCCGTGCCCAAGCGCGAAGCCTTCGCCCTCCCACATCTCTACGAAAGGGACGAATTGCCGCACCCATGCTATGAAATCGGGCGCTTGCACTTGCGATAGCTCCTGTGTGAAGGGCACGACTATCGTTTCGTCGAGGCCCGTCTTGCCCAGCAATTCCAGCTTCTGAGGCAGGCGGGTCAGGTAGGCCATAGGCTGGCCGGGGCGCAGCACCTCACGCGGAGCAGGCTCGAAGGTGAGGGCGACAGCCGCCACGCCACTGGCACGCGCCCGCTCCACCACGCTGCCGATAAGACTCTGGTGACCCAGGTGTACACCGTCGAATGAGCCGATGGTTAAGATGGTAGGGGTGGGGTCGCGTTGCGTCAGGTCGGTAATGGTATGCATGTTATGGTAGTCTAATCTCTCTTTTTGGGTGTCTTATCGCCGTAGCGTTTGATTTGCTTGATGGCCTTCTCGGTGCGTGTCCTCACCGGGGCATTCATAGCAGTATAACGTATGTTGCTACTAAACGCGTTCATCTGTAGGGTAGGGGCGAGGCATGCCCCGCCCTGTCTGGGTTCACGCGCAAAGTTGGTACGCCATCCCCATCACGGCGAGGCATGCCTCGCCCCTACAGCTACATTCTTTTGCCTTTATTCTGAATACTTACTTATAATCTTTATTCCTGTCTTGCGTGCCGATAACTGCTCTCGTATAGCGCTACGTGGTAAAAACCTTCTTCGGCTTCCAAACATTCTTCTCTTCGTCCCAATACAACACAGCCAGCAATTGGCCTGATGCCCGATTTGCGACCATCATGGGACGCTCCCCAGCCTGCGGTGGTGGCAACGTCAAAGGCTTGCCCTGAGTTATCGCTACCTCTTCCTCCGAGGTAGCTATGTGCCTCTGCCAGCCTGCCAGGATGTGCTCAGGTGGATAGAGGATTTCTTGCCATGTGACCTCTTTGAAGGCTGCTTCCAGGCCGTCCAGGGTGGTCGCATCTTCGAGGGTGAAAGGGCCGTGTCGGGTGCGCGTGAGGTCGTCCAGGTACGCGCCCGTGCCGAGGGCAGCCCCCAGGTCGTGCGCTAGGGAGCGTATGTAGGTCCCTTTACTGCACTCCACGAATATGTGCAGGAGAGGTGGCCTGTAGCCAAGTATATCCAGCCGGGTAATGTTCACTAGCCGGGGTTTGCGCTCTACCTCTATGCCCTGGCGTGCCAATTCATACAGCTTCTTGCCGCCCATCTTTATAGCGGAGTGCATCGGGGGTAGCTGCTCTATCTCTCCCCTGAATGCTTCTATCGCCTCCTCTATCTGCTCCTGCATCGGTATAGGGGCGTCAGGGTTGGAAGTGATCGTGCCTTCCGCATCATATGTGTCGGACGTAGCGCCCAGCACCAGCGTAGCCCTGTAAGCTTTGTCGGCGTCCGCCAGGTACTCCACCAAGCGCGTAGCCTTGCCCACCACTATTGGCAGCACACCCGTCGCCATAGGGTCGAGCGTGCCCGCATGCCCTACACGAGTGCGGAGCGATTGATTCCGCATTCCGTGTTCCGCACTCCGCATTCGGATCATGCTGCGCACCCTCGCCACTACGTCGTGCGAGGTCATGCCTCTGGGCTTGTCTATGTTGAAGATGCCGTCTAGGCCAGGGTTTGTGGGGTCAGCCATAGCACCATGAGTTCCTCGTCTATGTATCGCCCGGCGATCTTCATCGCGTGGCGCTCGATGCCGTAGACCTCGAAGCCGAGCGAGAGATATAGTTGCCGCGCCGCCGTATTGTTGGCCGCCACACCCAGGTAGACCTGCTCCAGCCCTCTCAAAGTGGCGGCATGGGCTAGGGCTTTCTGCATCAGCATACGACCTACGCCGCGCCCGCGCGCTTCCGGCGCCACGTACACGCCCCAGATGTGGCCTTTATGCTGCAACTTTATACCCTGCTCGCGGTACATACCCACCATGCCCACCAACGCGCCGTCCAAAGCCCCCAGGATGAAGTTGTCGGGTGAGCCGCCCTCGTTCTTCAAGCGCTTGATTACTTCGGTGAGCGGCCTGTCTACGGCATCTTCATACGAAGAAGCAAAAGCCTCCGGTTCCTCACGCAACACCCGCAGGCGCAACTGCTGGTAATCTTCTGCGTCTGCTTCTGTCAGTAAACGTATCTTCATGTCGAAAGCGATTCTAAAGAACCTGGTAATTCATCAAATTGAAGCCTTCGGCCTCAATTTGATGAATTACCAGCCATAAAGAACCTCTGCCGGAGGTGAAGGTGGCCTTCGGAACGACATATTGCGTCTCTGCTACGCCGAATCCAAAACCTCGGCGCAGGCTTGCAGGAAGAGGCGGCTTGCATCTTCGCCTGTGGCGGGTATGGTGGCCCCCGCCGCCTGTGGGTGGCCCCCGCCGCCGAAGTGCCGGGCTATGGCGGCAACGTCTACCCCCGGCTTGCTCCTGAACGACACACGCGTGGTGCCGTCCTCCCTCTCTTTGAGCACAGCCGCTACCTTGACCTTGCCGCGCACCGACGCGAGATAACTGGATAGCCCCTCTAGCTCTTCTTCCTTAGCGTCTGCCTCGACCAGCATCCGAGGCGTGACCTGTACGAAGAGCACCCGCCCGTCCGCACCCGTCGCCACGCTGCTGAGCGCCTTGCTCCACAGCATTATGCTCGACAGTGGGCGGCTGTTGAACACTAGGTCAACTATCTTGAACATGTCACCGCCACGCTCCCGCAGGTCGGCGGCTACACGCAGGGTGCGCTCGGTGGTCGACGGCGTGCGGAAGCCCAGCGTGTCGGTGATGATGCCCAGGAGGAGGTAGTTGGCGGTCTCCGTGTCTATGGGCCAGCCGATTTCCTTGAGGGCGATGAATACCTGCTCGGCGCAGGCGGGCGCGCTCGTGTCCAGCAATTGAAGATCGCCGAACCGCACGTTGGTGGCGTGGTGGTCCATGTTGAGGAGCTTGACGCCGGTCTCACCCCTGAAGGTGGCTTCGTTAGCCTGGTAGAAGTCCCCCGTGCGGCTAGGGTCGCTGATGTCGAGGCAGGCTATATGGGTGGCAGGCATGCCGGGGGGTACAGCGCCTATGAACACGTCTTCGGCGTTGAACAACGGCTGGTACATCGCCGGTATGGGGTCGGAAGAGACAACTGTGCAATCGTATCCACGCGCCTGTAGCGTCTTCGCGAAAGCCAGCGACGAGCCGAGGCAGTCGCCGTCGGGGGAGACGTGGAGGGGCAGCCATATCTTCTCGGCCCCTTCCAGCCAGGCGCATATCTGCTTGTACTCAGGCAGCGTCCACGATGGTACGCGCTCGTCCACCACCTTGTCGCTGGGTGGCTCGGCGGTTGCGTCCCTCTCGCTCAACGCGCCTCCTCCTGGGGAGGGGCGACACTCTCTTCTTTCGCAATGTCGCCGGAGGTCTCGCTCGCGCCATCGTCAGAAGTCACAGGAGCATCGCTCGCCTTCTTCGCATCTTCCTCTTTCAACTCGTTGAGCAGCCTGTTTATGCGGTCGCTGTACTCAACGCCGTGATCGAGCTTGAACTGTATCTCAGGCACAGCGCGTATGCTCAAGCGGCTGGCAAGCTCGCGGCGTACGTAGCCCCGGCTGCTGAAGAGCGCGTCCATAGTGGCCTTCTGCTCCTCCGGCGTGCCCATCACGCTCACGAAGATGCGCGCATACTTCAGGTCGCCCGTAATCGTCACAGACGTGACCGTCACGAACCCGATGCGCGGGTCCTTCATATCGCGCTGCAAAAGCACCGAGACGATCTGCTGTATCTCGTCAGCTACCTGTATCTGTCGGCGTGTGGTCATAGGGATCAGGGATCAGGGACCAGGGATCAGGATTGAGGCATCTAACTGACCCCTAATCCCTGACCCCTGATCCCTTCGCACTACTTTACTTGCTCCTTGCGATAAGCCTCCAGGGTGTCGCCTTCCTGGAAGTCGTTGAAGTTTGTCAGGCTGATGCCGCACTCGTAGCCCTGGGCCACATCGCGCACGTCGTCCTTGAAACGCTTGAGAGCGGATACCGTGCCATCGTAGATGACCGCGCCGTTCCTCAGCAGGCGTATCTGCGAGTTGCGCGAGATCTTGCCTTCCGTGACCATGAGGCCCGCAGCCTGCTCGTTCTTAGGGAGGCGGAAGACGGCCCTCACCTCGGCGTAGCCGTCGGTCACGTCGTGGAACGTTGGGTCGAGCATACCTATCATGGACTTCTCGATCTCTTCGGCCAGGTTGTAGATGATGTCGTAGAACCTGATGTCAACGTGGTTCTTGTCGGCTGCCCGCTTGGCTGCCGCGTCGGGGCGCACATTGAAGCCGATGACGATCGCGCTTGAAGCGTAGGCGAGCGCGACATCTGACTCGGTGATGCCGCCCGTCGCTTTATGCAGCACGTTCACCTTCACCTTATCGGTGGAGAGCTTGCCCAGCGTCTGCGTGATAGCCTCCAACGAGCCTTGCACGTCCGCCTTCAGGATTATGCGTAGCTCCTTAATCGCCCCTGCCTGTATCTGGGCGAAGAGGTCGTCCAGGCTGACAGTCTTGATGCCCTGCGTGCTCTCCTCCATGCGGCGAGCGCGAGCGCGCTGCTCGGCTATCTGCTTGGCGGTCTGCTCGTCCGGGGCCACAAGGAGGGTATCGCCCGCCTGCGGTACAGCCGTCAATCCCAACAACTCTACGGGTGTAGACGGCTCTGCTTTGCGTAGCTTGCGCCCTTTGTCGTCCTGCATAGCCTTCACACGGCCCCAGGTCGCCCCGGCCACTACGTAGTCGCGCAGGTTGAGCGTGCCGTTCTGGATAAGCGCCCTGGCGAGCGGACCCCGGTTGCGGTCCATCTCGGCTTCCAGGATGACGCCTGTGGCGGGCCTGTCGGGTGTCGCCTTGAACTCGGCAAGCTCGGCCACCGTCAAAATCGTCTCAAGCAGGTCCTGGATGCCGTCGCCGGTGCGGGCTGACACCTCAATGAACTCGGTCTCACCGCCCCACTCGGCGGGCACCAGCTCCTGCTGGGATAGCTGCGTCTTCACGCGCTCAGGATTGGCGTCTTCCTTGTCTACTTTGTTTATAGCCACAACGATCGGCACGTTCGCCGCCTTCGCGTGCGAGAGCGCCTCAAGCGTCTGGGGCATCACGCCGTCGTCTGCCGCCACCACCAGGATAACTATATCTGTGGCCTGCGCTCCACGCGCACGCATGGCGGTGAACGCCTCGTGGCCCGGCGTGTCGAGGAAGGATATCTTCTTGCCCTGCAACTCTACCTGGTAAGCGCCGATGTGCTGGGTGATACCGCCCGCTTCGGTGGCTATCACGTTGGTCTTGCGTATCGTGTCGAGCAACTTGGTCTTCCCGTGGTCGACGTGTCCCATGATGGTCACGACAGGCGGCCTCGGCGCAAGCCTGGCGGTGCTCGTCGCGCCCTGGTGGTTGGTCAGCACCTCGCCCAGGTCTTCCTCTATTTCGGGTATGGCCTCTGACACTTCATAGCCCATGCCGATGGCGACGATGGCTGCGGTATCGTAATCTATCTGCTGGTTGATGGTCGCCAGCACGTTATGCTTCATAAGTTCGCGGATGATGCCGGTGGGGTTTACGCCCATCTCGTCCGCCATCTCTTTCACGGTCATGAAGGGCGGCAGTTCCACCTTGGGGGTGGGGCGTTCCAGGGTGCCGA
This sequence comes from Chloroflexia bacterium, assembly GCA_036399775.1. GTDB lineage: Bacteria > Chloroflexota > Chloroflexia > QHBQ01 > JADMIH01 > JADMIH01. The sequence continues at coordinate 67,367 of DASWMJ010000048.1, read as the reverse complement.
GGCGGCCTATGCCTCCGAACCCCCGGCCACCGCCACGCACGCCCGCGCCTGCCGTGCCTGGCCCGCGATTGCCTCCACCCGCGCCGCCACGACCTCCCGTGTTGCTGCGACCTCCGAAGCCGCCTCCGGGGCGACCTCCCGTGTTGCGGAACCCGCCACCGGGCCGAGCCGCGCCGCCCGCGCCGCCTGGCCTCGCGCCACCGGGCCTGCCGGGACCACCCGGACGAGCGCCACCCGCAGGCCGGCCCCCCGGTCCAGGACGCGGCGCGCGGGCCTTGCCCCCTCCAAAAGTCTCTTCCTCTGTCGTATCGGGTGTATCTAGTTGGTCGTCAGGCGTCTGAGTAACAACTACGTAATCTATTTTCTTTGGCATGTTATATTTCCTCCTCTTTTCAGTACCGAGTGGTCAGTGGTCGGTGATCAGTGGTCAGGGACCAGTGATATAGAAGCTGAAAGTAGCACTCGGCACTCGCCACTCGCCACTCATCACTCGCTACTCGTCACTCATCGCTATCCAAGATAGTGGCTGCGTAAGCCCGCAACGACGCTTTATCCTCCATACTTATAGCCGTCTTGAGCGCATACTCAAGCACCTTGCTATTGAGGGCCTTATCCCAGCAGATGCGCGAGTTGCACAAATAAGCCCCGCGTCCCGCCTTCTTGCCCGTCTCGTCTACCTCCACCTTCCCCTCGGCTGTACGCACAACGCGCACCAGCCCCCTCTTCGCCTCGGTAGTCCTGCACGCCACACAAGTGCGTTGCGGCACATGCTTCGGCCTCGGACCTTTACTCTTGTTCGTTTTCGTGCTCATCCCTCTATTATACAATGCGTAAAACGTGAAACGTGGTGCATGAAACCGTTAATAACTCTACGTCTCTGCGGTTCAACCGTAACTATCTTAGCGAACTTTGCGATTCTTTGCGTCTTTGCGGTTCAATAATCACGTTTCACGTTTTACTCTTCTTCCGCCCCTACCTCGACTGCTACCTCTTGTTGTACTTCGTAGGTGGCGATTGTGCGGCCTGAGTCGGTGCGGACCTCTATCTGGCTGTCGGTGGCGCGGAGGCGGACGCTCTCGCCGGGCATCATCTCAGGGAGGGGGCCGTAAGTTACTCCCTGGTAGACGACTGTGTTGTTGGGGCGGACCTTGCGGCGCTCTTCCTTTGGCGCTGCGCCTTCCTCGTCCATCACGGGCGGCTGGAAGCCGTTGCCTGTGCTGCCGCTTGCCGCGGCTTCGGCCCTGAGCATGGCTGCCGCCCGGCGAGCTAGCTCTTCATCGTCTATCTCAGGCTCTTCCTCTGTTTCGGGGCTGACCGCGCTCCTGATGTCAATCCTCCAGCCTGTCAATTTGGCGGCCAGGCGGGCGTTCTGCCCCTCCTTGCCGATCGCCAGCGACAGCATCTTCTCAGGCACCACCACCGAGGCGGTCTTCTCGTCCTCGTTGAGGTCCACCGACAAGACCTGCGCGGGCGAGAGCGCGTTCGCTATGTAGACCGACATATCGGGGTCCCACAGCACCACGTCTATCTTCTCGCCGCCCAGCTCGTCCACTATCTTCTGGATGCGCTGGCCCTTCATGCCCACGCAGGAGCCTACCGGGTCAACATTCGACTGGCGGGCTGACACGGCCACTTTCGAGCGCATACCCGACTCGCGGGCGATACTCTTTATCTCCACGATGCCGCTCATGATTTCGGGCACTTCAAGCTCGAACAGGCGGCGCAGGAACGCCCTGTCCGCCCTCGACACTATCAGTTGCGGGCCTTTGGGATTCCTCTGCACTTCGAGCAGCAGCACGCGCATGCGGTTGCCGGAGCGGTAGCGCTCACTCTTCACCTGGTGATTGGGCGGCAGGATCGCCTCCGCGCGGCCCACCTCAAGTATCCAGTTGCCGTTCTGGTCCTGGCGCTGCATGTTCGCCAGCACTATATCGCCTTCTCTATCATTGAACTCGCTGAAGACGCGGTCGCGCTCAGCCTCGCGGATGCGCTGCATGACGACCTGCTTGGCGGTCTGCGCCGCGATGCGCCCGAAGTTTGCGGGGGTCGTCTCTTTCTCCACCATATCACCCACCCTGGCCTCCTCACTCACGCGCAGGGCGTCTTCAATGGAGACCTCCAAAGCGGGGTCTTCTACCTGCTCCACGACGGTGCGGCGCTCGAACACGCGGGCGTCCCCCGATTGCAGGTCTAGCTTGACCGCCACGTTCTGGTCGGTGCCTGAGATGCGCCGGTACGCGGTGATAATGGCATCCTCGATACCGCGCAAAATGGCCTCGCGCGGGATATTGCGCTCGGCGGCTATCTGGTTGATGGCTGCATACAGGTCACTCTTCATCTCTTATTTTCTCCCCTTTCAGAATATTCAGTTTTAGACTTGTAAATTCGGATTGCAAATTGCGAATTCATCGCTGTGTCAATACGACAAAAAAAGTGGGGGCCTCCCACTCTTTAGAAAGCGACGCACGAATTGTACCTATAAGATTATACTACTTTGGGGTAGTTATTTCAAGCTGAAGCGCCTCGCGGACCGGGGCAAACGCATCTAAATGGCACGTCAGGAGGTCATGGCTATGAGAAAATATGCGTTCTTGTATGCCTGGGCATCATTACTAGCAGCGCTCGCCCTGCTTTACGTGCGAGAAGTGCCTGCCGAGGCAAACCCACTACCCCAGGCTCCCCCTACTCCGCAACCCACCCTCGTTCTACCCTCCACCCATCCCATCCTCCTGACCGGCTCCGTACCCGACCCCAAGCAAGTGGGCGTGCATTGGTTCGAGGCGACGGGCCATACTCTACGTGGCTCCTTCCTGGACTACTGGAACAAATATGGTGGCCTGGCACAATTTGGCTATCCTCTGACAGAAGAGTTCTATGAGCCGGTAGGGGCAGATGGCACCCAATACCTGGTGCAGTACTTTGAGCGCAATCGCTTCGAGTACCACCCGGAGAATGCGGACAGCACCTATGAGGTGTTGCTAGGTGCGCTTGGTCGAGATTTCCACGCCCAAGACCCACCTGCTTCTCCTCTGCCTGCTCCGGCGCACTATTTCCGGGAGACAGGGCACAACCTTTCCGGCCTCTTCAAGGGGTATTGGGAGACGCACGGTGGGTTGTTTGTGCATGGCTACCCTATTACCGAGGAATATGAAGAGAAGAACCCCCAGGATGGGAAGACGTACAAGGTGCAATACTTCGAGCGGAGCAAGTTCGAGTACCACCCTGAGAACGCAAGAAGTCCTCATGAAGTGTTGTTAGGGTTGTTGGGGAGACAGTTATCAGAGAGGAAAGGCTATCCTTATGGATGGTATCCTCACTATGGCCGTTCGACTGATTTTTCGTGGGTTGCAGGATTATGGATTGCGCCTTATCTGTCATGCTTTCAATGCCAGTGTGATGTGGTGAAGTATGTGCAGGACTCCCGGTATTTTGGCATAGGCATAAATGTGAAACCCACAGGTTCCGGGTGGCGAACGGCTATGGGAACAACAATCGTTGGCAGAACTATGCCTGTAGTAATATTCGGTTACAGAGCTAATGACGAGCCACAAGTTGCGTCAGCACCCTGTGATGCGCCGGAATATATTGTTAGCAAGGTTCAACCAAATCCGGAAAAATGAACGTGGATTAGAAGAAGAATACCTCAGATGCTTTTGAAGCGGCACTGAAGGTATTTATTTCCGATAGTCTGCCCTCTCCCTTCCACAGTCGCAAAAATCACCCGAAAGTGTAGTATCACTGCACTATCATTTTGCGAACTGATGTTCTATAATAGGCTTAGAATTAATAGTCAGCAAGCATGTTTATAGGAGAGGGACGTGTCACCCGAAGATCGCCGTAACAGAACGTTTCCACATATACCCGGCGCGGCCCACGCGGACGCTAGTGCTGTGCCTCCTGGCGAGTACCCGGCTGGCGCGCCCGGCCACCCCCTGACCTTCCGCGAAACCGAAGTAATCGCGCTCGTCTGCGAAGGCAAAAGCAATAAAGAGATAGCCCGCGCCCTCTACATCTCGGTGGATACCGCCAAAGCCCACCTCACCAGTATCATGCACAAGCTAGGAGCGCGTAACAGGACCGAGGCTGCTCTAGCGTGGAAAGAGTTGCATGGCCCTACTGCGCCAACCCTCAACCGTGACCGCGAAGCCTCCTGATAGCTCCTGCCAACTCCCCATACGCCAGCCATGCCCAGCCACTGAAGTCGCGGGCAACACAAACGAAGTCCGCCTACGCGGGCTATGATGGTAGAATAGTCGCCGTAGGGCGACGATGAAAGGTAGGGGCGATCCACCGGGTCGCCCCTACCTTGGCATAATTTCGTGCTTATAATGCTTAGAATATCGCCCCCGCTTCCACATTGCTCTCAGGGTTGCGGCGCAGCCAGACGGCGAACAATAGGGCGACGATACAGAGTATGGCCGCGATGAAAAACCCCGCCATAAAGACCTCAAGCGAGGCGGCTTTGTAGGCGGCGACATACTCGGCCTGCCGTGCGTTGAATGCCTCGGCGCTCTCTCCTGGGTCGGCCAGTATGACCGCCGGGTGGGATGCCATGAGCGCCTGGAAGTGGCGCAGCCCCAGCACGGTCAGCGCGGACAGGCTTACCAGCATCCCCACCATCCTCGCAACGTTGACGGTAGCCGCCGACAGCGCCGCCCTCTTGATGCCGCCCCATTGCAGGGCAGTGGCCGTCACAGGCGAGATGAGCAGCCCAAACCCCAGCCCGTTGAGCGCGAGGCCCAGCCACGTGAGGGGCAGGTCGGCTGACTGCGTGGTCCACCCGCTCATCTCCCAGAAGCCCGCCGCCGTCACCAGCAGCCCCGCCACCCCTATCCACCTGTACACTACTCGTGTCCCCAGCAGGCCGCCCAGCACCGCGCCCACAGGTATGAACGCCGTCATACGCAGCAACATGAGGCCCCCCTGCTCTACGGTGCCGTCAAGCACGCTCGCCACGTAGAGGGGCACGTTCACCATAGTGATGATGAGCGCCGCCCCCACCAGCAGGTTCGTCAGGTTGGACGCGGAAAAGGGCCAGTTGCGGCGCGAGAAGAGGTCGAGCGGCAGCAACGGCTCAGGCGCGCGTCTCTGCCAGGCGACAAACACGCCGAACAGCAGTAACGCGAGCGCGAACAGCCCCGCGCTCTGCGGCGTCAGCCATTCACCCGGCCCGCCTCCCTGGTCCAAAACGTTGAAGCCCGCCAGCGCACCCACCGAGCCGGGGCTTGCCAGGGCCAGCGACAGCGCGAGCAAGCCACCCCCCAGCAGGCTCGCTCCAACCCAGTCTACCTTGCCCGCAAATCGCGGCAGCCTGGGCGTGAGTAGCATCAGCGCGCCGAACAGGATGCCGAGGGGAATGTTCACCCAGAATATCCACCTCCAACCAGTTACGCCAAACTGCCCGCCCAGCCCGTTCATCACCATAGCGCCCCAGAGCGGCCCCACCACTCCCCCCGCCTCGGCCACCGCGCCTATGATGCCCAGCATGAAGGGCACTCTCTTCTCCTCGAAGACATGCCGCGCTATCGCCATGCCCACCGGCAGCATAGCCCCGCCGCCCACTGCCTGTAAGCCCCTGGCCGCGATCAGCCAGCCGAGAGAGGGCGCGACCGCGCACAACGCCGACCCCGCGACGAATATGCCCAGTGAGATAAGATATACCCGCTTCTGCCCGTAGATGTCGGCCACGCGCCCCATCAGAGGCAGCGCGACCGTATAGCCAAGCAGGTAGGCAGTAACTACCCACGCGGCCTTGTCGAGTTCGGTAAGGGGGATTTGCAGGTCCTGGGAGATGGGCCACAGCGCCGTCACGATAACCGTCTGGTCCAGCGCCGCCAGAAAAATACCCAGCGCGACTATAGTGATGTGCAACCCTGGCCGGTGAAATGCGGAATGCGGAATGCGGAATGCGGAATCTGTCAGGTCCTTAGACTGAACTGCGGGCTGAGCAACAGTACTCTGCTCAGATTGCGCCTCATTCATGGCAGCCTATCGCCATTCAGTCGTGATTCCGCATTCCGCATTCCGCATTCCGCACTCGTCACTTTCCGCTTTTCTTACGAAAGAAACGGTCGGCCAGGTAGTTGCCCATAAGGCTGTGGGCGGGGCGAGCGTCATTTATCGCCTCTCGCAATTCGGCCTTGAGCCTGGCGTCTTTAGCGTCGTCCGTCTCATCGTTCGCCCAGGCATAGCGTGAGTCGTGGCAGTCGGTAATGCTCGCCAGCAGCGATGCGCGGTCGCTCCCGGCAATCTGCTCCCGCAAGTCCTGTAGAGTGAGCATGTACTGGTCCATCCACGCCAGCAGCATCTGGCGGTTGGCGATAAGCCCGTCGGTGAGCACCTGCGCGTCGGTAGCCATCGGGTCGGTGACGCTCTTGAACTGCTGATTGGCGAACCCGCGCATGTCCGCCCACCCAGGGCTTTTGGAGGTCACGCGCATCAGGGCGGCGCTAGCTACGTATGCCAGGTGGCTCGTGGCTGCCAGGAAGGAATCGTGCTCAACCGGGTCTATGAACAAAGGGTGCGCGCCCAGGCTCTCAACAAGGGATATAACTCTGTTGAGGGCTTCGTTGCGCGCGTTCGTCAGGGGCATGATGGCGTAAGGCGCGTTCAGAAAGAGGTCCGCGCCTGGCACGTCATCGCCCGTCGCCGCTTCCAGGTCCATTGATTTGGAGAAAGGGTGGCCGCCGACGAAGCTAGCACGTCCACCCAGAAGCTCTTTGGCCCACGCCATAACAGGCGCTTTGGTCGAGAGAGTGTCGGTGACTGTCATACTCTCGTCAACGAATGGGGCAATCGCTCCCAATACCTCACGCGTCGCGGACGATGGAGTCGCCAGGATAATAAGCTGCGCCCCCCGCACGGCCCGTTCCAGATCGGGCGCGATCTCGTCCACGCTGCCATATCTGCGGAGCGCGGCTTCCTCGCGCGAGCGGTCGGGGTCGAACCCGGCCAGGCGCAGAGCATCCGGTTCGGCTGCATATGCCCGCTTCAGGGCCAGCCCCATAGAGTTCCCCACAAGGCCGAGGCCGATGATTGCAGTCTTGTTCATACAATCATTATACCCGCTTTAAGCCCCGCAGGTTCACAGTTTTTTGCCAACAAGAACGTAAAACCTGATGCGTATTGCGTAGTACGTATTGCGTAATCCCTAAATAACCTCTGCACCTCTGCGGTTCAATTCATTATCTTAGCGAGCTTCGTGCTCTTTGTGTCTTTGTGGTTCAATTATTACGCAATACGTACTACGCAGTACGCATCACGTTTCACGCTCAGTCCCGCGCAAGGAAGAAGAACTCTGTCAGGGCGACTATGGTGAAGACAAGGAGCGTATTGAGCCAGTTGAGCACGCCCAGGGGCGACATGGCAAGCAAGGCAACCACGAACAGCGCCAGCAGGCCGCCCTGCCGCATGGCGCGCACCATCTCTAAGTTCGGCCTGGCAGGGGGTAGCATTCGCCTGCTGATAGCGCCCGCGGGCACGCTGAGCGCGGAGGCCAGCGCGACGAACAGGAGGGTCAGGAATGCCGCGTAGACAAAGAAGCCTGCCTCCTGCCTGGTGGGTGCGCCAACGAATACTAGCACATAACCGAGCAGCGCCCACGACCCCGCGCCTAGCAGCCACACAGGCCCTAACCGCAGCAGCAGGACTGGCGGCAAAAAGATGAAGAGCGGCCCCATGAATAGGAGCAAATAAGCCAATACCCTCTCCACCGACCACACATCCTGCATGCCTGCGGCCCCCGACAGAGGCAGGTAATAAGCCAGCAACGCCAGCACCCCCACCCCCGCCATCTCCGACATCGCCAGCCCAACAATCCTCCGGTTTGCCGCCATCTTCCCCTCCGAGCAGCGTAGTACGTACTGCGTATTGCGTGAAGCATACGCTATCACGACGTATATTCTACTCTCCATGTTCAAAGCACAAACAAATATCCACAGCTAATCACGCAATATAAAGGCTGATGCAAAATCGGGCTGTAGGGAAACGTCACCCCACCACCCTTGTCATTATGAACGAAGTGAAGAATCTCGTCCCTCGCGTAGTAGCCTGGGGTAACGCAAAGGCAAGAGGATGCGCGAGGAGCGAGATTCTTCATTTCGCCTGGCACGCAGGTGCTTGACAGGGCAACCCCTCTCTGCTACCCTCAAAGGGTACATATCCCTGTAGGGTGGTATAGCATGCTGAAGTTGCTATTAGTGGAAGATAACAAGAACCTGCGCCTGGCTTTGCGGTCGGGGTTGGACGGCACGGGCGCGGTCTGCGTGGCGCACCACTGCGAGAGCGGCGAGGAGGCGTTGGCTTTCTGCCTGTCGAGCCGCCCCGATGTGATACTCATGGACGTGCAACTGGCGGGGCAGATGAACGGCATCGAGGCGGCTGTTGCCATACGGCGGGAGTTCCCTCGCCTGCCTGTAGTTTTCTACTCCATCCAGGACGATGATGCCTATTACCGCGACTTCCGACGATCTGGCATCCTCAGCCATTACGCCTACGTCCGCAAGTCAAACTATCTCCTGCCGCAGATGATAGAGCCCCTATTGCGTGACGCGGTAGCGGGGCACAGCTTTATTGACCCCGAAGTAGAATCGCGCGTGCAGGAGGTGCGCCACAAGGACGAGCAGTCCCCTATGGCCCTGCTTGAGCCGAACGAGCAGGCGGTGGCGCGCATGCTGGCGCAGGGGCTGACCAACGAGCAGATAGCGGCGCGCATGGGCTTCCGCGACAAGCGCACCATCAGCCGCACCAACGGGCAGATATACTGCGCCTGGGGCCTCAACGACACCAACACCGATGAGAAGGTGGCGCGCACCCGTGCCGCCCTCATCGTGCAGTCGGGCAGGATGCTCGCCTGGGACCCCGACGGCACGGCCCTCGTGATGAACGAACGGGAAGAATGGGTACCCTGGGAGGAGTGACGCCGGAGTTCCTGCTCGATTGGGCAGTGATGTCCGTATCGCTCTTCAACACCATCGTGCTGCTGTGGCTGGGGCTGACCGTGCTCCTCAACGCCGAGCGGCGGGGCAGGTGGGGGGTGTGGGTGGCGGGCGGCGGTCTGCTGATGGCGGCGGCCTTCTTCGTAAGCCACTCGTCCATCCTGGGGCAGGGCATCCGGCACATGAGCCAGGGGATGAACTTCTGGTGGCAGTCGGGGTGGGTGCCTGTGGTAGCCCTGCCCTTCGCGTGGTACGTGGTCATGCTCTGGTACGCGGGCTTCTGGGAGAACAGGCAGACCGCTCTCTACCGCAGGCACCGCCCGATGTTCTACGTCACGGCCCTCCTCGCCCTGGTACTCGCAACCCTCCTCCTCTTCACCAACCCCCTTCCCGCCTACACGCAGGTGCCTGCCCTCAACTTCTCGAAGGAGCCGCTCCTCGACAGCACGTGGCTCCTCGTGTTCCTCTTCCCCGCCTACACCATCCTGTGCATGGGCCTGTCCCTCGACGTGGTGCGCCGCCCCGGCCCAACGGAGCGCGTCATGGGCGACCTTGCGCGGCGCAGGGCGCGGCCCTGGCTGGTCGCCACTTCTGTGGTGCTGCTGCTGGTTAGCCTGCTGGTCACGGCGGCTATGGTGTGGCTGGTGCTGGCTGCGCGCAGGCAGACCTTCTCCAACGTCTACAGCGAAATAGAGTTTACGTTCGGCCTGTTCGACCTGCTGATTTCCTCGTTGATTGGGGTGGCGAACGTGCTGCTGGGGCAGGCTATTGTTTCATACGAGATATTCACCGGCAAGTCGCTCCCCCGGCGCGGCCTGGTGCGGCAGTGGAGGAGCGCGGTCGTGCTGGCGGCTGGGTACAGCGTGCTCGTGGCGGGCAGCCTGGCGCGTAACTGGCCTCCCGTGTATGTGCTGCTGGGCGCTACTATACTGATGGCGGTCTTCTACGCCCTCTTCAGCTGGCGCTCCTACGCCGAGCGCGACAGGTACATAGACCTCCTGCGCCCCTTCGTCGCCAGCCAACGCCTCTACGAAGACCTCCTGGCGCGCAACGAACAGGCATCGCCCGTAGTAGATGCGGGCACGCCTTTCCGCGCTCTCTGTGCGGATGTGCTCGGCACGCGCAGGGCCTACCTTGCCGCGCTTGGGCCGCTATCGCCGCTTGTCGGCCCGCCACTCGTCTACCCCGGCGGCGCGGACGTGCCCCAATTGCCCCTGAACGAAATAGCATCTGGGCTGCACTCTCCCCAGACGATGTGCGTACCGCTCGACCCTGGGCGGTACGGCGGGGCGATGTGGGCGGTGCCGTTGTGGAGCGAGCGCGGGCTGATAGGCGTGCTGCTGTTGGGCGAGAAGGTGGACGGCGGGCTTTACACGCAGGAGGAGATAGAGATTGCCCGCGCCAGTGGCGAGAGGCTGGTTGACACGCGGGCCAGCGCGGAGATGGCGCAACGCCTCATGTCGCTGCAACGCCAGAGGCTGGCCGAGAGCCAGGTGCTGGATAGGCGCGCCCGCCGCCTATTGCACGACGACGTATTGCCCCGCCTGCACACGGCGATGCTGGCCCTGAGCAGCCCATCGGGCATGAACGGTAGCGCCCCACCCGATGCCCTCGCGTTACTGGGAGAGGTCCACCGGCAGCTATCCGACCTGTTGCGCGAGATGCCGACCACCGCCGCGCCGGAGGTAGCCCGGCTGGGATTGGTAGGCGCGTTGCGGCAGGCGGTTGAGAGGGAGTTTGGCGGGGCGTTCGACGGCATAGAGTGGCAGGTCGAGCCGGAGGCCGCGAGCGAAGCGCAACACATCCCATCCCTGACCTCCGAGGTGCTCTTTTATGCCGCCCGTGAAGCCATCCGAAACGCCGGTCACTATGGGCGCAACGGCGACGTTTCGCGCCCCCTGCACCTGCGCGTGGCGATGGCATGCCGGGATGGGCTGGAAATCGTTGTAGAGGATGATGGGGTAGGGTTGGGCACCGTATCGCGCACCAACGGGGGTAGCGGCCAGGGACTGGCTTTGCACAGCACCATGATGGCGGTTGTCGGCGGCTCCCTCTCGACAGAGAGCGTGCCGGGCAAGTACACGCGCGTGCTGCTGTCGCTACCGCGAACTGACTGACGGAGGATCAGGGGTCAGGATTCAGTCCTTACGGTACAACAACTACCGCGCCGAATTGGCGAAAATGCTGGTCGAAAGAGAAAGCGTGGGTGAGCCTGAGCTTATCTATTACCACTTTGCTCGTGCAGTCGGTGAAGCTCCATTCCTTGTCGGAGTAAGTGCGAAACACCTGCCAGGAGGCAAGGATATCGTCTTCAGCCAAGTAATAGAGTTTGGCTAACCTACCACCGAAAAGCAATTCGCCAATCTGAGTAGCTCTTGCGGATTGCTTACGCGCTCTGAGCAGCGTCAGGATTTCATCAATTATATAGTCGGTTGTGATCAGCGGCACCCGGTTCTGGCGAACCCATTGTTGAGCTATCTTATGGTGCTCGTCGTCTGGGACCGCATAAGCAAACAAGGCACCGGTATCAACAAAGATCACGCTAGCTCCCCATGATTCGGATAGAGAATTTCATCATGGTGAGTTGATATGTCGGTTCGCCCATCAGGGTGTGGCGTATATGGGAGAGCGGCAATCTGGTCCAGGAGTCCAGCCAACTCCTCACCAACCAGGGGCTGTGCCGCCCTTGTAGGTTGGTCCGCTTCTAGTAATTGGTCTTGCTCTATGACACTCACCTGCACTCGCGCCCCTTCCGGTAGTTCTACAGGATGGATTGGGCGAAAGACGCCGTTCTGGTAAATGGCTTCAATCGGTGGCATAAGTGAACACGCTCCTACTTTAGCTGATAACTGTTACCTCTTGGAGTGCTAACAAAGAGGCGGTTTGTCTCAGTGGAACTGCTCTTGCTCGGTGGACCCCGCGAGTGCCACCGTCGAAGATGCGCCGCCCGCGATTACCTGGGCTACCTCATCGAAATAGCCGGTGCCGACCTCGCGCTGGTGCCTGGTGGCGGTATAGCCCTGAGCCTCGGCTGCGAACTCGGCCTGCTGTAGCTCCGAGTACGCCTCCATGCCGCGCGCCCGGTAGCCGCGCGCCAAATCGAACATGCCGAAGTTGAGCGAGTGGAACCCGGCTAGCGTGACGAACTGGAACTTGTAGCCCATCGCGCCCAACTCGCGCTGGAAATTGGCGATGCTGGTCGCGTCCAGCTTCTTCTGCCAGTTGAAGGAGGGCGAGCAGTTGTAAGCCAGCAGCTTGCCGGGGTACTGCTCGTGTACGCCGTCAGCGAAGCGGCGAGCTTCTTCCAGGCTTGGCTCCGCGGTCTCGCACCACACCATGTCGGCATACGCGGCGTATGAGCGAGCGCGCGCGATGGCTGCGTCCAGCCCGCAGCGCACCTGGAAAAAGCCCTCTGCGGTGCGCTCTCCGGTGAGGAAGGGTTGGTCGGCGGGGTCAACGTCGTTGGTGAGGAGGGTAGCGGCGTTCGCGTCGGTGCGGGCCACGATGATGGTCGGCACCGCCATAACGTCGGCTGCCAGCCGCGCGGCCACGAGGTTGCGGATGGCGTGCATCGTGGGGATGAGCACCTTGCCGCCCATGTGCCCGCACTTCTTCTCGGAGGCAAGCTGGTCCTCGAAGTGGACCCCCGCCGCGCCCGCCTCGATCATCGCCTTCGTCATCTCGAATACGTTGAGGGGGCCACCGAAGCCCGCTTCTCCGTCGGCCAGTATGGGCGCGAACCAGTACGTGCCGTTGCGCCCCTCTATACGGTCTATCTGGTCGGCGCGCTGCAAGGCGGCGTTGATGCGGCGCACCACCTGGGGCACGCTGTTGGCGGGGTAGAGGCTCTGGTCGGGGTACATCTCCCCTGCGAGGTTGGCGTCCGCCGCCACCTGCCAGCCGCTCAGGTAGATGGCGTTGAGGCCCGCCCTGACCTGCTGCATAGCCTGGTTGCCGGTGAGCGCGCCGAGCGCGGCCACGTACTCCTCCGTATGGAGCAGGTGCCACAGCCTCTCCGCGCCCATCCTAGCCAGGGTGTGCTCGATCCGCACCGAGCCTCCGAGCCGCGCAACGTCCTCCGGCGTGTAAGGGCGCGTGACCCCTTCCCACCGCGAGTCGAGCGTCCAGCTTCGCGTTATCTCTTCTACCATGTCGCCATTGACCATGGTTGTTGCCTCCTACTCTTTTCCTACAGGTATTCGTATCCTGGTATGGTAAGAAATTCTACAAACTCCTCTGATGCCGTCAGGTCTGTAAGCAATTGGCGCGCCTGGCCGTACTTGCCTGCGGCGTACACCTCCGCGCCCACTTCGGCCTCTATCTTCGGTAGCTCCTCATCGAGCATTTGCCTGAAAAGCTCAACCGTCACTTTGCGCCCGTCCTCAAGCACGCCCGCGGGGTGGCGTATCCACTGCCAGATTTGCGACCTGCTTATCTCGGCGGTGGCGGCGTCCTCCATCAGATTATAGATGGGCACCGCGCCCGAACCCGCCAGCCACGCCGCCAGGTATTGCAGCCCCACGTTGATATTGGTGCGTAGCCCCTGCTCGGTGATAGTGCCGCCTGGGACTGCCAGCAGATCGGCTTCGGTGACGGTAACGTCGTCGCGGGTGCGCTCTATCTGGTTGGGCGCGGGCATCTCCCGGTCGAAGGCTTCCAGCGCGATGGGCACCAGGCCGGGGTGCGCCACCCATGTGCCGTCATGCCCGTCCGTCGCCTCGCGCTCTTTGTCGGCGCGCACCTGGGCCATGGCGCGCTCGTTGGCTTCGGGCTGGTTCTTGACCGGGATGTAGGCCGACATGCCGCCCATCGCGTGGACCTTGCGGCGGTGGCACGTCTTGATGGCGAGTAGCGAATATGAGCGCATGGGGTGGGTGGTCATCGTCACCTGGGCGCGGTCGGGGTAGATGAACTCAGGCAGGTTGCGGAACTTCTTGATGCAACTGAAGATGTAGTCCCAGCGCCCGCAGTTGAGGCCCGCCGAGTGCTCACGCAATTCGTACAATATCTCATCCATCTCAAAGGCCGCCATGATAGTCTCTATCAGTACGGTGGCCTTGATGCTGCCCTGCGGTACGCCCAATAGCTCCTGCGCCATGACGAATACGTCGTTCCACAGGCGGGCCTCCAGGTGGCTCTCCATCTTGGGGAGGTAGAAGTATGGGCCGGTGCCGCGCTCAAGCAGGGCGTGGGCGTTGTGGAAGAAGTAGAGGCCAAAGTCGAACAGGCTGGCGGAGATGGGCTTGCCGTCCAGGTGGACGTGCTTCTCCACAAGGTGCCAGCCGCGCGGGCGCACCATGAGGGTGGCCGTTTGCTCGTTCAAGCTGTACTCTTTGCCTTCCGGGCTGCTGAAACTGATGGTGCGCCTCACCGCATCGCGCAGGTTAAGCTGCCCCTGGATCAGGTTGTCCCAGGTAGGCGACAGCGAGTCCTCGAAATCGGCCATGAAGACCTTCGCGCCGGAGTTGAGGGCGTTGATTATCATCTTGCGGTCCGCCGGGCCGGTGATCTCCACGCGCCTGTCCTGCAAATCGGCGGGGAGGGGCGCGACTGTCCAATCCCCCTCCCTGATAGTCGCGGTCTCTGCCAGGAAGTGGGGCATGTAGCCCGCGTCAATCCTGGCCTGGCGGGCCACCCTGCGGTCGAGCAGGATTTCGCGGGTGGAGTCGAACTCGCACGCGAGCGCCTCGATGAAGCGCAACGCATGGGGCGTCAATATCTCTGCGTATTCAGTGGAGATCGGGGCCGTTATCTCCAGCCCTTCGACAGCCGTTACTTCTTCCTGGGTTTGCATGTTCGTGTACTCCTCATCAAGATTTGCTGTTGTGTAAGAACTATATCGCCTTGTTAGCCGTTTGGAATGTTGACGCGTCGGGATGGCTGAGGAGCACCACCCCTGTTTCCTTGTCATTTTGAGCGAAGCGAAGAATGACATTGGGGAGAAAGAGTTCGCTTCCGTCTTGTATATCACTTACTCTGCATCGGCCCTCGCTAATCGCCTCTGCTACTTCACCCGGCAGCCTCTGATATGACGGTCAGGCCTGCTACACCCTCAAAGTGCTTGCGGTTATGCGTGATCAACGGAATGCCATATCGAATGGCGGTAGCCGCGATCCACGCATCCTGTGGGTTGATTACTCTGCCCCTGGCTCGCTCCGAATGGGTAATATATGCCCATGCGTCCCACAATTCGCTATCGCATGTATACAAGACAAACTGCTCCAGAAAGGCTTCCATCAGAGCGATGCGTCTCGCTCCCCACCCAGCTGCAAGCATCCCTAATCGTATCTCGGCCAGCGTCATAAAAGATATGATAAGGATATTGTCGGCCAGATGCTTTCGGTAAAGCTGTGAGACAGGTTCGCTCTTGAAAAGAAAAGAGACCACGTCGGTGTCAATTACACGTGATCCCATCAAACTTTACCTTCAGCACGAGAACTTTCGCGCAACTCGTAGATTGGCGCGAGGAAATCCTCTACGCTCCACTCATCATCCGGTTCGCCATCTTGAAGCCAGGCAGTAAGACGCAACCAGCCAGAGGAGTCCACCGGCTTTACACCCTGTTCTGCCGCTAGCTCTTCCAGGCGCTTTGGGTCACCTCGCCCTTGCCAGGTTTGCTGGAGTTGCTGAGGTGGGGAGCCACTGTTCCCGCTGTTTGAAGCGCCCACGTATTCCTCCAAATCCGCACGCCTGATGCGCCAACGTCGCTTACCGACCTTCTTGCCGGGCAATTCACCTTGCCTTAGCAGACGCCTGACTGTGAAAGGGCTTAGTCCCAGGAAACGTGCGGCTTCGTCAGTGGTCAACAATGCGTTTGTCATGTTCCTCACCTCCCCTTACGCTTGCGTACATAATAGCACATTATGATACACAACGCAACGTTATTGGGAGGAGCTAACCATCTCGTGCCAAGCGTGCTAGCCGCCTCTGCTCCTTGTATGGGAAGATGTCAATGATCTCGCCCGCTTCGTAGCGCGCTTTCAGGTCCGCCCAAAAATCTACGCCGAACAATTCGCCGTGCTTGCTGAAGAAGGTCTTTTTCAGGTCGGGGGGCAAGCCGAGGAAGCTGTGTAGCTCTTCAGGGAAGACATCGTTTTCGGCCACCGAGAACCAGGGTTCGGAGGCAAGGTCTTCGTCGGCGTCCTGCGGCTCCGGCATCTGCCTGAAGTTGCAATCGGTCAGCAGGCAAAGCTCGTCGTAGTCGTAGAAGACGATCCTGCCGTGCCGCGTGACGCCAAAGTTCTTCAGCAGGATGTCGCCTGGAAAGATGTTGGTGATAGCCATATCCTTGATGGCCTGCCCGTACTCAATCACGGCCTCCTCAGCCTTCTCTCCGTCCACCTCTTGCAGGTAGAGATTGAGCGGCACCAGCCTCCTCTCTGTGTAGAGGTGCTTTATATAGACCTCATCCCCTTCCACCGATACGGTGTTCGCCGCCACTTGCAACAACTCGTCCAGCAGCGCGGGAGAGAAGCGGTCCTTCTTGAAGCGCAGGTGCTCGAACTCCTGGGCGTCCACCAGGCGGCCTCCCCGGTCATGCTTGAAGACCATATAGTAGTGGTTCCTCACCTCCTGCCGGGTGGTGGTCTTGGGGTAGTCGAAGGTGTCCTTGATAATCTTGAAGACCACGTCGTAGGAAGGCAAGGTGAACACCACCATCACCATGCCCCGCTCGCCCCTGGCTATCTCAAACTTGTCGGTGGAATGTTCCAGGTGGCGCATCAAGTCGCGGTACAGTTCCGTCTTGCCATGCTTGTTGTAGCCTATTGAGATATATAACTCGGCTACCGGCTTGCGGGGCATGATGGACTTGAGGAAGCGCACCATAGCGCGCGGGTGCTCGACTTCTACGTGGAAATAGGAGCGGGCAAAGCTGAAGATAATGCTCACTTCATCCTCGGTCAGCAAGACGGCATCCACGAACACGCCGGACTCTTCGTTCAGCAGTGCCACCACCAGGGGCGTGTAGTGGGAACCCGTACAGATGCGGCCCACAAGGTATGCGCCCTTGCCCCGGTAGAAGACCGGACTGGCGATCTCTACCTGCTCTATCTTCTCCCCTGGCCCGTCGCTCAGCGATGCATCTATAGCATCTGCTACCAGCGCGATGTCCCGTTCCAGGTCCTGGTAATCGCATTGGAAGCGGTAGTCCTGTAGTATCTCACGTACCAGCGTGCCTGTGTCGCCCTCCCTGACATAGACCTTATATACCGGCTCATCTTTCGCGGGCAGGGCTACCTCGGCCTCCGCGCCCGTGTAGTGGAGGGCGGGATCTATGCTCTTGGAGGTAACTATCCTCATGGCGACCGAATTGTAGAAGCTCTCAGCCAATTCAGCATCGGGGCGGCCTGAGACAATCTGCGTGTACTCCTTCTTGACTGCTTCCCAAAGCGCCCTATCCCCGGCTTGCTCCCCCAGGCGCTGGTTCAGGTCGCCTATCGCCCGTGCGACGAAGTCCCTGTATATCTCCAGGCGTGTCTCAGAATCGCCGTGAAGCTGCTGCCAGGCGCGCTGCTCGAAATGCTCCTTTGCCCTGCGCGTGATGCTCTTGAACTCGGCATGATAATCAGCGAACGCATCTTTGATCGTGGTTGCTGTTTGATTGGCTGTGAGGTTATCTATCTCTGTAATCATGGGAGGTCAGAATGGGGATAAAGGTGTCTTTCCGTTGGGGCGACCCGGTGGGTCGCCCTGTCCAGGGTGGCAGCCAAGCATATTACGCCAATCCCACCAGGGCGACCCACCGGGTCGCCCCTACTACTATTTACCTCAACTTTGAACCCGGCATAATGTCCAATCCTTGTATTGCACATCTCGTACCCCTATACTACAGTCCAATTATATTCACTGACCCCTAACCCCTAACCCCTAACCCCTAACCACCTGACCCCTAACCCCTACTCCCAGAGGAGATACCTGAATGAGAGTTATCGTCATAGGCTGCGGTGTCTCCGGGCTTTCGTGTGGCATACGGCTGCTGGAAGAGGGACATGATGTGTCAATATGGGCGCGGGACTTGCCCCCGCACACCACCTCCAACGTAGCCGCCGCAGTCTGGTACCCTTACAGGGCATTTCCTATAGAGGCCGTGCTCAACTGGGGACAGCGTACCTTCGAGGTGTTCCGCGAGCTTGCCATGCTGCCCAAAACGGGCGTCACGATGACGGAGGGGCTTGAGCTTTTCCGCGAGCCTGCGCTCGACCCCTGGTGGCGCGAGTGCGTGGGCCACTTCCGCCGCGCCGCTGCGGACGAGCTACCGCCAGGATACAGCGATGGCTACGTTTTCGAGACAAGCATCATAGAGATGTCTATCTACCTGGAATACCTTATGCGCCGGTTCCGGGGGCTTGGCGGAGCGATAGAGCAGCGCAACGTGCTCTCCATTGATGAGCCGCTTGCTGATGAAAGCCGGGTGGTAATCAATTGCGCGGGATTAGGGTCGCGCACGCTGGTGGGTGATGAAACGCTCTTCCCCATTCGCGGCCAGATTGTGCTGGTCGAGCCGCTTCCCACCCGCCGCTTCATACTGGATGAAGGCGACGAGCATGGCTCTGCTTATATAGTGCCTCGCTCCTCGGATTGCGTCCTGGGCGGTATCGCTGACGAGGGCGATTGGTCTTTAGAGGCGGATGGTCCTACCGCGTCGGCGATTATCGAGCGTTGCGCCCGCTTGCTGCCGGAGGTACGAGAGGCGAAAGTCCTGGGGCACATGGTCGGCCTGCGCCCTGGACGGCCTGCCGTGCGTTTGGAGATAGAGCCGCAGCCAGGCGGTGGGATGGTAATTCACAACTACGGGCATGGTGGGGCGGGCGTGACGCTCTCCTGGGGGTGCGCGGAGGAGGTCGTTGCGTTGGTCGCCGGCGTTACAGCTTGAGGGCAACGAGCGCCCACACCCCTTCCGCCAGCATAGCTACGAGGCGGGTGAGCACAGCCACCGCTATCGCCAGCGGCACCGGCACGCCCAGGAGCGTATACAGCAGGTAGACCAGCACGCCCTCCCTGACCGCTATGCCCTGAGGCACGAAGAGCAGCGCGGCCCCACCCAGCACGCTCATAGCGAATATGCCAATGACGGAGAGAGTTTGCAGCACGTAACTCTCTGTTTGCATCGCGTAACTCTTGTCCGCCAATCCTGAGAGCAGGAGCGCGGCGGTCAGGCCGTACATAAGCCAATTCGCGTAACATCCTGCGAGGATGCGTGTGGTGTCCCCCAATCGCAGCCGCGCAGGCATAGGCTCGTAGCCCTTCCAGCGCAGCAGCCGCTCCGAGAGCTGTTCAATGAGGTGATGGCTTTCCGCCATGAGAGCGGCTATGGCCGCCGCGAAAAGAAACAGGTAGAAGGCTGCGAATAGATCACTCTGCAACGTCACCAGCCCAAGCGTGGCTATGACAAGCGCGCTCCCGGTGAGCAGCACCGTCTCGATGGCGGTGCTGGCTGCGGTGGCGGCTCTGCGTATACCCTCACGCTCGGCAAGGTAGGCGCGGCCCACAACGAACCACCACTGGCCGGGTAAGTAGCGTGCCAGCCCTGAGTGAAAGTAGACGCGCACGGCTCGCCACCACGGCAGCTTATGGCCCCAGGCCGTAACTATGCGCCACCAGGGATAGACCACCGGCACCCCCCGCCCCAGCGCAACAAGCGCAGCCACTACAAGATAGGCAGGCTCTACACGCCAGTCATACTCCCTCAGTGCGCCCGCCTGTGTTGCCAAGGCGATGAGAAAGCCACCTATCACAACGAGGATGAGGGCAGCTGTTGCAACCCATCTAACCCTGGGTGAGCGCACCCACTTGCCTATAGTATCGGCTACCTGCATGAGAATATTCTACTAGGCTTCTAGTAGGCTAGCCGAAGAAAATCGTTCCATATTATGATCAATCACAAACATAACCTGCGAATAGCATACGTATATTCGTGCTCACTTCTCCGCGCCCCAACTTGAACTCGGCCAAGATGTTGCAATATTACGCCTTCGGACTATTATGAAGGCTCGATAATTGCACAGAGCGCATAAGGTCAATAAGGAGGAAACAAATTTGAAGTATCCGCGCATACTAGGAGTATTAATAGTCATATCGTTGGGCTTCTTGTTGATGAGTTGTGATACTAACGGGGGAATCAGTGATTCCCCCGCCTCTCCGGTGCCCACACGTTCTGCATCGCCAACAGCCTCAGTGGAGCTTAGTACTCCAGTCACTCAAGGTGATGATACAGGCAGCCCCGCAGTCCCTCCGCCGGTGGGGGACCCCAGCGGTAGTCAGTTGCGCGATATTACCCCTGAAAGTGGAAATCAGTCGGCAGCCGATCTGCTCAGGCATTTCGAGCCGGAGGTGGATTTCCCCATGGCAGCGCCAGCGGAGCTTTCAGGTTTCATTCCTTCCAGGGCAAGCATCTTTGGCGAAGGCGCGCGGGCGGTAATTCAACTCTCACTTGAAGATCCTCAAAATTATCGCCGTTACGTCACGTTTGAGCAAACGGCAATCAGCGATTACAGACCACTCCCGTGTCCAGGCACAGGAGACTTCATGCCGCCTCCTGGGGTGCCCACTCCGGACCCGAGTGATTGCTCTATAAGGGAGATTGAGATCCAAGGTGTCATCGCCACTTTACAACTGGTCAGGAGGCCTATGGATAATGCTCACCTGGTTACTGTAGTTTGGAGACACGACGGCATAACTTATACGACAGCGGGCACGAACGTGGCCGAGGAGGAAGTCATAAATATAGCAAACTCAGTACAAATGCTTAGATAACCTTGGGGATTAAGGTTTTTTCTGTTCAAAAGTGCCTGAAATCAGAAAATCTACTCCAAGTGTCGTTCGAATTCCTTGTTGTATGAAAGGGTTCATTGCGATTTCAGCTTTCTCTTGCTCGATCTTCGCCCTAAGCCTCTCTAAGGTAGTGGGGTCTTTGACTGTGAAGCGTGACCTGGTTGTGAAGTAGTTTATCAGTCCCACATGCACCGAGTTGTCCGTACCCTCAAACTTCTCGAAGCCCACACCCACTGGTACGGGCTTCAGAGTCAGGATCTGTTCACGTGGTTGTTGCTGTTGTCTACTTACGGAAATGCTCTTTACTTCATAGCCCGGCCTCCTGATCTCTAACTCGAAATCACCTCCCACTTGTGCCAAATCTACGGTTTCAAGAAGCCACCTCACTTTACCGGCATTGGTGACCTGTGTTACATATACGTCATAGGGACCGTCGGGCGTCATCGTAACCTGAATTTCTTCCTTTGCTAGGTCGGCAGGTATTCGGATATGGGCTGTTACAGGCTCATCGGTGAGAGCTAACCTATTTCTGATATCATTCTCACACCAGGCTCCAATTTCGGCGTATGCTTCTTTCGAAAGACCGATGTCGGTGCGTCCCCTAAACTGATTGGAAGCAAGCGCAGAGCCTCTTTCGTCCAAGTTCACATCCCAGAGAACCACATTCAGTACATAGGGTGTTTTAGATCCCCACCACAGCAATAGCCCTACTCCTACCACCGCCAAGCCCGTGGCAAGCCGTGCCCATGGATTTCTCGCCAGTTTACGCAAAAGCCCTTTGTTGGCTTCACCTTCCTTCAAGGCTTCAATTACACCCTTACTGATGGTTACGATTGAGGCAATAATGGCTAAGATCGAAGCGACAAGAGTGATATCCATGTTTGCCTCCGCTTAAAGATTTCGGTTATCGCTTATCTCAGGGGTGTTTTCAGGTGCTGGATTGGTATGGTAACATCAAATTCGTGTTTTTACACAGTCTCCAAGCTTGCACTCCCTGGTATCACATTAGTGGTAACGATTGTAAACTACATAAGTATTTTTAGCAAGAGAGATGCAAAGTTTCCGGGTGGTTTAGGGACGAAACGATACTATGTTTGCAACTGAGCAAGCTGATGCTGCTTGCAGGCCAACATCCTACAATAGAAACAAAGCCTCGGTGGGGGACCCATCTAACCGAGGCTTTGTTTCTACTTCTATTTCCTTGCAAGCGAGGGGGATAACTTACTGCTGTAGCGCGAGCGACAGCATCTTCGACAGTTGGGCGCGGGTTGCGTTGTTCCCTGCTCGGAAGGTGTTGTCGTTGTAGCCGCCGACGATACCGTGCCCAGAGGCGGTCTCCACGAACGTGAAGAAGGTGGAGCCTTTTGGCACGTCGGTGAAGGTGGCGGTTGCCGGGTCCTGGACCTGCCAGCCTCTGCCCAGCACTATCATCTTGGCGATCTGCCCCCTGGTGACATCGTTGCCTGGACGGAAGTAAGTGCCGGGGCACGGCTCGCTCGCCGCGCCGCAGGGGTAACCGCTAATCACCCCCTGGCTAAAGGCGGTCTCGATGTAAGAGTAGAACGGGTGGTTGGCCGGCACGTCAGCGAAGTGCGGTTGCGCAGGTGTCACAAGCGTCCAGCCCATGCCCAGCACTATCATCTTGGCGAACTGGCCGCGTGTAGCCGGATTGCCTGGGCGGAAGGTGTTATCGCTGTAGCCACCCACTACGCCCCTGTAGGCCAGGTATTCCACGTAAGGGTACATCCAACTGCTGCCCGGTACGTCATCGAAGAGCGCACCCCATTCCAGGTAGACAGGGTCAGCGCCCACGCTCACGTTCAGAGCGCCATTCTCGCCCGCCTGGGTCTGCACGATCTGGCCATTGAGGCCAACCACCCGGATGAGGTCAGGTGCTTGTGCGGCGGGTATCGTGAGGGTTGTCGCTGCGTCCGCGTTGTTCCAGACAACCGAAACGTGCCCGCTCTTGCCATCGCGCTTGAAGCGGTACCCTTCCAGCGTGCCCGTTACTCCATCGTTAGCGTCGAGCGCACGCAGGAATTGGCCCGAACCTACCTCCTGGGAGAGCGTCTGCAAGGCGGTGTAGGCAGGTTTGCGGCTGTAATCTATCCTGAGCAGGCCGGAGTGGGCGAATATCTCCCAGTCGGGGTCGGCAACAGTGGTGTCCCTGTCAACGTACCACGTCAGGGCACGCAGGCCGCTAGCCGCACCCTGGACGTTCATATAAACGAGAGAGCGCGCCTGCTTCTGGTCGCTGCTGCCGAAGAGAGTAGAGCTGGTCAGCCCCGCCTCGGTGCAGATTATGGGCAGGTCGGCTCCATGCTCGGTCATGACGTTGCGGACGGCTGCGGTCTTGAGGCCGATATTGGTCCACCCGTGTGCGTTGTTGACGTAGTAGTGGAAGGCTATAGCGTCCAAATGCTGCGCGCCACCCGCGTCGAGCACCCCGCCAAGAAAGTCCGGGTTGAACGGCCCGCCCTGCGTGAAGAAGTTGTCATAGGCGATGCCGCCGAGCATAACCACCGATTGAGCGTCTTGGGCCTTGATCGCCGGGTAGACCCACGACAGCATGGCCGCATATTTGTCCGGGTGGTTGCCCCAGCCCCATAGGTTGCCCGGCCCGCCCGCGGCGTCAGGCTCGTTCCAGAACTCCCAGTAGTGGACGTTGTAAGGGGCCTGGCTGTACCTGCCTGCCATCGCGCCCATGAACTGGGCGAATTCCGCGTACTTGTCGTCGTACATGGGGCCGTTGTCGCGCAGGCAGGCCCACAGAGGGCAGCCCTGGATCGTCACGATGGGCGATAGCTGCTTTTCGGCCATGCGGCTGAACAGGTCGTCGGTATGGGTCCAGTTGTAGTGCGCCGGGTCCGTATTAAGAGGCTCTATCCCCAGCCAACTCTGCTCGACGCGCACGAGGGGCGCGCCGCTATCCTTGAGCGCCTGCATCATCACGTCCTCATTGATGAAGAAGGACTGCACGCCCAGGCGCGGCATGCTGCCGATGCCGCTTGTGGCGGTGCCTGTTGGGGCATGTCTCTTGGGGCTGGTCTGCGCGAAAGTCTGGCCGGCCAGGCTCAAGCAAAGCGCGAGGCAGAGCGTCCATGCGCTCCATTTGACGAAACTATTGGCTCTCAACATTTTCTCCTGGGTATCCTTGTGCGTGACGTACGTATCAGGTGCTACGATAAGGAGCAGCGCAAATGAACTGCTGATATAAACCTCAGCGCGATGCCGCTCTCCAATTAACGGAGGCGCACGCTGATTATATCAGAATTATAAGCGCAAATGCAAATTACGCAAAGGGAGAAAATAGAGAAATTGGTCACAATCTCTCGCAGATTATAGTCCCACTCCGGTGGCACGGTCCTAGCCCGGTACCTGGCTTCCCAGTCGCACCCGATATGGGTTGAAATAATGATTAAGGCATAATGGTAGTAAGGAAACATGAGACATCCCGAATTTTATATTCGTGCCTGCCTCATGCACACAAGAACGCGTACTCCTCTCCCCAACCCCTTCCCGCACAAAGGGGAGGGACTTTCAACCAAATGAAAAAAGCAGAAAGTGGGTGGCGCAGCCGCCCACTTTCTGCTTTTTTCATTTGGTTGAACTTAGGACATTACGCTTGACTAAGCGTAAATCTTAAATTCGGGATGTCTCATGTTGTAGTCGGATGAGTCTGTCAAGACCGCCGCGATGACGTGCGTACTCGGAAGCGTGCGGCGCGCCACAGCAGGTCGCGGGCGCGTGAATAGGGGCTGGCCCTGGCGTGCCTGTGTCTCGCGTGCGGCGTTTGCGCCTGCGCTTTCAGGACACCCTCCTGGCGGTGGATGACGTTTTCCAGGTGCTCGATGTGGCTGTTCTTGGTGGCTATGATGCCGTTCAACCTCTCTATGTCTGCTCGCAGGGAATTGATTGCCGTATGCATGAAGGCCATGTCCTCTTGCGTGTGGTCAATCGCGGCCTGGGCTGCCGCCAACTCCCGCTTGAGGAGGGCGCGCTCAGCTTTGAGCATGGACACGCCCGGCGCGCCTGCGTAGGCTTCCACCATCGAGGTTCTATCGCCAGCTAACCTCATAGCCTGGGCTGCTACCTCGCTCAGTTCCATGTCGGGTCGCTCGCCCTTGCGTGCTACCATACTGACGTATTCCGCACCTTCCGGATATGCTTCCAGGAGCAGCGAGAAGAAGCGGTGTAGCACATCCGCGCTGTAATGGTACGCGCGCATATCCCTGTCGCGGGACAGGTAATAATTGAAGCTGAAGAAATCCAGGGAGACGTAGCGGCTGCTGAAGCTCTCCAGTACAAAATTCTCCAGCATAGCCTCGATTACTTCATGGCTCCCCGCGTCTTCCAGGATAGAGGCCTCGGCTGCGGGCAGACCCCGCAACTCCTCCGGGCTGAGCGTGCGCGCCTGCGGGTACACCTCAGTTTGCGCCCACGCTTGCATCGCGCCTTGTATCGTCAGCAGCATCGGATTGTTCTGGATGTGCTCGTCAACCGCGATAGCCCCGCCTTCGCGCAACCATGTACGTGCGGAAGACATAGCCTGGCGCAGATCGGGTACGTGGTGGATGGAGTGGAGGGCGAAGAGGGCATCGAACGTGTCGGGCTTGAAGGTAAGGTAGCCCAGCGCGGCTGCCATATACTCGATGTACTCCCCCTGCGAGATGGCGTATCGCTTGGCCCGGCGCATGTTCGACACGCACGGGTCGAATCCGACTACATTATGGCCCCGCCGGGCAAGGTCGAGGCTGCTCCAACCCGTGCCGCACCCAATATCCAGCACGTCCCGCGCACCCTTGACCAGTGGATGCTCGGCCAGTTCAGTGTGGCTGCCCCCCAGGTCCAGGCCCATGAGCGATGATGGATCGAGGGCCTCTATCCCCTCCGATATGAGGGGCGCTCTTGGCGCTCGCAGGTCGAAGAAGCCCAGGTAGCCGCGCTCCCAGGTGAAGCCGTACCATCGGTCCCAGTATTCGGCCTCCTCTTTCAGCGCGGGCGGGAAAAGCGCGTCGAATTGGGGCACGTACTCTATTATGGGATACTCCCGGCCACACGCGCCGCAAATTATCTCTCCACTCTTTACCTCTTCTATAGGGCCAATGCTGTACTGTATGGTCTCCGTGCAGTGGGCGCGTAGCAGCAGTTCCTCGGCCTGGCAGCCGGGCGCTGGGCAGCATAGCTTGTTTACGAGGTCAGCGTTCATATCAGCCGTAATAATAGGGCAGTACCAGGGCCGCCAGGCAAAATCCCGCGAAGAGTAATAGCGCGTTCAGCCAAAGCCATATGCCCCAGTGACCAGTGGCCAGTGGCCGGTGACCAGTATTGAGTGGCGAGTGGCGAGTGGCGAGTGACCAGATACCGTGCGCGCCGGATAGCAGCAGCCAGGCGAAAGGCACTATCAGCACGAAGAGGTAGCGGCCCTGCGGGTAGGCTGCGACCCCCTCCGTGACGAGCAGCGTCATCTGCCGGGCAAAGCCTATCGCTACCGCAGTGACGAATGCACCCAGAGCTATGACGGCCAGCCATTCGCGCCAATCCCACCTTCCGAAGTTCGATACCCCAAGCCAGGCCAGGCCCAACATTGAGGTAATAGCTAACAGGCCCAGCACGAGATACAGCGGTTCAGGTAGAGGCACCGACACCCACCCGAAATTACCCCAGAACGAACGGTACTCCCCACCTGCGTAGCTTCCCCACAGCGCCCCTTTGTTGAAAGGCTGCGGGTTCGCGACCACGTCCGCCATCTGCCGGGCTTCAAATGGTAGGAGCCGCGCTATGCCTGGGCGCAGGCCAACCGTGCCCTGCTCGGCTGACGGGTTTACCAGCTTGAGCGGGAAGGCCGGATCGTTCCAGGGCCGCGATACGCCCTCAGCCTCCAACGTCAGCGCATCGAACTGCACATTCCCACCTGCCGCCTCAGCGCCGATCTCCAACCCAACCTGCTCCGCGCTTTCGGAGATGCGCGCCGTGCCTGTGATGAGCGTCCAACCGCCCGACGGGTCTAGCGTCACCTCTGCCGGGCCTGCCTTCCTACTACCCTCCAATGCCGCGATGCTGGCCTTTGCCTCCGTGCTGGGCGCTCCATCATCCGCCGCCAACCTCGCCCAACCGGAAAAGCTCACCTCAAGCGCGGGGTGGTAAACCGGCGGCAGGAGGAGTTGCGAGGCCTGCTTCTCTTGCCCTGCGCCCGCTAATTCTATCACAAATGAGCCGTCGCGGGATGCCGCTTCAGCGCTTCTAGGCGCGTATTGGATCGGATAATAGCTCGTCTGCCAGCCCGCCGCTTCAGCCTGCGGTTCAAACGCGGCCAGCACCGACCCTGCGGCCAATGCGAAGATGAGCAGGACCACCGCGCCCGGTGCCGCCACCTGCACGCCTCGCCTGGGAGATTTCTTCGCGGCCCGGTGCGCCAGCATCGCCAGCCATGCCGTCTCGCCAAACACCAGCAGTGGCAGAGAAGCCGCTATAGCCGTAGACTTGGTAGCCATCCCTGCCAGGGTAATTACTACAGCGAGCGCCGCCAGCGAGCCTCCGCGCATACCCGCAGGCCAGCGCAGCAAAGCCACCAACGCGACGAACAAGGCGGACACGGCAAGCTCCGCCAGTATGTCATTGTTGGCTACCGAGGCGACGAAGGCGTGCATGGGCAGCAACGTGACGGTAAGCGGCAGCAGCAAGCTCAGCCAGGGGTCCTTTCCTTTATGCGATAACAATGTCCCCGCCAGCCACGCCAGCGCAGTCACCCCCAGGCTCAGGGCGAGTGACACAATCCTCATCACCCGCAACGCGTTTTCGGGCTGCGTGTAAGGGTCTGCCTCTATCCCTGCGGCGCGGGCGAGGCGCAGGGCGGCGGCGCAGAGCCAGTAATAAAGGGCGGGCTGGCGCACCTGCCAGTAAAGCGCGTTCCCCACGTCTATGCGCGCGCCGGGCGCGGCATGACCCGCCACCCGGCGCGAGAAGTCGTGCCTGTCCATAGAGGCGTTGATAGTCGCGAGCAGAGCATGATCCCCCACGCCCTCCGCGATCCGCGTCTGCACCAGGCCATCGTCCAGGTCTTGCTTTTCAAGGAGGACAGCGTATGCAAAATGCCCCTGCTCATCCGGCCCCTGCCAGGGCGGTATGAGCAGCACGTAAATCAGCCCGTTGACGAGCGCGACCACAAGTGCGACGGGCAACGACCACCGCCCCAGCCACCTGTATCGCCTTTTCGGGTCCCTCAATATGCGTGGGAGATATATCATCGCCCAGAGCGCCCCCGCGATGATAAGCACAAATAATGTAGTATGTACAAAAGGCGGAAAATTCGAGGAGGCCGCTCGCGCCGCCTGCGCCCACGCGTCCAAAGGAGAGGGGGAGTAGCGGAGGCCGAACGTCAAATCTGCTTCCTGGGGCTGCCCATCCTGGTAGGCTGCGCCGTATGCGTAGGGGTCGCCCTGTGCCACGTGCCGCCACCAGAACAGGGTAAGCGCGCGCGCTGGCTCCGCATCGGGCGATTCCACCTCTATATAATAGGGCTTGTCCTGGCTGTCGGGTATTGGAGGGAAGGAGAAGAGGTACCAGGGGTTCTCATCAAGTGATATGCCCCTGTGGAGAGTAGCAACGGCAAGGTCCGGGCCGGGTGCAGGCGAGGCGCGCAGGTGCAGCACGAGCGTCGCGTTGGCGGGACCTCCCCCCTGGCGGTAGGTGCCTATGCGCAGCTCTACGCCTGAGAGATTCGGATAGCGCGATACGAAGCTCTGCCCTATGGCATGTCCGGGTAGCAACTCCCCGGCCACGCCGTTTATGCGCTCATATCGCCTGTTCGCAAGCGCCGTGTAGCTTGCAAAGAGGATGCACGCCACCACTATCAGAGGTATAAGCCACCAGAGCGCTAAGTGCCGGCTCCAAAACCGCTTCAACGCGCCCATTCCAGGTAAACGGGCCTCGCGTCCAGTGAGAGGGCAACGCTGCCGTCACCGCGCGTGCGTGTGCTTAAGGGCTGGCCGTATATGTCGAGCGCGCGCTTCAGGTTGGAGGCCAATCTGCCGGGGATGATGAAGTCGCGTGGCGCGGGTGCGGTGCCGCACCCCGACGCGTTGGTGCTCAAATCCCACGCCCATACTACCCATAGCGGCCCGGCATGGGCAGCATCCGCCCCGAACTCGTAGCCCCGCATATCTCCCGCCACTCCATCGGCTGCCCCCAGGCGGCGGCTCGCGGGCCTCTGCCCTATCTGCTCGACTGCTGCCCTGTACGCCTGGTGGGAAGGCTTGGGCGCGCCGTCCTGGGTGAGCAGCCCCGACTTCTGGAAGATGCCCCACGCGGGGTTGTCGGAGGGGAAGTCTTTAGCCAGGAACCACGTCGTAGAGAGCATCCCCTCGCCCGCCGACTGCGCATATACCTGGGCGACATATAGACTCTGCATGTCGTCGTTCGAGCCAAACTTCGTGTCGGAGGTAAAGCCTGTCTCCGTGCTGATTATGGGTATGTTCAGGCCGCGCGACGTGAGCTTGCCGCGCAATTCGCCCAGCTTCTCCGTGAAACTGCACCAGTGGATGTTCTGCACGTAGTAGTGGAAGTTGAAGGCGTCCAGGTACTGCCCACCGCCCGCGTCGAGCAGATCGTCCACGAACTTGCGGTAGAACGGGCCGCCGCTCTCCTGGAAATTGTCATATGCCACGCCCCCCAATACTAACTGCGCCGCCGGGTCTGCCGCCCTCATCGCCGGGCGCACCGCCTTCAGCATGGCGGCGTAGCGCGCTCCATACGTGCCCCAGTTGTACTTGATCTCGCCTGTAGAGGTGGAGTCCGGCTCGTTCCAGAACTCCCAGTAATGGACGTTGTACGGCGGCTTGCCGTAGCGGGCCGACATAGCGGCCATGAACTCCACGAAACCGCCTACGTGCTCTCCCCTGATTGGACCCGTGCGGCGGCTGCACGCCCAGGCGGGGCAGTCTTCTATAAGGGCTATAACCTGTAGACCCCGGTCGCCGGTAGCTTTGAACGCCTCGTCATACGTGCTCCATTGGAACTGTTCGGGCGGCACTTTGTTTGCCTGGATACCGCTCCACGAGACCCATATACGCACGGCTCCCGCGCCAGCCGCCTTGACTTTATCGAGGGTGGCGGGCGTGAAGTCCCCGTTGAGGTCTACGGCGAACCTGGATAGCGTGGTGGGAAGAGGTGCGGGCGTGGCTGTAGCTGTAACCGCCTGGGTAGGCGCGGGCACGGGCGTTCCTCCCTGAGAGTAGCGCCACTGGTAGTAATGCTGGCCGATGTTGCCCATCTCCACCTTGAAGCCTTCGGGGTTGGTCGGCACGTAGGTCAGCACGCGCCGCTCGTATGCCTGCAACAGCACGTCCGTTGCCTTGCCCGCGATGGTGGCCTTTATCCAGTATGGATCGCTGATGGGCAGGCCAGACGCGTAAAACCAGGGTTCTATCAGCCGCGCCTGGATCGTCTTGCCGTCCACGCTCACCGGACCTGAGCTATTGAGGAAGTCCCACATCACCTGGGGTATGTTGTGGCCTGTTGTCTCTTCGTAATAAGCTATGGCGACGCCCGGCACGCTTGCCTTCGATGGGTCGCTGCCCACTTTGCCGTCCTTGCTGAGGGTGGCTGTGGCGGGCTGGCCGGTGCGCCTGGGGTCGCGCCTCTCCTGCAAGGCGTTGGACACGCCGGAGAGGTCGGCGTATGTGGGGGCGAGGGTGTCGCCCGCGTCCCCTGTGACGTTGATCCTTGATGGTTGGCGCGTCGTGAAGCTGTTGTTGCCCGTCTGCATGCGGCCCGATATTAGCTCAACCGTGAGGAGGCCGTTGGTCACGTAGAAAGGGCTGTTAGGGTCGGCGGCAGGGTCGTTTATCTCCATGCGGCTCTTATCGAAGTATTGCACCGTCCTCTTGCCGCCGACGCCTTCTTTGTACTCCTCGACCAGCCCGCCCGTGTTGGGCTGCGGCCCCCAGAACCACGTGCGCTTGACCGACCCCGTAGATACGGGCCAGTCGGTGCGCGCCCACAGCGCGGCGAAAGGCGCGGACGCGAAAATAGCCGGACCTTGCCCCTGGCTGGAAGCGGGCATGGGGAGCAAGCCGAGCAACAATATGGGTAGCAGCAAACGATTTACTGAAGAACGCGTGGCATTCGCAATCATGGCTTGACGTTTCCATCCGTGGGTATTATCAGGACCTGTCCGGGGTAGATGGTGTCTGAACTGAGATTATTGGCCTCCATGATGGCTTCGGGCGTCGTGCCATACTGTTGGGCGATGACGCTCAAGTTGTCGCCGGGCGCGACGGTGTGCTTTACTGTGTTGCCGTCCGATGCAGGTGTAGCCTGCCGCGTTGGGGAAGGCGATCCGCCAGGAGTGCCTCCCTGGCCTTCTGCCGCTGGGGTGGTCACGGTAGGTTTCGTAACGCCGGTGGGGGTTGAGTCTATCTCAACTCGCCCAACAAGATTGCCGGACGAAGCGGTAGCTGAAGGATTGGCCTGGGCGGTAATACTCGCTGCCGTGCGTGCGACTACCTTCTCAGGCGTTACCGAGGGTGCGGACACCGCGCTCGCATTCTCCTGTGGAGCCAAAGCTGCTGACGCGAGCGCGACTACCAGCGCGACACCCAGCAGCCCTCCCAGCCCCGCCAGCGCCACGCTCCGGGAGATCGCTATCCCGGTCCGCTTCCGGCGCAGCGTATAGTTGCTTGCCCTGCCTTCTGCGTCGCCAATCTGTGGGGCTGTACTGTCATCTTCTACAGTTGCTAGTGGCTCTGTGTCATGTTGGATAGTAGCGGCCATCGCCGGCACAATGGCTGCCTCTAACCACCGGGATGCGCCCTTTATCCCTGGGTCCCAGCCCGTAGTCACGGGTGCGTCCACACCGTCAGAAACTTCGGTGAACCCGCTCACATGTACGTAAGTCGAATCTACCCACGCGTAGAAGGCCCCCTGGTTGGCAAGAGGGTTTACGAGCAGAAGCAAGCTGTCGTCCAGCGCGAGGGTCTGCCGCGCCGATAGGATATTCACCCTGGGCGGAAAAACGCCCATACCTGGGTCCGCGTAAAACCACCCCACAATGCAAAGGTTGTCTTGGCCCGCACCCACTTTGGCTGCAAGCGTTTCCCACTGCTGCTTGAGCGTGAGTATCCCTTGGACGGCAGGCACAAACTCCATAGCCTCTACGTCGCTTATAGTCACGCGCTGCCGACCCTCAGCAACCACCGATATGCCAACCAGTGCGCCAACGGTCTCGGCGGGCATCCTGGCACGGCATACGTCCATAAGCCTGCTAAAAGCCTCGGCGCTGAATGCTATATCAGGCGTAGGCTTATCATTCGGAACCAGTAGACCGGCATCCTCTTGCATACTAGCTATTCTACCACCTACCACACCCGACATGCACACATGGAAAAGGCATATGTAAGCGTAGAAGCGTGCCAAATCACGCCCATAATCGTCTAGAGGAGGCGAAAACAAACAGCCCCGGAGGGGCATAAGAAACCCAAGTACATCCGTCTTACGCCCATCCGGAGCTACTTTCTTTACCTGGTTGCTTGTCCCCAGGCTCGCGCCGTGTGGTTACACTCTGCCGCCCCTCCGGGGCTTGCTTTTGGTGCTGCTCTTTAGCTTATATGCCTGACGGCTCGCCCCTCACCCCTCGCCACTGGTCCCTGACCCCCGCCGCGAAGCCGAATAGCAGGCCGGTGGCCCTCAGCAGCATCATCCAGGGGCTTGCCAGGGCTACCTGGGGGTCGCGGCGTGCGATTTGGGCGGCGAATGGGAGGGTCGTCATTAGGAAGGTAAGTGCGCACAGCGAGAAGGCCTTGCGCGCCAGGGGCCGGAAGGGGGCCAATAATAAAGCAGGCAAAGCTACTGCCATCAGGACCATCTGTACTTTGATGCTTGAGGGCGTGTGGGAGTCGCTTATGACGCGTTCGGGGTGGAGAGCTGCTACTCGCACCTTCCAGTAACCAATCGAATACTTCTTCCGCAGGTAGGCGGTTGGCCTGGCCGCGTGGGTATGGTACACCACCGCCCGTGGCACGAAGCGCAGATCGTGGCCTTCCCTGGCGAGCCTGAAAGAAAGCTCCTGGTCTTCCACTGCCGATATACTCTCGTTGAAGCCGCCCACCGCCAGCAGCACGTCGCGCCTGTACGCCGCAGAATAGGTGTCTATGAAGTCAATGCGCGTTCTGCGGGCCATGCGCCTGTACTTACTCTCGTATTCGGCCTGCACGAACCTGGCGGTGATGCTGCGCTGGCGGGTGCGGTAAGTGCCCTTAGCGCCGTCTGCGCCGCCCTGTATAGCCTTACTTAGGTGGCTTGCCCAGCCAGGCACAGGCTCGCAGTCCGCGTCCGTGAAGAGCACTACCCCACCTGATGCGGCTCTCGCGCCGGTATTGCGTGCGGCGGCTGCCCCCCTGTGCGGCTGGCTGATGACCTGCACGCGGGGCGCATACTCAAGCGCAATCACCGCCGTCGAGTCTGTGGAGCCGTCGTCCACCAGAATTATCTCGCATGGCTCATCGAGGTGTTGCTGACGTAGCAGCGCCCGAAGGCACGCGCGCACGGTAGCCTCGGCATTATAGGCAGGCACCACAATGCTTATGCCACCCGGCGAGCCAGTTCGCGCTCTATTGGAGCCAGGTAATTCAAAATTCATAATTCAAAACTCAGAATTATAAAGAGCGACCAGCAGGGCAAGCAGCACCCAGAAGATGAAGCCGGGTTTGGCAACCATCACCACGGAGTCGGTCAGCCCGAAGAGGAACGCGCAGAGCAGGCTTGCCATTATGCCCGCACTGAGCGCGCGGCCCCAGCTATCCGTTCTGCGCCGCCACGTAGCCCAGGCGAGCGCGGCAGCAACCATCCAGGTTGACATAAAAGCAATCAAGCCAGGCAGTCCCAGGTCAAGTCCCGCTTGCAGGAACTGGTTGTGCGCGTGCCCAATATCGCGCTCAGGGGCGAAGGAGGCCCCTGGATAGAGTACCGGCATCACATGGCTGAATGTGCCCATCCCCATACCCGTAAAAGTAAAGTCCTCCATACCGTACAGGGCGCGCGACCAGATTTCAAGTCGGCCGGCGGCTGTGCCTGGGTTAGCGACACCGCCAGGACTTAGACCCAGGCTGCTCGATAGCCCGTCTGCCACCTGTTGCGGGCCTATAAAGATTATTACCATGACAGCCACGACCGCACCGGCCGTGAGCAACAACCGTGCTCGCCGTACTGCCAGCCACAGGAGGAATACAACGCCTGTGGCAAAGCTGATGAGCGCGTTACGCGATTGCGTCAGGAGGAGCGTGCCCACCGCCAGCGCGACACATAGTGACGCACCCAGGCGGAACCAGAGCAGCCGCTTCACCACAGGGGATGCTGCCCAGAGCCACCCCGTAACTGCCAGTTGCAGAGGCACGACGAAGAGCAGCGCGCCACCCACTATGTTCGCGTTGAACCCTGATTCCTCGCCTGCCAGCCGTTGCAGGAGAGGCGGTAATTGGCCCGTCACCTGCGCCAGGGCTGGAAACTTGTCCACCCAGTCGGTCCCCAGGAGGCCAACCAGGCCGAGCGCCGCGCCCGCCAGCATAAATGCCCCCACCGCCTGCGCCAATCGCTCCCGCCCCGACGACCATTCTACCACTGCGTAATACAGTCCTATCCCGAAGAGCAGCAGTGTTATCTTCCCCAGGCTGAGGCTAATGTCGAATGTAGCAAAGAGGCTCACCAGCACCATGATGGACATGAGTGCCAGGGGCCAATCTAGGGGAGTGCGGGGCAGGAAGCGTCCATGCGCTATCCGGCGACCTATCCACAGCGCAGGAAGCCCGAAGAGCGCCCAGGTACTTGCAGGCGTGGGGAAGAGGAAGAAGGGGGAGAGGAGCGCGAGCAAGAGCAACTCGGCCAAAGGCGGAATGCGGAGTGCGGAGTGCGGAGTGCGGAGTGCGGAGTTCTGCCTCGGCGGACGATGTGCAAGCAGCGCCACCATTCCGCATTCCGCATTCCGCACTCCGCGTTTGGCCGCGCGCCACCATTCGGAGATGATAATGAGGCAGAGCAGCGCCCACAAACCTTTCTGCCACCACGCATCGCCACTGAGGCCCATCCCCGCGCAAAAGAGCAGCCCGCCTAACCGCACCCAGCCGTTGCCTGCCAGGATGTGCCACACTTCCTTCAAGCTCAAGCGGCGATTTGAACGAGCGTAATCGGCCAGACCTATACAGGCCAGCAATATGGCAAGTCCCACCAGCCAGGCGCTGTTCGAGAGGACGAAGGCCCAATCTACCATCTAACGCGAGCAGCCGTTGGGGAACACTGCGCGGCCACCTACTTCAAGCCTTCTCGCCTACTTCCAGACTGATAGGGCGGCGTGCGGGGCGGCTGCGGGTTGGCCCCGCGACGTGGTCTGCCCCGGTCCGTCGGGCCACGTGCCCGGTGTCGTTGGAGGTTTCGGCTGCGGTCTGGTATTCGGGGACCAGCGCGCGCAGCCCCGACAGAATGGCGTTCCTGTCGTGCTCATGCGCTGCTTTTTCCAGGGCGAGCGTTACGCCGTCGAGGTTGGGCGGGGCGATGCGAGAAGCGTTGCCCACGATGGCGATCTTCTCATGGCGCGTCGGCTCGTAGTTCTCCTCGGCCAGGAAAAGCTCCTCGAAGAGTTTCTCGCCGGGGCGCACTCCCGTAAATACCACGTCAATGTCGCGGCCCACTTGCAGGCCCGAAAGCTCGATGATGTCGTGCGCCAGGTCAAGTATCTTGACCGGCTCTCCCATGTCGAGCATGAATATCTCTCCCCCCCGGCCCAGCGTGGCGGCTTGCAGCACAAGCTGTACGGCCTCCGGTATCGTCATAAAGTAGCGCACCATATCGGGGTGGGTCACCGTCACAGGCCCGCCGGAGGCGATCTGCTGCTTGAAAGTCAGCACGACGCTGCCCCGGCTGCCCAGCACGTTCCCGAAACGCACCGCCACGTATACCTTACCGCTCCGCTCAGCCGCGCTGCGTACCAGCAGCTCCGCCACCCTCTTGCTCGCGCCCATTACGCTGGTCGGGTTCACGGCTTTATCTGTGGAGACCATCACGAAATGCTCCACCCCTGCGGCGAGAGAAGCGTCCACGAGGTTGCGCGTGCCCATGACGTTGTTGGTGATGGCCTCGGCTGGGTTCAACTCCATCAGCGGTACGTGCTTGTGTGCTGCCGCGTGGAACACTATCTCCGGCCTGTGCTGCTCGAAGATGGTCCTCATATGGTCGGCGAACCGTATATCGGCTATGAGCGCGGTGATCTGCGGCGCGTCCCCCTGGCCCGCCAACCTGCCCATCTTGGCGAGCAGCCTGCGCAATTCGTTGTCTATCTCGAAGATGGAGTTCTCGCCGTGCCCCAGGAGGATGAGGTGCCGGGGGTTGCAGAGCAGCGCCTGTCTGCACAATTCGCTGCCGATTGAGCCGCCCGCCCCCGTCACAAGCACGCACTTCCCATTGACGAGCGCGTTGATGGCGGCGGTATCTGTACGTACTGTTTCGCGGCGCAGCAGGTCTTCGATCTCCACGTTGCGTAGCTGGTTGACGCTCACCGTGCCCCCCAGCAACTCGTAGATGCCGGGGATGATCTTGGTCTGCACACCCATGTGCTCGCACACGCTCACTATCTCGCGTATGACCTTGCCGGGCGCTGTCGGCATCGCTATGATTACGCACCCCACCCTCTGCTCCTGTACCACCCTGCCGATGTCGTGGCGCGTGCCCAGGACGCTCACCCGCCGTATCTGCACCCTCTGTTTCGCCGGGTCGTCATCGAGGAAGCCCACCACACGCATACCTAGTTGCGGGTTGTTATGCAATTCCCGCACGATCATAGACCCCGCATCGCCCGCGCCCATTATCAGCACGCGTACTTCGCGCGTATTAGGGTTTGCGGCGGCCCGGTTGGCGTGCCCGGCAAGCAGGCGCACGGCAAGGCGCGGCCCGGCTGTCGCGGCCAACGCCAGCATCAAGAATATCAAAGGGATAGATCGAGGTATCGCCGGGTAGCCGGGCAAGAATAAATTGCCCAGCATGGTGATGCCCCCAACGAGCGTAGCCGACGCTGTGACTGCCCCCGCCAGCAGCAACAACTCTTCGACCGAAGCGTAACGCCAGTAACGAGAATAGACGCCCGCGCGCCAGAAGATCATGGGCGTGACGATGAGCACTATCGCCATGAAGAGCAAGAACCCAGGCCAGAAAATGCCCAGGTCCAATCCTTCCAACCTCAGCACATAGCTCAGGTAAGCAGCCACAGCCAGCACGATTATATCGCAGAGACCCAGGTAGCGATTGCGTACCTGGTGCGCGATCTGTTTTGTATGCGCTTCTACGTTCATGCTTTGCCGGAAATCAGAAGTTAGAAATCAGAAATTAGAAGTTAGAATCGGTAATAGGTTATAACGCTGATTTCTAACTTCTGATTTCTAACTTCTTACGTAACGCAAACACTCCCGCTTGTAAATGTTGGCAGACGTAGTCTACCTGGGCTTCACTCATAATACCAGAAAAGGGCAGCGCAAGGAAAGTGTCTCCCGCTTTTTCGGTGTTGGGAAGATCGCCTCTTGCCCAACCGAAGCGCTCTCTATAGAAAGGCTGAAGGTGGATAGGCGTGAAATACGGCCTCGAAGGTATGCCATGCTCCTGCAAGTAACTCATCAGGTCGTTGCGGCTCACGCCATCCGCACAGCGCACGACGTATACGAACCAGCTCATCCGCGTGGTCGTGGCTGCGATATGCGGCGCATGGATGCCGCCAATACCCACGATGCGCTCATTATACCACCCTGCCACCCGCGCCCTCTTCGCCAGCAACTCCTCTAGGCGGCCTATCTGCGCTAACCCAAGCGCGGCGCTCATCTCATCCAGGCGGTAGTTATATCCCAGTCGGGTGTGGTTGAGCCAGGCGTCAAACACGTCGCGCCCCTGGTTGCGTAGGCTGCGGAAGAGGTTGGCCCACTCTTCATTGTCGGTCACGATCATGCCACCCTCGCCGGTGGTCATCTGCTTGTTGGGGTAAAAGGCGAAGACCGCCGCATCGCCCAGCGTACCCGCCAGCCGCCCCTTGTACTCCGCGCCTATGGCTTCGCAGGAGTCCTCTATCACGTAGAGGTTGTGTCTGCGTGCCACCTCCATGATGGGGTCCATGTCTGCGGGCTGGCCGAAAGCGTAAACAGGCATGATGGCCTTCGTGCGCTCCGTGACGGCAGCCTCTATAGCCTGCGGGTCAATGTTCCCCGTCAGGGGGTCTACGTCCACGAAGACCGGCTTCCCTCGCTCATACAATATGGCGTTAGCCGAGGCGATGAAGCTAAATGACGGGGTGATTACCTCGTCCCCATCCTGCACGCCCGCCGCGATTACCGCCAGATGCAGGCCGCTCGTGCCCGAACTTACGCCTATAGCATACCGGCTGCCCGCATAGCGCGCCGCCGCCTCCTCGAACTCGACTATCCTGGGGCCGATGCTCAGGTAAGGCGTGCGTAGCACATCGATTACGGCGTTAATCTCAGCGTCGGTGATGTCAGGCGAGGACATGGGTGGTGGAAGCATTCTTCTTTATACTCCGTCTTGCTCTACCGGCACGGCTCTATAAGCCGGGAAGTAATCGTGCCGCGCAATGTCGCTATTGTAATACTCTGCCCACCTGTCGCACAAGCCCGCGTATTCTTCCGGCATATGCACGCGCTTATAAGTGGAGAATGGGGCGCGAAGTGGCGAGAAACCCGCTTTGAACTGGAATATACCGTCGCCCGGACGATACCCGCCGCCTAACACTAACCGCTTCTTCCCCGCGCCTTGCCCCCAGCTAATCGTGTCATAGACAACAGCGTTAGTAGGCCGCAGGTGTTGGAATGCATGGTCGGCCCCTCCCAGGTACGAATAAACATCCTCTCTGTCGTGCAGATAGAGCGTCCCCGCGATTACCCGGCCCTCCTGCTCCGCCAGCACGAACCTGGCGTTATCCGTTACCTGCTCGAAGAACGCCATAAAGTAACTAAGGGGGAAGTAGTATTTACTCGCAGCGCCGTTGCGGTCCATAGTGCCCGTATACACCCGGTGGAACTCCTTGATATGTTGGCTCGTTGACGCGGAGAATACCCTTATCCCTGCGTTCAGACTCCGGCTGATATTTTTGCGGCACGCATAGCTGAAGGAGTTGCTCCATAGCTCCTCCACCGGGACGGTAAGGTCAACATAGACGATCTCGCGATCTAGCTGCACCCCGTTATCCGGGGATGGTTGAAGCACGCAACACCAGGGGTGTAGGTGCGCGAACTCTGCCACAATACGCTTCTCCCGGCAGTATTGCGCGAGGCCACGCTGGAAAGCGCCGACAATAGATGGACTGACCGGCGAAAGTGCTAGCGGGCCTGTGTACTCGGGCGACAATGTATCCCACGTCCCCGGTTGAGCCAGGTCCGCGAACGGCAGACCCTGAACGGCACGTAGGAATACCGGGTAGGCGATTGCGCCGTCGCTAGCCTGAAACACCAACAGCCTAGCCACATAGCCGGTGTGCTCCTCCACGATAGTGGCGAACTCAACGCTACCGAACACGCTCGCATCGGCAGGCAAAAGGGCTTGCCACTCAGCCCTGTCTTGTGTCGCCAGCTCTAATAACGGCGTGGTCTGAAGCTCTCTCACACGGAACCTTCCATTCGAAAAGAGACGCTTGCCTGCTGGTAGCCCTCTGCCTGGATAGGGACCGGCGATAGGACAAGCAAGCGGCGTTGCGGGTCCACATAAGCCAGCGCCATCTCGATTTCAGGTGGTATTTGCCCCTCCAACCTGAAGTAGCTGTTCCCCAATCGCCCGACCGTCCAGGTTGTCTCGCCGCAACGCAACTGGAAGTGGGAGAAGCCATACAAAGAGTGCCAGGCTTCGGCCCCTTCCCAGCCCACAAGCTCTATCTCCGCAAGTATGCCCCGGTCCGGCGCGATCCTCTCGCCTGGTACCCTCTCATACGTCGTAGTAGTCCTCACAACCTCCAACCCTTGTCTGCGATACCAGTCGAGCGCCATTTGGTTTTCGCTATCCACATCCAGCGACAGCCGCCTGTAGCCTCGCTCTATCCAGGTTTCGACCCAGTATCGCCATAGCTGACTCCCTATGCCCCTGCCCTGGTAAGCAGGCGATACCACTATGTTATTTAAGTGCCACGCCTCGTCTATCCCTCGCAAGTGAGCGTAGCCCGCGAGCGTCTCACCGGCCCATGCGCCCCATAACAGATGGTCGGCGCCCATTTCTGGAAAGGAGATGAGATTAGCCAGGTACCGCGCTATGCCTGGTGCGCCGTATATGGTGCGCGCTACCTGCTCCGGCGGAAATGCGGCCTGATGCAGATTCACGGCCAGGGGCACATCAGAGGGTTGAAGCCGCCGGTAGGTTATGCAGTCAGGCATTTCGACTGCGCTCTTCATCGAGGTCCAGCATCGCCTGGTGAGGGTCCACCTGCACGTTTTCGCGGCGTAGCACTCGTAAGAGCGTGAGCGCCAGTATCCGGAGGTCGAGAGCAAGCGAGCATCTTTCGGCGTACCAGGCATCATAGGCAAGCCGCTCGTCCCAGGACGCATTATTCCGCCCATTGACCTGCGCCCAGCCCGTAATGCCGGGTAGCATCTCGAATCGCCTGCGCTCGAGGGGCGTGTAGTAAGGCAGGTACCTCATCAAGAGCGGGCGCGGCCCCACCAGGCTCATCTCTCCCCTGAGCACGTTGATCAGTTCCGGCAACTCATCGAGGCTGGTCCGCCGGAGCATCTTGCCGAAGGGCGTCAAGCGCGCGGCGTCATGTAGCAAATTGCCTTCATCATCGAGAGCATTGGTCATAGTGCGGAACTTGAGGATGGCGAAGGTGCGGCCATGCAAGCCTGGGCGTTTCTGCTGGAAAAAGATTGGAGAGCCAAGTTTGAGGCGCACAAAGAGCGCCGTGAGCGCGAAAAGTGGCGAGAGCAGTATCAGCGCAGGTACGGTGAGCGCCAGGTCCAGGAGGCGTTTACCGAAGGCGCGGTACAACGTCTTTTTTCGGGTTGCCTTGACGCCGGTTTGCCGGTTGCCCTGTGAGAGCGTGCTCACGACGCTCTTCCCTGCTTACGCCCAGCAATAGGGGTCTTTGTTGACCTCTTTTGTGGGCGGAAACCGCCCCGCCCTACCACGACGATCCCACGCTCTATCCTTTCCAGGAAGTGTGCGCGGCTGTACTCGCCGTGTGCGGCAGCCAGGCCAAGCTCTCCCTTCTCTATGCGGGCAGGGTGCTCGACTGCCGCCTTGCGTATCGTTCCGGCCAGGGCGTGGGGGTCTGATGGAGCGCACGTCCAGCCGCAGCCCACCGAGCGTATCAACTCGGCTGTGCTCCCCTCCGAGGCCGCGATGATAGGCTTGCCGCACAGCATGTACGAGAAGATGCGCGACGGAACGGAGAACTCACCCCCCGCCACAGGCTTCAGGTGGATGAGCATCACGTCGGCGGCGTTGATGTAACCAGCAGCTTCGTCCTCGGATACCTGGTCGTGGAAACTGACGTTACGCAGCCCAAGCTTCTGCGTGCGGGCTATCAGGTCGGGCTTGGCCGCGCCGGAGCCGACGAACACCACCGAGATACGCGGGTCGTCTTGCAGGATGGCAGCGGCTTCTATTACTGTCTCCAGGCCGTGCGTCAGCCCCATGTTGCCCGCCGACATCACGACAAAGCGGTCTCGCAAGCCGAGGCGGTCCCTGATCTCCCCGGCGTCCGTAGGATGATAAATGTCCGGGTCGCCCCAGTTCGAGATAACCGAAATCTTGTCGGCGGGCACCCCCTTGCCCATGAGATTGCGCCTCATCCCATCCGACAGCACGTTGACATGGGATGCACGCCGGTAAACAAAGTCTTCCATCAGTCTGATGCCCCGGTAGAGCACGCTCTTCTCTTGCAGCATACCCGCCGCGACAATCGCATCGGGCCAGAGGTCCTGCACGTCATACACGAAGGGTACCCGCCGCACGAGGTTGTATATGGCGGCGGCGAGGCCGGTAGTGAGCGGTGGGTGGTAGACGTAGGCCACGCGGGGCCGCCTGCCCGGCAGCAGCGCAAGCAACAAAGCCGCAAGCGCGAACGAGAAGTACGACAGCATACGCTTGACTATTGACAGCCCACGATACGGCATGGCAAAGACGCGCGTGATAGGGGCACCGTGCTCGAAATACTTCGAGTAGAGTCCCAGGCGGTAGCCCTGGTAAACCTTGCCCAACGGATAAGAAGGGTAGGTAGTTACTACGGATACGGTGTGGCCTCGCTTCACCAGGTGCCGCGTCAGGTCGCGCAGCCGGGTGCCCGGCTCAGGGGCGAAATGCTGGCTCAGGATAAGTATTTCCATTCTGTTAGTGGTCAGAGATCAGCAGCTTAGGTTCCGGCCACTGATCTCTGATCTCTCCGCTTCCACCATCTGCTCCATCATCTCCCTCAAGCCTATCGAGATGTCCCATTGCGGGTAGTGGGCGCGCAGCTTGCGGAGGTCCGAGATGTAGCAGATATGGTCGCCCAGCCTGGCTTGCGGTGAGTAGCAGTAGTTGAATGGGCGGCCGGTCAAATCCTCAACCATCGCTATAGCTTCCAGGATCGAAACGCTGTTCTCCCTGCCGCCGCCCAGGTTGTAGACCTCGCCGGGCCTGGGGTTGCTGGCGAACGCCTCCATCGCCCGGATAACGTCGCGGCTGTGGATATTGTCG
The DNA here is from genome assembly GCA_036399775.1 of Chloroflexia bacterium. Lineage (GTDB taxonomy): Bacteria > Chloroflexota > Chloroflexia > QHBQ01 > JADMIH01 > JADMIH01. The sequence continues at coordinate 24,960 of DASWMJ010000048.1, read as the reverse complement.
CGCACCTGCTTGCCTTCATATCCATTAATGGTATAAGTAGCGCCTCGCACGCCCACCTTCACAAGGTAGCTCAGGAAGCCGTGCAACTCCACGCCTGAGTGCGACGGCCCTGTCAGGCAGCCGCCCCTGAACACGCCCACGTTCAGCCCAAAATAGCGGCCATACTCCTGAGCCATGACATCCGCCGCCACCTTCGACGCCCCGAAGATAGAGTGGAGGCACCTGTCTATGCGGCACTCCTCGCTTATGCCGTGATAGTCCTCCGGCCTGGCGTAATCGAAGCGCGTCTCAAGCTCCACCAGGGGCAGCTCATTTGGCACGTCTCCATACACCTTGTTGGTGCTCATGAAGATGAACACGGCTTCCGGGCAATAGAGCCGGGTCGCTTCGAGGAGGTTCAGCGTGCCCACCGCGTTCACGTCGAAGTCTACGAGAGGGATTTCTGTCGCCTTGTCGTGGGAAGGTTGCGCGGCGCAGTGGATCACGAGGTCGAAGCGTTCCGCCTGGAAAAGCTCGAACATGGCCGTGCGGTCGCGTATATCCAGCCCCATATGCCTGAACGAGCGCGTAGTCCGGCGCAGGCGTTCCAGGTTCCAGGAAGTATCCCCCGCCGGGCCGAAGAACTCACGGCGCATATTGTTGTCCACGCCCACGACGCTGTGCTCCTGCCCATCGAAGTGCGCGACGGCCTCGGAGCCTATCAACCCACTGCTCCCCGTAACCAGTATCTTCATCAAGTGCGCTTCTCCACCAGGTAGCTCCCTATCGCCAGCGCATCCATCCTTGTGCGCATGAAGCATTCGATGGCTTCCTGGGGCGCGCACACTATCGGCTCGTTCTCGTTGAAACTGGTATTCAGCACCACCGGCACCCCCGTTTGCTCTCCGAAGGCGTTTATCAACTTCCAGTAGAGAGGCGCATGCTCGCGGTCCACCGTTTGCAGGCGGCCCGTGCCGTCTACGTGGGTGACGGCGGGTATCACGTCGCGCTTTTCCGGCAACACATTGTACACCTTAATCATGAATGGGTCGGGGTAGGTCTGGTCGAAGTATTCCCCCACACGCTCCTGCAAGATAGAGGGTGCGAACGGACGGAAAGGCTCGCGGTGCTTGATGCGAGCGTTGAGTATATCTTTCATGTCATGTCGGCGCGGGTCGGCTATGATGCTGCGGTTGCCCAATGCCCTCGGCCCCCACTCCATGCGCCCCTGGAACCACCCCAGCACGTTCCCCCCGGCGACCAATTCCGCCGCACGCTCCACCAACTGGCTTTCATCGAGGCTTTCAAATTGCAGGCCACATCGTTTCAGCGCAGCCTCTATCTCTTCGCCAGCATACTGCGGCCCGGTATAAGCGTCGTTCATCACAAAGGTGCGTGGCTTGCCCAATACCTGATGGTAAATGTAGTAACACACGCCCAGCGAAGTGCCCGCATCGCCAGCCGCCGGCTGTATATAGATATCCTCGAAATCGGTGTTGGGCAGTATCTTGCCGTTGAATGCGCTGTTGAGCGCTACCCCACCCGCCATGCAGAGTGCCTTCTGTCCGGTCTCGCGCTGCAACTTGCGTATCAGGGCGAATTCCGCCTCCTCAAGCATCGCCTGTAGGCTGGCGGCTACATCTTCATGCTGCTTCGTTATCCCGGTGCGCGGCTCTCGCGGCTCGCCCAATACCTGCGTGAGTTTGCCGGAGAATACCCTGCCGAGCGTGGGCGCTCCATCCCCCCAGGTCATGGTGACGCCTTCCGCATCGTGCGCGAAATAGTCGAGGTCAAGCTCGAATGTGCCGTCTCGCTGCACGCGCACGATCTTACGCATCTCGTCCAGGTAAACAGGCTCTCCATAAGGCGCGAGGCCCATCACTTTGCCCTCATCGCCATACTTGGTGAAGCCGAGCCACTGGCTGATGGCAGTGTAAAAATTGCCCAGCGAGTGCGGGAAGTTGATCTCGCCGCCCACTTCCATACGTGCGCTCTTGCCTGCGCCCCACATGGTGCTCACGAAGTCGCCCATGCCGTCCACCGAGAATATAGCGGCCTCCTCGAAGGGCGATACGAAGAAGGCGCTCGCCATGTGCGCCCTGTGATGCTCTACGTTGTGGAACTGCGCCTTGAGGCTTGCGGGGTCTACTTCCATCCGCTCACAAAAGACGGTCTTGAGATTTCCCACCTTCATGCTGTTGTTGAGCCGATCTCGCACCATGTTGAGGCTAGGCCTGCGGGTGAAGGCGTAGAGGGCTTTCTTCACAAGATTGGCCGTCGGGTTGCGGCTGATGCCGATATGGTCGAGGTCCTGGGGCCGAATACCCGCCTCTCCCAGCACAAACCATATGGCCTGCACAGGAAAGCCCGCCCAATACTTAATTCGGGAGAATCGCTCCTCCTCAACGGCTGCCACAAGCTCCCCATCCCTGGTGAGGCAAGCCGACGCGCCCCCATGATAAGCATTGATACCCAGAATATACACCAGTCCCCCTTCCCGTTGGAATTTTGAATTCTAAATTATGAATTTTGAATTAGAACTTGGCTAACTCAAAACTCATAATTCAAAATTTAGAATTCAAAATTCAAAATTTCGTTGTATTTTGCCAGCATCTGGCGGCCCACCGCGTCCGCCGAAAACTCCGATGCTACCAGACATTTGCCGCGCTCTCCCATCGCGTGCGCTTCTTCTGGGTGGTCCAGCAAGTCGGCAATCGCCTGCGCGGCGGCTTCGGGGTCGCGTCTGGTGATGAGGCCCGCGTTTGACCGTGCCACCCAGGTGCTGATGCCTACCTCTTCCGACACTACTACGGGCAGCCCGCACGCCATCGCCTCGGCCGCGCCCATCCCGAAGTTCTCCGAGTGGGAGAGCAGCACGAACACGTCCGCGTCTCTGAAGGCAGCCAGGCGCTCCGCATCTTGCAGCTTGCCCGTTAGATGCACCCGCCCCGCAAGGTCGGCCTGCGCCGCCCATTGCCCTACCGTCGCAGTATACCCGCATTCGTCCGGCCCACTCAATACGAGGTGGAGCTTGGGGTACTTGACAGACAGGCTCTTGAACGCGGCAAGCGTTTCCTCGATGCCCTTCTTGGGGTGCAAGCGACCCATGAAGAGGATAACCTGGGCGTCTTGCGTAATGCCCAAACGCTCGCGCATCCTGCCACGCGCCGGTAGACGCTCGAACTCTGCCATATCCAGGCCGTTGGCGACCACAAACCCCCGGCCCTCTAAACCAAGCCCGCGCAACGCATCTTTCTCTGCCTGCGTGGTGCAGTGTATCCCCGCGCTCGCCTTGAGTCGCCCGTACTCAACGGCGTAGAAATAGAGCCGCTTCTTCCACGCTTTGTGGCTCATCTCCCACTTCATCAACATTCCCCTCGGCGAGACCACGTATGGCTTGCCTTTTCGCCTGCTCACAGAGGCTGCGCGCAGGGGGGGATAGGTCCACATGCCGGTCGTGTGTACGAGGTCGAACCGCTTCACTCTTGCTTCACACGCCCTGGCGAGTTCGGGGGAATAGCACAATCCTCCAGGCGGGCGGCGTGGGTAATAAAGTGTCTCTACGCCCCCCAGGTCTACGGGCTGCCCCAGGGGCACGTCCAGGTCAGTCGCTCCATTGGCGTTGGTCGTGAGCACGGTCACTTTCGCACCTGCCCGCACCAACGACCGGCAGAGCATGGGCAGGCTGCGTGCCGGACCGCCATACACGTAGGCAGGCTCGTAGATGGGCGTGACGTGCAATATCCGCAACGGCTCTCTATTCACTCTGCTTTCTGCTGGTACAAGCAAGATTTCACAACAGCTCTGCCATATACCCGGCCAACTGCTGCTGGAAGCGCTCGAAGCTGAACCTCTGCTCTACATATGATGCCGCAGTCTCGCCCAGGCGGTCTCGCAATTTTCGGTCTCCCAGCAGGCGTGACGTGGCATCTGCTATCGCTTCAACTGAGGTTGGATTGACCAGATACCCGGTCATCCCGTCAAGGATAACCTCCCGGCTTGCGTCGAGGTTGCCGCCGATGACAGGCGTGCCCTGCGCCATCGCTTCCAGGAATACAAAGCCGAAGCCCTCACACCGGCTGGGCATTATAAACACCGAGGCATCCGCATAGCGTCCACGCAGCTCTTCTTCGGGCACTATGCCGTGAAAGCGGACCGCGTGGCTCACACCCTCTTCCTCGGCTAACGACTGCAAGTGCGGCTGCCAGTCGCCCCCACCTATGATGTCGTAAGACACCCCAGGAAAGCGACTCAACAGGGCGGGCATGGCGCGTATGACGTAATCGTGGCCTTTGTACCGCTCGGCCCTGCTCATGCGCGCCACCGTGAGTAAGGACAACTGCTCACTAGGCTCGCGCTTCTTGCAGTCTCGCCTGAACGTGGGATCGAGACAGTTGTGCAGTATGCGCACATTTCGCATGGGGATGCCGTTTGCTTTCCTGGCTCGATTGGCGGTGTGGCGGCTGATTGAGATAATCATGTCGGAGTGCCGCAATGCCCACCGGCGTGCTGGACTGAGCGGTTCCCACACCTCGATGCCATAGATAAAGGTTGCCATCCTTGCGTGGGTCAAGCGTGACATTATCCAGCCGATAGGCGCGAAATGAGGGTGCCCCACGAGTATGACGCCGGGGCGATAGCGTAGAGCGGCTTGCAGGCTGCGCCACACGAACATGCTGCGCGACCCGCGACACCCGCTTATATTCATGTCCCTCGCCGCGCCTGGCCCCTTGTCGTTGAGCGACACGACAATAGGATGTCGCTCTCCTGGTGCGCTCAGCCCATTGTAAACCATGCGGCAATATCTGGCGATGCCGCCGGGGGGTCCGGCCATATCTGCCACCAGGAATAAAGCTTGTTGGCGCGCCATGCTGCTAATACATTTACTCTTCGACTCTACCGCTTGGCGTCGAGCGCTTGCCAGGCCAGCACAGGCGACGTTGCTCTCAATGCAGGCGCTTGCCCCGGCGCTTCCTCGGACGACCTTGATTTGAACCCGGTAGCGAACAGCCGCAGGAGCGCCACGTTAGCGAATGCGTTCTGAAGCAGCGCGCCAAAGAAGATGGCGGTAGACGACCCGATGCCGTTAAGGAAGGTAATCATAAGGGCCAGGTATATGGCCCGCCCGCCGTCGCTTCGCCTGCCGTTCAGGATAGTATCCAGCATAGCGAAGCTAAGTCCCTGGAGCAGCAGCACAACAATGATGCCGGGCGGGCCGAAATTGGCATAAGCTTCGGGTAGCTGTCCTATAGCTATAGTGGCCCTGCTAGTCTGCTCTGGTTCTAGAAGGCCGTAATCGACATCGAGCCTGCTGTTGACATCGGAGGCAACCGGTTTGTCGGGCCATAGAAAGCGCGGTATCCACCCGAACAACAGGTATTCGTAAGTGCTCCCCTCATAATAGGGTATGAATGCCGGTGTTAAATCTTGCACGTATGCGAACTTGTGGATCAAGTCGAACCGTGCCAGCGCCTGCCGTGCCAGGTTCTCTATCTCGCCCAACTGGTCGCCTGCCACGATGTCGCGTACCGCTTCGCCGCTCAGGTCAAACCACAGCGTTATCCTGTCCACCAGGCCCAGGTTGCTCTCGCCGTACCACGCCTGGACGCGGTATGCCGACTTGACCGGGTTGAGCAGCACGAAAAGGAGCGCGCTGGCGAAGAGGATGCGCCAGGGTATCTTGCGGACGATGTGCCAGCGCACTATCAGCAGTATCAGCAAAGGGACCAGCGTTCCTTCCAGGAAGCCTGTCGCCAGGCCCAGGAGGACCGCTATCGCCACGCACGCGTAGAGTGCTAGCGCGCGAGTTAGATTCCTCTGGCTGTCTCCATACACCTGGTAGGCCAGGAGGATGATGACTATGTTTAGCTGGTTCGCCAGCAGGCGCATTATGGCACCTAGAGGACCGCTCCCGGAGGGTGCGAGCAGGAGGAGTTGCAGGAGCATGATGCCTGATCCGATGGCGAAAGCCCCTATAAGGAAATAGGTGCGGCGCTTTGGGTGGAGGGGCAAGTCAATCTTGGGCACGCGCTCGGAGACGATCTTGCTCTTACCCACATAGTAGCCCAGGATAAGGCTGACCATGCCCAATATGGTCAGCAGCAGCGCCCGAAGCACCGAATCCCAGGAGAGATACACCGGCACGCTCAATATCACGAGCTGCTTGGACTGGGTGTATATCGCGCTGCCGAATTGGAGCGCATATGATAAGCAGATCAGCTCGAACATAGGGAGGCCCTGGCCCCCCCTGGCGTACCAGAACGTGATAGGGAGCAGGCAGATAGCCACCAATAGCATGCTGGCCGCGTGGACCGCGTCCGGCACCGGCTCAACCTGCCAGAAAGATAGGAGCAGGAAATAGAGAAGGAGGACCGTAACATAACCCACCAGAGCGCGGTTACGCTTGTAGCGGCGAACGTGCAAGCCCTCTTCCCCAGCATGGATATTTTTGTCGCTATGCTCCCCAAAGGGGAGTACGGCTGGTCCCCCGCCGGAACGCCCGGTAGGCTTGTATTCGCCAATAACGCCGGTACTTGCCGGGTTCGCCACAATTGTTACCCTTTCACTACCAATAACTCACCAACAAAACAGTACGGCATAGACTACCCCTGCATCCCTGCCATTGTGAATGCCGCACTAACACAATTGCATCCAAGAAGCCCCACCACCATCCTTGTCATTCTGAGCGCAGCGAAGAATCTTGCTCCTCGCGCATCCTCTTGCCTGAAGCCCATCCTATAAGCATTGTACGCGAGGAGCGAGATTCTTCGCTGCGCTCAGAATGACAAGGTGTACTTTTCTCTCCACCTCATTACTATCTCTTAGCCTATACACTGGCAAAGTCTCTTCTAAAACAAAGCAGGTTGTTCAATGGCGTGCTTCCAGCGCGGCGAGCGCCTGCATGACGCCTTGCACGGCTACGTCAACTCTACTTTCCTTGGCCTTGTTCCACGCGTGCTCGCCCATAGTTTTGAGGGTCCCTGGCTGCGTTGCGTGCATGCTCAGCAATTCCGCCAGCGCATCTACATCTCCCATCTGGAAGATATGCCCTGTGCTGCCAGGGACCACCATGTCCGGCCCGCAGCCTACCTGGTCGCTCACGAAGCAGGGGCGGCCACACGCCATTGCCTCATTGACCACGAGGCCCCACGTCTCCCGCGCATCCGACGGCAGCACCAGGGCGTCGGCGGCCACGTAAGAAGCCACAATTTCAGACTGGTTCAGGAAGCCCGCGAATCGCACCGGCGCTCCTATCTCTCGCGCCACGTCTTCACAGGCTTGCCGCAACGGCCCGTCTCCCACTACCAGCCCCGCCACCGGAGCGCCACCGGGCGCAGCCTTCCCTATGGCGCGTACGAAGTCAAGAGGCCGCTTCCTCTCGATGAGCTTGCCGGAGAAGAGATAGACAACGGCATCCTCCGCCAACCCCCACTGCCTCCGTAGCGCGGGCCTGCTCTCCTGAAGCCGGGCCGCCTCACATACGAAGGCTTCATCGTTGATGACATGCGGCACGATGAAAACGCGGTCGGGCCTGGCTCCATAGTGAATATAATACTCCCTCGACCATTTCCCCACCGCCAGGCACGCGTCGAGCCTGGGTATGAACCTGCGATATACCAGCCATTTCGCCGCCTTCTTCAATGGGTGTCGCTGGTAGTAGAGGTGCGTATCCCCCCTGACCATCACGGGCGTTCGTGTGCGCCAACAGCCAATTATCGCCTGCCATGCGCTCTTGTAGTTCCACCCGGAAACAATAGCCCCATTATACCGCCCTTTAGCGATTATGCGTGCGATCTCCGGCGTATCGAGACCCCGGAAGGTTGCGATTGAAGGCTTCCGGGCAACATTCTTCAGAAACCTGTACGGATAACCCTCATATAGAGGAACGTCCCACTCGAACTGCACACCAAACCCTGCTGCCGCTTGCTCGGCGGGCGTGGCCTTGTGGCAAAAGAATACCTCAATATCCAGGTCCGGGTGCGCCGCCAACCCTCTGAACCAGGGTACCTGGTATTGGATAGGGTGCGTGGTGACGATCGCTATCTTGTTGTGCATCTATGTCGGTTCTATTGCATGATGCCGGGCTGGGCTAGTTCTCAGCAGGTACGGCAGTGATAGGTGGGCCTGGTAATACAGCATACCCTAAAGGCACCAGGAGTTCCTCAACTTCCCGGAGGGTAGTATCGTCATTATAATCGCAGAGCACTACCGGCTTGTAGCGTCGTAAGGTCTGCACGGCGCCTGCGAGCACTTGTGCTTCATGACCTTCTACATCCAGCTTTATAGCTTGAGGTAGAGGTACGATTCCTTGCGATACCAACGCATCTATGGTCCGACTTTCGACGGTAAGATCCCCCGTCTGGCTCACGTAGGCCTGGCTGCTCCCCATTGACGTGTTCATGGTCAGTGTGCCGCAACGGTCGCTTAGCGCGTATGGCAAGACCGTGATAGGTAGATCAGCGTTGAATTTCCGCTGCCGCTCGATGGTCCTCCGGTTCAGAGGGCACGGCTCGAAAGCGATAACTTGCCCTTTCGGTCCCACGAGTAACGCACAGAAAAGGGTATGGAATCCGGCGTGTGCACCCACGTCAAATACCACGTAGCCCGATTTGACATAGGTTAGAAAGGCACGTTGCATATACGGCTCATAAGTTCCAAGTACGAACTCCTGCGAGATCAATTCGTCCACGTACCACTTGAATGCTCCAACAGGAGTAGTTACGAGAATTACAGGCTGCGCGAGGCGTAGAACTCTTGTGTACATCCATCGTAGCGCCCGTGCCCGGTACTTCACTGAGCTTGGAAGCCGAGCGGCGATTCGCGCGAGGGTACGAGAGAGCATATCGTTAGAGTGCCCTGTCAAACACGCGCGCGAGCCGCTCGGTCATCGCGCGTGCGGTGTATCGCTCGAACGCTTCCCAGTGAGTTGGAGGTTGGTACCTTCTGGGCAGCATAAGCATCCCTCTGATATACTCGTAAATCTCCTCCACCTGGTCCGATACTGGATGGTCAGGGCTGAACGTTATCACATCGCCGGCCTTCGTTTCCTCCAGGATATTGACAACGCTGCTTTGCTCGTGAAACAGCGCCAGGATGGGCCTCTGTGCCAGTATGTATGGGAAGACCTTAGAAGCCGTGTAGTGCGGCGCGTCGGAGCCGATCGCCAACAGTGCGTGCGAATCCAGGAGGATTTGGAGCGCGTCCAGGTATGACACGCGAGCCGGGTGCTCCCTGACAAGGTGCTCTATCCCCTTCTCCTTTGCGATGGGCATCACTTGATAAAGCCCCTCGGCGTCAGGCGCATAAGTGGTCCCCACGAAATGCATCCGTACTCGCCCGAAAAGCTCCGCCTCGCGCCGGAGGCCCATGCAGATAGCATCGAACAATGCTCTCACGGCGGCGTGCATGGCCGGTATGCAGGCACCCACATAACTGATATGCAGAAGCCCATCGTCAGCATCAAACATCTGGTTCTTACGTGGGTTCCTCTTCAAATAGTCAAAGTCTGCCGGTTCGCCGCCATACGGTATTTCGGTGGTGTGTGCCTGCGTGAAGCGCGGGTACCGCGATATGACGCTGTCTGTTGTCCCCTTCGATACGCCAATAATATGGGCCGCACGCTTGATAGCAATCGGCTCAAGCACGCAAGAGAGTGCGTACGCGAGGAACCACTTTCGCGGGCGCTGAGATTTAGGTACGGTCCAGTAATACCGTGTGATCCAGGGGTCTATATAGTCAATAACGTAGGGCACGCCAAAGCGCATATTAGCCAGCCTGCCGAACACCATCGGCACGAAGGGCGGAACAGGAACAAAAATCAGGTCTACAAGGCCCTTACGGCACAACTTGGAGAGTACGCGCCAGTGGTGCCACATGCTCCGCATCCCAACGTCACCGAATCCGAGTTTGCGTGTTAGGCGGGTTGAGAGCGCAGGCGTGCGTATCACCTTCAAGTGTTCCGGCAGCAGGCGTGTGTTCTCCTGGTCCACCGGCCACTCGTAGAAACGTGGGTCAGTCGTGATAATGATCGGCTCCCAGCCAAACTCTGCCAGATGCTGCGCGAAGAACCGGATGCGTAGCGCAGGTGGCATACTGCTCGGTGTGAAATCAGCCCCTATTATTGCGACCCGCTTCAATTTGCCTCCCTATTGGTGAGACGATCCGCCGAACTATGGCAGGTCCTGTGGTCCAGCGCTTGCAGGTAATTCTCCTTCTCTATGTCCCAGCAGAACCGTTGCCGCGCCGCGTCCCATGCTGCCTGTTGAGAGGCATGCATCTCTTGAATGTCGCTCTGCCAGCGCCGCAACCCCGCCGCCAGCGCGCCCGGCTCGCCCGCGGGATACAGGAAGCCTGCCGAGGGTACCTGCCCCATGACCTCACGCTGGCCTGGCGTGTCTGTAGCCGCCACCGCCAGCCCCGCCAGCAAGTAGCTGAAGACTTTGTTCGTTACGGTCCGTGAGTAACTTCCGTTATCCAACCGTTCCAGCGCCAGCCCTACGTCAAACTCAGCCAGCGAGCGAATCAGGTCGTCGTGGTCTATTTGCGGGTGAAAGAAGATGTTCGCAGGCCCGCCCGGCTGCCGTGCCAGGTCCGCGAGTGTGGCGCGATACTCGCCGGAGATAACGCCCCTGAGGTGCAATTCCACGCCTGGGCCAAGCAGTTTCATCGCCTCTATGGCCTCTTCAAGCCCGCGCCCCGGCCCGACAGTCTGACCGAACCAGTGCAGCCGGAGTATGCCCCTCGCGGGGCGTTCGATTGGCGCGGCCAGGCCATCAGCAAGGGCGAGCAGGAAGACGTTATACAGCACTATCGGGGCCGGGATCGCATAGTTCTCCTGCAACCTCTTCGCCATAGCCTGGGACGGCACGGAAACGTAATTGCACGCGGGCAGGTACCTCCGCTCGATGCGCCGTACTATCTCCGGTGGGTCCGCGCCCAGCTCCGCAAGCAGATCTTCGCAATCGAACCCCAATCGTGCCTGCCAATGTCTCGCCGCCGCCGCCGCTACCGGCAGGGCCGGGTGGGCGTGCGCTATGAACCAATCGGCCCGCTCGCGCAACGCAAGTCTCTTCAGTTCGGGCAGGGCTGCCGTAAAGGCATACTCTACCGCTCTACCCCACCTCAGCCGCCCGAAAAGCTCCCGTGCGAACCGCTTGCGCCCACGCACCAGTAGCGACCTGTACCTCCTCCGCCACGTCCCTGGCCTGAAGTCCGCGCTCACCAGTCGCCATTCTCTCGTCGCTATAAGCCTCCGGTCTTTCTCATGTAGCCCAGGCATGAAGCTAGGGGCTACCACTTTGATGTCGTGGCCCATCGCGGCAAGTGTGTCTGCCTCCCGGATCAGCCTCGGATTGTGGCAGGGGTGCGTGCTTCCCACCAGGCATACCTTCACGCCTGGCCCGCGTCCTTCTCGGCCACCACCGCCAGCGAGAACGGCACTCGCGGATTGGTGCGGTCCAGCCAGCTCAGGGGCAGCAACAGCAAGAAGAGAGGGATAGCTGCTACCTGCCCGAAGCGCGCTCGAAAATGGCGCAACACCCAATCCAACCGGCACAGCAACGGCGACCCCAGCCCCAGCGTCCTCGTAATACGCAGGCCTGCAGGCTCCAGCAGCCTCCTGTAGCTTTCCATAGTGTAGCCGTCTCGGACGTGGTAGCCCGTTTCAGGCTCGTTGGTGCGCCCCAGGTTGTGTTCGGGGTGTAGAGCGTAAGGGCAGCACAGCACCAACCGCCCCCCAGGCGTCAGCAGGTCCGCAAACATCTTTATCACTTCAGCATCACGAGTTATATGTTCAAGCGTCTCGCTGCAAATAATCTGGTCAAACCGTTGGTTGAGATCACGCAGGTCGTAAATGTTCTTGAGCTTGAACTCCACCCTCTCTCGCGGGACACGCATGAAATCGAACTGAGCGGTCGTCGCCTGCACGTCGCGCTCGGCTACGCTAACCCCCAGCACGCGATTGCCCTTGCGGTAGGCAGCATAGCTCAACGCGCCGTTGCCAAACCCCGCGTCCAGGGTGTAAATACTCCCCCGGCGGAACAGGCGGGGTAGATAGCGGTACCGGCATCGCGTGTGCAAGTCGAGGCCCGGATAGAGCGCCCGCTTGCCCGCGAGCTTTCCTGTCGAAAGTATATCTCTTCTCATCACCGGCACTCGCTCGAAAGGAAGCTGCTCACCGCATCGGCCAGCGCGGCGCGGTAGTCGCTCCATTGCCACGCGGCGGCAGTCTGCACGGCTGCCCGGCCCATCTCTGCCAGCACGCGGGGATTGTCCAGGCACCACGCCATCTTCTCGGCCAGGGCGTCCGCGTCTCGTATAGGCACGATGAACCCATTCTGATAGTCTTTTATCAGGTCGGGGCCTGCGGTGTTGGGCGTGGTGATAACGGGTAGGCCCTGCGACATAGCCTCGGTAATCACCATGCCGAAGCCCTCGCACAGAGATGGGAATACCAGCACGGACGCCTTGCGGTATACCTCGAAGAGCTGGCGGTGCGGGAGGCTTGGGCGCACCACGACCTTCCCAGGCAAGCTACGCATCAGCTCAGATGGCAATGTCATCCTGCCTACCAGCCACAACTCGGCCCCTTTGCCGGGTCGTAGCTTGCGCCATGCTTCCAGGAGGTAATGCGTGCCTTTGCGCACGCTCTGCTGGCCCGCGCTCAAAAAGATGATCGGCCCTCCCTCTTCGCGAACCGCTTCGCCGCTCACCGGGGGGCTTCCATATGGCACGACCTTTATCCGTTCTTCATCTATCCCTGCTCGCACCAGCGAGTCCTTCGTGAAACCGGAGGCCGCGATCACAAAATCGGCCATCGCCAATTCTCCATCCTTACGCGCATTCCGGCGCGGGGCCAGGCGGCGTATGTGCGCCTCGTAAGGGGTCTCCACCTCCGGGAACCTGTCATACTCCTTGTAGAGTATCTCGGACAAAGTCTTGTGGTGGCAGATCGGCTGGTCGTATATGCAACGTCCACCCGCACGCTTCATTCTCCTGAAAGTATCCAGCGTGACATGCTCATAACCGTACACCGCATCTACCCCGGATGCGTGGCGGCGTGCCACGACTCTATCGAACCACTTCTCAGCCCGCTCCCACAGGAGGTCGCCCGCGACCGGCCCAACCCCCAGCCTGCCGCTCAATATGCACAACAATTCTGGCACCGGATAGGAGATGATCGCGCTATCCGGCACTTCTCTAATCTGCCTGCGGGCCAGTTCTTTCGCTGGGTCGGACATGACGATGCCGAGGCCCGCCGCCAACCCGCGCCCCAACCTGCTTTTGGGACGGTAGGCGAACGATGTTACGTAGGCCGACAGCATACCCGCTTCATAAAGGGCACGCGCGGCTTGTTGCGCGAAGGGTGGGTTGCCAGGGTGGGCGAATAATACCTTGTTGGCCCTCTCATTGCCGCTCATTCTCTAATTTGCCGTTGCCTTGCACAGTAAGTTTGTTTGGCCTATTGGATTACCGCCAAAGGCACTGAGCAATTCACCAGCTGTTATCCTCTCTACCTGGCGACTCTCTTCATTGATGTTATACAGGGTAAAGCCATGAGCCATCAGTCCTCCTATGAACTCTTCAGACGGCGTGCCGCACTCCTCCAATCTGTGCGGCCAGAACTCCGTGATGATACGGACCTGTTTGTTCCGTTCCAGCAGACCGCGCATCCCTAGCAATACTTTTCCCTCTGCCCCCTGCACATCTATCTTGATAAGGTCTATCTTCCCGCCGTACTTTGAGAAATAGTCATCGAGCCGCACCGCGCCGACCTCAACGGATTGTCGGCCACCTACGTCGTAGATAGTGTGGTCCCCCTTGTTAAGCTCATTCAGATAGAGATTGATTGTCCCGGTACAGTCCGAAACGGCTTTTCGTTCTACATGAACATTAGTGCAGCCATTAGCTCTCAAGTTCTTCTGCAACAAGGCGAAGTTTCGCGGGTCCGGCTCAAAAGCGAATACCCTCCCTCTTGGCCCTACGCGCCGCGCTGCCAATATGGTGTAATACCCTATGTTTGCCCCTATATCCAGGACGACATCCCCCTCTTTTAGTTCGTTCTCTATGATGCTGGTCTCAAGTGGCTCCCACCTTCTGTCTTCTAGAAGGTAGTGGGACATTACTTTGTCGTCCGGGTCTAGAAAGAGCTTGAAGCCATTAACCCTTATGGATGCAGGCTTCAAGCGGCGGTACAGCCATGCATGCATGGCCCTTACCACTCGGAACCTGCCAAGACCATGCCCTGCAACGAGGCTCACCAATCGCCTGAAGTAGATAAACAGGTTTCTTCGTAGACGCTGCAAGACGGGGTTACCTTACGCGCTGTATAGCCTGAGAATATCGTCCGCCACTTCGACGGTCGTGCGCACCCTGCCGATGCTCGTCCTCAAGTTGCGTAATAAGTCAGGCTGCTCGGCGCACAACTGCAAGACTTCGCTCAGAGCTTTGGCGTCGTTGGGCGGCACCAAGAAGCCGGTCTTACCGTGCTCTACCAGTTCGGCGATGCCACCTCTGTCGCTGCCGATGACGGGCGTGCGGACTGAAAATGCCTCGTGTACCACCAACGGCCCCGATTCCAGCCACAACGAGGGGACGACTATGGCATCCCACTGTGCGAGCACGCTTTGAAGTTCGCTATCGCCGATATGGCCGCGTATCACCAGGCGCGGGTCGCTGGCCGCCAGCTTTTGCAGTCGGCAGACCAACTCCTCCTGGTCGGAAGAGCGGATGCGCGCGCTGAACGTCGAGCTACATACCTCAAAGCGGAACGGGACATGCCTGGGTAGTCGCTCAAGGGCTTCTATCAGCACGTTTATCCCCTTCTCTTTCCCAATACGCCCTATGTAACCGAAGCGCGTCGGCCCTATGCGCGACTGAGGCGCTATCTCCTGTGGGTTGATAATGCGAAGCCCCAGCCTGGACAGATGGACCTTACTGGCCGGGACGTTGTTCGTTAGAAGCACGCGCTGTACCCAACCACATACGGCCACTACGGTATGGGCATGCCCCATAGCGCGCGCCCAAGCTTTGGAAGTCGCCTCAATCAGCAGAGGGATGCTGAAGAACGACTTCAGCTTGCGCGCCCCAGGTATCTTATCTGACGCTGAATACCCTGCTTGGTAAAAGGTGACGGGCAGCCGAGAGAGCACATGAGCAGCAGGTGCGCTTACCCCCTTGTAGTGGTAGAGGCAGGCAGTACACCGGGTCTGGATAATGCGCCCGTCGCAGACCTCTTTCCCCATGTACACAAGGTCGCCCCGCGCGCAGCCCGTCGTTGATGAGAGGTAGCTTAGCACCACCTTTTGTCCCTGGCGCTTTAATGACTCTATCAAGTACGACTCGATAGCCAGCCTGAGCGGTAGCACATGCACCACATCTGGCCGAACCTCTTCTACAATCTTGTGAAAAGCTGCGAGAAGAGCGGCCCGCAGCTTGGCGTCGAAGCTGATGAACTCAAGCATATAATGCGCGCGGTTCACGCGAACGATATGTACGGACGTGCCAAGATACTCCCGTGAAGCTATCTCTATGTTCGGCCTGCTCGCGTCCTCAAACGGCTCAATATAGGTGACGTGGCAGGTGTTCCCCTTCGCCTTCAGCGCCTCAACCAGACCCAATACGTGCGTCTCAGTGCCGCCCACCTGTTCCGGCGGGTAGCCTATCGTCACCATGAGGATCTTCATGTTAGTGGTTTTGCTATCCATTGTGCGTCTGCTGAATGGCTAGAATGCTGTTGCACTCCGGGCCATGCTCTTTTTCGCTGCTTTGAAAACGCTTCTTAATCTTGCTACTTGAGATCATTAGGGCTTGTGCTTCCCCTTGGTGGCACGGTGAGAGGAGGCGTCTTACGCTGGCCTCTATTGCTTAGATACGCTCCTGCCAGTTCTACTAATCTCTGCTTCAGCCTAGTCCAGTCCGCACGATGGAACCCCAGCAGATCGGACCAGCTAGACTCCGAGATACGCACGAAGCGGTAGCACAGGACCGCGCTGTATATGAAATAAGCTACGGTGCTCGCCCAGGCAGCGCCAACCGCCCCCAGGCCTGGGACCAGCAGAAGCCCCAGGACGACAGTCGCGCACAGGCCCGCCAGTTCAGCCCTCAACGGCTCGCCTGGCTGTCCAATTCCTGCTAGGTATGATGAGATAGAGCGGGTTGGCCCGATGGCAACGACCCCTGGAAGTAATATAAAGAGGAGTAAGACTGACCCTTCGAATTGAGACCCATACAGCATCGGAATAAGCGTTGAAGCCGCTAACGCCGTAAAGCTGGTCAGGAGTATTGTTATTGTTAAAGTGATGCGGAAGGCGTACCTCGTGGTCTCTCGGCTTTGCGCGCTATCTCCGTCCTTCGATACCCTTGCGAAGAGCGGACCCGCTACCGCGGACGGTATTACCCATAATTGCAGCGCCAGCCCTACGGCTACTGTGTAGAGTCCCACCTGTGCGGGCCCGGCGAAGGCATTCACGAAGTACAATCCCAGGCTCATATTCAACCATTCTACCAGGTTGCGGGACAACACCGGCATAGTGAATGGAACAACAGTGCGAACGATTTCTCGATTCGAGAAGGGTTGACCTCTATCTATTTGGATCTTCGATGTAGCAACCGCCCATAAAGCCACGCCACCCACTAGTATTCCAACCACATTTGCTACTATTAATTGATCAAATCTAGCGGGCGATTTTGTTAGCCACCAAGTGCCCAAAAGAAACAGTATAGAGCCATTGGAAATCAGGGTCGCTACTGTGCTCCAAATAATCTGCTTGGAATACATTTGCAAACCGGGAAACACGGCAGAACGATAGAATACCCATAAGGTGCTCATCGTGATCAGGGACATTGGGATCAGGTACGCGGCATCAATATCGCCGATCAGGACTGATTTCAGATTACCGAATAAAATTAGGGCGCCGAGTACTCCAATCGAGATTATTGTCTGCAACAAAGATCCCTGATTGATAAAGCGACGAAGAGACGACCAGTCAGGACGACGATGAGCCACAAAATAGACTAACGCGGTCTGTACAGCAAATCCAGGTATCAGAAGCAGTCCCTGCGTTGCCATGAATATGGCGTAATGACCTTTAAGTTCAAGCCCCAAAACACGAGTGAGAAGTATGTTACTGATGATACCGACAGGCATCAGTAACCAAGTTGACGCTATCGAGAGGATCGAAGCTTTACCTACTGAATCTATCATAACGCTATTGGGACTTAATCATGAGGAAGCAGCCACTTTTAGCTACGGGAAAGTATCGCCCATCAAAAACTTATTGCAGAACAGGTCACGAGCACTTGAGTATAAATGAATTTCCCTGCCATCCGAACTTCTGATACTGCACAGCTGTAATATTGGGGTTCTCATTTAACCATTCGGCAAAAGCTCGTTGTTCTCCTCTTTCTGGATCTCCTTTGAAGCAGAACCAATCATCAAACATTATGATTGTTCCAGTTTGAAGGTAGTCTACGATGAAATTTAGTACCGGCACGACAGATTCATAAAGATCACAATCTATGTAGACGAGGGCAGCCTTCTTCAATGGTAGCGTGTTTTTAGTCTTATCAGTAAGAACTTCGTTGTACCATCCTGGAATCGTGCTTACCTTTCGCAAATCCACCTTCTTTCGCAAAAGATTTCGCCTGAAGGTCTTCTGATCACAGGCGAATTCACCTTTGCTAAAGTGCCGAAAGCCTTCTGCATCCACTCCCTGGATGTCCGGCAAGCCTTCAAAGGAGTCAAACGCATAGAATCTCATTGAGGTCAGACCAAACATCTGCGCCAAATGATACGCTGCTGCGAATAATTCCCCTTCATATACGCCAAACTCAAGGTAATCCCCTTCAATTTGAGAGAACATAGTGAATTCCGTTGCTATCTTGAGCATCTGTTCACGATCGGAATAAGCAATGCAATCATGCAACTTAGCGAAATAAAAAGAATAGCGGAAAGCTGGCTTGTAAAAGATACTATATGCTGAGTCTGGTATTACCCTGAAGATTTTGTTTAGAATCATGTCTAATCTGCCTCCCATGTTGATTATTTACGTGCCAGTCTGCTCCATTCTTGTCTGTACTATTCGAGCATTACAGACCTTTCTATGCCTCTGTGCTCAATGTGCCTTCAACAGAATATCGCTCCACCGCGTTGATAGCACATCGTAGCTATATCTAGATTGAAAATATGCTTGTAAGCGGCTGGCTTCGATACCTCCCGTACGAATGGTCTGTGCTCTTTCCTCAATTGCTTCTTTGATGGACGTATTATCCAATGACACAACTCGAACATCTGGGTTGTCTTCTGCTAATGTCGGGATAGCACCAACATCGCTTGCAACGAATGGTACTCCATGTGCCATAGCTTCAAGCAATATTAGAGGTAATCCTTCCTCTTCTGATGGTAAGACGAGAAGGTCCGTCTTGCTCAAAATGACACCAAGTTCGCTCGCACTTTTCCATCCACCATTCACAATAACCTCACCCTCCAAACCCCTCCGCTTGATTGATTCCTTCAGATGGTCCTGTTCCGGCCCATGCCCGTGATAATGTAACCTGGCCGGTCCGATTTCTAGCTCCGGCCAGATGTCCAGCAGGCGGTAAATGCCTTTCTTTTCGTCATAGCGTCCTAAGAATGCAATATTCAGTGGCTCATCAGACAAGGGTTTTGCTCTTGGCATCGGTGTGCAAATGTGCCCGAGAAGGGGTAAGCTCGCTACTGGCACATCTTGTCCATAAATTTGTTTCGCCGCATTAGCTTGGAATGGGCTTTCCACAATTATCGCGTCCAAGAGCTTTATGATATTTGCGTCTATGTGCTCTGATGGATCGGCAGGCATACCCGCTCGATTGTACAAGATGCGTCCCCCTGGCCTTACAAACAGCGCCAAGAATTGTAGGAAGCGCGTCATTTCCAGGGAGTAGAGAACGTCAAATCTCTTGCCTCGCAACTTCATGGGCCAGAGCAAGCACGCCGCTATCGTAGACCAGCGATACTTGCTAATGTCTTGTGAAAAACGGGTCGTCAAGAGGCGTATTGGAATCTGCTTGTGCTGTTGTACAAGTGGTGTGCTTGTGTGTGCATAGCGACATGCCAGGGTAACTTCGGCTCCCTGTTCTACGAGTAATCGGCAAAGCTGCAATAGATGGGTCTCGGTGCCACCTGCTCCATAAAGACGCGCTGTTATCAGGATTCGCTTGCCCAAAGTTGGCACCTTACTTGTGGACCTTCAATTATGGAAGGCTGGCTATTTTAACCAGCATCACCTGGTCCCACTCCGCTCTCTCTTCCTGCGCCTGGTACGAAGCCACGCATAACCCTGTGGCGGGATCAGGGTTAGCCTTGCCAAAGTAGGTCATATGGAGCCAATGGGATGCGCTCGCAGACCGTGGGGTGCTCATGCGAAAGTCGAAATCCGCGTTCTCCGAGCATCGGACTTCAAAGGTTGCCGCATCGCTCTTTACCCAGACCCCGCTGAGGTAATACGCATCGGTGTACGTCGGTACAGGCTTGCTCATGACGGCTGCAATGCCGGTAACTTTGCGAATGTACATAACCTTCGACGCTCCAACCGGCCCGCCGGAACTTTCCACACCCACGTTCCCAAAGTTTACGTCCCACATCGGATACACGCCCAGTGGGAACCCGTCTGACAGCGCGCCCCACTCAAATCCAGGGTTTGGCGCGAGGTTCACCACCGTTTGCCTCTGTAGCCGGTAGTCCCCCACTTTGAGCCAGCCCTCCCCTCGTGGCCCCGCCCCTGACGGTCCCTTCCACCACAGCCACAGGTCTATCTCCCCGCCCGCCGCCAGGCTCTCTTCGTCCACGTCATATCCTATCAACGTCCAACCGTTCGCTAACCTGCCGGGTTCGGCCACGTCACGCGGCCCGCCAAACTCTCCTGGCTCGTAGGTTGCCCCGTTCGCCACCAGATCTGCCTCTACCTCACTGGCACTCGCAATCTCCCCTGTCTGCATAAGGGTCTGTAGCAGCCTTATGCGCGGCTCGCGCAGAGTGGGCGCTATCTTCACAGCCGTTTCGTAGGCGGCGCGGGCTTGCGGAAGGTCCGCCAACTTTTCTTGAGCTTGGCCCCAATACAAATAAGCAACCGCCTGATCTGCCGCCGCCATTTCCCCCCAATCCTTTGCCTGCATCGCACTCCGCAGCCACTTCCCGGCCTCGCTCCACTGGCCCGCGCGGGCGAAATACTTGCCCGCCAGGTAACTCTCGCGCGCCGAGTCTGCCCCCTGAGTCTTTTGTTGAGCGTAGTATTGCGCCAGAGCAGCAAAATACGCCTGGTGGTCTACCGGGTTCATGTACGCCGCGCCGTGCGATAGCGAGAGCCGGAAAGCCGTAACAGCCTCTTCCCAACTGCCTGCGGCAGACAACTGGTATGCTGCGATGAGGTAATTCTCGTATGTCCCAGGCAGCAGCAGCCGCGACCTCGCCGCCGGTATATACTGCTTCTCCAACGTATCAGGCAGTTGCAGCCCCACGCGTGGCAGCATGGCCGCCGCCTCCCGCGCTCGCCCCTGTGCAAACAACACCTCGACCGTACGCAAGCGCAGTCCTTCATCTTGAGGCGCAAGCTGATTACCCAGGCTCAACAAGTCGTGGGTCGATTTGAGGCTATCACTATTAGCGTTCCAGGCGACAGGCAGTGCGCCCCGTGTCAGCGTGCCACACGACGCGCTTCCAGGCGGGCATGGCTCGGCTTTCAACAGCGCCAGCGCGGCAAAGTTGCCTATAAGCGTAGCCATACCCGTGGGGAGAGACACGGCTACCGCCAGCGCGAACAATAACCACTTTGCATATGCGTAAATACGCCTCTCGGAGCCAACTGCTAATGAAAATAGCTTCAACCCTGACCCCTAACCCCTGATCCCTGATCCCTGACCCCAGGCCCGCAGGACGGCGAGCGCCCAGGCCCGCGACCAGTGTACTTTGCGCTGGCGGAACGCTTTCTGTACCCGGCTGACCGCTTCGGCGCGCAACATCGGACTGTCCTTCCTGGCCCCTTCATCGAGGTAGCCCTGGAGCGGCCCGCGCAGCCACTTGTCAAATGGGAAGGTAAAACCCTGCTTCGTGCGTCGTGCTCTCACGACTTCGGGGAGACCGTCACCCATCGCTTTCAGCAGGAGGGACTTCGGCCCAACGCCGTTCACCTTGACCGAAGCGGGCATCCGCAGCACCGCCTCCATCAAAACGTGGTCCAGCAACGGCACGCGCACCTCAAGCGAGTGCGCCATGCTCATCACGTCGGTGTCGCGCAGGAGCTGGTGGTGCGTGTAGGTGGAAAGCTCTGCGCGGCTGACCCAGGCGAACACCCCATCGCCCGACCCTGGCCGTCCCTTACCGCCCGCACGCTGCCCGATGTGCATGGTCGGATCGAACGCCCTGGCCGCTTCCTCCCATACGTCGGGCGCGAGCAGAACCTTTACCTCGCCGGGGGAGAATAACCCACGCCGCGTCATGTACGCGCTCGCGAGCGACGGCGGGCGCAGCAGCGCGTCCCCCACCCTGCCCCACCGCTCCTTATCGGGCAAGAGGCCGATTGCCGACCTCGCCAGCGCACCGCCGCCCGGCACCGCCCGCGTGATGCGTAACGCCCTCAACATCTGCGGCACGCCCCTAAACGTATTGGCGTACCCGCCGAATAGCTCATCACCGCCCAGGCCGGAGAGCGCCACCGTCAGTCCCGCCTCCCGCGCCGTCTGCGACACGAAATAGGTGTTCACACCGTCAATCGTGGGCTGGTCCATCGCCCACATGATGCGGTCCATCTCCCCCGCCACGTCCTCTGCCGTCACGACGCGCTCGTAATGCTCCGCCCCGACTGCCTGGGCCATAGCGCGGGCGTATGTGGCCTCGCTGTATCCGGCCTCCTCGAAGGCCATCGAGCAGGTGCGTATCGGCCCACCCGTAGCCTTCCGCATCAACGCTACCACCGCGCTGGAATCAAGACCCCCGCTCAGGAACGCGCCCAGGGGCACGTCGCTCACTAGCCTGATTCGCACCGCCTCTTCCAGCAGGGCGCGCACCCGCTCAACCGCTTCCCCGGTGGAAATTTGCTCAGCCTCGCCGTTGGGTAACGACCAGTAGCGCCGTATAGTGGGAGCGCTGCCGGCCTCAACAACGAGCGTGCAGCCCGGCTCCAAAGCTTGCACGTCGCGATAGATAGTCAGCGGGTTGGGCACCGAGCCGAGCATCAGGTAGCCCGCGAGTCCGGCGGGGTTGATCTCGCGCCCCACCATGCCGGAAGCCAGGAGCGCCTTCAACTCCGAAGCGAACAAGAACGCGCCAGGGGTCGTAGCGTAATAGAGGGGCTTTATGCCGAGGCGGTCCCTGGCGATAAAGAGGCGGCCTTCGGGGGAATCCACCCGCCTGTCCAGGATGGCGAACGCGAACATGCCGCGCAACTTATGCACGACACCCGCTCCCCATGCCGCGTAGCCGTGCAGGATAGCTTCCGTATCGCTGTTGGAGCAAAACTGGTAGTTGAGCTTCTCTAGCTCTGCGCGTAATTCCTGGGCGTTGTATATCTCGCCGTTATAAGTGATTTGTAGCGACCCGCTGCCATTACCCATCGGCATGTGGCCCGCGGGCGAGAGATCGCGTATCGCCAGCCGCCGGTTTGCCAGCCCCGCGCGTCCCTCCGAGGCCATATAAATACCCTGGTCGTCCGGCCCGCGATGAGCCATAGCCTGCGCCATCCCTTCAAGGCGTTCCGCCAGGTCATGCAGAGAAGCGTTTGGCCGTAGGACGATACCGGCGATACCACACATAGTTAGAATTCCTGGCGGCCAGGGATTAGGTGTTAGGGATTTAGGGTCAGTATTGGAATTGACCTATTGCTGATTTCCAATTTCTAATTTCTAACTTCTAACTTCTAATTTCTAACTTCTAACTTCTGACTTCTAATTTCCGACTTCTGCCCACTGATCCCTGGCCCTTTGCCGTTCTTGCTCCCTTCCTGGGAGTCACTGCCGTAATAGTAGTAACTGGAATAGTAGCCCTGCATCTCCCGCTCTTTCACCCGGTTCAGCACGGGCAGCACCGTCACCGCGCCTACGTTGCGGAGGTTATGCAGGATGCGCTTGAGTGTATCCCTGCGTGCTATGCCCGCGCCTACCACCATCACGACGGCATCCACGCGGGTAGCGAGGATTACCGGGTCGGTGACCACGCCCGCCGGGGGAGTGTCGTATATCACTATATCCGCCTGCTGCGATAGCTGCTCCATCACATTGGCCGCGGGGTGGGAGTTGAGCAGTTCGGAGGGGTTCGGGGGCATCGGCCCGCTGGTGATAACCGCCAGGCTATCGAGGCCCGGTATAGTTTGTATCGCCCCTTCAACGTCTGTGCTGTTGTTGATTACCAGGCTCGTGAAGCCCGCCGTGTTGGGTATCTCGAAGAGCTTGTGCAGGCTAGGCTTGCGCAGATCGGCGTCCACCAGAATAACGCGCTTGCCCGCCTGCGCCATCACTATGGCAAGGTTGGCAGCCGTAAAGCTCTTGCCCTCCCCCGGCCCCGCGCTGGTCACGGCCAGGTTGCGGATAGTGCGCTCTATCCCTGAGAACTGGATGTTGGTCCTCAGCACCCTGAAGCTCTCCGACTCGATAGACCTGGGGTGCTCCAGCGTCACCAGCTTGCGCCCTCCCAGCTTGCCTGCCTCCGCGCGCTCTTCTTTGTCATTTTGCCTGCTGCCCCTGCCATAACCGTAAGCGCGCCTGCCCGACGCGCCCACTATGCCCACGGCCGCCATAGGTGCTATACCCAACGTCTCCTCAAGCTGCTCCGGCGAGTGTACCGAATAGTCCAGGTAATCCCGCAGGAAAGCGATGCCCACCCCCAGCACCAGCGACAGGGCCAGGGCCACGATTAGATTCGTAGCCATGCGGCTCGCTACGGGCCTGCCGGGCAGCGCCTGGTCGATTACCAGGGCGGTGTTCGGCGCGAGGCTCATATTGCCCAGCTGCGCCCGTGCCACGATAGCATCGGTCTCGGATTGTTGCAATGTGAGCAATTGCCCGCGCAGCTGCAATAGCTGGTCCGAACGATCAACAGAGGCCGGCTGGGCCTCAAGCTGTGTTATCTCTGTCTCGTAGCTCGTTATCTGGTCTCGCAGGTATTTCAGCTTGTTATCCAGGAGCTTGATTGTCTCTGAAGTGGTATCGTCGGTGCCCTGCTTTGACTTGGCCGCTTCCTGGGCAGCGTTAGCCGAGAGGAAGACTTCCACCACGGTGCTAACAAGCTGCTGGGCCTTCTCAGGGTCTTCCATGCGTGCGGTTATCTTGTAGAAGAGGGTGTTGGGAGTGAGGCGGGTGGTGATAGAGCCGGGTACTTGCTCAGGCGACATCTCGAAAGGCAATTCCTTCACTACGCTTTCCGCGAAGGAGCGTGTGCGGATCAATTCCGTGTAGCTGTCCGCGAGGTTGGCCGCCACCTGGTTCTGCACGTAGGGGACGAGGGAGTTGGGGACGGAGGGATTGAGCAGGAGGGTGCTGCTGCTCTCGTACTGGCGCGGCTGGTTGATCGTATAAATGGCCGTCCCGCCCAAAGCCAGAGCCACAATCGCTATGATGAGCAATAAGCTCTTCTGTATAATCTTCCAGTAGCGCAATAATTCCATAGTGTTATAGCCTTTCCTTATTTACCCTCTCTACCCTCTTGAAGTAACATTATAGCACGTAAAGTGTGCAAGCCAGGCACGACTAGTGGGGCACCCCCATATAAATTGAACAAGCGCAAGAAATGTCTGAGTAGGGGCGACCCGGTGGGTCGCCCTGGTGGGGATGGCGAACCAACTTTACGCGTGACCCCTGGCAAGGCGAGCATGCGGGTCAATGGTGTCGCATTAAAATCAGCCAGACAAGTAGATGACAAGTTTGAGACCATCAGCCACAGCACCCAACCATGATATACGAGACATAGAGGGTGGTTTACCCCCCATCTCATCGAGCAATAGCCATAGCACAGCTACT
>DASWMJ010000047.1:0-63826 GCA_036399775.1 Chloroflexia bacterium | reverse complement strand
GCGTGACGCCAGCAGGGCGCGATAAATCACGCCCCTACGATTATTTTCCTCTACCCTCTCTGAACTTCACGTTTTGCGCCCATGCAGGACTGTAGTATAATAGGTCCACTGCGTTCCCGCGCCGCTCTATCTGCGGGATTTATCCTATTTGCTGCATGTTGCGCCTTCTACTTACTCTAAACCCAACACCTAATACCCAACACCTAACACCCCGCAACAACAGCGCACCCAATCTATTACCAGGGAGTGTAAATAATGTACGTGCCGTATGACCTCAGCAAGGTGAAAGTGCTCGACCTGTCGCAGAACTTCAGCATGGACTCGCCTCCATTTGCGTTCTACGAAGGGCCGACCATCAAGTGGGTCAAGAAGTTAGCCTTCGAGGGTGTGAACGCCCAGCACATATCGAGCACCAACCACATCGCAACCCACCTCGACTCGCCCTACCACTTCTACGATCCGGGGCCGGACATCGCGGGCATCCCGATAGACACCCTCTTCGGCCCGGCCTGCGTGGTTGACCTGTCGCGCTACGGCATCGGCGACTACGAAATCTACGGCTCGGAGCATTTCGAACGGTGGGAGAAAGATACGGGCATCACTATCGAGCGCGGCGACATCCTGGTGATCCATACCGGCTACCACCACTACTACAACGAGGACTGGTACAAGGTCCACAACGACGAGAAGCCCGATCTGCCGCGCACCTTCCTGCGCCACCCCGGCCCGCAGCGCGAGTTCTGCGACTGGGTGCTGGACCGGGGCATACGCTGGATGGCGATTGATGCTATCTCGACTGACCACCCCTTCAATACGAAGGTCCGCAACGCTCGCCCCGACCTCATCCCTGAGGTAGAGGCCAAGATCGGCATGAGCCTTGAAGAGGCCTTCCCCTGGCCCGAAGACTACCAGTGTACCCACACCCTCCTCTTCCCCAAGGGCGTCTTCCACGCCGAGAACGTAGGCGGGCAGGTAGACGAAGTGCTCAACCAGCGTGTATGGCTTGGCTGCTTCCCCTTCCGTTTCAAGGGCGGCGAGGCGGCCTTTGCGCGTATAGTGGCATTCGTAGAGGAGAAGTGAGGACGTAGAAGTCAGAAGTCAGAAATCAGAAGTCAGCTTTCTCAGGTCTGGCTTCTGATTTCTGACTTCTCGCAAAGGGGATAAGCGTGCGCGACTTTAAAGCTCTAAAGGTTTGGGAGCGTAGCCACCATTTGACTTTGGAAGTCTACAAAGCTACAGCGCATTTCCCGCGTGAAGAGATTTATGGGTTGACCAGTCAGATACGCCGCGCCGCATCTTCAATCCCTACAAACATTGCCGAAGGCTGCGGTAGAAATGGCGTGCCGGAACTCGCTCGCTTCCTGAACATAGCAATGGGATCAGCGAGTGAGTTGGAATATCATCTGATGCTAGCGCGTGATCTCCACTTCTTCAGCCCAGAGGCTTACATGAGTCTATCTACCGAGGCAAGTGAGGTAAAGAGGATGTTAGGGGCATACATACAGAAAATAAACGAGGATGTGAATGCCCACAAGTCAAGTCTCAACGCCCACACGTCAAAAAGCTGACTTCTGATTTCTGACTTCTGATTTCTCAAGAATGAAACCTGCTCCCTTTGAGTACCATGCGCCTACCACGCGAGAAGAAGCCCTGACGCTGCTAGCAGAGAGCGGCGGCGAGGCTAAAGTGCTGGCGGGTGGGCAGAGCCTCGTGCCGAGCATGAACTTTAGGCTGGCTCAGCCTTCTATCCTCGTTGACCTAAACGGCATTGACGACCTGTTCGGCATACGCGCCAGTGAAGATGGCGGCCTGCTTATCGGAGCAATGACCCGCCAGCGCACGGTAGAGCGGAGCCCTTTAGTTACGGAACGCGCACCCTTGATTGCGGAGGCCATGCCGTATATCGCGCACCCGCAGATACGCAACCGGGGCACCTTCGGCGGCTCCCTGGCCCATGCCGACCCTGCTTCGGAACTGCCCGCTCTGGCTGTGGCGCTTGACGCCCAAATGCGCGTGCAGAGTAAGCAAGGTAAGAGATGGGTGCCTGCAAGCGAATTCTTCCTGGGCGTATTCACCACCGCCCTCGAACCGGACGAGATGCTGGTAGAGGTAGCAATTCCTCCACTCCCAGCCCGCACCGGTACCGCCTTTGAAGAGTTCTCCCGACGCCACGGGGATTATGCGCTGGTAGGCGTTTCTGCCGTCGTCACGCTTGCCGAAGACGGCACGATTGCTAGTAGCAAGCTGGTCTTCTTCTCGATTGGGGATGCGCCCGTTGTTGCTCTGTCAGCTTCTGAGGTCTTGCAAGGAGTTACCCCTACCGAGGAAGCCATACGCGAAGCCGTAGAAGCCATTGACGCCGACATTGACCCGCAAGGCGACATCCACGCTACGGTTGCTTACCGGCGGCATTTGGCGAAGGTGCTGGTCGGAAAAGTGTTGAGGAGGGCTGCTGAATGTGCTAACCAATAATTACGGTTAGAAGATAGAACTATGGAAAGTGTTAGAACTTAGAGCATAAGTATATGAATTCATCCAATTTCGAGCTTATGTACATCGAGTGAACAATCTTGAAGGAGTGATTGTGACCCTGTGCTCTAAGTTCTAACACATTCTTTTAGCCAGTTGAGCGCCAACGCTCTTCCTCGATGGGCTTACTGGCAAATCAATCGAGGGCGCACAGCCGTCTACGATGAGTTGTATCTTCGCCGAGCTGGCTTACTGGATAGCAATTCTAGGAGGGCTAGATATTATGGTGAGGTATGCAAGAGCGAGATTCACGGCTATAGCAGTTGGACAAGGTGATGCCTTTTACTTGGAGCGAGGTCGTCATAGTGCCTTAATAGATGGGGGTCGATCTGTCGAAGGTATAGCTGATCGCTTTCGTGCTGCCACTGGCAGGGGTAGTATTGAGGTTCTCGTATGCACGCATAGTGATGCTGATCATGCAAACGGGGTGCTGGGAATATTGCAAAGTGGAATTGTATGTAATGAAGTCTGGTTGCCCGCGATTTGGGGGAACCAACTAGAGGATATACTCCGAGATCCAGCCAGATCCGCAGAAGAGGTCGCAGATAACATCTCCCATCTGTCACCGCATTTAGTAGAAGTAATGATGGGCAAGGAAAGTTCCCCTTTGACCGCTCTAGGCGATTATTTAGCTGAACATAACGGCGAGTGGGAAATAGAGTGGGAGCCTAGCGATATGGAGAGCTCTACTGACACCCACCTTCTAGATGAGTCAGAGAATATGCACCCCAGGAACGAGCCGAATAGTATTTTTTCCGACTATTTCATATTGGAGCCAGGTATTTACTCAAATCCTATATGGTATTGGCTCCGTCATTCACCGCTACCTCAAGAGATAGCAGTCAAACTCTTCTGGGAAGCTCTTGCTGTTTCACGCACCATCCGCCAGATAGTCACCGTAGCTCATGAAAACGGATGCACCATCCGGTGGTTCAAGTATGAGCGTGGCCGTCCAGCAAGCGGTGGAATACCAGGTTTCCTCGTTCCAGTTAATGCCCGAGAGGTCGCTAGGCTACCTGTACGACGCTTACCCATTTCTACTAGATTGCTATTCTCCCTAGCGCTCTCAATGATAAATAGAGAATCTCTCGTATTCCTGTCGGAGGGGACGGTCAAGACTCCCCCTGTTCTCTTTACCGCAGACTCCAATTTAGATTTCGGCCATGCAATCCCTTGGCGGGATGGTATGATAATTACAACACCACATCATGGGTCCGAAGCCAATAAGAAGGTTTATATCCGCCATGCCGTGGAAGGTGGGGGTATATCCGCTATTTGGGTCAGAAGTGATTGTAGATCTAGGTCTCGTCCGGGCTTGTCGTTTCTCAATCTACCTCGCGAGAACCGGGTTTGTACCCTCTGCCGTGGTGCAACAGAGCCTCGACAGGATGTCAAACTCCATGTAGTAAAAGGGAGATGGCAGAAGCAATCTAGGATTAGGAGTTGTTCTTGTATATAACTCATCGAAGTGAGATTGCCGTCGCAGGAAGTTGAGTGGATACTATGAGCCTGAAAATTACCCTGACCGTCAACAACCGACCCTACACCCACGAGGTAGAGCCGCGCCTCCTCCTGAGCGACTTGCTACGGCACGATCCTGGGCTGACGGGCACGCATGCGCGGACTATGTCGAGCATAGGGTGTGCGGGCGAGCTATTATGGTAGGTCATGGAAGATAAGAAGGCTCCTGATGCAATTGTTGAGTACCGTCTTACAGGCCATGCGGTTACAGAGATGGTGCGCCGCAGAATCAGCGAGCAGGTTGTAGCTCAGGTGTTAGCAGCGCCTGAGCAGATAAAATTAGTACGCCCTGGCCGGTATGTCTATCAGGCTTGTATTGATGTGGGTGAGCCGACTAAGTCATATTTGGTTCGCGTATTTGTAGATGTGGATCGCCGACCACCCGATGTGGTCACTGTTTATCGTACAAGCAAGATTGGCAAGTATTGGGGTGATAATCAATGAAAGTTATATACGACCGTGACACAGATACACTAACTGTAACGCTCACAGATGCGCAGGTGGCAGAGAGCGACGAAGATAAGCCGGGCGTGATCCTGGACTACGATGACGCCGGAAACCTTGTCGCGCTGGAAATCCTCGACGCTTCCAGACGTGTCAGCACGCCCACCAGTATTGAGTATCAGATAGTTCCTGCGAGTAGTTAGCAAAATCCTGGAACCATGCAAATTACCTTGACCGTAAACAACCGATCCTACACCCGTGAGGTAGAGCCGCGCCTCCTCCTGAGCGACTTCCTCCGGCACGATCTTGGGCTGACGGGCACGCACGTAGGCTGCGAGCATGGGGTGTGCGGGGCCTGCACCGTGTTGCTGGATGGCGTGCCGGTGCGCTCCTGCCTCACCTTCGCGGTGCAGGCTAACGGGCGTGAGGTTATGACTGTCGAGGGGCTATCGAGCGACCCTGAGAAGCTACACCCGTTGCAGCAAAGCTTCTGGGAGGCGCACGGCTTACAGTGCGGCTTCTGCACCCCCGGCTTCCTGATGACCCTCCTCCCCTTCCTCGAAGAAAACCCCGACCCCACAGAGGATGAGATACGCCGGGCAATCTCCGGCAACATCTGCCGCTGCACGGGCTACCAGAATATCGTTGAGGCAGTGAAGCTCGCGGCGGGACGAGTACCGAGTACCGAGTACCGAGTACCGAGTGATGGGGTGGCTGAGGTTGGCGGTACTGAGGATGGGGGTGTGCTGTGAGCACGCAGATGTTCGGGGCGCGCATCAAGCGCAACGAGGACCCCCGCCTGCTCACCGGCCAGGCGCAGTTCGTGGACGACGTTCATATACCGGGCACGGCGCACGTCGCGTTCAAGCGTAGCGACTACGCTCATGCCCGCATAACGGGGCTGGACGTGAGCGTGGCGCGGGAGATGCCGGGCGTGCTGGCCGTCTATACTGCTGACGACCTGGGCGACTACTGGCAGCCCTCGCCTTTGCTTGTGCCTCCACCCCCCGCTCAGCACGTCGTCTTCAACCAGCGCACGGCAGGGCAGCTTGCGCGGGACAAGGTACGCTACGTGGGTGAGCCTATCGCTATGGTGGTGGCCGAGAGCCGCTACCTGGCCGAAGATGCAGCCGAGCAGATCGTGGTGGACTACGAGCCTCTACCGGCGGTGGTAGATATAGAGGCCGCGCTAGACGCAGACGCCGCACTTGTACACGAGGATGTAGGCTCAAACATGGCGGCGCACGTTATCCAGACCAAAGGCGATTACGAGGCCGCCCGCGCGGAGGCAGACGTAATCATTTCCCGCCGCATGCTATACGACCGGGGCACCGCCGCGCCTATGGAGGGGCGCGGCGTAGTCGCGCAGTGGGACCCGCTTGCTCACCATCTAACCGTATGGGACTCGACCCAGGCACCCATCCCCATCCGCAACGGCCTCGCCGCGATGCTAGGGCTTTCGGAGCGCCAAGTGAGGGTAATCGCGCCGTTCGTGGGTGGTGGGTTCGGGCCGAAAATCATGATGTTCTACCCGGAGGAAACGCTCGTCCCCTGGGCGGCGATGCGCTTGGGGCGGCCCATCAAGTGGACCGAAGACCGCCTGGAAAACTTCACGGCCATGACCCAGGAGCGCGGCCAAGCGCACCAGGCGGAGATCGCCTTGACTAAAGAGGGCAAAATCCTGGGCGTGAAGGATGTCTTCGTACACGACAACGGCGCGTATGACCCCTACGGCCTCACCGTCCCCCTCAACACGCAGACCCATCTGCTCGGCCCCTACGTCATACCCAACTACTACACCGAGTTCAAGGCGGTCTTTACCAACAAGATAATCGTCACGCCCTACAGAGGCGCGGGGAGGCAGCATGGCGTATTTATAATAGAGCGACTGCTGGACATCGCGGCGCGGGAGCTTGGCATTGACCCCCTCGAACTGCGCCGCCGCAACCTCATCCCGCCCGACCAGTTCCCGTGGAACAACGAGATCATCGCCCAGGACTTCACCCACCTGACCTACGACAGCGGCAACTATGAGCCTGTGCTTGATAAGGCCAAAGCTATGATAGGTTGGGACGACTTCCACCAGGGCGAAGGGGCACGTCTGCGAGCCGAGGGAAAGAAGGTCGGCATCGGCCTGGTGATGTACGTCGAAGGCACAGGCATCGGGCCGTATGAGGGCGCGCGCATCCAGGTGGAGCCGACGGGCAAGGTCACGGTGGTAACGGGCGTGGGCACTCAAGGCCAGGGGCATTACACCGTCTTCGCGCAGCTAGCCGCCGAAGTGCTAGGCGTGCCTATCGAGGAGATACTGGTCTCTACGGGCGATACCGGCCAGTTCAACTGGGGCACCGGCACCTTCGCCAGCCGGGGCGCTACGGTGGCCGGTTCCGCCGTGCATTCTGCGGCGGTCATGGTAGCGGAGAAGGCCCGCCGCCTGGCAGCAGAGGCGATGGAGGTTGCGGAGGAGGATATTGAGCTACGGGAGGGGTTTGCCCAGGTGCGCGGCGTGCCTACCGCTCGCATCAGCCTGGCCGAGCTTGCGGGGCGCGCCAACCCCCTGCGCGGAGCCGTGAAGCCCGGCACCGAGCCTGGATTGGAGGCCACAGCCTACTTCGGCCCTCCTATGCAGGCTACCGCCGTCGGCGCGCACGCCCTAATCCTTGAGGTTGACGCCGGCACCTTCGACGTGAAGGTACACCGGTACGTAGTTGTCCACGATTGCGGCAGGGTGATAAACCCCATGATCCTTGAGGGGCAGGTGCATGGAGGCGTGGCGCAGGGCATCGGCAACGCCTTCTACGAGCAATTGGTCTACGACGACACCGGGCAATTGCTCAACGCCTCCTTCATGGACTACCTCCTCCCCACCTCGATGGATGTGCCCCATATCGAGGTTGGCCACGAAGAAACGCCCTCGCCCCTAAACCCCATAGGCGTCAAGGGCGCGGGCGAGGCGGGCGCTATCCCCGTCGGCGCGCTTTACGCCCAGGCGCTCGAAGATGCTCTACGCATTGATGGATTGGAGATATTGGAGATCCCGCTCAGTCCGAGCAGGCTGTGGGAGTTGGTGGAGCAGGCATTGAGCCGGGAGCAATGAGAGCCTGATGTCCCATATTAGTTATACAGATGAAGAACTTCGTATCTTGATGGGCCGTGCCTATCGGGGCGCAACCACCTGGGAGGGGAAAGTCCCGCAGGCTGATGATGGACTCTCAGAGGATGAATTGAGATGGTTGCTAACGGAAATATCGCAGACCCCTGACTCGGCCAGGCGTACCAGCCTCCTAAATATCCTTGAATATGCAGGTACATCTTCTCTAAGCTCATCCAGGCCCGTATTGGAGTCGTTACTAGCCGGTCCAGACCCTTTAGCAGCCAAGCAGGCGCTGTGGATCCTCTGTTGGGATTGGGGCTTAATCTCAAAGTACATAGAGCAGCTTCGAGGCTTCATCCGGTGTGCCGTGGGATCCCTATGGTTATCTTCGACGAGATGCTCTACATCTCGCGGCTGACTATTTGCGCTTCCACAAGGATTCGGTGCTACTGAGAGACATTGTGGACCTGTATGAACAAGTCGCTAACGATGAAGGACCTGGTCACTCCGAATTGTTCAATACGCTCCATGAGATACTGGGCTGTCCTGACATTTCAAAGGCGGAGGCCTTGCGGCGCATCAGAAATCGCTTAGCAGAAGAAGACGGACAAGCTCCAGACTGATTATTTAGCGTGGAAGAAACCTGGCTATGAATATACATCAGGTCTAGCCATATTATGCAAAGTCTCATCTTCTCAACAGCTACTGAGCTAGCCGCCGCCATCCGCGAAGGTCGAGTCTCCTCCACAGAAGTGCTGGGAGCTTATCTAACCCAGATTGCCCGCCACAACCCTGCCCTGAACGCCATCATCACCCTGGACGAAGAGGGGGCGCGCCGGAGAGCACAGGAAGCCGACGCTGCACTGGCGCGTAGCGAGATATGGGGACCGCTACATGGCGTGCCGATGACCCTCAAGGATGGGCATTCGACTGCGGGCATGAGGACGACGGCAGGCTACCCGCCCCTGGCCGATTACGTGCCTACCGAGGATGGCACCGTTGCGGCCCGGCTCAAGGCTGCGGGCGCGATAATCATGGGCAAGACCAACGTCTCCCCGCGCCTCCTCGACATCCAGTCGGACAACGCCATCTTCGGGCGCACCAACAACCCCTGGAACCTGGAACGCACGCCGGGAGGCTCAAGTGGTGGGGCAGCCGCCGCGCTCGCTACGGGTATGACCCCCCTCGAAATAGGCAGCGACCTGGCAGGCTCGATACGCATCCCCGCGCACTTCTGCGGCGTCTACGGGCTGAAGACCACCGAGCATCGCGTCTCCATGTGGGGCCATATCCCCGATCTGCCGGGCGCGGTCCGCTCGCACCGCATCATGTGGTCCATCGGCCCGCTAGCCCGTAGCATAGAGGACCTCGCGCTCGCCTACCGCATCATCGCTGGTCCGGATGGTCGCGACCCCGACGTGCCGCCCGTGCCTGTAGGCGAGCTACCGCATTTAACCTGGAAGGACCTGCGTATCGCCTGGGCACCCACCTTTCCAGGCGTGCCAGTTGCTGCGTCCACACGTGACGCTCTACATAAGATAGCTTCGGAAGTCGAGAGGCTAGGCGCAAGGGTGGAAGAGACATTGCCCGGCGCGAGCTTTGCCGAGCTTGCGAAGGCGCGCGCCTACCTGTCGAGGGGCGTCCGCCTGGCGTTCGAGCCGCCGGTCGAGGATGAGCCGGTGCCCAGCCTGGCCGAATACTATACCGCTCTGCACACACGAGATGCTTTCATCGTTGAATGGGAGGAGTTCTTCGCAAGCTGGGACGCCCTCCTGTGCCCCGTCGCCATGCGAACCGCCTTCCCACACTGCCCTACCGATACGCCATTAGAGGTAGACGGCGAGCAGGTAAACTACTGGCGCGTGATAGGCCACTGCGCCCCCTTCAACTTCACCGGCCACCCCGTTGTAGTCGTGCCCATCGGCCACGACGAGGATGGCCTTCCCATCGGCATGCAGATTGTGGGTAGGCGCTGGGGCGAAGAGCGGTTGCTGGCAATTGCCGCGCTTATAGCGGACGCGACTGCCTCCTTCAGGCAAAGGAGCCTTCCTGTTTGATTTCTATCAATTTTAAAGGTGGAGGAGAAATATGGAGTTCAGCGAAGTAGTACGCAAGCGCCGCATGGTCCGCCACTTCACGAAAGAGCCTGTCGCGCCCGAAGTGATAGATCGCCTCCTGGACCTCGCGCGGCATGCGCCCAGCGCGGGCTTTACGCAGGGCCAGTCGTTCATCGTGGTCACGCGCCCCGACCTCAAGCGGGAGATTGCCAGGTTATGCGGCGAGGAGCATTACGTGGAGAGTGGGTTCCACCACTGGATATCGGGCGCGCCCGTGCTGGTGGTGGCTTGCACGAATGAGGCCGCCTACCATCGCCGCTACCAGGAGCCTGACAAGATCAATGAGGATGGTACGGAGATAGAGTGGCCTGTGCCCTTCTGGATAATGGATGGGGGATGTGCGACCATGATTCTGCTGCTGGCCGTCGTAGATGAGGGTCTTGCGGCGGGCTTTGCAGGCGTTCACGATCTAACGGCTCTGCGTGCGCTACTCGCCATACCGGATGAGGTGACACCTCTAGGGGTCATCCCTATAGGCCACCCCGCCCCCGACAAGCGCTCTCCCTCCTTGAAGCGTGGCCGAGTGCCTGACGAACGCTATATCCACCGCGAGCAATGGTAGGGCAGGATTGAGGGGTAGCTATAGTCCACCTCATTTGATTCAGAACCACTATCTTGACATTCTCCCTCTATCTCTAGTACATTACCTAGTACATGCCGCTACGCTCACGACGCATGCAGCTTTTGTAGTGAGCTAAATTTAGTCTCACCTTTGCTCACAATACTCGGCACTCGCTACTCGCTACCCAGTACTAACCCCGGTCCCCAACGGAGAGGACAAAGCGACGGATATAGCAGCCAGCCCTACCAGCGATAGGGATACGCAAGCCCAAGCGGCACTATCCTCTCTGCCTGTTGATGGCACGCTCTATGATGCTGTGGCCCGGCTCTCTATGCCTGGCGTGCTTTCCGGCATGGCCTTTTCGGGCATTACCCCTTCGGCCCACACCGTGATCGTAGATACGGACCGCGAGCATGGCGGCGAGGATGCAGGCCCGCAACCCCTGGACCTCCTGCTGGTGGCCCTCGGCACCTGCACCGGCATGGACGTTATCTCTATCATGCGTAAGAAGCGGCAGAAAGTTACGCACTACAGCATAAACGTCTACGCAAATCAGGCAGAGGAGCACCCCAGGATATTCACCGAGATAATGGTGGAGCACGTAGTCGGGGGCGACAATCTCGACCCCAGGGCCATGTCCCGCTCGCTGGAGCTATCAATAACCAAGTACTGTCCCGTCCATGCGCTGCTCTCCCGCGCCACCCGCGTCGAGCACGTATACCGAATTTTGGACCCAGTTCCGGGGTAAATTACGAATTACGAATTACGAATTACGAATTTGAGGTATGTGTTGAATTGAATTGCACATGAAGTGCATAGCCCCAAATCGTAATTCGTAATTCGTAATTCGTAATTCGCCTGGTGGTGGTAATCGTCGGCAGGTATAGTCAAAAAGCAAGAAGAAGGAGGCAACATGAAAGAGGCAGGCGTAAAGAAGTTCGCCCGGCTTGTGGCACCTGTGGCCCTGGGCCTGGCCGTATGCGCTGGTCTGCTGGCTACTGGGCCGCAGGCTTCAGCCGGGGTGCCTACCACGGGCCGCTCCGGCGCGCAGGGCACAGCCCAACAGAGCAAGCTGTATGGCAAACTGCAAGAGACAGTCAAAAATAGCAGTGCCGATACGCGGCTGCGCGTGATCGTCCACATGCGCGACCAGCTAGACGTGAGCACATGGCCCCTCAACGATAGGGCGGGCGCAATCATCGCCCTTCGCAACAAGGCTACATCGGGCCAGGCCGCCATACGCACCTCGCTGGCCCAGGAGAGTATGGACGCCAACATCTACCAGAATTACTGGATATTCAACGGCTTCGCTATGGAAGCTCCCGCTTCTACCATACAGGCGCTCGCCGCCCGCGATGACGTTGACTACATCATCGAAGACGGCTACATGACGCTGCCGAAGTTCGAGGTACAGGCGGACGACGGCGAAAACCCCGTGTCCAACTGGAATATCTACCAGGTGCGCGCCCCTGAAGTCTGGGCGCTCGGCTACGACGGCACGGGCCGCGTGCTCGCCAACATAGACAGTGGCGTGCAGGGCGACCACCCGGCGCTTGGTGCTCGCTGGCGCGGCATCAACGGCGGCACTCCCTCTAACTCCTGGTTCGACCCGTATAACCTCAGCCCCTCGTTCCCGGACGACCCTAACGGCCACGGCACCCACACGATGGGCACCATCGCGGGCTACGAGGGCAACTCCACCGGCACAAACGAGGTCGGCCAGTCGAAGGGCGCGTACTGGATCGCCGCCCGCAACTACGACGCATCAGGCAAGGGGCCTTTCAGCTACATGCACGCCGCTTTCCAGTTCATGGCCGACCCGGACGACAACCCTAACACCAACGACCAGCCTGACGCGGTGGGCAACTCCTGGGGAGAAAGCGACGCATTCGCCTATCCCGACCTTGAATGGTGGGGCGAAATCGAAGTGTGGCGTGCGCTGGGTATCATGCCGATATTCAGCAACGGCAACGACGGCCCGCAGCCTCGCACAGTCGGCAAGCCTGGCGGCTATCCCATAGTGACCGGCGTAGGCGCGATAGACATCAATAGCAACATCGCCAATTTCTCAAGCCGAGGCCCCGCGCCCGACCAGGACCCCTGGAACAATCCCGATTACTGGGAGCGCAGCACCTGGAATCTCCTCAAGCCTGACGTGGTCGCCCCCGGCGTCAACGTCCGGTCCAGTCTGCCCAACAGCACCTACGGCAACATCAGCGGCACCTCGATGGCTTCGCCGCACGTAACGGGCATGGTCGGCATGCTGCGCCAGATACGTCCCGACCTGACCTACAACGAGTTCTACAACATCATCATTGACACCGCCGTTTTCTCCCCGACGATGGGCACTCGCCCGAACAACAACTACGGCTGGGGTAAGATAGACGACTACGCGGCGGCTATCTACGTGCGTGATGCGGGCGCTATCGCGGGGCCGATCATGGACGGCTCCTGCAACGCTGCCGTAGTGGGCGCTGACGTGCGCGTGTACACGAACATACGTGGGGAGACCAACGCGGGCATCCGCAAGATGCGCTCGGATAACAACGGCAACTACCGCACAATCCTGGCCGCGGGCACCTACACCGTCACGGTGAGCGCGCCCGGCTTCTACGGCCAGGTATTCAACACCACGGTAATGTCCTCCACCACTAACACCCTGCCTATAACGCTCGTCAAGATGGCTACGGGTCAAGTGACCGGCTCCGTGACCGACGGCAGCGGCCCCGTAGCGGGCGCTGTAGTATCGGTTGTGGGCCTGCCCAACCTGCGCGCCACCACGGGCAGCGGGGGTTCGTACACGTTGAGCAACGTGCCCAACGGCACATTCACTATCCGCGCAGAGAAGTGCGGCTACGTATCCGACAGCGCGAACGTGACCATAACCTATCCCAACAACGCGACGCAGAACTTTGCCTTGAACGCCGCGACAACCCTCATCTTCGACGACTTCGAGGATGGAGACCTGGCGGGCTGGACGGTGTCTGGCGGCAGCGCGACAACGGGTATCTGGCACAACTCGAACTTGCGCGGCAACAACAGCACTCGCTCGGCCCGCGCAGGTCATACAGCCGATCCTACCTACAGCAGCACCATCAACACGCAGATGACGGCTGATGGCGTCTACAACACCGCCGCCTCAGAGAAGGTGTGGCTCAGCTTCGACTACTTCGCCTCCAATGAGACCGAATACGACGTGTTCAAGATACAAATCTCCACCGACGGCGGCGCGACCTGGCCCAACACCGGCGCGGTGTACGGGGAATCAGGCCCGCACCCCGAATGGCGGAGCTTCTGCCTGGATGTAACGCAGTGGCGCTCGGCCACCATGAAGGTGCGCTTGAGCTTCAACACCGACGCCTCCAACTGGAACGGCGAAGTGTTTGAAGGCCCATACGTAGACAACTTCCACTTGAGCCACAACCCGAACGCTTCAAACACGGCCGTGCCTGCCCTCACGCCCACACCAGGCACACCCATACCCTGCACGCCCATACCTACGGCGACCATGACGGTGGCCGCGACCAACACGGTGGCAGCGACAGTTCAACCCACAATTACCCCTGGTGGCCCAAGTCCGACGTCGGTGCCGCCGTGCACCATCAAGTTCGATGACGTGCCCGCCAACAGCACCTTCTACGCCAACATACACTGCCTGGCATGCCGGGGCATCATGGGTGGCTACTCGGACGGCACTTTCCGCCCCAACAACAACATCACACGCGGACAACTGTCCAAGATAGTGGCTAACTCCGCAGGGTTCAACGACCCTGTGTCCGGCCAGACCTTCGAGGACGTGCCCACCAGCAACACCTTCTACGAGGTCATCGAGAGGATGGCGCGCAAGGGCATCATAGGTGGTTACGCATGCGGCGGCACAGGCGAGCCATGCGGTGACGGCGACAAGCCGTACTTCAGGCCCAACGCCAACGCCACACGCGGGCAAATCTCCAAGATCGTCTCCGAAGCTAAGGGCTACAACGACCCACCGCAGAGGCAGACCTTCCAGGACGTACCGACCGGCAGCACTTTCCACGTGTGGATAGAGCGGCTGGTATCACGCAACATCATGGGTGGCTACCCGTGCGGCGGGACCAACGAACCGTGCATCCCACCCGATGACCGGCCCTACTTCCGCCCGAACAACAACGCAACCAGAGGCCAGACCTCTAAGATAGTGGCTAACACCTTCTTCCCCAACTGCGTTACGCCATAAGGGTAACAGCGCAGGAGGATAAAGGTCGAATGTCATCAAGGAGAGGGCGCGTATGCGCCCTCTCCACCGTTACACACTATGATGGTGGGCAGCGTGGCAACCATTGTGGCGCGTTTGCGGTATAAAGAGATATAAAGAGAGGACTTCCCACAACTCTAGCCTGGAAGCTGAGGAATGCTATGAAGCAGATAAATGAGACGGCATCAGGACGGAAAAGAGTTGCCAGATTGGATGTGACTAAACAAAAGGCTGGTATACAAGATGGCATCTCTAGCGTGCCCAGGGAATTCGAAGATTTGGACAGGTTCGAGACTGTCATGTTCGATAACGCAGCCCAATTTGTGCGTCTAGTTACGTATGTTTATGAGCGATTTGATGGTAAAGGATTGGAGTTGTCTGACGCTCCAATTGTAACAAGTGTGCGTATCCGGCCATCGCTTATCAGGCAGCTCCCTCAAGAGCTAACCAATGGTATGCGCGCTGTAACTAATGAAGATATTTCAGCAGCGTTAGCGCAGTATGAACGTGACGAGGCATTAGGCATTCAAGAAGCTTTCGAGCGATTTCCATTTGTGGAGATTTCCTCTCAACAGCAGTCCTCCCAGGAATAAAGCGACCATGAGCGCGCTAATCCAGGCTACGCGTATACAACTTATTTGCCCTTGCGGCAGCGCGCAAGAGTACATAGCTACCACCAATATCATTATATTGCTCAAAACCCGCAGGCGGGTTCGTGAGTGGGGCGGCTTCACGCACTCTTCGATAGACAATCCCGGATTCACAGGTTACTTTTGGGACAGAGGCGAAGTTACCGCTTCCGAATCTGAACGGAGTAGTCGGTGGGTACCTGATCGAAACGTCCGTATATTTATTGATGTACCGGAGCATGTAGTAGGAGAGCTACTACAATATCTTGAGATGTTGCGAGACAAGATGAATGAAGCGTACAAATTTGCGGGTGTCCCTCAGAAAAGCCTCTGGATTACCCTGCAAGCACTGCACATCTTAGGAGACCGGACAAACTAGAGCAAAAACTTTCATTAGCAAGGAAGGGCAAGCCATGAAGATAAGAGCGCGCAATTACCTGGCGGCTTTGGTGTTGCTGGCCGCATGTGGACTTGGTATATGGGGGCTGCTCACGCCCGTTGCGGAGGATGTGGCGCAGGCTGCCGCACCCCCTGTAAGGAGTACCGATTTCGGCGCGCCTGCGCGGGTTGGGCAGAGCCGGGAGGTCAGGCGAGAGTCGGTCCCTCTCTCTGATAATGGGCGTCTGCCTGTCACAGGCCCGGCGTCGCCTTTCAAGCCTCTTATTGCTTCACCGTTGGGTGGGCCGGTGTTCGGCACGAATTACAGGGCGAACACCGACACGCAATCCCCCAACCTCGCGCAGCAAGAGCCTAGCATCGCGGTGAACCCCGTGAACCCTCTCAACATCGTGGCCGCAGCCAAAGATGAGCGCCAGGGGACCAACACAAAGCACGTATACATATATTCTTCGACCGACGGCGGCGTTACATGGATAAACCAGCGCTTCCCCTACCGCGTCACCGTGCCTCCCTCCTCAAGCGACCCCGTAGTGAACTTCAGCGACGACGGCATCTGCTACGTGACCGCGCTGATCGTGGGTGGCGGCAGCCAGGCGGGCGTGCAGGTGGCCCGCTCCACGGATGGCGGTATCACTTTCACTAACGGCGCGCAGGCCATAGCCAACGGCAACGCGGATAAAGAGTGGACATGGATAGACAATTTCCCTTCCAGCCCCTACTACCACAACATGTATATCGCCTGGCGCAACTTCGGTGGAGGCCCGGCTATCAGCCTCAACCGTTCAACCGACAGAGGGGCAACCTGGTCGGCGTTGACCGGGGTAAGTGTAAGCGGGTACCAATTCCCAATGCCTGTAGTGCTGCCCAACGGCGATGTCATAGTTACATATCTGCTTTCGTTCAACACCCTCGGCTACGCGCGCTCCACCGACGGTGGGGTGAGCTTCACCGCCGAGCAAGAGATTACTCCCATCAACGATCCGCAGTGCCCGCCCGACAACTCCGGGTGCGGCATATGGCGCATGAACCCCATCCCGGCTACGGCAGTCAACCCCAACAACGGCCACATGGTCATCACGTGGGCCGATGGTGGAACGGACTCCACCGCCGCCATCTACTACACCCGGAGCACCGACAACGGCAGCACATGGAGCGCGCCCGCCGCGCTTGCACCTCCCGGCGTGACCAACACTTATCAAATAGAACCCTGGGTGGAGGCCGACGAGCAGGGCATCTTCCACTCTATCTGGTATGACGACCGCGAGAACCCCGGCACGAGTATATTCAACATCTACTACAGCCGTTCCACCGACAGCGGGCAGACGTGGAGCGCCGCCACGCGCATCAGCACGGCCACCAGCGACCTTCGCATAGGCATACCCGCGAGCTATAACCTGGCGGCGGGCGACTACATCAACGTGACCGCCTCGCACGGCAACGTGTACGCGGCCTGGACCGATACGCGCTCAGGCACGGGCGAGGACATATACGTGGTGCGCGGCACATATAGCGGGGGCACGCCGACGCCCACCCCTACACCTTGCGTACCCACCGCTGCATGGAACACCGTATCCAGCCCCAATATCAGCCCCAACAGCAACTACCTGCGGGCCGTGTCGGTGGCCGGACCCAACGATGTGTGGGCGGTAGGCTATGCGAGCGGCGGCACCGGACCCGCTCAATCTATAATCATGCATTGGCAGGGGCAGAACTGGAAGACGATCGCCCACCCAAGCGCGGGCACGTCGAGCAACTGGCTATACGGCGTGCATGCCGTCGCGCCTGACGACGTGTGGGCCGTAGGTGCGTTCCGAAACAGCGCACAGCCCGCCTATGACGAGACCCTCATCCTGCATTGGAACGGCACCGCATGGAGCATCGTGCCCAGCCCCAACCCCGGCACCTGGAACAACGAGCTTTACGCCGTGTCGGCAGCAGGTCCGAACGAAGTGTGGGCGGTAGGTGAATATGACCCGTCGCCTTCTGCCGACGACAACACGAAGACCCTCACCATGCGCTGGAACGGTACGGCATGGGCCACCGTCGCCAGCCCGAACGGAAATGAAGCCTCGTATAACAGTCTCAGGGGTGTCAAGGCGATAGTGGTAGACACCGAGAACGTTTGGGCGGTGGGCTACTATGGCGTGACGGACGGCTCGCAAACTCTCACTCTGCATTGGAATGGTGGCGCATGGAGCATCGTGCCCAGCGCCAACGGGCCGGGACGCTTCAACCAATTGCTTTCAGTTGACGCTACAAACCCGGACGACATATGGGCCGTCGGCTACAACAACCCCGACCCAGGCGGCGCGGGCAACTACATACACACGCTGGTCACGCACTGGAACGGCACGAGCTGGAGCCAGGTGGCAAGCCCCAACCCCATCACGGGCGCGAGTAACTACTTCGACGGCGTTACGGCTATTTCGGCTAATGACGCGTGGGCGGTCGGCTACCACTGCACCGCCGCCACAGGGTCGTGCAACGCTCGCACGTTCACGGCGCACTGGGACGGCTCTCAATGGACCGAGGTAGCCAGCCCCAACAACGACGCTACTTTCCACCAGCTTCACGGCGTTGACGCTGTATCTGCTAACGACGTGTGGACAGTGGGCTACTACGGCACAGCCTCGCCCGGCTACCAGACCCTTACGCAACGGTACTACGGCGAGCCATGCATAACACCCTCGCCCACCGCCACGCGCACACCCACTCACACGGTCACCGCGACAGCGACGCGCACGGTAACGCCGCCTGCCACTCCAAGCCGCACGGACACCGCTACATCCGTAGTCAATCCCTCAGCCACCACGGCCGCTTCTGCTACTGCCACACCATGCACGCTCATCGGTACATGGAGCATCGTGGAAAGCCCCAACCCCGGCTCCACGGATAACTACCTGCAAGCAGTGTCGGCGCTGTCACCTAACGACGTGTGGGCGGTTGGTTATTCACTCAACTCAAGTACGGATGCTCTCCAATCGCTCATTATGCGCTGGAACGGCGCTCAGTGGAACGTGGTGAAAAGCCCCAACATCGGCACGATGAGCTTCCCGCTCTACGGAGTAGCGGCTATCTCAGCGAACGATGTGTGGGCGGTCGGCTATTCGCGGTACAACCCGGACCCCCAGTCGGATGACCACACGCTCGTTTTGCATTGGAACGGTACTAACTGGAGCTTCGAGGCAAGCCCCAATCTCGGCACTTCCCACAACCGCCTTTACGCAATATCGGCTCGCGCTACGAACGACATATGGGCCGTCGGTGAATATATTGCCTCACCAGGCGCGGCAACGGCCACGCTCACTCTGCACTGGGATGGCGTACAATGGAGCGCCCTGCCCAGCCCCAACGTGGGCACATCGGATAACAGCCTCAGGGGGGTATCGGCCATCGCGCCAAACAACGCCTGGGCGGTCGGTTACTACACGACTGGAAGTTCGGAGCAGTCGTTCTCGTTACGCTGGGACGGCTCGGCCTGGAACATCGTCACGACGGCCAATACGCCGGACGGTTCAACGCGGCTCAATGGTGTTGAGGCCGTGTCGGCCAACGACGTGTGGGCGGTCGGCACTTATACAGCCACGCTGACAGGCCAGTCCCAGAGTGTCATCGAGCGTTGGAATGGCACTCAATGGAACATGGTCGGCAGCCCACAGCCCGGCTCCGAGAGCAACAATCTTTACTCAGTATCCGCAGCTTCCGCGAGTGACGTGTGGGCGGTGGGTAGCTTCTCCGACGGTAGTGCAGAGCGCACCTTCATCGTACATTGGGACGGCACCCAGTGGACGCAAGTGCCCAGCAAGAACCTCGACACGGACACCCACCTCCTCCGAGCGGTAGATGTAGTATCGGCCAGCGACGCATGGGCGGTTGGCTACCACGCAGTCGCCCCATCCTTCTATGGGACGCTCACCGAGCACTACACTAACGATAATCCTTGTCCGACTCCAACTGCCACCGCCGGCAGTACATCCACTGCTGTATCAACGTCAGCAGCCACCTCCACGCGTACAAGCGTGCCTGCCACACCTACAAGCTGCCCATTCCAGTTCAGCGACGTGCCATCCTCCAACACCTTCTACGCAAATATAAGGTGCCTGGTGTGCAGGGGTATCATCTCAGGGTACTCTGACGGCACCTTCAGACCTAACAACGA
The DNA here is from genome assembly GCA_036399775.1 of Chloroflexia bacterium. GTDB lineage: Bacteria > Chloroflexota > Chloroflexia > QHBQ01 > JADMIH01 > JADMIH01. The sequence continues at coordinate 44,138 of DASWMJ010000047.1, read as the reverse complement.
CATCACCAGGGGCCAAATCTCCAAGATAGTGTCCCAGTCGGCAGGGTTCTCTGACCCTGCGGGTACACGTATCTACGAGGACGTGCCGGAGGCTAGCCCATTCTTCACATGGATACAGAGATTGTCCCACAGAGGGCTGGTAGGCGGGTATCCCTGCGGGCTGGTGGCAGGAGAGCCGTGCATACCACCTGGCAGCCGCCCATACTTCAGACCTAACGCCTCAGCTACGAGAGGACAGCTATCCAAGATAGTAGCCTCAGCCAGGGGCATCACCACCACACCTACAGGTGAGACCTACCAGGACGTACCGAGCACTCACACCTTCTACGTATGGATAGAGCAGCTATCCAACCTGGGAGTAATGGGAGGCTACCCATGCGGCACCATGCCCAGTGAGCCATGCGGGACGAGCGGCAAGCCATACTTCCGCCCTAACAACAACGTGACGAGGGGGCAGGCGAGCAAGATCGTGGCTAACACTTTCTTCCCTGGCTGCAGCACCCCTTCGCGAAGCAGGTAGCATGAGAAAGGCAGCCCCACCAACCTTGTCATTCTGAGCGAAGCGAAGAATCGCGCTCCTCGCGTACAATGCTCATAGTATGTTCATCAGGCGAGAGGATGCGCGAGGAGCGAGATTCTTCGCTGCGCTCAGAATGACAAAGGAGAGTGGGTTCGTTTATTCTGACATCTGGGCGACTTCACTTCCGTCCGGCTTTCGTCCAAGATAAAGAGAGGAGACCCTATGCGCGACAATCATCATCGCCCTTTGCCACTGGCCTTGAGGCTCTTCATACCGGCCTTTCTTGCGCTGCTGCCTTTGCTGGCGGTGGGGGGAGGCTTTAGCGGTTCCGCGCTGGCCGGAGTGCCTGCGCAGGGCGCTACTACGGGCGGGAAGGTCGCCGCGCAGCCTCAATCTTTTGTGCTACGGGTCTACTTCCGCGACATCGTTGAGCGTGACAGGTTAGCCGCCGAATTGGGCGCGGACCACGGCAGCACCCGCGGCGGCTACCTGACCGTCGTCACCGACCAGGCGGGCTACAGCAGCATACTGGCTCGCGGCCTTCGCGTGGAGGTAGACCAGGTCGCCACCAAAGAGATAAACAGCCCGGTGCCGTTCGGCCACAACCGGGAGCCCTTCTTCGGCGGGTACTATATGGTCGAAGAGGTGTTCCAGTTCATAGATCAGAAGGTAGCGGCCAACCCCACGCTGGCCGAGAAGATTGACATAGGGGACTCCTGGTGCAAGACCCACCCAGGCGTATGCACCCAGCCCGCCGCGTGGAACGGCTACGACCTCAACGTGCTGCATATCACCAACCGCAACATCCCCGGCCCCAAGCCGGTATTCTGGTACAACGCGGGCCTCCACTCCCGCGAGATCGCCAGCCCTGAGCTTGCCATACGCTACATAAGTTACCTGCTCGACAATTACAATACCAACGCCGACGCTCGATGGCTGGTGGACTACCACGACATCTGGGTAATCCCCCTCTCCAACCCGGACGGCCACCATATCGTGGAGGCCGGGCCTTCGTCGCCCTACTTACATCGCAAAAACGCCGACAGGGACGACGGTTGCACTACATGGCCTCCCACCAGCAGCAATCATTTTGGAGTTGACCTCAACCGCAACTTCCCCTACAAGTGGAACTACTGCTCGGGCTGCTCAAGCGGCCTGCCTTGTAACCAGACCTATCGCGGTCCGGCGGAAAACTCCGAGGAGGAGACGCAGGCGCTGGCCGCCAAGATACGCCAGTTGATACCGGACCAGCGCGGGCCTGGAGACGCCGACGCCGCGCCCATCACAACCACAGGCATGTACCTCGATATGCACTCGGTAGCTGCCCAGAACTTGTACCCATATGGTTGGACCAGCGACCCCAACCAGACCGCGCCCAACAACAACGACCTGCGGAATATCGCCGGGCATATGACATCGCAAAACAGCACGCCTCCCGGCAACGGCTATCAGTTCTGCCAGGCAGGGCCTTGCCTCTACCCGACGGACGGCGCATCCGACGACTGGGAGTACGGCGAATTGGGCGCGCCCGCCTATACCATTGAGCTAGGCGGCAGCAGTTTCACTCCGCCCTACTCGCAGGTTGAGACTATCTGGAACGCCAACCGGGGCACGCTCCTTTATATGTCGAAGATAAGTCGCACGCCCTACCTGACCAACCGGGGGCCTGACGTAAGCGCGATCTCCAGCATGCCGATAACGGTCACGCAGGGAACCCCCGCGCCCCTGACGGGCACGCTGAACTACGTCTGGACCGCTCCCGATCCGCCCAACACATACAACAACTTCTACCTGCAAAACGTGGTGGCGGCTGAGTATTACGTTGATACGCCTCCCTGGGCGGGGGGCGTCGCGAACCCGATGACGGCGGTAGACGGCACGTTCAACTCCCCGACAGAGGCAGCTCAGGCCAGCATAAACACGGGCAGCATGCCTACCGGCAGGCATATCGTGTTCGTGCGCGGGCGCGGCGTGAACGATTACGAAGGGCACCAGAGTTGGGGTCCAATCTCAGCGGTCTTCCTGGACGTGCAGGCCGCAGGCGGCACGCAGACGCCCGTAGCGAGCATGACCGCCGGGGCTACCCCTTCCACGACAGCGATAGCAACCAGCACCATTGGCACACCTCCTGCGGCTACAAATACTTCCTCACCCACCTCTGTCTTGCCCACCGTCACTGTAATGTCTACGGATACGCCTGTACCGTCCACAGGTACGGCAGTATCACTAACGAGTACATCCACGCCTGTACAGCCGACGAGCACCTCAGTAGCGGCTACAACCACACCCACGACGTGCGCTCTACAGTTCGAGGACGTGCCTTCGAGCAATACCTTCTATGCCAACGTGCGGTGCCTTGCCTGCCGGGGCATCATCAGCGGCTACCCCTGCGGCGGAGCGGGCGAGCCATGCAACGGCACCTCCGACCCTTACTTCCGCCCCAACAGCCACATCACCAGGGGACAGATAGCCAAAGTGGTATCTCAGTCGGCAGGGTTCAGTCAGCCTGCGGGCACGCGCACCTACGAGGACGTGCCGGAGGACAGCCCATTCTTCACCTGGATACAGCGGCTCTCTAATTTTGGGTTGGTAAGCGGCTACGGGTGCGGAAATGTGCCGCAAGAGCCTTGCGTGGCCCCCGACAACAGGCCATACTTCCGCCCCGGAGCGAATGCCACCAGGGGGCAGCTATCCAAGATAGTAGCCTCCGCTAAGGGCATCAACACCAACCCCACAGGCCAAACGTATGAAGATATAGCGCCCGGCAGCCCCTTCTACCTATGGGTAGAGCAGCTAACGCAGCTAGGAGTGATGGGAGGCTACCCATGCGGCAGTGTGCCGGGAGAGCCGTGCGGTAGTGGCGACAAGCCGTACTTCCGCCCCAACAACAACGTGACCAGGGGGCAGGCGTCGAAGATAGTGGCTAACACCTTCTTCCCTGGCTGCCAGAGTTCTTCTAAGCGTTAGGAGAACGGGGTAAAATGTTAGTCCAACAAGACAATGAGCGGCGCAGCCGCCCATTGTCTTGTTGGACTAAGTTGCTAACGGAAGGGTAAGGCTACTGGCCTCGGTAGTGGGAGTGGACGATCTCGCCATCGTGCCATTCCGGCTCGCTCTCCAGGAGGGCTGCCATTTCCTGGTAGCGAGCATCCTGGTCAGGGCTGTTAGCGTTTGCGTGGTACGACTCCTTACTGTCGAATATTACGGCCATGAAGTATTCGTTAGAATCATTGTCCATCCTGTAGATGAACTCTCCCAGGTGTCCTGGGATGCCTACCTCATCTTCGCTCTGCCCCAACGCCTTAAACTCCTCTTCTTTCCCTGGCTTCAACCTCATGCGCGCGATTGTTCCGTACATTTATCTTCTCCTTCTATTTTCTCATGCTAATAGCTGATTCTCAGTTTGCCGTTGCGTGACTGCCCATAGGCATCCTCCTCCAGTTTGCCTGAGCATCTTAACGCCGTACTGCTCGCTTGACCAGCAAGTATGCGTCTTGATGCTCAATTTGGACTCGGTCGGATACGCCTGCAATATAAGCGGGGCAGGTGTTGGAGAAGCAAATCGGAGGCGCGCATTGGGTACAGGACCCGACCTATTCGCCATTATATCACAGCAGCAAAAGGCGGCCCTGTTCGCATAGGCGAACGGCATTTAAGAAGCGTTGACACCTTTCGTGCCGCAATGCATAGCCCTGCGGGTAGCAAGGTGGTATAATAGCCTCAGTAGCCCACGCATTGATGCCGTCGGCACGCGAAAGGAGAAAAGAGGCTATGCCATTTGGATTGCAAGCGCCGGAACTTTTGATAATTCTGGCAATCATCCTGGTAGTCTTTGGAGCGGGTAAGCTGCCCCAGGTATTCGGCTCGCTAGGCAAAGGCGTCAAAGAGTTCAGGGACGCCACAGAAGGCAAAGATAGCGCCGCCCAGCCGCCCGCAACTACCACCCCCACGGTAACCACGACCACCACCCCACCAGAGGTAGCCCCTACCACCGTCACCACCCAGGAGACGAGGCGGCAGGATACGGTGACCAGTGACCAGGGGACGGGGACCAGAGGTTAGGTACGAGGGATCAGGGGTCAGGGGTCAGGGGTCAGGGGTCGCACGGCGGACACCGTACTCAGACCTCGGTGCTCGTCACTCAGCACGCGCATGGCGGCGTCGAGCACTTGTTCCGGGGTGATGGTCTCCAGGGCGGGGCAGGAGAGGCAGCGGAACCACTCGTACAGCGTTATGCCGCCTACAAGGGAGAAGCGGCAGGCGCACGGTAAGCTTGAGCGCACCACCGCGTAATCTGCTCCCTCCGTGCCGCCAGGTATCCAGGGATGGTAGCTGCGCGGATCGGTGGGACCGTAGATGCCCACGACGCGGGTGCCCGACGCGGCGGCTATGTGGAGCGGGCTGGAGTCGTTGCCTATGAAGAGCGCGCATCGCCCTACGAGCGCTGCCGTCTCACCAAGCGTAGTCTGTCCAGTGGCGTTGATGATGCCCGCCCGCGTGTGCGACACCAACTCAGCAGCCAACTCCGCCTCACTCTTCCCGCCCAACACCAGTATGCGGGCACCCAACCTCTCCGCCAGCGCGTCCGCTACGCAAGCAAAACCCTCTATCCCCCATTGTTTGCGCCCCCACAAGCCTTCCCCGCCGAGGTGAAGGCCCACCAGCAAATCACCCGGCCCTATCTCGTACCTGTCGAGCCACGCCTGTGCCCTGGCTTCTTCCTCCCCGTCCGGGTGGATACGCAGATGTACTTCCTCTACAGGGATACCGAGACGCTCCACCACGTTGCTATAGTGCTCTACGGCGTGCCTCTTGCGCCACTCCCGCCCTGACCAGGGCAACCCCCACCACATCTTCGGCAGGTTCATCTCCGTGCGCTGCGGGATGCCGCTCAGCCACGTCACCCATCGTATATAGTTGCAGAACTCCACCGCCAGGTCGAACCGCGAGCGCCTCAACCGCCAGAACAGCCCCGCGACCGCCCTTACGCCAGGCCGGTACTGTCTGGTGGGCCACAGTAGAAAGTCGTCTATATCCGGGTTATTCACCAGGATGCCCTTGTTCGTCGGGTAAACCAATGCGGTTATGTGAGCCTGCGGGTACCTTTTGCGAAGCGCATGCACCGCAGGTGTAGCAAAGAGTGTGTCCCCTATGGGGAGGAGCATTAAGAGGAGAATATTCATGGATAACCAGGGGTCAGGGGTTAGGGGTTAGGGGTCAGGTATTGGGACGGGATAAATCGTTGCTTGGCCTATCTTGTGCAGAAGCTATTATAGCAGCCCAGCTTCGTTGCGTGCCTGGGTGAGCAGGTCGTCTACGCCCAGATGCCTTGCCCACTCTTGCATATATTCAGCGTCAAGACTTGTGCTTTGCACCTTGAGCACGCCAAGCACATCGAGTCCCTGCCTCTCGGACACCTTTCCACCCGTTTTATACCCGACCAGTTTGTGCAGGACAATATCTTCCGGCGAGGTGAATAATACCTGCTCAGTGGGGAGGATCGTCCAGCCATTCAGGGCGGGCGCGCCAGAATGCTACTTCCTCAAAGGCAGCAGGCTTATGGATAAAGACATCTACCTTCAACATAGTATCCAGGTGCAGTATGTTGAAAGAAGAATGCCGGCGGATAGCATCGTAGATCATCAGATCGTCAACGTAGTACCGGTCCAGCAACTGCGCGACGAAGGGGGCAACATGCTCTGGGCGGAGGTCGGCTACCAGGTCGGCATCCTGCGTGGAGCGGGGCAGCCCCCAGGCTGAGGAAGCCAGCGAGCCGCCGATTTGATAAGGCACTCCGAGCGACCTGAACGCATGTATCACAGGACGTAGCACTCGCCCCCATTCGGCGGGGATCATAAGGTCATGTGCTCGCGGTCATGCGTGGGTGCTGCTCAAGATAGGCGGCTACCCTGTCAGCCAGGTCATTGCCATACAGGAGGCGAATCCAGAGGAGAGAGGCGGCGTCCTCGTCCAAATCGGCATATCTGCGCCGGAAGTTGCGCCAGGAGAGGGTGAAAACGTTGCGGGTGAGGTCGTTCGCAAGCTGAAAGCGTTGGCCTGGGGAGAGGCGGCGCAGCCCCTCTATCTGCATACGCTCGATTGTGGGGTCCGTATCGCTGGATTGAGTTCGCAACGTCAAACCTCCTGGCCGGTCCTACGCGACATTCTAACATGCCGGGCGGCCAGGAGGCAACGTATTACTTACCTGTCTTCGCGGAAGAACTCAATAGCCTCCTCGCGCTCGTCCTCGGTGGTCATCACCTCTACGAAGGAGAGGCGGTGCCAGGGGTAGAGGAACGATTTCGCGCCGTTCGTCACGTAAGCTACCGGCTTGCCGTCGCGGCGGCGCGGGTTGGTGAACTCAAGGAACTGGTCGGTAGGCTTCGGCAAATCCTCCACCTCCCCGTAGATCGGGTCTTCCCCCACCACATGTATGATTACTACTTTAGCCATCAGTCTATCCTATTTTAGATTTTGGATTTTAGATTTTAGATTTTCGATTTGATTTCTTTGGCCTTCGATTTTGGATTTTAGACTTGCCTCGTAATAATCGAAAATCTAAAATCCAAAATCTAAAATCGTCAGATTGCGAGCGCGTACATCTTGCGGTCGAGCGAGCCGATGTACACGATACCGTCTTCTACGGCGGCGGAAGAGACGACAGGGCCGCGCGCCTTGAAGCGCCACCTCTGTTCGCCCGAGATCGCGTCAACGGAGTAGACGTAGTTATTCACCGCGCCGAAGTAGACACTGTCGTTCACTACAGACGTGCGAGGCGAGGACGTAATCTGGCTGCCCGCGTCAAAGCGCCATAGCATGCGCCCGCTGTGAGCGTCCAGTGCGTACATGTAGCCGTCCGACGAGCCTACCATCACGCGCTCGCCCATCACGGCGGGCGAAGACGACACCGAACGCTGGCACTCGAACCGCCACGATGTGTAGCCCGTCTCGGCGTCTACCGCGTAGATGTAATTGTCCATAGAGCCGACGATCACTGTATTGCCCACCACCAGGGGCGTGCTGATGATAGCGCCTAGCGTGTGCAGCTTCCACTTCATCGTGCCGTTCACCGTATCGAGGGCGTAGAGGTTGCCGTCGCTTGAGCCGATGTAGACGAGGCCCCGCCCGAAAGCCGCCGAGGAGCGCACGAAGTTCCATGTTCGATACTTCCACAGCACCTGCCCCGTGTCGTTCTGGAAGCAATAGATGTTCTGGTCGTCGGAGCCGATGAACATCATATCTTTATAGACCTTGGGCGACGAGCGCACCGCCGCACCCGTGCGGTACGACCACGTCTGGGTTCCACGCCGCGCATCGAAGGCGTAGACGTAGCTATCCTCGGAGCCGATCATCACGAGGTCGTCGGCCAGCACAGGGGAAGAGCATATGCCCGCTTTCGTGGGCGCTTTCCACAGGAAGTCGCCACTCTTGGCGTTCAACGCGTAGAGGTTCGAGTCGTAAGAGCCGAAGAAGATAACGTCTCGGCTGCACAGGGGCGAGGAGCGTATCTCATCGTCCGCCGTGAAGGTCCATAGCACCTGCGCGCCATCCGCTCCCACCTGTGAAATCTGGGGGGCTGTCGGCTGAGAGATCGTCTGCGGCATCATAAGCACGCCGCTGGAGACGAGGCTGCTTGATGCTCCGTTGCCTATCTGGGCGGTGCTGTCGTCGCCACGCGAGCCGGAGAGCTTGGGCACGAAGGGCTGGTCTATGAGCGAAGGCGGCTCGTTATTGAGAGGCCCCGACTGCCGCTTCTTGAGCTTGGTGTCGAACATGCTGCTCTGCAGAAGCGCCTGCCGGAACGCCGCCGCGCTGGGCCACCGCCGCCCTATATCGTACTCAACAGCGCGCAGTATGATCGACTCGATATACTCGGATACGCGGGGGTTGAACTGGCGTATCGGGCGCTCCTGGAACGTGAAGGGCGTCTGCGTGCGAGGGTCGGAGTTGGTGAGGAGGTGGTGCATCGTCGCGCCCAGCGCGTAGATATCGCCTCGCGGCTCGGCCAGTCCCCTGTATTGCTCAGGCGGCGCGTAGCCTTCCGTGCCTATCATCGTGCCGCGCTTGTCCGACTGGAAGACCTTAGCTATGCCGAAGTCAATAAGCGTGACTTTGCCTTCGCCGGTCAGGATGATGTTGGAGGGCTTCATGTCGCGGAAGATGATGGGCTGCGGCTCGTGTGCGTGCAGGTATTCCAGCACATCGCAAATCTGCACGGCCCAGTTGGCGACCTCTTCCTCCATCATGGCGACGCCGCGCTGCTGAAGTGTCGTTTCCAGGTCCCTGCCGTTGATGTGCTCAAGCACAAGGTAGACGCGCCCCTGCGCCGAGAAGAAGTCGTAAATCTTGGGGATGCCGGGGTGGGAGAGGGTGGCGAGCAGGGATGCTTCGCGCTCGAAGTTCGCCAGCCGCAACTGCCCGGTGCGCGGGTCGGGCGAGGTGTCGGGCATCTCCTTGATGGCGCAATGACGTATCACCGTAGAGAAGCGCAGGTCTCGCGCCTTGTAGACCGTGCTCATACCGCCTATGCCAAGCACTTCCTCGATGTCGTAGCGGCCCTGCAAGACGGTATTGCGCGCCAGCGTAGTAGTGCCTCCCGCGGACGGCATAACCTCGGTGGGCATTGCCCCTTTGCCGTTGGCGACTCCCGGTATCTCGACTTGCGGCCCTGCCTCGGACCCTGCCGGGCCAACTCCTGCTAAGCGTTTGATGAGCATGGCGTGTTTTCTCCCAAATAGATGCTGGTCTAAGAAAATTATAGCGAGGCGGTACCCAAAGCGAAATAGCCCTAATGTCCCATATGGTATGGCTATTCGGTCATTCCGGTAAACATTCAGGTAATAAATAACGGTAGGGGCGACCCGGTGGGTCGCCCTGGTGGGGTTGGCGCACCATGCTCGTCTGATACCCCAACCAGGGCGACCCACCGGGTCGCCCCTACCGGAAACAGTGCTCCTAGTGGCACACTATTTGGTACTACGACTTTCTATCCAAACTTCGACCAGGAGAACCATATGCCCGCCAGGAACCGCGCGGCGCAGGAGCGCGCCACTTACCTCACCCTCACCGGCCTCTTTCTCACCCTGTTCACGGCCTTCTCCGGCCTCTTCCGTAAGCGGATGGAGGCCTTTGAGTTGCGCCCGTTCGACTTCATGCTGCTGGGGCTTGCCGTGTTCCGCGCCGGGCGTCTCGCCTCTTTCGACAAGGTGACCGAGCCTCTGCGCAAGCCTTTCACCACGACCAAGCCCGATGAGACAGGCGCGGGTGAGAACGTGGTCGCGCAAGGCACAGGCGCGAAGCGGGCGATAGGCGAGCTAGTCTCGTGTCCTATATGCACCGGCACCTGGATTGCCGCCCTGCTGACTTATGGCCTCTACCTGGTCCCCGGCCCAACCCGCGTCCTCGTCACTATCCTGGGCGCGAGCGGTGCCGCCGAACTGCTCAATGCGTCTACCGAGGCCCTAACGTGGACGGGGCAAGCTGCACGGAAAGAGGCAGGGCAGTAGATATGGCTAAGCACGGGACACCCGAAGTAGTGGTTATCACGGGCGCATCGGCGGGCGTGGGGCGGGCGACGGCCATCGCGTTTGCCAGGCGTGGGGCGCGCATAGGTCTGCTGGCGCGCGGGCGTGACGGGTTGGAGGGGGCGAAGCGGGACGTGGAGGAGGCGGGCGGCGAAGCCCTGGTCTTACCTGTGGACGTAGCCGACCCCGAAGCGGTGGAGGCAGCCGCAACCGCCGTTGAGGAGCGATTTGGGCCGATAGATATATGGGTGAATAACGCTATGACCTCGGTCCTCTCACCTCTCAAGGAGATGACCCCGGACGAGTTCCGCCGCGTGACCGACGTTACATATCATGGCTACGTCTACGGCACCATGTCCGCCCTGCGCCGGATGCTGCCACGAGACCGGGGGACGATAGTGCAGGTAGGCTCCGCGCTGGCATATCGCGGCATCCCCCTGCAATCGGCCTACTGCGGCGCGAAGCACGCCATCCAGGGCTTCACCGAGTCGGTGCGCTGCGAGCTAATACACGATGGCAGCAACGTGCATATAACTATGGTGCAGATGCCCGCGCTCAACACGCCACAGTTCGGCTGGGTGAAGAGCCGCATGCCGCGCAAGCCACAGCCGGTGCCGCCCATCTACCAGCCGGAGGTAGCCGCCGGAGCTGTCTACTGGGCCGCGCACAACAGGCGGCGCGAGCTAAACGTCGGCCTCTCCACCTCTATAGTGCTCTTCGGCAACAAGATAGCGGCTGGCCTGGGCGACTTATACCTCGGCAAGACGGGCGTAGACGCTCAACAGACCCAGGAACCGACCAACCCCGACCAGCCAAACAATCTCTGGGACCCCGTGCCCGGCGACCCCGGCGCGCACGGCACTTTCGACGAGCAGGCAAACAGCCGGAGCGTGCAACTCTGGGCGACCACCCACAGGCGGTGGCTGGCCCTTGCAGGTGCCGGTGTCGCGGGCCTGGCGCTCGCCTTGAGGAAGTCGAAATAACTTCTTTAGAGCGGCAATTCTGAGACTACCCTATCTTTTCCGGCGGGTTGGCGTTATATCTTTCACAACGTCGTATTGGCGGTTAACGCCACAGGAGGAATCAGACTATATGAACCTGACTATTCTTGAGCAGTTAGTACGTGAAACGCGCCATTCCAATCCCTTCTCTCGGAAAAGTAGCATGACCCGGTACGCTTCTCTCTTGACCCTCGCCGAGCGCAAGGCTGTCAACTCCCTCTCCTGGCAGTACGCTACCACAACTCCCACGGGCGTGGGCACCGCCACTGTGTATCTCACCGGCGACAGGATCGACCGCATCTGGTTCTAAGCCTACGTCTGCGTAGCGTCAGGGCTACATCTCCTCCGCTACGTGCCACAGGTTGAAGTCGCGCTTCAGCCTGGCGGGGTACACCTTCACAACCTCGCGCTCCTCGGCCTCAGCCTCGCTACGCCCAAGCGTGATGTAGTCCTGTGATGCAAGGTCCTGGAGGATGGAGACTATGGTGGAGTGCTCCATCAATATCCTTTGCTCGTGAAGCATCTCCTCAATCATTTTGCCCGTTAGAGGTTCCTGCAACTTGGGGTCCGAGCCTGCCGGCCCCTGCTCCATCATGTGCGCCCGCACCAATACCTCAGCCACCATCCTCACAAGGTTAGCCATAGCAAGCCTCCTAGCTCTAAATAATCTCCAGGTAGGCTCTATTCTAACACGCCATGCGGCTGATTGTGTACCTGCCCGGTATCGGTACCAATTTGCTGGCCTGTAGGCAACAGAGGCTCTATGGTATACTGATACTATCACCATGAGCGACACACCACCTACCCCCGACCCGAAGAAGCCACTGCAAGCCGCCTGGGAGACCCTGCAAGATCGGCACCGCTCCCTCACCGGCTCCGATTGGGAAGAGCGTCCCCCGGACCTCTCAACCCTGAGCGACCTGGAAGCGTGCGCCGACGAATACCTGTGGGCGATACGCCGCGCTAAACGCGCATTGGAGCGCAAGCAGGAAGGCAAGTAGCATACTAAGGATAACGGGAACCTCCAGCGAAAGGAGTGGACAAGATAATGGCAGACACTACGGAAACTAAGACTATAGCCACCACAGAGGACATGGTGCGCGAAGCGATACGTGAGGAGGTCTTCGACCCTGAGCTTGGCCTCAACATCGTTGACCTCGGCCTCATCTACGACATCACTGTGGCCGAGAACAAGGCCGACATCACTTTCACCCTCACCAGCCCCGGCTGCCCGGTCGGCCCGGAGCTTATGACCAACATGCGGCGTGCTGCGTCGAAGTTCGAGGACCTGGAAGAAGTGGACCTGCACATGGTCTTCTCCCCGCCCTGGCACCCCTCTATGATGAGCGAGGAAGCTAAGGACGAGTTGGGTTATTTCGGCTAGGCCACAAGCACATACGTGGCGTTTTTGCAACCCCCAGGCTACCGTGGCCGGGGGTTGCCGACTTTCTGACCAAGCCCATGCTCTTCTCCCTGGCTAACCTCAAGAAACGTAGCGTGCGCGACCCCGACGGTGAGCAGGCCGTCGTGCCCAAGCTGCTGCATGGGCGCGCCGCGCTCAAGCTGCTCGACCAGGCTATAAGCGTCTTCGACAGCCAGGTGGGCAGGCCGCGCAGCGAATACGACGGGCGCGACCTGGAAGCGGTCATGGGCGACTACCGTCTGGGCAGGTGCGTTGAGGCATGCCTGCTGACTCGCTACTCCTTTGTTCAGCCTAAGCTTTCCGGCAGCCTCTCGCCTGAACATGTGGCTGCGCTCGTAGAAAAAGGGCTTGGGGAGCCTTCCGCGTTGCGCTTCGCCCTGTGGGATGCCGCAAACTCCGGCTATGGAGGGTTTATCCCACCGGAGGAGCGGCCTCAACTATTGAGCAGGCTCGCGGTGGATTGGGGCCTCCCCGGCGACCCTGCGCTGGTAGACTCCTTGCTCACCCTCGACTCTGAGGGCGCGGCAACCCTCACTCTCACCGGCGAGCGTCCCACGCCCCGCGACGTGATGCGCCTCTACAACCGGGGCGCGGTCCAGACTCTGCTGGCCCACTCTACGCACGTTCGCTTCGATGCGAGCAGTCTGCCGGGCGCGGCGCTCAAGAGGCTCTACTTCCTGGCCAAGCGCAGGGGCGTGCTGGTGGAGATAGAGGAGGCGGGCGCGGGCTACTCCCTCACGCTCTATGGCCCTGAGCAGGCGTTCGGCACGGCTGAGAAGTACGGGCGGCGGCTGGCCGAAATCTCCCTCAGCCTCCTGCGCTCTATCATGTCCCTCCCCGAACAGCCCGAAGTCGCGGGCACGGCCCATCTCATCCTGCACGATCGGCCCTACCGCTTCCACCTTACGGGAGAGGTGCTGGACCGCCTGGAATACGCGCCTGAGCCTGAGCACGGGGCTAAAGCGGGCCGTGTAGCCGAAACCACCGCCACCTATTCTGTTGGCTCGGCAATCGAAGAAGAGGAAGAGGACGCGCCCGCCGAGGAGCCTGGCTTCGACAGCCTGCTGGAAGCGCGCATGTACAAAGAGTTCAGGTCGCTCCAGAAGGGAGGCTACACACACGGCTGGCTCCTGCAGCGCGAGCCTGACCCTCTCCTTGCGCCCGGTATCGTGCTGATCCCGGACTTCGCTTTCGTGCGTGGCGGCACGCGCGTCTTCATGGAGATAGCGGGCTTCTGGTCGCCTTCTTACCGCGAGAGGAAGCTGTCCAAGCTGCGCTCCCTGGCGGACATGCAGCGAGACGACACAGCCCTCATTCTCGCCATGCCCCATGACGCTGTGCACGCCTTCCCCGGCCTCCCCTTCCCTATCATCCCTTACAAGAACAGCGTGCGCGTCACCGACGTGCTTGCGCTGCTTGACAGCCACTACGGCCAGCGCGAGGAGCGCATAGAGGCGGCCCAGTCGCAAACCTCCAACTTGCAAAAGGAAGCGAGGGAGCGCGGCTTCGTGCCGGAGCAAAAGGTCGCGGAGACGATGCAGGCCTACACTCGCTCGGAGCTATTAGCCCTGGCGCGCACCATGGAAGGCGACGGCTGCCGCTACGTAGCGGGGATAGGCTTGCTCTCGGAAGCCACCCTCGAAAAGCTCTACAACACCATCAAGCAAACCCTAGATGAGCACCCCGCCCACCGCATCCCCCTGGAAGAAGCCGCCAGCCTCGCGGCAGCTACCCTGGCAGCCCCCAGCGCCGACATAGAAGCCCTGGCCCAACTCTGGCCGGAGTGGCGCATCGAACGCCCCTCTCTGTTTGAGGCTTACTTGACGCGGTAGCGGCGAGCATGAGAGCAACAAAAAGACCACCCCCATCGTCAGGAGTGGCCTATCTTGCCTGGAGCCGACGGTCAGATTCGAACTGACGGCCTGCTGTTTACGAAACAGCTGCTCTACCACTGAGCTACGTCGGCGTCATTGGTGCCTCAATTATAAGAAATCACCCTATTTCGTGTCAAGGCACAACCATGTAACACGCAGGGCAATCGCATCTAAATCGCGCGTATAGAACACTCTATCCATATGTGCCATTTAAATGCGCTCAGCCTGCGGTATTCTTCTTGCTATCTGCCCAATCAGGTGAAGGTCGTTTATAATTGATAGCTGCAATATGCGGTATTTCGCGGCTTTAGGAGGCTCCATAGATGGCGGGGAAGGATGTGAAGCAGGCAGACCCGGTTCTACCACAGATGGATGATAAGATGCACCCGGACCAGGAGAAGGCAACCCGCTCGCCTTTTCTCAGGCTGCTGGCGTATATCGGCCTCGATTTGAGCGGGCCGGGCCGGGCTTCCATCTTCCAGATAGCCATTTACGCCCTCTTACTCTTCATCCCTATAGCTTTCGTGGTGGAGTTCTTGCACCTGGACAAGGTGTGGCTCTTCGTCGTTTCCGGTGCCGCTATCATACCCCTCGCCAAGATACTCGGCACCGCTACTGAAGAGCTGGCTTTGAGGGTGGGGTCGGGCATCGGCGGCCTACTCAACGCCACATTCGGCAACGCCGTCGAGATGATTATCGCCTTCTTCGCTTTGCAGGCGGGGCTGTACGACGTTGTGAAAGCGTCAATCACCGGCTCGATCATAGGCAACGTGCTCTTCGTGCTGGGGCTGGCTATCTACCTGGGCGGGCTGGGGCGCGACAAGCAGACCTTCAACCGCACGGCATCCGGTGCTTCGGCCTCGCAGTTGATACTCGCCACTACGGGCCTGGTCATCCCGGCGGCATTCGCCCTGACCACGCCTGCCACCCAACTGACTACCTTCCTGAAAGAAGAAGTGAGCATAGGCGTGGCCCTGCTGCTGCTAGGCTCATACGTGGCGCAACTGATCTTCTTCCTTCGCACGCACAAGCACCTCTACTCTGAAGATGAAGAGATGACTATGCACGGCCAGGTGTGGAGCGTAAAGCACTCTATCATAGTGCTGGTCGGCGCGACGGTGCTCGTGGCTTTCATGGCCGAGTTCCTGGTGGAAGGCGTGGGCTACCTGACCACGCAGCTTGGGCTGACCGAGCTATTCGTGGGCGTAATCTTGGTGGCCCTCATCGGCAACGCCGCCGAGCACCTCACCGCCGTCATTGTGGCGATGAAGAACAAGATGGACCTGGCGGTGAACATCGCTATGGGTTCCACTTTGCAGGTGGCGCTCTTCGTGGCTCCCGTGCTGGTGCTGATCGGCTTCTTCATAGGCCGCCCCCTGGACCTCTTCTTCAGCATATTCGAGGTGGCAGCCATCGGCGTGACCATGCTGATAGCCAACGCCATCACCCAGGACGGCGAGAGCAACTGGTTCGAGGGCGTGCAATTGCTCGCCGCCTACGCGATCCTCGCCGTAGCCTTCTTCTTCCACCCCTGATGGGAAGATGACTTCTGATAGAAACGGAGATTGAAACTGCCGGTTTCAATCTCCGTTTCTATCAGAAGTGATAAAATACTTCCATTCCCTATCCTTCCTAGCATAGGAGTATGCTATGCCAGCCTCCCCAATAGAGAAGCCCGCGACGGATAATAAGCTCAACCCCGACTTCTGGAAGTTCTGGGCCGGGGAGACCATCTCTACCCTGGGCGGCTCCTTTACGGGGTTCGCGCTCCCCCTGCTCGTCTACAAGCTGACAGGTTCGGCGGTTGACCTGGCGATTGCTACGGCGGCTTTCTTCCTGCCCTACCTCTTCTTCGGGTTAGTCATCGGCGCGTGGGTGGACCGCATGGACCGCAAGCGGCTGATGATTACGGTGGACATGCTTCGCGCCCTGGCCATTGGAACGGTGCCTCTGCTTGCTGCGTTTGGTTGGCTGTCGGTCTGGTGGATATATTCGGTGCTCTTTATCACCTCCACGCTGGGTATCTTCTTCCAGTCCGCGCAGTTCGCGGCTGTCCCCAGCCTCGTTGGCAAAGACGACCTCATAACCGCCAACGGACGCCTCCTCGCCAGCTACGAAACGGCACGCATCATCGGCCCCCTCCTCGCGGGACTGCTGGTGGTCGTGGTGCCCGTCGAAGACCTGCTGGTGTTCGATGCGCTCTCTTTCCTGGTGTCGTCGCTGGCGTTGTCGCTCATCAGGACCAGCTTCAACGAAATCAAGCGGGAGGGCAAGAGCACCAATATCCGCCAGGACATAGGGGAGGGGCTGCGCTACGTGTGGAACCACCCGGTGCTGCGTAATATCTCCCTGATGATGGCGCTGGTAAACTTCGTGAGCGTCACGGTGGGAGCGCAGAGGGTGCTTTATGCCAAAGAGCGGTTCGCCGCTAGCGACTCCGAAATCGGCATCCTCTACGCGGCGGGCAGCGCGGGGGTGGTGCTGCTGTCGCTGCTGGCAGGCAAGGCCCGCAAGCGATGGCCCTTCAGCAAGGTGATATTGGGCACGCTGATGATTAGTGGGCTTATGACCACCCTCTTCGCGCTCACCCCCTGGTACTGGGTCGCGCTACCTCTCTGGGCGCTCATATCAGGTTTTGGTATGCTCTTAAACATCAACACCAACAGCCTGCGCCAGACCATCGTGCCCAACCACATGCTGGGGCGCGTGATGAGCATCGCGGGCGTGGTGGCGTGGTCGTCCAATCCGTTAGGCGCCTACCTCGGCGGCCTGGCGATTGAGTGGACTCACGATGTCGTTCTGGTCTACGCGGTTATAGGTATCCTCGGAGTGATGATACCTCTTGCCTTCGCGTTTACCGCGTTGGGCAGGGCAGAGCAATACCTGCCGAAGAAAGAGCCGAAACCGCCACCTGAGCAACCCGCCAAAGAAGAAACCTCCCCTGAGTTGGAGGAGGCTGTAGCTTCAAGCTAACTAGAATCGTATCATTCTGAGCGCAGCGAGGGCATTTTGCGAATCGCCTCCAGATAGGCGCTCACCTGATCGTCCACCTGTTGCGGATAGGTATAGCTGAGCGCATTGCCCACATCCAGCGCGACCCGGCGGAAGAGCGCTATCACGCGATTGAGCGCTGCCCAGGTCTCCTCGGCATCCAGCGAGACATAAGTACCGGCAAACTCCGACCAGATATTGGGTGGGAGTAGCTGCTTGAGGCCACGCCCATGCACTCCCGGCTTTACCGACCAGTTGTGATCGATCTCGATCCGCCATTCAAGCATGCGCCGCATCGCTTCGAGCTTGACGTCCTGGTCCAGGACCCATTTGGCAAAGACCAGGTCATCGCGCCATAAGCTCTTGGCGACGTAGGTCGTGCCCCACCAGAACTCCTCTATGAGCGCCTGGTACTCCGCCTCCGCCGGCCGGGTAGGGATATGCGCCTGGTAGGCCGGCGGCTTCCATCCAGCCGTTCGCTTATCCTTATCGAGCAGCACCCGGTAGCCCACGTCCAATTGGTCCGGCAAGCTGGCCGAGGCGGCGATGCGCTCCAGCAGTTCCACAGGCCAGATGCTGTAATCAACTTTGACGTAATTCTGATAGACCACGCCCCGAAAATACGTAGCCAGGCCGTGCATCTCGCTCTGATCGCCCCAACGTACCATCGGGCTGCCATAATCGGAGGTCCAGGCGTCATCAAAGGCGAATAGCCCCGCGTCACTCACAGCCAGAATAAGATCATAATCGGAAAGCAGGTCCACTGGCCCGTCCGGCCTGGTGCGCGAACTGGTCAGGATCATAGCGCGTATCAAGGGATGGGCCGTCCCCCACGCCACCAGCTTCTCAACAACATCCTTTTCCTGCGGGATTTGCATCAACTTGTCCGTTCGAGTTACAACGTTTCCCGCAGAGGTTTCACCGCTTTATCTAGCAACCTATCCTCTCTCATCTCTTTCAGCGTCTCATAGAACGCTGTCGCTGTCTGCGCCACGTCAGCCTCCGTGTGCGAAGTAGCGATTATGCCCGCGTGGCCCGACATGAGGTCTACGCCGCGCCTCATCATGCCCTTCTGCAAGGCGGCTTTCACTTCAGACGTGTTGGCCTGCCGTAGCGTTAGAGTATCGGCGCTGCCAGCGAGCAGGGTGCCGTCGTGGTTGGCGGAAGCGCCACGCCCCAGCAGGACGTGGAAGATCGGCCCGTCACCGTAGACGCAGCTCCCCTCGATGCCAAGCTCGCCGATGGCGCGGTTCATCTCGGTGATGAGCGTGCGTCCCAGATGCTCTATATACACTTGCGGCTCTCCCGTGCCCGCTATCTCAAGCATGGCGACCCCTGCTGCCGCGCTCAGTGGGTTGGCGTTGAATGTGCCTGGGTGGTTGATGCGGTGGTAGCGGTTCCATTCCGCGTCCCCTGGCCGGAACTCAAGCGCCGACATGACATCTGCCTTGCCCGCCACCGCGCCGCCCGGCAGCCCTCCCGCCACTATCTTGGCGAGCGTGGTCAGGTCGGGTATGACGCCTGTTTGCTGCTGCACCCCGCCCGGCGAGTACCGGAAGCCCGTCACTATCTCGTCAAACACCAGCAGCACGCCGTATCGCCGGGTGAGGTCGCGCAATCCCGCCAGGAAGCCATCAGGCAGGGGAATCGTGCCGTACGACGCGCCCGTAGGTTCCAGTATCACGCACGCTATCTCCCCTGCCTGCCCGGAGAAGATGCGCTCCACCTCGCCCAGATCGGTTGGGGCAACGATGACGTTATCGAGCGTGGATTGAGCTATCCCCACCGAGGAGGGCACGTTGAAGGGCGCGTGGAACCCGGCGGTCATGGCGTCCGACCAGCCGTGAAAGTGCCCCTGGAACTTGAGGAACTTCTGTCGCCCGGTGTGCGCCCGCGCAAGCCGCACCGCCATCATGGTGGCTTCGGTGCCCGACCCTGTGAACTTCACCCGCTCAGCCGACGGCACCAACCGCTGTATAAGCTCGCCCCATTCCACTTCCAGCGCGTGCGAGCCGCCGTAGTGCGTGCCCCTGCTCATCTGGCGCTGCACGGCCTCCACTATCGCGGGGTGCCCATGCCCCAGCAAGAGCGCGCCGTGCCCCATCCAGTAGTCTATATACTCGTTGCCGTCCACGTCCCACTTGCGTGACCCCGCAGCGCGCTCTATGTACACCGGCTCTACCTCGCCGAAGTAGCGGTTGTCGTGTGTCACCCCGCTTGGGAATACGTGGAGCGCACGCTCGTAGAGGTTATGGGATTGCGAATTTCGGATTTCGGATTTCGAATTTGATGGTGCTGTCATGTAGCTGTTCGTACCTTCTATATTCGTTCTAGCTGTTCGATCGTCTTCTCATCACGCACGTTGCCCGTGTTGAGCGTGCTCTTCGGTTCCAGCAGCAATATGTGGGCCTCTTCCTCGGCGACAGGCTTATGCTCTACGCCCTTCGGTATGATGGCAAACTCGCCCTCCTCTAAGGTGATGTCGCGGTCCCGCAGCTTGATAACCAGCCTGCCCTTCACCACCAGGAATAGCTCGTCCTCGCTGTCGTGGTGGTGCCAGGTGAACTCTCCTTTCACCTTCACGATCTTGACATGGGTATCGTTCAACTCGCCCACTATCTTCGGACTCCAGTAGTCCTGGAACAGGTTGAATTTCTCCTTAAGATTTATCGCTTCCATTCTGTTCTCCTCCGTGGCTGCTTGGCTAAAAGAAAAGTACGGTAGGGGCGAGGCATGCCTCGCCCTGCTTGGGTTCAAGCATAAAGCTGGTACGCCATCCCAGCCGGGGCGAGGCATGGCCTCGCCCCTACATTGACTATTTCGTTAGTGCAAGCACTCAAGGAAGAGCGACTCCCATGTCCTCAGCCAACCTTACCAGCATATCTGATACGACATCAGGCTCTACGAGCATGTGGAAGTGCTTGCCTGCGAGTTCTGCGTATGCCCACCCCTCCTGCTTTGCCGTTTGGATAGCTTCGTCATAAACGCCCGTAGCTGAAAAGCTCAGGTAGCCACATGGCGCATCAGGCCAGCCGCTAAACACGGGGATAGGCTCTTCATACACGGCCAGGGGCATAGGTCGCAACTCGGAGACAAACTGCTTCCTCATTGTATCACCTGGTATAAGGGGCAGGAGTTCATCTTCCTTCCATACGCGTAGGAAGCCGCCGATGGCAGTTTGCCGGAATTGCTCCGCCTCCTGTTGCGGAAAGTGGTCCAGGCGACTCAAGCCATCCCTGGGGAGATTGGCATCCACGAAGATATACCCCGCGACCGGATAGCCTAGAGCCTCACGTATAGAGGGCAGGAGCATACCCGCGCCGCTATGCCCTACCAGTATAAGGCTATCTCCGAGGGGAAACGGCTCGACAGCCTGGACGACGGCTTTAGAATGCTGCTGCCAGTAGGACGAGCCGGGTACAGAGGCGTTAGCGAGCGTGGGGACTATAGCCTGAAAGCCCTTTCGCCTAAGCTCAATAGCGACAGGCTGCCAGGTAAAAGGGCCAACAAGGGGGCTATGGACCAGGACAAAGGCAGCCATAAAATAAAAGGCAAATTCTGCTTCTCTGCGGTTTAGTCCGTTCTTAATCTTGGCGTCTTGGCGTCTTGGCGGTTAGATGGAAAAGTCTAACGCTTGATTAGCTTGAAGAGGCTCCGCAACACCAGCAGCCCGAACACTGCACCGCCGCCGAAGAGCGCAAATCCACGCCAGGTGGGGGGCGGCTCGACCACCTCTCCGCTAGGGGGCACGTAGCTGTGCATCCGCCACCACAGCCGCACCATCTCCCAGAAGGCGCGGAAGACTACCTTGATACTAGCCCCCGACTGTTCGCCCTCAAGGCGCGGGTAGTGGTTTACGCCCACCTGCGTCAGGTTGCACCCTTGCACTTTTGCCTTAGCCAGTATCTCGGTGTTGATGAGCGCGCCGGGAGACTCTAAATTGATACCCCTCAGCACGTCGGACCGCATCACCTTGAACGCGCAATCTATATCCTTGATGTTGATGTCGAAGAGCAGCCTGACCGCCAAGCCGAATATCTTGGCGTTTAGAAGCCTGTGCGCGGGGTCGTTCCTCTTGATGCGGTAGCCCGCCACGATGTCGTAATCTTGAACATAAGGGGTCAGGCGGTGGATGTCGTTGATGTCGAACTGCCGGTCCGAGTCCATGAACATGACAAAGTCGCCCGTAGCTGCATTGAACCCGCTGGTCAGCGCCGCCCCGTAACCCTTGTTGACGGGGTGGTTCACCACGCGAACGTGGGTATTCTCGGAGGCCAGGGCCTGCGCTATTTCGAGCGTGCGGTCCTTCGACCCATCATTGACCACTATAACCTCGTAGTCCGAGAACGCGGTAGGGAGGACACGCGACGCTTCTTCAACGACGGCCCTGATGTTAGGCTCTTCGTTGTGCGCGGGCAGGACGAGCGAAATCTTGCCCGGCGTGGTGTCTTCACCACTCCCCGCGTACTCTGCCGTCTCTGGACGTTCAAGGGTCTGGACCAAAGGTACCTCCAACTATAAAGTCTCGCATCCAACTAAGCCGCGATTTACGATGCACAATCCATGCCATTTATATAAACGAGCGCGGTTACGCCCGCATGACAGAGAGTCTATCCTAAAGCCTATGCCCCGTCAACCTGACTGCAACGTCCCAGGAAGCCGGATGCAAAGTCGCCCCGGATGTCAGCCCGCTCCCCTGTGTCATTCTGAGCGCAGCGAAGAATCTCGCTCCTCGCGCATCCTCTTGCGTGGTGAGATACTATAAGCATATACGCGAGAAGCGAGATTCTTCGCTGCGCTCAGAATGACAGGGATGGTGGGATTGTCAATCTCATGCATCCTCACTCGGCAACATCCCTAAAGCATCCCCTCATCAATAGCTCCCTGCACCCAATTGACGCTTGCCATGTCGTCGCCTGCCAGGGAGATCGCGAGCACATCTATACGCCAGTGGGTCGTTTCGGGGTCGAGGCCGTTGGCAGCCATGTAAGCATACGCAGCCGAGGCCATGCTTGCCGCTTTACGTCGCGAGATAGACTCCTCCGCAAGCCCTTTGCGGCCATGCCGCGTTCTTACCTCGATGAAAGCTAACGTGGGCTGCGCCTCTTGTGCCTCACTGCCCGACACTATCCGGCCAGGACAGCGCGCTATGATGTCTACCTCACCTGGATTTGCGCGCCAGTTGCGTGCCAGGATAGCGCAGCCTTGCCGGGCTAAGTAGCGCGCCGCGACCTCCTCGCCTGTCTGCCCCGTTGCGGCGCTATCGGGTTGGGATCGCGCGCCGGCTTGGCGCTTATTCACCCGCGTCTACGACTTCGCCGGGTGGCGGCCAGGGCTGCCCCGCCATGATAGCCTTGATGGGGGCATAAGAGCGCCGATGTATAGGCGACACGCCCAATCGCATGAGGGCCTCCGCGTGTTGCCTGGTGCCGTAGCCTTTGTGCTGCGCGAAGCCGTAACCCGGATATAGCGCGTCCTGCTCTTGCATGATGTGGTCCCGCGTCACCTTCGCTACAATCGAGGCGGCGGCTATGGACATGCACGTTGCGTCCCCCTTGATGATGGCTCGTTGCCGGATCGGCATCGCGGGCACACGGAAGGCGTCCAGCAAAAGGTAGTCGGGCCATATCCCCAGGTCGCGCACAGAGCGCGCCATCGCCAATCTGTTAGCAGGCCCCACACCTATTACGTCAACCAGGGCGGATGACACCACCCCCACACCCACCGCCAGCGCAACCGAGCGTATAGCTCCCATGAGCCTCTCGCGCACCGTAGCCGCGAGCATCTTGCTGTCCCGCAGGCACTCTATCTCCTCAATCAACTTCTCTGCTTCGTCCATAGTCGCCAGCGCGTCGGGGTGTGGCAGCACAACAGCCGCCGCCACCAGTGGCCCCGCCCACGCCCCGCGCCCCGCCTCGTCCACACCCGCCATTATGCCGTGTCCCTGCGCGCACAACTCTAGCTCGTGGTCCCAACTGGGCCGTAGTCGCGGCTGCCTGGGTTTGCTCACTCTAATGGCAGGCTCTACATCAGTCATCTGCTCTCTTATGCTATGGTTGCGGCAGGCTCGGCGGTCTCTATGGCCGCTTCCGCGCGTTCCACACTCTGCCCGGCCTGCATTACCCCATCGGCCACCAGCACCGAACTGAGCGCCGCTATCGCCACCTCAAGCATAGACAGGTCGGGAGGGCGCGTCGTCATCTTCTGCAAGGCAAGGCCGGGAGCCATTATCGCCCGCACTATGGCATGGTCGTAGAGGTTCGCCATCAGCCTGATAAACTCGTAAGCAATGGCGGCAATAACGGGCACCAGCACTATGCGCGACAGTACCATGAATACGAACGGCATCTTGCCTATCAACACGAACACTACCGTCGCGAAGAGGAGCACTATCAGCAGGAAGGTGGTGCCGCATCGCGGGTTCAGGAGGGTAAACGCCTGCACCTTCTCAGGTGTAAGAGGGCAGCCTGCCTCGTAAGCGTTGATGGTCTTGTGCTCGGCCCCATGATAGCCGAATACGCGCTTTATGTCGCGCATCTTGCCGATAGCCCATATGTACCCGACGAACAGGGCAAGCCTTATCGCGCCCTCCGTGACGTTGTGCGCCAGGCTGGACTGCATATTGGCCAGGCTGGTGAAGAGGTTGGCCGCCAGCACGGGCAGGACGAAAAACAGCCCCACCATCATGGCAAGCGACACCGCTACAGTAGTCCAGGCCGTCGCCCCTGCGAAAGAAGCATCGGATTTTCGATTTTCGATTTTAGATTTTCGATTTTTTGCGTCGTCCTGGGTGTCTTGTGCTTGATTGGAGGTGGGGTTTACGGCTAGAGGGACTGCCGGGAAGGGGGTTGTCGCGGCAGTCCCATGCAACTCCTGCGTGGCGTCGTGTGCGGGCTTTTTGCCTGTTTCCTCTTCTTCCAGAGCTACGTTGGCAGAGAACATCAGCGACTTGATACCCAGGCCAAGCGCGTCCCACAGCCCCACCAGGCCACGCAGGAAGGGCAGCTTCATCACGGGATGCTTATAAATCGCGCTGTTGAGGGCCTCTTCGTGTATGACGATCGTGCCATCCGGGGCGCGCACCGCCACAGCTATGTGCTTCTGCCCGCGCATCATCACCCCTTCGATGACCGCCTGCCCGCCGTAGTAAAACTTCGCCAACTGCATTACCCCCGATCTTGATTATAGGTCCATTGTATCAAATTTGCGGTGGACGGGGGGGTTTGAGCTTGAGGTTAGAGTATATTGAACCACAGAGGCGTAGAGACGCAGAGGTTATTTAGGCATTTATAGTTTGAGCAGTAGGTTGAAGATTAAGCGGACTTGGCCGTAAAGAATCCCTAAAACCTCTGCGTCTCTGCGCCTCTGCGGTAAACATAATCGTTAAGCCCGCCGCGCATTGTGTTACAATTCAAGAGTGACGAAGCAAGAACGGCCTCCCATCGAGGTGATCCGCTCGCCTAACCGCGCCAAGACTGCCTCGGCGCGCATGGAAAACGGCAGGCTGGTGGTGCGGGTGCCCGCGCACATCAGCGCCGAAGAAGAGAAGCGGCTGGTGGACAGCCTGGTGCCCCGCGTGCTCAAGCAGGCCAACAGGCAGGCCGCGCCCAGGCTCCCTGACCTGAAGATTCGCGCCGCCGACCTCAACCGCAGGCACTTCGGCGGCAAGCTGAAGGTACGCGAAATCAAATGGGTCACGAACCAGCAGAAACGGTACGGCTCCTGCACCCCCGCGACCTCTACCATACGCATATCCGACCGCGTAGGGAGCATGCCCCTGTGGGTGCTCGACTATGTGCTGGTCCATGAGCTTGCCCACCTCATCGAAGCCAACCACTCCGCCGCTTTCTGGAAGCTTGTTGCTCGCTATCCCCTGGCGGAGCGTGCCAGGGGGTACCTCATAGCAATCGGCCTTGAGGGCGAATCCGGCCCCTCCGAAGACGACACGGAGTAAATGCGGAATGCGGAATGCGGAATGCGGAGTTACGATAGATAGACAATGCTTGAGACAAAGAGTGTAGACAACGCGACTGCTGTAGCGGACAAGAAAATACCCCGCATTCCGCATTCCGCATTCCGCACCTGGCAGGAGCCTGCACTAGTCACCCTTTTCTTCACTCTGCTTACCCTCGCGATGACGTGGCCCTGGGCGCTTCACATGGGCGAGGCGATCAACCCCTTCGGCGACGTGGTGGTGCAGATGACGAGCCTGCGCTGGAACGCCCACGCTCTTTCCACCAACCCGCTCGGCCTCTTTGAAGCGCCTTTCTTTTATCCCTATGCGCACTCCCTGGCTTTCTCGGAGAACCTGCTCGGCCAGACGCTTCTCGCCCTCCCCATCCTCTGGCTCACTTATAACGCCGCCCTCGCCGCCAACTTCAACATCCTTCTATCGTTCGTGCTAACGGGCGTGTTCAGCTACCTCCTGGTGCGCGACCTGACGGACAGCCGCGCCGCAGGCATATTCGCGGGCATCGCGTTCGCCTTCTGCCCCTTCCGCTTCATGCAAATGGGCCACCTTCACATGCTAGCCACTCAATGGTTCCCATTCACCCTTTGGGCGCTGCATCGTGGGCTAGGGACGAGTGGCGAGTGGCAAGTGGCGAGTGGCGACGAATTAAAGGTCAGGGATCAGGGGTTACGTGGCAGCAACCAAGAGCCGTCCCCACTCGCCACTCGCCACTCGCCACTCGCCACTCGTTGGCTCCTTTGGGCGGCGTTTGGCTTTGTCGCTATGGGCCTGTCGAGCGTCTACTACATCTACTTTCTGGCGCTGGCGGTGGTGCTTTACGTGGTGTGGTGGTTGGTTGTAGAGGCCCGGAGGCTGCGGTTGACCCGTGCGGAGTGGGGGTCGCTCGCGTTGAAGATGGGGTTGGCCGCGCTCATAGCGGGGGTGGCGCTCGCGCCTGTCTATTTCCCTTATCTACAGTCGAATCGTGAGCTGGGCTTCAGCCGCTCCACCTACGAAGTCGAGAACTGGGCGGCCCAGTGGGGCTTCTACGGCAAGGTATTGCAAAGCAACTGGCTCTACGGCAAAGTACTCGCGCCGGGCATGACATCCGCGCTGGGCGAGCGAGAGCTTTTCCTGGGCATCGTGCCGCTCGTCATGGCGGCTGTTGGCGTGGTATGGGGCCGCAGCCGCCAACGATTCTTCTACCTGCTGCTCGGCCTTCTCGCGCTGATGCTCACATTCGGCTTGAGCGGGCGCATACCCTTTACCTCCATCGAAATCCCCCTGCCTTACGCCTTCCTCTACGATTGGGTGCCCGGCTTCAAAGCGTTGCGGGTGCCCGTGCGCTTCGCGTTGCTTGTAGACTTCGCTGTGTATGTGCTGGCGGGCTACGGGTTGGCGCGGGTGTTAGGGGTCAGGGATCAGGGATTAGGGGTCAGGGATTTCAGACTTCGGACTTGGAGTTTTGGATTGCGCCCCGTTATAGCGTCCGTTATTATCGGGTTGATGCTGTTGGAGTTCATCAACCCGCTTGATACTCGCAACCGGCAGGACGTGGTGACGCAGCTTTCCAACAGTGAGCTTCATGGATGGCTTGCCCGGCCTGAGAATAGCGGCCCGGTGCTTGATTTGCCTATGTCGGCGGACCAGGATGACGTCTGGTACACCTATTTCGCCACGCGACACTGGCAGCCCCTTGTGAATGGGTGGAGCAGTTTCGTGCCCCCCGGCACCGTCCACCTCAAGCGCGTCCTTGACCGCTTTCCCGACCCTCTTACCGTGACCCTGTTGCAGGGTTTGGAAGTGCGGCACGTAGTGGTGCGAATCTGGCAGTACCCGCAGGAAGCGCAGCCCGATCTCAAGCGCAGGCTGGACGATACTCCCCAGTTGGAGATGGTAAAGCAGGTGGGCGAGGAATACGTCTACCGGGTAGCGCCCGACCCCTGGCTGCGGCGCGTCGCCCAGGACGTAGGCGGCGGGACGCTATGGGTGGGGCAGGCGCGCTACGAGGCTATGCCCACGCTTGAGGTGCTCGCCTACACACTCCGGCGCTGGGGGGTGAAGCAGGAGCGCATGGGTGGCAATATCTCCATCGGCTACAACCCCCCCGACACCCTCCCCTTTGGCGCGCCCGCCGACTACGCCCTGGTGCCCAACATGGAGGGCGCGGGTGGCGTGCCCTTCGGCTACGAGGGCATGCAGGAGGTAATGAGCAACCCCGCCGTGCGCCTCCTCAAACGCAAGCCTGAACTGATACGGAGCTATGATTTCTCACTGACCAATGCGCCCAAGATAGACTTTAAAGATTTGCAGATGCAGGTCGGGCAATCGGACGTAACTTTTAGTGGCGGTTCCGTTCAGGGAAGTGGCGACACACTCCGCGTGCTCGAATTCAGCTTTGTAGCCTTCGCACCTACGGATATTTCGGTACGAGTGGGGGAGAATACGCAGAGCCTGAGCCTGCCTGCCGGTGTGTCTCACTATATCGCCAACGCCTTTCGCGCCCCGCAGCAGGTAGCGATCTCCCGGCAGAGCGGCGATGCCAGGTTGCTGCGCGTTGACCTCCTCTCCGTTGAGAATGGGGCATCTACAGGTGTACTGACTACACGCCCAGAGTTGATGCCACTCATTCTAGCATCCTCAGTGGACGGAGATATGCTCAACACCCGCCTGAGCGTCGTGCCGTCAAGCCAGGAAGGGCAATTCACCATCACCCTTGACGTGTACGCCGAACCCTGGGGTACCCACCCGGATGGGCATTTCGGCTCGTGGTCAATGGTGCTGCCTGCCGATGGGGCGGCTCACTCTTACCAATTCCAACTTGCTCCGAAGACCAAAGCCTTCACCGCGACCAGAGACGATTCGCCAATCGAAGTATTCGGCTGGGAGGGACCGCCCACGCAAGGCGACTTCCGGGGCACGCTAACAATCCTTGACGACAAAGGCCAGGTAGCGCACACCTCAATCTACACGTTTACCCGCCAGGGCGACCGCATCACAGGCCAGCAAGCGGAACCGGCCACATTCACGATTGCGCGTCCCGGCGGTAAGTAGTTTTGGTTTTATGAGCATCTGCCAAGTCAGACCATGTCATTCTTCGCTGCGCTCAGAATCTCGTCCCTCGCGTATTATCTTGGCTTTAGCACCCTGAATAAGCATTTATGCGAGGGACGAGATTCTGAGCGTAGCGAAGAATGACATGGGGTAGTAAGGTTTGCTAAAGGGAAGCGTCTTCTATAATGTAATTTAGATGCATTTGCTCTTACCAGCGGCCTGCATGATATAGCACACCAGCCACGTTGCCTGTACAATAAGATGATATGGCACTAGCAGCATCCAACAACCAATTTGACGAGCGGAGCACGGCAGAGAAGGTAGCCCCGCTGGCGGAAGCGTTGGGGCGGGCCAGGAGGCTGGTCGCGCTGACGGGCGCGGGCATCAGCACCGAGTCGGGCATACCTGATTACCGGGGCATGGACGGCCTGTGGACGAAGCACACGCCTATATACTACAG
Source organism: Chloroflexia bacterium (assembly GCA_036399775.1). Taxonomy (GTDB): domain Bacteria; phylum Chloroflexota; class Chloroflexia; order QHBQ01; family JADMIH01; genus JADMIH01. The sequence goes on along the minus strand of DASWMJ010000047.1, from coordinate 15,340 downwards.
CGATTTCGTGCGTAACGCCGCCGTGCGCCGCCGCTATTGGGCGCGCAGCCTCAACGGCTACCGGCGCTTCCGTGACGCTCGCCCCAACGCCGGGCACAAGGCGCTGGCCGCGATGGAGCACGCGGGGAAGCTCCACCACCTCATAACGCAGAACGTGGATCGCCTGCACACGCTCGCAGGCAGCCGCAAGGTGATCGAGTTGCACGGCGAGAACGGCACCGTCCACTGCATAGAATGTGGCTACAGGGAAGCCCGCTCCCAGACGCAGGAGCGGCTTGAGTGGGAGAACCGTCACCTGCGCCTGCCCGCCGATGAGGTCGGCGACGCTGAAGATGTACAGGTGCCGCTTTGCCCCAGGTGTGGCGGGCTGGTGAAGCCTGCCGTCGTCTTCTTCGGCGAGTCGCTGCCTGCTGAGATAGTAGAAAGTGCGCTCAAGGTGGTTGGCGAGGCGGACGCGCTGCTGGTGGTAGGCTCTTCGCTCACCGTCTGGTCGGGCTACAGGCTGGCCCGCGCCGTCCGCGAGCAGGGCAGGCCACTCTACGTACTCAACCTGGGGCCGACGCGAGCCGACGCCGAAGCCACGCTGAAAGTAGAAGCCCCGGCGGGCGCGGCGCTGGGCTACATAGCCGCTTCGATGGGCATTACCGTAGAGGGCAAGGATTAAGGAAAGATGGACGACACGTTCGATAGAGAAACATGGCTTCGCGAAATAGAAGAGGTCCGCGCCGAGACTATTGACTACTTTCTAAACGAGTTCAATTGGCGGGGCGCAGCCGTGCTGGAGGGCTTCGAGGGGCCGCGCTACTTTCCGCCGGACGAGCGATGGCGGCTGCCTGCCCGGCTAGACCGCGACGCGCCCGGCACGGGTATGCGCGTGCAGCTTGAGACCTCGATAGGCGACATGCGCGACTTCGACGTGTACGGCACGTTTGTGTTTGAGGTGGATGGGGAAGAGCACCGGCTGGCTGCTTACAGGATGGTGCCCGCGCACCCCGACTACGACGAGCTATTCGTGCCCTTCAAAGATTCCACTTCAGGCAAGGAGACCTACGGCGCGGGCCGCTATCTCGACATCCCCCGCCACGACGCCGACGACTATATCCTCGACTTCAACAGGGCCTACAACCCTCTATGCGCCTACAGCCCGCGCTACAACTGCCCCTACCCGCCTCCCCAGAACCGCCTCAAACTCGCGGTGGAGGCAGGGGAGATGTCGCCCTCATCACATTGAGGCTTGACCCCGCGCACGTACACATATATAATCAGCAGCAACCAGGGTGAAGAATAGCCCCTTCACAACCTCTCTTTACCCGTAACTAAAAGGTAAGGAACAAGACTATGCAGAGCAGAGAAGGCCGCAGGGTCATAATGTGGGCCATTGAGATAGCCATCCTGGTGGGGGCATTGCTGATAGTAAGCTTCCTGGAAAGCCTCGACTTCTTCAAGCCCATTTTCACCCAACCTGGCGGCTTCTTCATACGCATGTTCGTAGCGATAGGTTGGGCGCTCGCCTGCCTCTACTACAACGACAGCCGCGCACGCTCCTCGTAATTTTGAATTTTGAATGCTGAATTTTGAATTATTTGTTTGGATTTGGATAACCTAATTCAAAATTCAGCATTCAAAATTCAAAATTATTCCATGTAGTCTTTCAGCTTCTTGGAGCGGGCGGGGTGGCGGAGCTTGCGGAGGGCTTTGGTCTCTATCTGGCGGATTCGCTCGCGGGTGACGCCGAACTCTCGCCCCACCTCTTCCAGCGTTCGGCTGCGGCCATCCTCAAGGCCGAACCTCAGTTGTAGCACCTTGCGCTCCCGCTTGGTGAGCGACCCCAGCACGCTCGTTATCTGCTCCTTGAGCATGCACTGTGAGGCCGCGTCTGACGGCGCGATGGCCTTCGAGTCCTCTATGAAGTCGCCCAGGTGGCTGTCCTCTTCTTCTCCGATGGGCGTTTCCAGGGAGATAGGTTCCTGGCTGATCTTCAGTATCTCCCTCACCTTGTCGGCGGGCATCCCCACCGCCTGCCCCAGCTCTTCGGGGGTAGGCTCGCGGGACAACTCCTGCATCAGCCTGCGAGAGGTCTTCAGCACGCGATTGATGGTCTCCACCATATGCACGGGGATGCGTATCGTGCGGGCCTGGTCGGCTATGGCGCGGGTGATAGCCTGGCGTATCCACCACGTGGCATACGTAGAGAACTTGTAGCCCTTGCTGTAGCGGAACTTCTCCACAGCCTTGAGCAGGCCGATATTGCCCTCCTGCACAAGGTCAAGCAGGGTCATGCCCCGGCCAGCGTATTTCTTGGCGACGCTCACCACCAGGCGCAGGTTGGCCTCGGCAAGGTGCTTGCGGGCGGCGCACGAGTCGTCAATGATAGACTGCCAGTGCTTCTCAAGGTCGTCCCCAACGTCCAGGAGAATATAGGCTAACTGCTCGCCGTCGGGCCACTCGTCCTGGTCGAACGCACGCTGCAAGGCCTCCGGCAGCATGAGCGCGGTGAGGATGGTATCGCGCACGTTCTCGATCAGCTTTTCGGGGGTCACGCCCTCCATCACAGAGAGCTTACGCAGGGCCGACGGGTCAATTGGGCCGTTGGGCGCGATAGAGGAGAGGAGTCTGCGGCGGGAAGTGGGCGGGCGCTGGTTGTACTGGGCGATGTAAAACTCTTCTAATAAAGACCAGTTACGCACAAGCGATTCGTATAGCTCAAGGCAGACGATTTCTGAAGGTGGGTTGAAGCCGTAGTGGTCTTCGAGCCGCTCCAAACTGTGGCCCAGGCACTCTCCGCGCTCCATGCGCTTGGCGAGCGCCACCTCGTGATCGGCGTTCAGCAGGGGCACTCGGCCTATCTCGCGCAGGTACATGCGCACGGGGTCGTCAATACTGACCCCCTCCATGTCCAGCACCAGGTCCACTTGCTCTTCGGTCGCATCGGCTTCGACGGTATCATCGTGGGGGTCGTCCGTGATGCCGTGAATATCCGCCGTGTCTTCCATAGGCACGATGCCGAGGTGCGCCAGGTCGGCACACAGGTCGTCAATTTGCAGCATCGTGATGTTGTCCTGCCTGGTATGTCGCGTGGTATTAGGCAGAAAAGCGTTCAGAGCCTGAGCTTGTGCCATATCTATCCCTTCCTCTCGATCCTCGTAACTCTAGATACAATCTCTAAATCTCTCATCAAATGCCTGCCCGCACCCCACTAGCTATAAAGAGTGAGCGGAGGGCAGAGGTGTTATCTAACTGGTCAGAGTGTAGCGATAAACGGCAAGAGGCGGTTAGCAATATGCTTGCAACCGGGCCACCCCATTATGACCAGGAAGCGCGAAAGTGTCAATAGTTTTTAGGTCTAACTCACCCCCTTTCCTAATTTTGAATTATGAATTTTGAGTTTTGAATTATTTGTTTGTACTTGGACAATCTAATTCAAAATTCAGCATTCAAAAATTTATAATTCCGTCAGTCGCGGCTGTCGCGGAACACGGTGCTTGGTTTTGGGTTGTAGTGCCGGAAGCGGGAGAAGGAGAGACTCAGGAGAGGCAGGAGCTTGCCCAGCGTCTCGGTGTCGCCCATCTCCTGGGCTTCTTGCAACATAAACTGGCACTGCTGTATCCACATGCGGTCGTTGTGCTGCCGCAGCCTCTTCAACCGCGTTTCCAACTCGTAGGGCAGCGCGAACCTGTAGAGGTCGGGTTCCGTGTGCGTGCTCAAGCGGTCGAAGTGGGCCGCTAGCGCCGGGTCCAGCATCTCGCGTGCGGCGTCGCGTATGGCGTCGGCCTCCACGAGCGTCTTGTCGCTATCCTCGGCAGCCGCGCACAACGCCTCGTAGATGATACGGTTCTCCAACCGGGTGAAGTCGTCAAGCACGGGCGCGCCTGCCATCCAGGTGGTCTGGGGGTACTTCAGCGCGAGACCCAAGAGGTGCTCTTCGGGAGCGGCACCTGGGTCGGATAGCACAGGTAAACCTATGCGGTCGGCTGACAGGTTTTGGGTGTTGGGCGTTGGACTACCATCGCTACCCCTGGGCCGCTGGTCCCTGGCCCCTGGCCCCTGGCCCCTCGCAGGCCGCGCCCGGCCTATCGCTTCCTGTATTGCCTCTTCGTTTACGTGGAGGCGACCCGCTACGCGCTGGACGTAGTGGGCGCGCTGTACCGGGTCGCCCAGTTCTCGCACGAAGAGGGCGATCTCCCCTACGGCTTCACTCTTGCCACGTGCGGTGGTCAGGTCATGCTTCCCTGCAACCACGCCTATTACGTGGTCAATCAGGGGTAGGGCGGCACCAGCCAGTTCCGCCCAGCGTTCGGGGCCGCCTGGGGCCAGCAGCAATTCGTCGGGGTCAACGCCGCGTGGTAGCTGCATTATCCTGATTTCCATCTCTGAGCGGCGCTCCACACCCAGCAGCCCGCGCTCGCCACGTATGGGTATTGCTATCTTCTCGGCGTGCTCTTGCAGCACCTCCGAACCCTTCAGCGCGGCCAGATCGCCCGCCATGTCGGGGTCGAGCGAGAGGATGATGCGCCTAGCAATGCGCTTCAACAGTTCGGCGTGGCGGTCGGTGAGCGCCGTGCCTATTGTGCCTACCACGTCGCGCTGCCCCGCCTGGTGCGCCACCACCACGTCCATGTAGCCCTCGACGATCACCACCTGCGAGTTGCGCTGTATATGCTGGCGGGCCAGGTCCAGCCCGTAGAGGATGGAGCTTTTGTCGAATATGGCCGACTGGGGCGAGTTGAGGTACTTGGGCACCTGCCCCTCGGCCAGCGCGCGCCCGCCGAAGCCCACTATCGCGCCTTTGTGGTCGCGTATTGGGAAGAGGAGGCGGTTGCGGAAGCGGTCGTAGTGCCCGCCCTCGTCGCGCTCGGCCACCAGCCCCGCGTCTATCATCTCCTGCGAAGAGTAGCCGCGCTGCGCCAGGTGGGTGCCCAGGGCGTCCCACGAGTCGGGTGCGAAGCCTACCTGGAAGGTCTCTATCGTTTCGGCGGTGAGGCCGCGCTCCTCGGCGTAGGCGCGGGCGGCTCCCCCGGCGGGGTGGTTGCGGAGCAGGTTGTGGTAGAAGGCGGCGGCTGCCGAGCAGGCTTCCTTGAGGCGCTCGCGTGCGCGGTCCTCGGCTGCGGCTTCTTCGTTGCGCGGCTTTAGGATGACTCCCGCTTTGTTCGCCAGTTTCTCCAGCGCGCCCCGGAAGTCCAGCCCTTGCGTCTTCATCACGAAGCCGAAAGCGTCGCCATTCTCCCCACAGCCGAAGCAGTGGTAGGAGCCGTTCTGCGGGTAGACCACGAAGGAGGGGGTCTTCTCGCCGTGGAAGGGGCAGAGGCCCTTGAGGTTGCGGCCCGCTCGCGTGAGGCGCACGGTCTCCCCGATGACATCCGAGATGTCAAGACGCTGCTTTATTTCGGCTATAACGTCATTTTCCATTGTGAATCTTCGGATTTCGACTTGCGAGATTGTGGGGAGATTGACGCTAGATGTTGTAGGGTGTGTGCCAGGGAAACATAAGATGTTGTATTGTGGAAAAGTTTGGTACTGATAATCACTTAGTATAACCCAGGTATGGCGGATGTGTATCGGTGGATTGGCCGTAGTTTTGCACATCAATTGGCAGGGTGGAAATATGAGCATGTCGATAATGTTGTAAAGCATACTTGACATATAGCCAAGTGTGCTTTACAATACTGTAAGTGAGCGTACCCTTTATTCGCTCTACTCAAGGCGAACGCATCTAAGTTGAGGAAGTGCCAAGTCGTATCTTGTCATTCTGAGCGCAGCGAAGAATCTCGTCCCTCGCATATCCTCTTGCCCTGAGTACCCTAAGCATAAGCACCTACGCGAGGGACGAGATTCTTCGCTGCGCTCAGAATGACAAGGATAATGGGTCTTGCTGATGGATAGGGCCTCTATGCCTCTTGATTAGATGCGTTTGCTCCGGCTCTCTAATAGCAAAGGTAGGCATATGAGAAAAGCAGAGAAAGCGTATACAGTCCGGTTCATCGGATCAATGATAGCGTACGCCCTGGTTCTCGTTGTGTCTATACTCATCCTGAAGGCCAGCGCTGACGAATGGTGGCGGGTGCCGGTAGTGCTCGCGCCTGTAGTGCCCGCGATATTCGGCTTGCTGGCTTTCGTGCGCTTCCTGGGACGCATTGACGAGCTAGAGAGGCGCATTCAGTTCGAGGCTATCGGCTTTGGGTTCGGTGGCACGGCGGTGCTAACCTTCAGCTACGGCTTCCTGGAGAATGTGGGCTTCCCGCACCTCAACTGGGTATACGTATTCCCCTTGATGATATTCCTCTGGGGGATAGGGCTGGCAATCGCCAGGCGAAAGTACACATGAAAAACAGGCTCAAGGTGCTACGAGCCGAGCGCGACTGGTCGCAGGCCGACCTCGCGGAGAAGCTGGACGTATCGAGGCAGACGGTAAACGCCCTCGAAACGGGTAAATACGATCCCAGCTTACCCCTCGCGTTCAAGATCGCCAGGCTCTTCGACAAGCGCATCGAGGAGATCTTCCAACCTGACGCTGAACAAAGATAATACCGGAAAAGGAGCAAACAAAATGACAGAAAAACCGGCCAATGGGCAATCGCAAGAGAACAAAGGCAACATGATGGGCATTGACATCGCCCTGGGTGCAGGCGTAGGGGCTGCTCTCGGCGTGGCTTTCAACAATATAGCCATAGGCGTTGCGCTAGGCGCGGGGATTGGCACCGCTATAGGCGCGGCCCTCAACGCCCGACCCGGCAAGAAATGATAATGAGATAGCCTTGACAATCACCCCCTGAATTCGTGAATATAAGATAAATATCCACATCTACTACAGGAATAGGGGGATGACCAATGGCCGTTACATTTAAGAAGCGAAGCGAGCTAGAGGAGAAATATACCTGGAACCTCGCCGGTATCTACGCCGACCTGGACGCCTTCGAGGCCGACCGCGCCAAACTGGAGGAGGCCCTTCCCAGGCTGGAAAGCTACAAGGGGCACCTGGCGGAATCGGCCCAGAAGCTGCTGGCATGGTTCCGGGCTTACGAGGAGGCGCACATATGGGCGGGGCACCTCTTCGTCTATTCGACCATGCTGCACGACAGCGACACCACCAACCAGGAAGCGGCGGCCCTGCGTGAGAAGGCGCGGGGGATATTCGCTCGCTTCGCGGCCGCGGCCTCCTTCGCGGAACCTGAACTGCTCAGCACGCCCCAGGAGCGCATAGAGCAGTTCATGGAGGAAGAGCCTGCGCTGGCTGCATACCGGCATTACTTCGACCTGCTGCGTAAGCGCGAAGGGCACGTGCGCTCTCCAGAAGTGGAGGAAGTGCTGGCTATGGCCTCTGATGCGCTTGATACCCCGCGCACCACACATGCGCTGCTGGCCGATGCAGAGCAGAAGTATGGCGTGGTTGATACAGGCGATGGGGAGCCTGTGCCTGTCGCGCCCGGCACGCTGAGTGGCCTGCTGCGAAGCCCCGACATCGCCGTGCGCAAGGCCGCGTGGGAGCAGTACGCCGACGGTTTCCTTGAGTTCAAGAGCACCCTGGCAAGCTGCATCGCGGGTGGGGTGAAGCGCGACGTGCTCTATTCCAAAGTCCACAACTATAATACGTCCCTGGAAGCGGCGCTCGCGCAGACCCACATCCCCAGGCAAGTGTACGACAACATGCTTGAGACCTCGCGGCGCAAGCTCCCCGTGTGGCACCGCTACTGGTCGGTCAGGCGGCGCGCGCTTGGGCTGGATATGCTCCACCCATATGACATATTCGCGCCCATAGCCAAAGACAGCACGCAGATTAGCGTCGAGCAGGCGGTGGACATGATCTGTGCTGGGATGCAGCCTCTAGGGGATGAGTACGTGGCGCCGCTCAGGAAAGGCTGCCTGGAAGATCGCTGGGTAGACATTTATCCCAACGTGGGGAAGCGCGCCGGGGCCTATTCGAGCGGGTTCTACGGCACCAACCCCTTCATATTGATGAGCTACATCGGCGACCTGGAGTCGGTGAGCACCCTGTCGCACGAGCTTGGGCATTCTCTCCACTCCTACTTCTCTCGCAAGAACCAGCCGGTCACGTATGCCAGGTACGGCCTGTTCGTGGCCGAGGTGGCTTCCAACTTCAACCAGGCGATGGTGCGCGACCATCTGCTCAGGAGCAACGACGAGCCGCAGTTCCAGATCGCCGTGATAGAGGAGGCGATGTACAACTTCCACAGGTACTTCTTCCTGATGCCCATCCTGGCGCGCTTCGAGAAGGAGATACACGAGCGCGTAGAGCGGGGCGAGGCGCTGTCGGCGGACGGCCTGATTAGCCTGCTGGCCGGGCTGTTCCGGGAGGGCTACGGGCCTGAGGTGGAGATAGACGAGCAGCGTGTAGGCATAACCTGGGCGCAGTTCTCGACCCACCTCTATTCCAACTACTACGTCTACCAGTACGCCACCGGCATATCAGCCGCCAACGCCCTAGCCCGCAAAGTGCTGGACGGTGAGCCGGGCGCGGCAGAGAACTACAAAAAGTTCCTCAAGGCGGGCGGCTCAATGTATCCCCTCGACGCCCTCAAGCTGGCCGGAGTAGACATGACCTCCCCCGAACCCGTAGAGAAGGCGTTCGACGTGCTGGAAGGCTTTGTCGCACGCCTGGAAGAACTCACGGCGTGATGCGTATTGCGTAGTTCGTATTGCGTAATTATTGAACCACAGAGGCACAGAGATGCTGAGGTTGCTAAGGTTCTTATGCAATACGCAATACGAACTACTCAATACGTTTCCATCTGGCATGAAAGATGCTTCTTTATAGAGGGCGACACACTCAGGGGTAAGTCCCATGCATGAGTGGGGGTAATGAGTGCATGGGCAGCTTTCCCTACAAACTACCAGGAGGCATCAACTATGGCAGAAGACAAGAAGAAAGATATAGTGACCAAATACTTGGCCGACATGATTGGCCTGGAAGGGCACATCTACCAGGCGATTGATAAGCAGGTCAAGGGGACCGAGGACGAGCCGGACGTAAATCCCATCCTTCGCGGCATGCGAGACACCCTTGAGCGGCACACCAATGCTCTGCGGGAGAGGCTTGAAGCGTTGGGCGGGAAGCCTACCAGCCCCTTGAAGGAAGCTGGCGCGTCCGTGCTGGGCGTCGCGGCAGGCGTCATTGACAAGTTCCGCGCCGAGGAAGTCTCGAAGGAGTTCCGCGACAACTACACGGCCATCAGCCTGAGCAACATCAGCTACGTCATGCTGATTACCACCTGCCTGGCCTGCAACGACCAGGAGACGGCTGACCTGGCGACCGCGCATCTCGAAGAGAACGCGCAGATGGTCATGGACATCGGCAACCTCATCCCGTCGGTGGTAGTGCGCGATTTGAGCGACCTCACCGACCTGAACGAAAACGCCGCCGAAGAGGCTCGCCAGCGATATAGCCAGGTCTGGCGCTAGCCGCTTTCGGACAGGCTTAAGCTAATGAAAGGCGAAGGGTGACGTATAAGGCACCACCCTTCGCCTTTCATAATCAGGGCTGATGGCGTTATCCACTATCTTGACACGTAAGTCCCAATACATGTATACATAACGTAATATGTACCCTTTATTCGTGTTTGGCTCGCTGGGTTTGACGGTGGCGCTGGCATGGGCAACCTACCAGAGCGGGCGTTTGCTGCGCTCTGTGCCTGTACGTGAGAACTTGCTGCTCGCGCCGGTGGAGAACTTAGTCAAAGGAATATTGATAGTGGCATGCGTGGCCCTGGGCATACTGAGCGGGGCGTCTGCGGAGCGGCTGGGCTGGACGCTGGACAACGGCTGGCGCGACGTCGGCTTCGGCATAATCGTCGGGCTGGGCACGCAGGTAGTGGCTAACGCCTTCACGCTGGGCGCTATCAAGGTGTGGGGCAAAGAGATTTACTCTCCTGTGGTGATGCGGAACATCATGCCCCGCACCCGGATCGAGTGGGTGCTGGTGCCCGCCGCGCTTGGCCTGGCGGTTGTACTCGAAGAGCTGCTGTTTCGCTCTCTGCTTGTGGGCGCGCTGAGCCTCACGGTGCCCTTGCCGGTCCTGCTGATTGGGTTCGCCGCCATATTTGGGCTGATGCACTCTCCGCAGGGCGTGCTAGGCGTGGCGATGACCGGCCTCATGGGGCTGTGGCTCAGCCTCCTCTTTGTATGGTCGGGCGGTATCGTCCTCCCCCTCACCGCCCACTACGTAATCAACTTCCTCCAACTCCTCAAGGCCCAGGACAAGCGTGCGTGGCTTGATAGCTACGAGACGTGAAACGTATTGCGTAGTTCGTATTGCGTAAAACGTGATGCGTGAAACCCTAAATTACCTCTGCGCTTATGCGGTTTATCCATATAATCTTAGTGTCCTTTGTGGCTCATCATTTACGCAATACGAACTACGCAATACGCATTGATTTATGCCTCGTAGATCGTTTCTGAACCGGCATGTGAGGGTTGCGCCGCCGGATGAAGAGACTGCTTCCCGGTATTTTCTCTATTGGGATACGAAAGACCTCTATCATGCGCCCGGTGCTTTTCCTGCTGTAACTTCCGAGGCGCTCTTTAGGAATGACGCACAGCTAGAAGTAGAGGTGGGCTGCGGCACTGGCGAGTACCTATGCTCTCTCGCAGCCCGGAACCCCGCTGCCAACTTTATTGGGTTCGACATAAATCTGAAGGCGCTCTACGTTGCGGTCGAACATGCACGGTCCCTCTCCCTCCAGAACGTCAAGTTCGTCAAAGCCCCATTCCAGTACGTATATCCCCTGTTGGTAGACGACTCGGTCCAGGCCATCTACCTTCATTTCCCTGAGCCGATCTTGCACCCCAGGTTTCGCAAGCAGCGCATCTACAACAGCGCGTTTATTAGCCACGTTCACCGCGCCCTGATGCCCGGCGGCAAATTCAGCATAGTAACCGACTCGGAGGAGCTATTCAAGGAGCTCCATTCGCTCATTAAACGTGACGGAAGGTTTCATGAAGTAAACCCCCAACCCGCCTCCGAGCCAGTCATAAAATCGCGCTACCACGCCTATTGGGAAGCGCACGGCGTTCCTATCTACAAGTTAGAAGTGACAAAACGTATAAGCTAACTCGCTTCAAGTGGTTCTTACCACCGCAGGGCTTTTGCAGACATGGGATGCATGGGAACGCCGCCCCACCATCCTTGTCATTCTGAGTACAGCACTAACAAAGTTATGTCCAGGAATAAAATGTCTGCGTAGGGGCGACCCGGTGGGTCGCCCAGCCAGGGTCACGCGTAAAGTTGGTGCGCCATCCCCACCAGGGCGACCCACCGGGTCGCCCCTACGCAGACATTTCTTTGTTAGTGCTGTACTGAGCCAAGCGAAGAATGACATGGGTTAGAGTCTTCGCCTACGTTGAGCACGAATCCGACTTCGTATAAGTTCCGGCTCCTATGGCAAGTGGACAACCTATCCCAGGACTATGCCTGGGACGGTCACTCCGGCCAGTAGGACTTTGCGGAAAGTTATTCGGGACTTCTCCCTCCTCTAACCCAGTACTGAAGCATCTAACAACCCTGAAGCATTGGGCCTAAACTTGGGCCACATGGTACAGGCTCAATCCACATGCCAAACACAATCATATTAGGAGGTATAAAACAATGTTCTATAAGAGATTCAAGTCCGCTCTTCTGCCCCTCTCTATGTTCGCGCTCATGGTAGCCTTCGCAAGTATGTTCGCCGCAGGTTCTGCATCGGCGGCCCCCTCGGCTAATTCAAGGCCTACCTCCACCAGCGACACAGGAACGCTCCTCGTAAGCGTGATAGATGCCCAGAGCAGGGAGATAGTCAACGGTGCTCAGCTCATGGTCTTCGACACCGACGCCAACGTGGTAGCGACGGCTATTGTAGATAGCGGCAGCACAGCCGACACCGATGCCGTCCAGTTCAGCCTCATGCAGGGTAACTACAAAGTGGAGATAACCGCAGAGGGTTACGAGACGACGGTCGTAGTGGTCTCCGTCATGGCTAGCGAGACCCACCAGTACGATGTAGAGCTTCAGAAATAGACACAACAATATCACATGAGAATGCAAGGGCGGGTCTGGGACCTGCCCTTTTGCTTGCATAGCGCAAACCGACCCCTAACCCCTGATCCCTATCTTCATCACGCAAACCGTAATACTTTCGTAATCATCTTTGCTTGTTTCTTTAGCTATTGTTGGTATCATTAGAGTATGGTACTTCTCATTCTCATCACCTTTCTGGCAGGCGTAGTTACCGTCTTCTCGCCGTGCGTCTTGCCGGTGCTGCCAATACTCCTCTCTACGTCTACGGGGGGTGGGCGGGGGCGGCCCTTGAGCATCGTCTTGGGCTTCGTTGCCGTCTTCACCGTCGTTACGCTCATCTTCACCGCCGCTGCCGAGGCGCTTGCCCTACCGCACCAGTGGCTACGGGTAATCGCTATCGTGGCGCTGGGGGTGTTTGGGCTGGTGTTGCTCGTGCCCGCGCTGGGACGCGCCTTCGAGCGTCTGATGTCGCCCCTGGCTCGTATGGCGGGCAAGAATTCCAATGGCAACAGCCTGGGCGGCGGCCTCCTGCTTGGCGCGGGACTCGGCTTCGTGTGGGCACCATGCGTCGGCCCGATCATGGCCTCGGTAATCGTGCTGACCGCCACGCAGGGCATATCCGCCGAGAGCGTTGCCTTGACCCTTGCCTACGGCCTGGGAGCGGGCGTGCCGATGCTTGCCATAGCCTACGGCGCTCGCGGCATCGTAGCCCGCGCCAAAAAGCTGGGGCCGCGCTCCATCCTCATCCAGAGGGCGTTCGGCGGGTTGGCGGTGCTGGCCTGTGCCGCGCTCCTCTTTGGCTGGGACGCCCGCCTGCAAACCTTCGCGCTGCGAAACCTGCCTCCTGAGTGGAATACGGCCCTCATCAGCATTGAGCAGAGCGCGGCGGTGGACAAAGAATTGGCTGCCATAGAGAATAAGTCCACCCTGCCTGCGGAGACTATGCCAACCCTTCAGCCCACTTCTAAGCCTGTCACCGGGCTTGAAAATAGTGGTCCCGCACCTGAACCGACGATAGCGCCTACACCGGAGCCTACAGTGCCACCGACCCCTAAACCATTGATCGCCCTCGAAGATCGTGGCGTCGCGCCCGAATTGGTGGGGCTGACCGAGTGGATAAACTCCGACCCTCTCACCCTTCAGCAGTTGCGCGGCAAAGTGGTCATCATAGACTTCTGGACGTTCGGCTGCTATAACTGCCGCAATACCCGGCCCTACGTGCGCGCCCTGTACGACAAGTACCATGAGCAGGGATTGGAGATACTGGGCATACACGCGCCGGAGTTCGCCTATGAGAAGGTGCCCGACAACGTGCGAGCCGCAGCGAAAGAGCAGGGAGTCATCTGGCCCGTCGCGCTTGACCCCGATTTCAAGACGTGGCGCGCATACAGCAACCGCTACTGGCCCGCCTTCTACTTCATAGACGCCAACGGGCATATGCGCTACTCGCACTTCGGTGAAGGCAACTACGAGAAGAATGAGCTTGTCGTGCAGCAACTCCTGAGTGAAGCAAAAGCCTCCGCGAAATAGCCTTTCCTGTTCCTCCCTTCCTCTTGGCAACAATGAGCGTGCACGGTGCGGCGCTCATTGTTGTTTATGGCTATTATGTGGAGTGCGTGAGAGCAATGCCCGTTTCCTGATATACTTAAGGTATGTTGGAGGTACAGGATGAACGCGATGCCGGCGAGGAAGCGCGCCATTTGGAGGCTGCCAGGCGGGGCGATCTGGCGGCGTTCAACTGGCTGGTGCTGCGCTACCAGACGCGCGTGTACAACCTTTGCTACAGGATGCTCTCCGACCCCGACGCCGCCGCAGACACCACCCAGGACGCTTTTCTTTCAGCTTATAAGGCAATAGGGCGCTTCAAGGGCGAGCAGTTCAAGACGTGGCTCTTCCGCATAGCCACCAACGCCTGTCTGGACGTGCTGAGGAGTCGCAAGCGCAAGCCCACCCAATCGCTCGACAGTCGCATGTCCGAAGCGGATGAGGATGCGGGCGAGCCGTTGCAGGTAGCCGATCTCGACCCCTCTATAGACCCCGAAGCGCAAACCCTGCGCGCGGAGGTGGTGCAGATCATCCAGAGGGGCCTCGATGCGCTTCCCGACGACCAGCGCATAGCCCTCGTGCTGGTTGACGTGCAGGGCCTCAGCTACGAGGAAGCGGCAGCCATAGACGGCACCAACCTGGGCACGGTAAAATCACGTATAAACCGCGCACGCACCAAAATGCGCGACTATCTGCGCGAGAATGGCATAGTCCCCTCGGTAGGGGAACATTCCACGCATAAGTAACGTTTTAATTACGAATTACAAATTACGAATTACGAATTCCGAATTCTATTTTCTAACTTCTAACTTCTAACTTCTAGTTTCTAACTTCTGACTACTTATGAGCAAGCGCATTAGTGACAACCAGGCGGGCGGCGAGCACATTCTTGAGCAGCTTTCGGCCTATATAGATAACGCTCTCGATGCAGGCGAGCGGGAGAGGGTGCGCGCGCACATCGAGACGTGTGAGGCGTGCCGCACCGAGCACCGCGAGCTACAGGCTACCAAGCAGATGCTCTTCAACCTGCCTGTCGCGAGACCTCCCCGCGCCTTCACGCTTACGCAGGAGATGGTAGGATCAAAACCCTCGATATGGCAGCGCCTGCGCGCGCCGCGCTGGTACCCGCGCCTGGCTACGGGGTCGGTGGTGGCGTTCGGCTTGCTGGTTATGCTGCTCCTCGGCAACCTCGCGAACAATCAGTATGCCCCTGCGGCTATAATGGCCGGGCCTTCAGAAGAGTACGCTGGGCTGATCGCAGGTACACCCGATGCCATAAGGATGCTTGCCGGCGCTAGCGCCACGCCTGAAGCCTTTACGCAAGCGGCTGACGCTGCGGAACCTACAGCCATGGCTGTGGCAGGAGGAGTGGACGCAGAAGTTCAACTCACACCCCTGGCTAAGGCAGCGGTCGAAGTGCCTGCTACCGGTGGGCCTGCTGCGGCGAATCCGGCCCAGGCACCCGCTTCCACCGCGTCTGCTCCAGAATTGAATATGAGTACGGTCGCCGGAACTCCTCAAGCCGGCTATACGGAGGCACGTAGAGGGCTTGAGGAAGGTCAATCGAGACCTCCTGCCGCCGAGCAACCCCTACCTTACCCTCTTGCGCCGTCCAACAATGTGTCTTGGGCCTTTATCCTCCAGGTGAGCCTGGTGGTGTTAGGCGTAGCTCTAGGCGTGGGCGCGATAATCGCCCGCATACGAGGGGTGTAGACACAACCTTTAAAAATCAAGAAAGAGCTTGAGGGTGAGCGACGCGTCGCTCACCCTCAAGCTCTTTCTTGATTTTTA
>DASWMJ010000046.1:0-106685 GCA_036399775.1 Chloroflexia bacterium | reverse complement strand
AGCTTGAGGGTGAGCGACGCGTCGCTCACCCTCAAGCTCTTTCTTGATTTAACCCTCTAGTTGTTGGGGTCGCTGAAGATGCCCAGGGTTAGAATTTTGGCGATTTGGGCGCGGGTGGCGGGGGCGTTGGGACGGAACGTGCCGTCGGTATAGCCCGACATCACGTCTGCGGCAGACACCATCTCCGCGAAATCTCTCGCCCAGTTAGTCGCGCCTACGTCTATGAAGCTCTGCCCGGCGGGCGACTCCATCGTCCAGCCGCGCGCGATAGCTATCATCTTGGCTACCTGGGCGCGGGTCACGTTGGCGTCTGGGCGGAACGTGCCGTCCGGGTACCCTGACAGTACGCCGTGAGCTACCGCAGCCTCGATATAACCGTATGCCCAGTGGCCGGATTCCACGTCGCTGAAGCTGGGCCTGGTGGGGGCCTGCGTCTGCCAGCCCATCGCGCCCGACAGCATCTTAGCGAACTGCGCCCGCGTCACGTTGGCGTCAGGCCGGAACGTGCCATCGGAGTAGCCTGACACTATACCTTCCGCTAGCAGGTACTGGACGGGGCCATCCGCCCAATGCCCTGCGGGCAGGTCGTTGATGGTTTTGCGTTGGAGGATGGTTATTATGTAGGCGGACGCGGGGCGCACGCCTTCCGCGTTGGCGACGGTGCGTTCCAGGTCCACGGGGCCACCGGGCGATGCGGGCACGTCTACTTCAACCGTCAGCAGATCGCTTTCGTTCGGCTCGGCAATTAGCTCAGAGGGATGCACGTCCACGCCCCACCCGCGCACGCTATGACCTTCAAGCTCCACCAGGGTAGGCTCGTTGAAACGGTTGAGGAGCATCAGGTCGTACTCCGTCGTGCTCCCAGGCTCGCCCGTACCGAACTGGACGCGGGGCCGCAAGCGCAAAGCCCCGGCGTGTCCGGTGGGGGTAGCCGTGCGCGTGCCGCAGTTGTGGCTGGGCGGGCAAGGCTCAGGTGTGCGGGTGCCAGGGAGGCAGTTGCTGCCCGGCACGCAGGTAGCATGTGGCGTGCGCGTCATTTCGGGGTGAGGGGTGCCCGTGCCGCAAGGGTGACTGCCGCACGGCTCAGGCGTCCTTGTGCCAGGCTCGCAATTCATACCGGGCACGCACGTGGCGCGGGGAGTGCGAGTGGCTTCAGCATGCGGCGTCCTGGTGGGAGGCTGGCAGTTGGTATTCGGCTCGCATGTGGCGTGCGGAGTGCGGGTGGCTTCGGGATTGACGGTCCTGGTGCCACAGGGGTGAATGCCGCACGGGTTTGGCGTCCTGGTGGGAGGTAGGCAGTTCATGCCGGGCACGCAAGTCGCACGGGGGGTATACGTAGGGTGGGGTTCCGCCGTGCGCGTGCCGCAATTCTGGTTGGGCGGGCAAGGTTCCGGCGTGCGGGTGCCTGGCTCGCAGTTCATACCGGGCACGCACGTGGCGTGGGGAGTGCGCGTAGCTTCAACATGCGGCGTCCTGGTGGGAGGCAGACAGTTGGTATTTGGCTCGCATGTGGCATGGGGAGTGCGCGTAGCTTCCACGAAAGGCGTGCGGGTGGCAGGCTCACAATTCATGCCAGGCGCACATGTGGGACGGGGGGTGTGGGTGCCTTCCGCGAACGGAGTCCTGGTGCCTGGGAAACAATTCATGCCGGGCGGGCAAGGTGTCCCCGTGTGCTCAGGGTCCACCTGCACACCGTATCCGGCCCCAGCCGCAGGCGCAGCAGTAGCCCCGGCGACGAGCAGCCCCGCTACGACAAACACGATAAGCAAGAACCCGGCGGTGAACGCCACGCTAAGCCAGGGTCTGCGGGTACCTGTTATATCTGCCATACTCTTTGCCTCCTGAGTGTATATTCTATGAGGGATTACAGTGCCAATGTGGTTCGCACAATTATATACTCAGCTTTCATTAAAACCCTTGAACCATTTTGACCATTTCTTTCGCTCATTTTGTGCCCACAAAGAATCTCGCTCTTCGCCTATTAGATTGGGGCAGTGAATAGGCAAGATAATGCGCGAGGGACGAGATTCTTCACTTCGTTCAGAATGACAAGGGGTAGCGGGTTCGCGACCCTCTGCATCACTTTGCAACCGCCCTGTTTATACCCAGGGGCCGCTTGCCAATGACTGCGCGGCTCTGTTACACTGGCAGGTGTACAGCAAATACACCATCTTCTATGCTATTGGGCCATGAAGGGACGGCGATTTGAGAGCGTTGGGTAGCCTGCGGGGTAAATTGATACTGGGCCTGGTGCTTGGCCTCGTCGTCGTGGCGGGGCTGTCAATATACGCCGACTTCAACAAGATGGTGGCGGTGCTGCGCGGCTTCGAGTGGGGTCTCCTGCCCTTCATCCTGCTCTTCACCCTGTTCAACTATGCCCTGCGCTTCTGGAAGTGGGATGTTTACCTGCGCCTGATCGGGGCCACCGGGGTCCCCAAGAAAGACTCGCTTCTCATCTTCGTGAGCGGCTTCGCTATGGCGATGACCCCCGGCAAGGTGGGAGAGGTGCTGAAATCTTACCTTCTGAAGCAGGTGCGCGGCACGCCCATCGCCGCCTCCGCGCCCATCGTCATGGCCGAGCGCCTGACCGACGGGCTGGCTATGCTGGTACTTGCCTCGGTCGGGCTGGTGCTGTTCGACTATGGCCGGGCGCTGCTGGTGGGCATCGCTATCTTCGCGGTGGCCTTCCTCTTTGTCTTCCAGAACCGCACGCTTGCCAACCGGCTGCTTGGGATGGGCGAGCGTGTGCCCGTATTGTCGAAGGGTATCCACCACTTCCACGCCTTCTATAACAGCTCCTACGAGCTTTTCAGGCTGCCCAACTTGCTCTTCGGGGTGGGATTGGGCGTGGTATCGTGGAGCGGCGAAGTCGTGGCCTTCGTGCTGACCATGATGGGCCTGGGGATACCTTTCTCCTGGCTGCTGGTGGTGATTTGCGCGTTCATCCTGTCGGCCTCCACGCTCATCGGCTCGGTGACGCTCCTGCCCGGCGGCCTGGGCACGGCAGACGCCAGCATAACGGGCATGCTGCAATTCCTGGTGCCCAGCCAGTTGAGCCTCGCCATGCCCCAGGATATAGCGGTGGCCGCCACCCTCATAATACGCTTCGCCACGCTCTGGTTCGGCGTCGGGCTGGGCCTCGTGGCCCTGACGATGATGCAGCGCCGCCTCGGTAACGCCGCCCTCGCAGAAGCCGAGGCGCGGGCGAGTACCGAGTACCGAGTACCGAGTGCTGAGTGCTGAGTGGCGGGTGTTATGATTGAGGGTGGGGGAAGGGTGGTTACGCTGGAGGAGTTGGTGCGTATGCGGGAGGGGTGGCGGGACGCGGGATTGCGGCTGGTGTTGACCAATGGCACCTTCGATTTGCTCCATATCGGGCATACGCGCTATTTGCAGGCGGCGCGGGGCCTGGGGGACGTACTGGTGGTGGGGGTCAACTCGGATGCGTCGGCGCGCGGCTACAAGGGGCCGGGCCGCCCTGTGGTGCCGCAGGAAGAGCGAGCGGAGGTTGTAGCGGCCCTTCGCTGTGTGGATTACGCGGTGATATTCGACGAGCTTACAGCCACGCGCCTTGTGGAGAAGCTACAGCCCGAAGTGTACGCGAAAGGCGGTGACTACCAGGAGGGCGGCAAGCCCCTGCCGGAAGCGGCGGCGGTAGAGGCTTACGGAGGCAAAGTAGCCATAATACCATTCGTCCAGGGCCACAGCGCAAGCGAACTTATACGGCGGGTGGAGCGTGGCGGGTAAAGGGTCTATGGGAGGTTCTAACTGATAGCTCTTCGGTTGGCACCGCACGTTTTATAAGCCAATAGAGAGGAAGAATAAAATGTTACGACCCTCTTGTCCTCGGCCTGGGTGCTATTTTGAACACACGGAGTATGTGTCCGATTGCGCAACACCTTACGAAGCCGGAAAGCAATTTCGGCCCCCGACCCTCGATTATACCAGCTACGCTCTGGGACTGGTGAAGCCTAAGCCTGGTCTCTTTTCTGGTGAACGAGGACAGTGGAATAGGATGCGTGATGATCTGCATAGGCGTGTGATGGAGATATATGAGCGCTTACGATATTGCCCTAAGTGAAAATCATTCTTCGATGACAAGCACCGCAATTTTGGGCCTATGGACGACATGTACAAATATTTGTATATAACAGCCAGTGGCGGGCCCTGGACCAAGGCGCAGGAAGAAGTGAAACTGGAAGTAAGGAATATTGATGTATCCAACATGACTGAGTATGATTTGCTGGGTAACTATGATGTGGAACAACTACGGCTCATTCTCGAAAGATCTTCCAATATCAAGTTCCGTACAATGGCTATTACTAACTTGGGCAAAGCAGGCGGCAAAAGCCAGTCAGTAAGCATTACTCAGGCTGCCATTGAGATACTAGAGAAAACCAAGAATGACCCCTCGTACGAGGTCCGAGCATATACGTGTGCAGCTCTATGCGAGTGTGTAATTTGGTCCTCTATGTTTGGTGTTGAAGGGCAAGTCCTTCGTACTAACGTGAAGCGGTCGCTCGCAGAAATGATGGAGGACCCTCATCCATTTGTGCGTGAGCAGGCAGAAGCAGAGTACAGAATTCTGAACAGCGGTTAGGCTCTTCTAATGGCGAGGTAGTCCGCCTGCGCGGACCTTGTAGGCGTAGCCTACGAGTGTATTCGCTAGACGCTGCCTGGGCAAAGGAAAGCTTTCAGTTATCACCTTTTGCGTTCTAGGAACGTATGCTTTCAAACACCGACACTACACTGCGGGAGCCACAAGTCGAGGCTGGGGATGTATTGGTGCCTCCCGCGCCTATGGGGCGGAAGGCTTCAGTCGGCGGGCGCATCGCGCGTGCGGCCCTGGTCCTCATGGCGGGTACGATACTCAGCCGGGTGCTGGGGTTGGGGCGCGAAAGCACTATCTCCTACCTCTTCGGCGCTCAAGCCGACGTTGACGCTTTCACCATCGCCAACAACGTCGCCACCATCGTATACGACCTGCTCATCGCGGGCACGGTGAGCGCGGCGCTGGTGCCTGTTTTCAGCGAATACGCAGCCGACAAAGAGCGCAGGCCGGAGTTCGGGCGGCTCGTGAGCGCCATACTCACGATAGCGGCGATCTTCCTGGTCGGGTCTGTGGCGCTGCTTGAGCTATTCGCGGAACCGCTGGTCGGCTTCATGGGTGCGGCTTACGATGCGCCCACGCGCCTGCTCGCCCTGGAAATGACACAGTGGGTATTGCCCGCCGTCTTCTTCATGGGTCTTTCGGGCGTGGTCATGGCGGCGCACTACTCTTTGGGGCGCTTCGTCTATCCCGCGTTTACGTCGGCGCTCTTCAACGCCTCTATAATCTTCTGCGCCTTCACTCTGGCGGGTGCGCTAGGCGTCAAGGGGCTGGCACTGGGTATGGTGATAGGCGCGTTCGCGATGCTTGCTCTGCAAGCGCCCGGCCTGCGCGATATACCCCTGCGCCCCACGCTCGATGTGAGTCACCCCGCCGTCCGACGCATCCTCAAGCTGTACGCGCCCGTGGGACTGAGCGTGATAGTGACCTCGGTGCTGCTGGTGGTAGACCGCAATCTGGTCTCGCGGACGGGCGTAGGCTCTATCAGCGCGATGCGTTTCGCCACCACGCTGATCCAGTTCTCACTAGGCCTGGTCGCTGCCGGTATCTCCCTGGCGTCTCTCCCCTCCCTTTCACAGCATTTCAGCAAGGGGGACAGCGAGTCGTTCAAAAGGACGCTCGCTTCGGGCCTGCGGCTGGTGACTGTGCTGGTGCTCCCCGCCGCCGCGGGGCTGCTGGCGCTCGCTACGCCGCTTGTGGAGATATTCTTCCATCACGGCGCGTTCACCCCTGAAGACCAGCAGCGCACCGTCCTGGCCCTCCTATTCTACGTGCCCGGCCTGCCGTTCAGCGCGATTGACCAGGTACTCCTCTTCGCCTTCTACGCGCGCAAGAACACCCTCACCCCCGCGCTGGTGGGCATCGCGCAGGTGCCCATTTACCTGGCGGTGGCCCTATCCACCATAGACACGCTGGGGATGGCCGGGATCGTGCTCGCGTGG
Organism: Chloroflexia bacterium; assembly: GCA_036399775.1. Taxonomy (GTDB): domain Bacteria; phylum Chloroflexota; class Chloroflexia; order QHBQ01; family JADMIH01; genus JADMIH01. The sequence continues at coordinate 100,634 of DASWMJ010000046.1, read as the reverse complement.
TCGGCGCAGCTTGCCTTCCACGCAATCGTGACGGGCTACCTGCTGGTGAGGGCGATGCGAAGCGAAGGAGGGTTGCGTGGCTACGGTATAGTGGAAACTACTCTGAAGGTTGCGGGCGCGTCGGTGGCGCTGGCCGTTGTGAGCTACGGCGTTTGGTGGGCGCTTGCCAAGGTAGTGCGACCAAACTCTCTCTTTGCGGAAGCGGTATTGCTTGGGGTGCCTGCCCTTGCGGGTGGTGCTCTATACGCGGGGTTGGTGTGGATGATGCGCCTGTCTGAAGTGGAGTTGATTATGGGCAAGATCGCGGGACGTATGGGCAGGTTTAGACGCTAATGCCTATCTCAGGCACATTGTTGAACGTGCTTACAGTGCTTATTGGAGCCACGCTGGGGCTGCTAGTGGGTGGCCGCCTGCCGGAGAGGTTGCAGCGTATCATCATGGGCGGGCTGGGCCTTGCCACCCTGCTCATCGGCTTCCAGAACGCGCTCGTGACTAAGAACGTGCTGGTGCTACTGGGCAGCATCCTGGTCGGGGGCATCCTCGGTGAGTTGATGCGCCTCGACTACCACCTGGACAACCTGGGGGACTACCTGCAAAAGAGACTGGCGGGGGACGGTAAAGGAAAGGGGGGCGACACCTTCAGCGAGGCGTTCGTCACCAGCAGCATCGTCTTCTGCGTGGGGCCATTGACCATCCTCGGCTCGATACAGAACGGCATCAGTGGCGACATAGAGTTGCTGGCTATCAAGTCGTTGCTGGATGGCTTCGCAGCCTTCGCCTTCGCCGCCGCGCTGGGCTGGGGAGTGTTCCTATCGGCGGGCACGGTGCTGGTCTACCAGAGCGCGCTGAGTCTGCTGGCATGGCTGGTGGCGAGTGGCGTGCCCAGCCGGGACAACCCGTACATACTTGAGATGACAGCCGCCGGTGGGCTTATCATAGTAGGCGTAGGACTCAAGCTGCTCGACATCAAGGAGTTGAAGCTGGCCAACTACCTGCCCGCCCTGGCTATTGCCCCTCTGATAGTGTGGGTGCTGGAGAATTGGCCTTTCTGAAATCAGGGGTCAGGGGTTAGGGATCAGGGCTGTGATATAATAGCGCCCGCATTACTGCGAGGAGAGGCACCCAGGTGACAGACCAGACGCCCTATTGGATCAGCCTGAGTAACGTCGCGGGCATAGGGCCTGCGCGCATGCGGCTGCTGCTAGACTACTTCGGCAGCGCGGAAAACGCCTGGAACGCCACTATAGGCGATCTCCTCGCTTCGGGCCTCGACGCGAAAAGTACAGAGGCCCTTCTGGCTGCGCGGCGCACCTCGACACCTGATGCAGAGATAGAGCGCCTTGGGAGTATGGGCGTAAGCGTGCTCACATGGGAGAGTGAGGGCTACCCTGAGCGGCTGCGCGAGGTCGGGGATGCCCCGCCCGTGCTGTACGTTCTGGGCGAGATGACGGCTGACGACGCCTGGGCTGTAGCTGTGGTAGGTACCAGGCGGTCTACCGCTTACGGGAGGGAAGTAACGGCCCGGCTGTCGTCCGGGTTGGCCGAGGCGGGCATAAGCATTATTAGCGGGCTTGCCAAGGGTATCGACACAGTAGCCCACAATGCCGCGCTAGACGCAGGCGGGCGCACGATTGCAGTGCTGGGTTCTGGCGTAGACGTTATTTACCCCGCCGAGAACCGCAACCTGGCGCGCCGCATCGTCGAGGAGGGGAGAGGCGCGGTGATCTCCGATTACCCTCCGGGCACCCAGCCCGACGCGATGAACTTCCCTCCGCGCAACAGGATCATAGCGGGCCTGTCGTTGGGCGTGCTGGTGGTTGAGGCGGGAGAGAAAAGCGGCGCGCTCATCACAGTCACGTTCGCGCTTGAGCAAGGCCGAGAGGTCTTCGCGGTGCCCGGCCCCATCACCAGCAGGATGAGCGATGGTCCCAACAACCTCCTCAAACGCGGTGCGAAGTGCGTCACCTCAGTAGACGACATCCTGGAAGAGTTGGATATACGCATGGTCTCCGAGCACGTAGAAGCGGTGCGCGCTCTCCCCTCCGACCCAACCGAGCGCATGCTCCTCACCCTCCTACAGGACTCCTCCCGCCACATAGACGAGCTAACCAACCTCAGCAGCCTCCCCTCCTCCACCGTGAGCGCGGTGCTGACGATGATGGAGTTGAAGGGGATGGTGCGTCATTTGGGTGGGATGCAGTATGCGGCGCGATGAGAAGGCTAGCCGGAAGCCCGGACCTGCTGAGGTCAGCAACAGGCCGGGCTTCCGAGGAGGTATTATACTATTATTGGCGACTAGCGTTGCTGACCTCAATGCTGGCCGCGTTTTGCCTACTGCATGCCGCGTTTTGCCTACTGCATATAGTACGACTCCTATCAGGCGAGCACAAGTGTTATGCACATGCTGACCACCGCCGAACTCGAAACTGATACCTTTTTACCCCCACTTTTCCCTAGCTTTCCTCCAACTATGAACGCGGAAGGGCCACTGCCTGATGAGGGGCTTACTCGATGCCAGCATGCCCGCGATAGAGTAAATCTTGGCCACCTCCATTAATTACATTATAGATCTTAGGACTTGGAGCGCGGAAGCGATAAAATGACGGACACGCACGTACGACCTTTCTGAAACGGGCCTGAATTGTACAGGTGAGATCCAGAATCGTGCGTGGGCCGAGCGGAGGCCTCGCATCGTTATACAGCCTTAGTCTGCGGCTGGGGGAGACCCCAGAGCCCCCAGATGCGTGCATCAAGCCTGATCGCCTGAACTATCGCCCAGGAGCGTGCATAGTCGAACCCGCCTGCCCAAGGGTCCGTACGCCTCCCCGTGGGAGTAGCCACTATTCCGTGTGACAGACGGCGGTGGTCAGGAATTCTGCCTAGTGCCGAGTTATATGCAAATAGGAACGCACCCTTGATATACTGGTCATCGTCTATATCATGTGTGCCGTTCTGCAAGGACTCGTATTCCACACCAAGGGTATTACGGTTGTTCACCTGCCGGCTGTCTACGGCGTTGCATGCTCCCGTGTGCCTGCATCTACGTCCATCCTGCACCATCTTGAAGATAACGCGGCGAGTGTCGTGTACCGAGTTGTCCGCATACCTTTGAGTCTGGTGAGGCAAGAGGAACTGTGCGAGTGTGAACACGCCGTCATTAATCGAGCCGCGGGTGCACCAGTAGCGTAGCGTGTCCGTTCCCACCGTGCCGTGGTCCATCCAGTGCTGGTAGTCCTGAGCGGGGTAGCAATCAGTGACTACAGCAGGATCGTACAACTCCCTGGGCGTGATATAGCCCGTCTCGTTAGGCTTCCAAATGTCGATGACCCTCAGCGTTCGTGCGTACTCAAAATAGTCCATCACCCCGTTCCTCCTTGCCTAAGGATTGGCCTCAGTCCATAAGGGTACTACTCGGCAAAACGCTTGACCACCGTGCATAAAAATATGCCGGTTCACGCGGCCCTATTCTAGCAGCTAGGCGAACGGTTGTCAAGAGGCAAATGCCATAGGCCAGTGCGATGCCGGCTGCCTGCTGTAGCGCGTTGAGCCCGGGAGGACGGTTATAGCTGCGTTGTCGGTGATGGCTCACTAGGCACGTTTAGGTCGAGTGTCCAGTACGCTTTGTAATGCTTGCTTTACAGCAGGGCTGTTCAACAGGCCGACAAAGATAATCGAAAATACCGGGCCGACTAGCAAGGAGTTTGAGTAGTACGTTGTGTTGAAAATCGTAATCAGTTGCCAGATGGCTAACAGGATATAACCTACTGAACCCACTACTCGCACCCACCGCTGCATCCTCGCTAGAGCAGCACCGATCAAGAAGCTGAATGCCATTGACAGTGCCAACAGCCCATATATAGTACCTATATCACGCCTCCGGGCGGGAATCAACGGCCAATTCCAGGTTGGGGAGCCACCCGAATCGAAATCGCCTACAGAGGTTAGAAAGAGCATAACAATCAGTACCAGGTACAGTGCCGCAGTAACGTAACTGAGTACAACCAGGAAGTCAACGCTATCGGGGAGGTCGTGGTTTGTTTGCATATCGTTCACGGTCGTTCTCTTTTCCTTTTCATGGATACTACCTGTATGCTGTGCGCCTGGCCAATTTGTAAACATGCTCTCGTTTCTCCTCTTCGCTCATTCAGCCGCTTCTCGCCACCGCTGCCGGTCTATCTCATGGATGGCCCTGTTATATTGGCGAGCAGCTTCCTTCAGCTCGTTGAATAGCCGCTCGTAGTCTTTGGCATCGGGCGGGGGTGCCCTCGAACAGGATGTGAGCCTGCTGTAGTTCGTGATAGGCCTCGGCCAGCTCTTCTTGCAGGGCGTCCACATGAGGATTATATCACGCGCGAGTACCAGCCCACTCCTACGGGTATACGAGCTTAGACCAAGTAGCACGGGACTTCAGGACTCTAAGGCGAGGGTAGTAGGAGGTGCTTGCCGATCCAATGCCATTGTAATGGATAGCCAGCTGATTCAATCGGTCGTTTCGGCGTAAGGTCAGGAGGTGATATAATCGGGTTGGAGGGCTAGCCTATGGACAACACTCCGAAATATATAAGTGTGGATACAATGGGAGCGGGACCAGAGTTGGAAGCTTTGGTTGCCGAGATGAATATGGGGTGGCGTAAGCCCGACAGCCTGATGTACTACCCGTTGATGATGAACGATCCGCAAGGGAACTGTACCAATGTCCCCGAATTCAGCCGTGATTTAACGGTGGCTATGCAACTCATAGATAAATGGGAGGGCATGCTGGATATGACGCGGTCGCGAAGTGGTAATTGGTGTGTACGCCTGGTTGATGGGGAAGTGGTAGCAATGGCCTATGCTCGCATACTACCACTTGCAATATGTCGGGCAGCACTCAAGGCTGTATTACCCGTCCCTGAAGTTGAGTATTCTGAGGACGATGAGGACTAATAGCAGCCTAACGCGCCCATCCTTTACATGGCACGGCTGCTTATTAGGCATGGGGCCGCCTAACTTCCTCATCAAGGATCCAGCTGCCTACGAGCTGCTGGGGAGGTTTATGGGTGGGGAGCGGTTCTATTATTGAGTCTTGAGACTAACCAGGACGGCGTGCCCTATTTGCGATTTTGGCTAGTTCTATGCGTTGCTGGGGGCTATCTTGGCTTATCACTTCCGTGTGAGCACGGTTATTCGTTTTTGGATCTGGATCATGCTCGACCACAAAACCTGCTTCTCTTATTAGTCCAGTCAGCAGGAAAGCAACACGAAAGTCGGTCGGCGGTTTATCCTTACGGCGGCACTGGGTTTCATAAGGGAGGGAATACTTGCTCCAATCCATAGAGACACCTCGCCCGTGCCGTTTAAAGCCCCCTGGCTTAAACTCCCCATTCGTTCTTATGTCCTCCACGTGGACGGCCCGATATAGCATGTCCGAATCTGGTATTTCTTCTTTCGGCCACGACACTCCTATTTCGCTATCCACGCTACTAGCCAACCTTGTGCTGTGCCGGGATCCAGCTTGCCTTTTACCTGTGCGCCCGTATCATCTGTCCCGTAGAACTCTGCCAATTCACCTTCAGCGGCTGGTATATTGACCAAAAGCTCACGATCCGCATTTTGCCAGTAGACGTCTATACTGCCGTTCGGGCCAGCATCTATGCTGGGCACAACCTTTTCCACACGAGGTTGATCAAACAGTTGTTTGACAGTTAGTTCTATTAAGTGCCTAGCCCGGTCCAGCACCTCTGGCGTGTAACCAGGGCTGTCCTCACCGTCCCAGTTCGGCTCCAGCATAAGCAGTCTTTCAGAACGAGTTAACTCCGCGCTCAGCTCTGCTTCCACTACCTCCCAAGATAGGTTACTCGGTAAGACAGGGATTTCTTCGCCGGTTACTATGCTGGCGGCTGCCAGGGTACCTGTATAGCCACGTGCAGTGCGGATTGGAAGATAGACCGCCCGCCCTTGTTGTATCCGTACCTGCTCGGCTAAAACTCCTGTAGCCATGCTTGTAGGTGCCCAGTTGTATCCACCAAAGCTTTCTACAACAACACCATCAATCTCATCTAGAGTCATCGGTTATCCCTCCGTATCTACGAGTATCGGAGGCGTTTCACGCTCCAGATAGGACGTCGCAACTTTGATGAATTCCCGCAGTCGAGTCTCTGTAACTATTATTCGTGCTACATATTCTGCGTTTATATGTCCGAGTTTCTTGACGGCCTCCAGCTGGTAGTCATCAGGCCCCAAGATAACAGGAGTCTTGATCTCATAGAAGCTAAGGATATAATTCGGATCATCCTTTTGTATTGCGAAATTAGTTACATAGGACGTGGGCACACCTTCCGGTTGTTGCCACGCGATCGAAAGCTTTAATTTTTGTTCCTGCGGGCTTTCTTCCGGTTGCTGCCTGTCAGCCGGGCTGGGCTTGCGTCTTGCCGCCATAAGAACCTCACTATCTGAATCAGTTTTGGGGTTTCAGTTCTATTATATACGAACAATTATGCAATTTGCATACAAGGTTTAACGGGAAGACATTTGCTTACTCGTTGTCCCTACCTTCCTGTTGCCCCGCCTGCCTCCCCATATCATACCCCACCCCAAACACCCCCATCAGGATCAGCATCATGTACTTTGCTCGCGCGAGTTGGAACTAGCATTGTCCTTGTAGAAAAAGGCCCATCCTGCTGCTCTTTGGCAGTGTACCTCCCGACAACACATAGCCGACGTCGAGACGAGCATCAGACCAGGCTTTACGTAGGGCGGCTTGCTCCCCTGTGGGCGCATCCTCAATAAGTGCATCTAACTCATTCAGTTGCGTGTTCACCTCGCGGGCACGACGCTTGAGCGCAGACGACGACCCTGCGCTGGTCGCCGCCGTTTGTGCCAGTCTAAACGCATCGTAGCTCACGGCGGTAACTATGCGTTGAAGCGGGCTGTATTCGGAGTGTTCTGCCGTTTCGCTGTCCAACATCAAACTCCACCCGCAGTGGCGGGAGTAGCGGCAGTAGTGGGGGCAACACCCGTTGTAGAGGGCTGGTTGGTGGGAGGGAGCGTGGGCGCGAGGGCACGTGCCAGCAGTTGCAGAGCCTCTTCGTAACGCCCATCGTCCAGATACCGCTTGAACCGCTCGAAGTTGTGCAGGCGGTATATTCGCATTCGCGTTTCAAAGTCGCCCGATGCGTTCATGCTGCGCACCATCATTACGGTATCAAAGGCTACAGTAAGTAGAGAACCACCATTGAAATACGCCTGCACCAGCGTAGCCTCGCCTATAACGTTGAACATGGCCCGTACGAAGCCGGTCTCCATTGGGTACGTATGAGCTTTCCCTAGTGGTATGCCTGCCCGATGCAGGGCCATCTCAGCCAGGTACTGCGTTGCGCCTTCGTTGATCACCTCGCCGACGCTCTGCCGGAAATCAGGCGCAGCGTTCAAATGTAGCATCTCATGAGCCGTCGTGGTTGCTGCCTCTGCCTGTTGGTTGATGTAGAGGGTGCCCTCCTCAAAGAAACCGTCAATGCTTTTGACGTATAACGCCGCATCTCCCTTTTGCCAGGGACGCTCAGGGTCGACGAACGGATTTGGCTTGCCCTCGGTAATTTGGTCAAACTTGTCATAAAGAGCAGCGCGGTTGGGCAGCATCTCTACTGTGCCCTCTTGTACTTCACGCACGCTGCCATAGGCGGTTTGCAGGATGTTCTTTGCCTGTGCAGCAGCCATCGCCTGGGGAGGCGCGGGGATAGGCAATCCGGGTGCGGGGCCCTTCTGCGTGCGGTTACGGCTCATTTGTGGCAGCGAGGTGGGACCAGCAGCCACACTTCGCTCATCTCCAGGCGAAATGTCTTTACCATTCAGCAAAGGCGCTCCCGCCGGGTGGCGCTGCACTGGTGCAGAGGATGCTCTCATGTAACGCTGCACCGCACGGTTGCCCACCATCCGTTGCATATTCAGAATGTTCGTGGCATGAGTAGCAGCGTTGCCTCGGGTCGTTGAGGCACTACGGAGCAGATGCTCGAAATTTACAGCCGGTGAAGCCTCATCGACGGAGGTGCCACCAGTGTGCTCTAAAGCGCTTTCGTCTGATCGTTTGACACGCTTAGCTCCGTATTCGCCATCCTGGTCATGGTGCAATGGTCGTTTCAATGATGTATACCTCCAGAAGCTACGACCTCCGCAACGAAGGGAACGAAGGGGGGAGATTGGCGTCCAGGTAGGTTATTATACACCACTGTCATCTCTCCCGGCCCCTCCCACCTCAGATAATTCTCCCATCCAAATTCTGCCCCGCCTCCCCGCCTACTTGCTCATCAACTCCCGACCCACCAGGAGCACCCCACGCCCTGCTCTCTTTGATTTTCGCTATGTAGCGAACTTTCGCGTCCCTAGAGGCCCATCCTGTAATTGCCGCCGGAAAGCAGTTGTACATTGCTAACTAGTCTGTGCCTCTTTAGCTCTTCAACTATGGGCGTAGCTCTGGTTTCTCGGTCGTGCCATTCCCAGCCCAACTCCTCAAAAACACGATGAGCGCGCACTATCCCGTCGCCAATTATGTCACCATTCGAGTACGTGCCCCGTGCGATGAGCTTTTGAAGCATCTCGAAGAACTCTGAGGCATCCTTACTAAGTTGTTGCATATGCTCTCCTTACTATGGCCCAATCGCCATGCTCTCGAATATCACCTGGTACTCTTTCGCCTGTGTAGGTGTTAGTTCCTTCGATAGCCTCAGCAGCACAGGCCCATTCAAATAGCCATACTCCACAAGGATAGGCAAACTTTTGCCAAACTCCTGGATGTAGTCAAAGCGAGCTTTTGCACGCTCGGCATCGGGGAATATCTCAATGCCGCCGCCATCACTTACATTGATCTCTCGCGGGTCTGCCGGCTCATCCAAGCGCGTGTCGTGCCACGAGGCTTTAGCGATGTATTGGTTCGGCCTGCCTAGCAGGTGGTTAGGGTCAGTCTCCTCCGTCTCCTCAAACGCGGCGCGAAGTGCGTCACCTCTGTGGACGACATCCTTGAAGAGTTGGATATACGCATGGTCTCCGAGCACGTAGAGGCGGTGCGCGCTCTCCCCTCCGACCCAACCGAGCGCATGCTCCTCACCCTTCTACAGGACTCCTCCCGCCACATAGACGAGCTAACCAACCTCAGCAGCCTCCCCTCCTCCACCGTGAGCGCGGTGCTGACGATGATGGAGTTGAAGGGGATGGTGCGGCATCTGGATGGGATGCAATACTCCGCGAGGTAGATGCGCCGGGTACGGCAGCCCCTCCTTTAGCTTGGTGATAGGGCATGATAGAATAGTTTCAGAAGCAAGGAGTGGGTGTTCCTGGTATTTGACTTATTAGCTCGTGCTCAGCTTATCTTTTCAAGCGGTATTTGTATTCCAGGAACCTTTCGGTCTATTGAGGAGTTTCATCCTAGAGTGAGAGACAATCACCTAAAGGAGGTTCCTCATGAGATTACGTGCTATCGTAACTACAAGTTGTGCCTTAATGTTGATGGCGCTCGCACTCGCCGCCTGCGGGCCGGGCAGCCAGGATACTCCCTCGGCAGACAAAAGTGTCCCAGAGCCAATCGCCAGCTATCCTGTCGCTATCGACACCAGTCTGGTTCCAGCGCCTGTGTCAACGGTCGGGCCGACGCTTCCTCCTGCCACAGCACAGGCTCTGGCAACCGCAAACGCAGTTACCGCCACCCATGTTGCTCTTGCGCAAGCTACCGCCAGTGTTGTGCAGGCGACCCAGTACGCCGTTGCGCGCGTCACCTCGTCTGCCAGGGAAACCACGACGAGTATAGCGCGTGGGCAAAAGTGGGCGACCCAACAGGCAGAAAAGACTCAGGAGGTCCAGGCCACGAAGACCGCCTTCGCCGCCCAAACAGATCCAGGGGCAACTGTTGTCCCACGAGGTGAGTGGGGAGGCGTCGGTATTGAGGTCCGCGTCCTCACTGATACGGTAGAAGTTAGGTTCCCGTGTGATGACGGTACTACATTTGTGCCCCTGGTGTTGGACTCATCAGGTGCCTTCAACCTGCCAGGGGTCTATACATCGTGTCCTGCCGCATGTCGCATAGACATCCCAGCGCACTTTCAAGGGCAAGTGATAGGCTCGCAACTGACAATGACCGTGTTATGGAGTGAAGATGGGCAGCTAAATACAAATACGCGAGGACCCTTGACTGCGACCCTGGGACAGGCTCCGGATTTGCGGGGAGCCTGTCGCAGTTGCCTGGCAGGTGACACGCTGATCGACACCCCGAACGGGTTAATGCCTGTGATAGACCTACGCGAAGGGATGCTCGTGTGGACGGAGGGTAGCGACGGTGGCACTTCAGGACCTCGCCAGATAGCTACCGTGCTCAAGACAAGCCGGACGGAGGTGCCCGCCGGTCACCAGATGGTACACCTGGCGCTGGCTGATGGCCGCGAACTACTGGCTTCGCCTGGCCACCCCCTGGCAGATGGCCGACCACTAGGGACCCTCTCCAACGGTGACTTTATAAATGGCACACGGGTGGTCAATGCCGAGCGTGTCCCCTATGAAGAGGATTACACCTATGACATCCTCCCCTCAGGAGGTACTGGCACCTACTGGGCCAATGGCATCCTAATCGGGAGCACGCTCACAGGACCCGCAACTGGCCCTTAGCTAGGCAGCATCGAAAGTGGCTTGACTGATTTGCCCGTGTGCGACCGCACCTCTACTACTATTCACTCGCACGCGCGGCACGAAGTACGTCACCCTGCCTGACGACATACATATACGCATTGACTATAAGTGAGGAAGAACTGACGGCTCTCGCTCTTGAAGCCCTGCTGGTTCGCCTCTATGAACGAGGCGATCTCTCATCCGGTAAGGCAGCGGAACTACCACATATCTCGCGGTGTGAGTTCCTTGAATTACTCAGCGAGTATGGGTTTCGGCGTTCGATGAGAATGTAGATATCGTCGCTGAGGCTCGACATGGCCGCCTCTGACCTCTCTGTTCGGCCTGTAGTCTCCAACACAAGACGCTTAGTCAATTCCCCTTATGCGCTTCAGCATAAATACGCAAAGCTGCGTTGATGCGCTGCTCGAACTCATCCCCCTGCGAGCGGTACCAGGCAAGTACATCCGGGTCTATACTTACAGTGATTGCCAGGGGCTGCTTTGGCACCCGCAGAGTCATGCGTGCAAGTTGAGCATCTGTTAGAGGCTGAATGTCGGAGGTATCTATCGTGTCATCCGCCAGGGCATCAACTCTGGCCCAATTCGTCTCGGAGTGCCTGTTCATATCGTGCGCGCTCATGGCTAAGTGCCTTTCGTAATGAGATGATGCGTATAGTGTCTTCATCTCGCTCAGTGTATACCACAACTACGAGACGGCTTCTCAACAACCCTATACCTATCTATCGGTCCTCTCCGTAGTCCTTCCGATCATCAAGAAGGACGAGCATAGGTCCGTTGAAAATCTCCCAGCGTCAGTGAAGTCGAGACCGTGCTTGAGCAGGTTGGCCCTGTTTTTCTCTTCATCCCACTCATAGAGCATATTACCAGTATAGCCTCAGTATACCTGCCAGACAAGTGCTTTGCCCGATCTCGCAAGGGTATCAACATGTTCGTACCCGAAATCTTATGTCCACAAGTATATGAAGTTGGAGTTGCAGGTAACGCATTTGGGTGCGCGCATTGTGGCGCCAAATACGAAGGAGATTGGTACCTCTTACTGTAGTACCACTTACCTATACGAGCCTCTCTGTAAACCCCTTATAATTGACATATTATGATCAAATTCACGTCAAGCCCTAAAGGGCGGCTCAGGGTGCGTTTGCTCTTGCTCATAGCTATAGCGGCGCTCACCCTGCCACTTGTCTCGCGTGCCGGCCAATCGTCAGCTTTCAACGAGCCGGAACCCCGCCGCGTCTTCCCCGAAACGGGTGAGGCAATACACGGGAGATTCCTGGAGTATTGGGAGACTCACGGCGGCCTTGCACGTTTTGGCCTTCCTCTTTCGTCCGAGTTCCTCGACGATGCCGGGGCAGACGGCACGCAGTACCGCACACAATACTTCGAGCAAGCAGTCTTACGGCTATCTGACCGAACGCCAGGCGGTGAAATATCAGCGTTGCCATCGAGCAGGGAGCATTACAACGAGATCGTGAAGCAAGAGACATGGCCCTCTTACTCTCCACGCGCCGAGTGGCAGCCTCTGGTCTCCGCAGCGTTGGAGGAATACAAGGCCCAGGGCGAGAGTGTCAGGATCAATCTACAGGTCTACTACACGAACCTGCAAGATTATAAGTATCATAGCTCAGGCGACTTTTTGGATTGGGGAGTTATGGAACGCCCGCGTAACGGTCCGACTGTGCATCTCGATGCAGACGGCATCCCAATGGAGAAGCACGATGAGCTTACTCCTGATGGGACTTATTACTACAGTCCGGGCGGGGTAGCCCAACACTGTCTCAAGATACATGGGTGGTATTTGCGTGGTGACGATACGCCACAAAATCTGCGCCGGTGTGCCGACCGGCTAATCCAATTGCAGAGTGAGGATGGGGCTTTCCGTTACCCCTTCTCCTGGCCTTTTTATCTTACCGGCGAAGTATTCAAGCCGGGATGGTCTTCCGCGTTTACCCAGGGGATCGCATTGAGTGCCTTAGCTCGCGCTTACGACGTAACAGGTGACAGGCGCTACCTGGAGGCTGGGAACAAGGCTCTCCACTTTCTGCTGACACCCAAATCGGAAGGGGGAGTTCGCAGCGACCTTTCAGACCTGCACCCATCTCTATCTAACTACGTAATATTTGAAGAGTATGTATCTACGCCCGACTCGTTCACGCTGAACGGCCTTATGTTCGCGCTCCTCGGTCTATACGATTGGTCTCAGACCCCTGATGAAGAGGCAAGTCTCGCCGGGAGCTATTTTAGCAAAGGTATCGTTACACTGCGCCACATCCTACCCTATTACGATCTCGGCGGCCTTACAAGCTACCACATGGGCCATGTGACGCACCACAAAGCCCCCGTGTCGTTTGCCCGCTACCATGTGCTGCACGTCATATTATTGCGCGCCCTGTATTCTGTGACCGGCGAGCCGCAAATAGAAGCTATCGAAAAGAAGTGGACAACATACAAGCTCGAATAATGCAGGCTGAGAGAAGTTCATTTCAAATTAGAAGGTATGGACCTCCGGCCATTGCCGCAAGTATAGGCTGTCGCCCAATCAAATCCTCATTCTAACTGTCCCCGCACAGCAGGCATCACCTCACGCGCGAAGGTTTGCAGGGTGTCGAAGCGCGTCAGGTCGTTGCGGAAGTAGACGACGAAGTACTCTACGCCCGCTTCCTTCAGGCTTTGTAGGTGCCCCACTGTCTCCTCCGGCGTGCCTACGAAGGTGCCTTTGCGGTACTCTTCGAGGCTGACCGGCTGGCCCGACGCCTTGCCAGCGATTGTGCGCCTGTGGAGGGTGCCCTCCTCCCGGTCCTGCCCTGGCTCAAGCAGCGTGATGAAGACGTGCGCCGACTTGATGATGCTGTCGTAGTCGCGTTCGAGGGCCTCACAATGCCCCTTGAGCACGCCAAACTTATGGCGGTATGTCTCCGCGTCCGCGCCCACTACGTTGCAAGCGTCCCCGTACTTCGCTACCAGCTTGAGCGTCACTTTCTCTCCACTACCCCCGACCCAGATGGGAATGTGCGGCTTCTGCACGCCCTTAGGCTCGTTTATCGCCCCGCGCACCTGGTAGTATTTTCCCTCGAATGTGGTGTACGGCTCGGTCCACATGGCGCGTATGATTTGCAGAGCTTCGTCCAGCATACGCAGACGCTCCGGCCCGTCCGGGAAGGGATAGCCGTAGGCCTCGAACTCCTCTTTGTACCAGCCCGCTCCGATGCCGAAATCCAGTCTCCCATGGCTCAGCACGTCCACTGTAGACGCCATTTTCGCAAGTAGGGCGGGGTTGCGGTAATTGTTGCACGTCACCATCTGCCCAATCCTGATGGTAGAGGTATCGCGCGCCAGCGCAGCCGTGCTCATCCAACACTCGAAGTTCGTCTCTAGTTCAGGCGTGGGCACGTTATGGAAGTGGTCGTACACCCAGATAGAGTCGTACCCTAGCCTCTCGGCCTCCACTCCAAAACGCGTCATCGCCTCGTACTGCTCCACAGGGTCCTCTATATCCACCAGGTCCATGCGCCACCCCTGCGGCACCAACACCCCAAACTTCACAGACATGTAATCCTCCCCATACTGTATAATATCTTCGCTACCTGCGGCCTCGCCCGCGTCGTACCTGTGCAATAGCCGTTCCAGAACGCCCTCAGCAGTATAAACCACGCCGCCATTCTGACATGCAGCGTCTGTCGCCTTTCACCTGTAAGGAGTCCTATACAATGGTCAAGCACACCGGAGTTACAGCCATGCGAGCTTCAGATATTCCCCCCGGCACCTGTAAGCTCGGTCACGTGAACGACAAAGAGGTCGCCATCTTCAACATTGACGGCAAGTTTTACGCCACCCAAAACGACTGTACTCACAGGGGTGGCCCTCTCTGCGAAGGCGGTATCTGGGGAGAAATAGTCACCTGCCCCTGGCACGGCTCCGAGTTCAACGTGCGTACAGGAGAAGTAGTCACCGACCCCGCCGAGACGCCCATCGCTACTTACAAAGTAGAGGTGAAGGACGATCTGCTGGTGATAGATGAGGCGTGATGCGTATTGCGTAGTACGTATTGCGTAGTACGTGATACGCTGCCAAGACGCTACGAGGATAATGATTGAACCGCAGAGGCGATGAGACGCAGAGGTTATTTAGGGTTTATGCAATACGCATTACGTACTACGCAATACGTTTCACGCATTGACACAGCTTGCCTTCATGCCTATAATCGTCATACTGGGCTAATAACATAGCGCCAAGTACTCATTTAAGAAAGGACCCGATACTCTGTGAGTACTGATGTCACGAAATGCGCCACTTGCTCCAACCCTATACCCTCCAACGCGCAGAACTGCCCGACATGCGGTAGCGCGAACCCTGCCTTCTCGCAAGCACAAGCTGACGACGAGTATGACCTGTCGGCGCTCTTCGCTGAGGCGCAGCCCGTCGAGCCGCGTGCCGCCGAGCCTGCCATGCCCGCCCCCGATTTTGACCTCTCGGCCCTTTTCGCCGAGCCTGAGCCTGTTCAATCAGGTCCAACCGCACCTGCGGCATCATCCGGTGTTGACCTGGCGTCTCTCTTTGCCGAGCCTGACGCAGCTTCTGCTCCTACGCCTACATCTGCGCCTGCGCCTGTCTCTCCTCCCGTATATGTTCCTGAGCCTGCCGCCGCGCCCCAACCGTCGCCTGTTGTGGCCGCGCCACCGCAAGCGGCGCAACCTGTAGCCACAGCACCGGAGCCGCTATTACCCGCACCGCCCGTTGCGCCTCCACAACCGGCGTCACAGCCCGTGCCTCCCGCCGAGCAATCGCCGAGCGTACAGGTTGCCCCGCCTGTCCAGAACAGCCCAGCCGCGCCCGCGCCCCCTCAGGCTGGGCAGGCTTCGGCCATCTCGCCCGAAGCTGCGCCTCCCCAATTTATTTCGAGTCTGTTCGCTCCACAGACGGAAGCCCCACCCGTCGCGCCTGTCACGCCCACCCCGCCAGCCACCTCCCAGGCCGACACCTCGTCACAGGCGAAGTTTGGCTTGCCTTCTCCATTCAAGTTCAAGCCTATCGGCCCCGACATCGCCGCCCTGCCCGTCATCCCTCTCATGCCCGATCTGCCACCCGCAATCGAGGCTGCACCTGCCCAGTCTCCACCCGACGAGCCGTCGCTATTCCCGCCGGTGTCAATGGCCCCGCCACAGGCCTCTCCTCCACAGGCCCCGGTTACAACACCTGAACCGCCTGCCGCCGTCGCGTCTCCACCAGTAGAGACAAGCGCCGTTGCTGCCAACGCGCCTGCTACAATGCAGGTCCAGGCCATGCCTGGCTCTATCCCTGCTCCTGGGCCGCCTGTTGTCGTAGAAACACCCGCGCCTGCCGAAGTAGGCCCGGTGACCCTCCCAACGTACACGCCGGAGCCTGTGGTGCCTGCCACCGCCTCTGTCGTGCAGCCGGAGGTTGGCGAGAGCGCCCAACCTGCCCCGGCTATGGATATGGTTGTTGCCCCTGCGTTGCAAGAGACCCCGCCCGGCCAGGAAGTGGCTGTGGTGTTTGTTGAGCCGCAGCCCGCGCCGGTAGAAGCCGTAGCCCCCACGCCTACGCCACCTGTTGAAGAAAGAGCAGCCCAGGAGCCACCCGCGCCTGTCCAGATACCGCCGCCTGTGGCCGAGACCACACCGCCTGTGGTTGCGACTTCGTCACCGGAGACCGAAGTGCTCCCTGGCATCGTGCCTGAGGTTCAGCCCCCTGCTGCTGAGGTATCAAGCCCGTTCGAGCAAGTGCCGGACGACACTCAGCGTGATAGCATTGAGGTTGTCGAAGCGCAGCAGGCACAGGCAAGCCCGGAAGTCCAGGTGCCGGAGGTGGAGACGGCTTTAGCGCCTGAATCGCCCGCACTTGAACCCACCGCCCCTGCCCAAGCGCCTGTAGAGGAAGCAGGCGAAATGGAAATGGACTACCTGTCTGCTCTCTTTACCCAGGCTGACACACCTTCTACTGATATACCTGCCGTTGTTGAAGCTGCTCCCATTCTTGAAGATACGACTGTTGCGGAGGAGATGCCCACGGCGCAGGGTGCTACAGTTGAGCAGAGCGTAATTCCTCCCATAGCGCCGGATGTGGCGGCGCTAAATATACAGCCTGATACGCCCGTTGAGTCTGCGGAAGTCGTCCCGCAAGCGGAGTTGTTGCCGATCAGGGAGGCTTCCGACGAGGCCGTTGCTGTACCCATTACGCCTGTAGATGTCCCTGCAATACCGGATATGATTGCCGAACAAGCCGCCACGCTTCCAATAGAGGATAGCCCGGCGGTCCAGATAGCTTCGTCCGAGCCAGATTTGCTGCTGGAACCCCCGGCAGTGGAAGTTTCTCCCACTGCCGCCTCCGCGAGCGCAGCCCAGGCTGAAGTTGCTCCGTTGGCCGAGCCTTTTGTGGACACGCAACCTGCGATAGCGGACGTGCCCGCCGTAGAGCAGGCACCTGCTAACTCTATAGCCGCAGCCGTAATCGAGGAGTCGCCCGGCCTGGAAGTGCAATCAGCACAGGCTGATACCCCCGGTATAGAGCCGCCTGCCGTGCCGCTAATAGCTGCTCAGCCTGAACCAGATGTAACGCCTGTCACCGAAACGCCGCCGGACGCAGCTACCCCTGCTCTGCCCGAACTTATCCTACAGCCCACAGAACCTGCGCCTGCGGATGCTGACGATGCCTTAGTGTCGTTCCAGCCTGCCGGTGAGGCAGACCAGGGCGCGGCGGCATCTGCTGTCGTGGAAACGCCTGACCGCCTTGACAGTGAGAGATCCGCTCCCATTGCCGAGGCCGATATTGTTATTGAAGCCGCATCTGATATAGCCACACAACCGCGCACATCAGAGGCTGTCGAGCCTGTGCAAGCCTCGCTCGTTGCTGCTGCGGACGCGCCAGCGACCGACCGGTTGGATACGCCCGCCTACAGCGTGCCCCAGGTAGATATAGAGCCTGTGGCGGTAGAGGCAGCAGATAGCGCGAGTATGGCTGCGCCCGCCGTCGAAGCCCGTACTGCCCTGGATGCCATGCCCGCGCCACCGGAAGTCGCTACGAATGCGCCGGTAGAGGCGGCGCAACCTGTCCCAGAAGATTACGTGCTCCCCACGCCAACGCAGTCGTTACAGCCCGCCGCGTCTAATGATGCCGCCATTGTGGACTATCCCTCCGGTGTTGCTACTGAAACGACTGATGCTGCCCCCGCTCCTGCCAAAGAACTCACTCCGCTTGAAGCTGTCATGGCCGAAACGCCTGAAGCGCCCGCGCCGCCGGTAGTGCCCATAAGTGCGACTGCGCCCCTTATAGAGGTGACGCCTGAGCCGGAGGCCTCTGCGTTGGCGGCTCAAGCGCCCGCCATCGAACCATTTGATACGGTTGCTCCAACGGAAGAGCAGCCTTTTGCAGAAACAGGGCAGCCTCAACCACCTGTGGAGGTTGAGGAGCGCCCCGCCGACCCGCAGTTCGCAGCGCCCCAATTTGACCTTGCCGATCTCTTCGCAAACCTGGACTTCCCGG
Organism: Chloroflexia bacterium; assembly: GCA_036399775.1. GTDB lineage: Bacteria > Chloroflexota > Chloroflexia > QHBQ01 > JADMIH01 > JADMIH01. The sequence continues at coordinate 82,494 of DASWMJ010000046.1, read as the reverse complement.
AGAAACCACCAACCCCCCCGGAACCTGAGCCTGTGGCGCAAGCAGCGCCGCCTGTTGAGCCTGCCTACGTAGAGCCTGCCGTTCCTGTCGCCGACCCCTGGCCTGTCCAGCCCGCGCCGCCCGACACTGCGCCGGTACAGCAGGAAGCCCCCGCGCCACCCGTGCAGCCTCAAGAGTCGCCGGAGCTTGCCCCGCCGCTGTTCGACCTCTCTTCTATCCTCGCCGACCTGCCCGATGAACCCGTCCGGCCTGCGCGGCCTGCGGCAACCTCGGTGCCCGTAGTAGCCGAACCTGTCCAGGTAGAACCCCAGGCCGTCGCCCCGCCGCCCGACGTTAGAGAAGATGAGCAGACCCTGTTTGGAGGTTCGGAACCGCCTCCGTCTACCCTGGACGCGACTTCGTTTTCTACAGAGCCACTAATCACGCAGGAGCCGCCACCCTGGCAGGCACCCACTACTACGCCATCCGTAGAAGCCCAGACGCAGGCCGCCGACCCTGTCTTTGCCGAGCCGCCCTGGGTGCAACCCAAGCCCGCACCCGTGCCTGAGCCGCCAGCGCCTACCGCGTATGTCCCGCCCGCGCCGCCCCAGTCCCCCCTCTGGACGCCCAGCATGCCGCGCCCGAAGCCTGGCACGCCCGAATACGAGGCGATGGCGCGCGCTATTATCGAGGCACAAAAGCAAGGTAAGCCCATACCCGGCCAGGAGCCTCAGCCTCCGCCCCCACCCGCGCCTGAGCCTGAGCCTGATCCTTTCGCTAATGTACCCAAGCCGTTCTGGAACGAGCCGCCCGCCATAGCATCCGGCGCTCCCCAACCTGCGGCCGAGCAGACCCCCACCTGGACGCCCGGCATGCCCCGCCCTCAGCCCGGCACGCCCGAATATGAAGCCCTGGTGAGGGCTGCCCTGGCACAGGGAGGGGGTAAGCCGGTGCCGCCCGCGCCCCAGCCCACGTATACACCTGCGCCTACGCCTGCACCCACCCCCCAGACACCTGCCTGGACGCCCGGTATGCCGCGCCCGAAGCCTGGCACGCCTGAATATGAGGCTATGGCGAGAGCAGCGTTGGAGGCCGCACGGCAGGGAGGCAACGCTGCTACAGGCCCGCAACCGCAGAACACACCACCAGCTAGCGAGCCTTCCAGTTCAGGCGGCGGGTTCTGGGCTGCCGACAAGCCACGACCCCAACCTGGCACGCCTGAATACGAGGCCCTGGTAAGGGAAGCCCTCAACCAGCAGCGCAAAGCGCGTGAAGGTGGCTAGTTGACCGTCTCCTACTGGCAGGACGCCAGCCACGAGCAAATCATCGAGTGCGACGTGTGCGTGGTGGGCGCGGGCATTGTCGGCCTCTACCTGGCGCGCCTCATCGCCGGGCAGGGGCAGAGGGTGTGCGTTTTGGAAGCGCGGCATATCGCGTCGGGCGCGTCAGGGCGCAACGCGGGCATGGTGCTCACAGGCACGGCCTACTACTACCACGACGCCATCCGGGTCTACGGGCCGGACCTTGCCCGCGACCTATGGCTGCTCAGCCTGCACAACCGCGACATAGCGCGCGGCCTGTCCGAAGAGTTCGGCACTCTATGGGAGCAGTCCGGCTCACTTCTACTCGCGCTCGACGATACCGAAGCCGAGGACATCGAGCGGGCGGCGGACGCCATGCTGGACGACGGCATAGAAGCCAAGTTCAGCCACAAAGACCCCCTGAAGCGCGGCTTCACGGCGGTAGTCTCGCAGCCGGGAGACGCGGGCATCCACCCGGTCAACTTCGCCCAGGCGCTGGCGGCTTCCTCCGGCGCGACCATCTACGAGCAGTCGGAGGTATTCGATATAGCGCCTATGCCGGGCGGGGGTGTCGAGTTGAAGTCGCGCCGTGCTACCGTGCGATGCCGGGCCGCCGCCCTCTGCACCAACGCCTTCGCGCCCCTGCTGCACCCCTACTTCGATGGCAAAGTGATGCCCACACGCGGCCAGATACTGCGCACCGAGCCACTGGGCACCAGGCTATTCTCGCAGATGTGCTACGCGGACTACGGCTACGAGTATTTCCGGCAGCTACCAGACGGCAGCCTCCTCATGGGTGGGTGGCGGCATCACTTCCGCGAGGCCGAGGTTGGGTACGAGGACCGCACCACCCGCGACGTACAGAGCGGCCTTGAGGGATTTATAGCTCGCTACTTCCCCGAAGCGAGGGGCGCGCGCATCACCCATCGCTGGTCGGGCACGATGGGCTTCAGCGCGGACGGCATACCCCTGGTCGGGTGCCTGCCCGATATGCCCCAGGTCTACTTTGCCGTGGGCTTCACCGGGCACGGCCTGGGCTTCGGCCTGGCAACCGCCGAAAGGCTCGCATCTCACATGCTTTTCGGCAACCCTCTCGATTGGCTGGACGCTCGCCGCCTGGACGACACTCCTCCGGCGGCATGATCTATAAGATTTCAAAAATAAGAAAATGGGCGGCTGGACCGCCCATTTTCTTATTTTTGAAATTCCCTCTTGAACACAAGACTTCTATTTCGCCAGCACGGCGCGCCTGCGTGCCACGCTGCCCAGCGCTATGCTCGCCAGCGCCACTACCGCCAGCGCCAACGGCAGATTATTGCTCTGCTCGGCGGCACCCGTGCGCGGCATACCGGCCATCGAGGAGCCGGGCATACCGGGCATGACGCCGATTACGCTGGGCATGCCTGGTATAACCCCGCCCAGGGCAGGCCCCAGGTCTATAGGCTCGGCGTTCGGGGGCGCGACGATATTGACCGGCGCGTTGAACTCCTTGAACGTTAGCGTCAGGTCAAACGACAGGTCGTCTTCTTGCTCGCCAGCGGCCACCACAGTGTCGAAGTTCATGCTGACCCGGTGGACGTACATATCCTGGTCGCCCACCCACACGTTGAAGACCAACGAGGTGCCTTCGGGGACCTCAGTGGGAGGGGTGCCTGACGCGCTGCTCGCGAATTCATTCAGCTTCTCAAGGTCAACATCTATCCTGTACTGAGTGGTGGCCGCGCCGTTGATAGTCTCTTTACCGACCTCTGTAATCGTGAGCGCTTCCAACACCGCTTGCAGATCGGCCATCGAGCCTGGCATCCCAGGCATCATGCCGGTTGCGCCACCCGTCACGTCGTCCAGGTCCGACACGTACCACTTGTCTTCGTCCTCCCCCAGACCCAGGCCACCCAGCTTGAAGTAGAGCTTATCACCGAGCACGATCGCGCTGAGCGTTATCGCTTCGGGGCCGCTCGTTGCGCCCGCCGGGGCCGTCAGAGTAAGGTCCATCATGAACTGGCCCGGCCCGAACGCGCCGCTGCCACTGATAGGTATAGTCTCGCCGCCGCTTGAGATGGAGCCTGTCAGGTCGAACTTAGCCGAGTCCGGGGTCTTGACCTGCGGGAACGATCCGGGGGTGGTCTGCGCCGCCGCGCCCTGCACCATAACCAGGGCCATCGCCAACGCCATAACCAGCGCCATTACCCGCGCTTTCGCTTGCATCTTCATCAATCCGCCCTCCTCAATAGATATAGTTAGCCGGTAGCGCCGCCTATCCACCTCGCCGGATGGCCGCACGTTGATGATTATAGCACCATATCATGCTATAGAGAAGATGCAGATACATTTTATGCGCTTTTCTGCTCCAACTCTCGCGAGAGGCGCTGCTGCAAGAGGGCCAGCACGGCGGCTTCGTGCGGGTCCATGCTTGGGAGCGACTCTTTAATCTCTTCCTCGGCGCGCTCTTTCAACGCTTCTAGAAGCGTGCCGTCCAAATAAGAGTCGACCACGACGGGGTGTACGTAGCACTTGCGGCAGATGGCGGGCGTGTTGCCCAGGCTCTGCGACACCGACTCGATTGCCCGCACCACGTTCTTTTTGGCCTGCGCGTCCGAGTCGAACGCCTCGAACTCCTGCAACGCCCAGGCGGCCAATACAGTGCCCGCCCACGTTCTGAAGTCTTTGGCCGTGAAATCCTGGCCCGTAATCTCCCGCAGGTAAGCGTTCACGTCCTCCGATGTGACCTTGTGCGGGTTGCCCTCATCGTCCAGGTAGTGAAATAGCTCCTGTCCGGGCAATTCCGAGATGCGCTTGACTGTGTTGGCGAGGCGGCGGTCGGCTACCTTGATGGCGTGCTCCTTGCCACTCTTCCCCCGAAACTTGAAGCGTAACGTAGACCCTTCAATCTTGACGTGCCTGTTACGCAGCGTGGTCAGCCCGAACGACTTATTGGCGCGTGCGTACTCCTCGTTGCCCACCCGTATGCGCGTCTTCTCCATCAGGCGCACGATGGTGGCGAGCACCTTCTCCCTGGGGAAGCCCCGCAACGACAAATCATGATCTACACGCTCGCGTATAAGGGGCAGCGCCTTGCCGAAGGCTATCATCCTGCCATACTTCGTCTCGTCGCGTACCTCCCGCCATTTGGGGTGGTAGCGGTACTGCTTGCGCCCCTTCGCGTCGCGCCCCGTAGCCTGGATGTGACCGCGCGGGTTGGGGCAAATCCACACCTCAGTCCAGGCGGGCGGTATACCCAGCGAATTTATGCGCTCCTTCTCGGCGGGGTCGCGTATCGGCTTGCCGTCCAGCCCTATATAGCTGAATCGCTTGCCTGCGCGCTTGCGCGTGATGCCGGGGCCGGTATCCATCACGTACCGCAGCCCCGCGGCCTTAGCCGACTCCACAGGGTCGGTAATAATAGGTGGTAGCGCCTCCATGGGCGCGCTATCTCTTGTAGTCATAAATCGCAACAAAAGCACGGGTTATGCCAACGGCTAAGTGAAGTTTTCTTTGGTCTATATACGAAATTGGCGGCAAAGCCGCCAATTTCGTATATAGACAATTTCTTTTCCTCATGTAAGGCGTTTTGGCGACTTTGACAAAGCCTAACGCCTAACCCCTGGTCCCTCGCAAGAGGTTTAGCAAGGGTATATAATAGAGTGCTGCCTTTTTGTCCACCGGAATGGTTGCTGTCGTTTGATTGGGATGAACCCTGGGTTGTATGGTGACTGTATGAGTCATTGGGAGAGAGCAATGTCTGACCGCTTCGACAAGTTCACGGAGAGAGCACGTAGGGTGTTGCAGCTAGCCCAGGAAGAGGCGCAACGCTTCAACCACAACTACCTCGGCACCGAACATCTACTGCTTGGGCTGGTGCGCGAAACTGATGGCGTGGCTTCTCGCGTGCTGGCCGGTCTAGGCATCGAATTGGACAGGGTACGCCAAGCGGTGGAGGCTGCTATTGAGCGGGGCACATATGAAGCGCAAGGCGAGATCGGCCTTACCCCTCGCTCCAAGCGCGTGATCGAGCTTGCGGTTGACGAGGCTCGCCGCCTCAACCACCACTACATCGGCACGGAGCACCTGCTGCTTGGCCTCGTCCGTGAGGGTGAGGGTATAGCAGCCGGCGTGCTTGAGAGCCTGGGTGTGTCGCTCGAAACGGTACGCGACAAGGTGCTTGAAGTGCTGGCGAGCGTCCAGGGCACTATGACGAGTGAGTCCCATTCCAGCACGAGGGAAGGCCCCGCCAGGTTTGATAAGTTCACTGAGCAGGCGCGTAAGGCTCTCCAACTGGCCCAGCAAGAAGCTCAACACTTCAATCACAATTACATCGGCACGGAGCATATTCTACTGGGATTGCTTCGTGAATGGGATGATGTCGCGGCTCGCGTACTGAACAACCTCGGCATAGAGTTGCATAAGGTACGTTCAGCGGTGGAGTTCATTATTGGGCGCGGTGAACGCATGGAGTTTGGCGAGATAGGACTCACTCCTCGTGCCAAGCGCGTGATCGAGTTGTCGGTTGACGAGGCCCACCGTCTCAACCACGATTACATAGGCACAGAGCACCTATTGCTCGGACTCATACGCGAGGGCGAAGGTATAGCCGCAGGCGTACTTGAGAGCCTGGGGGTGTCACTCGACAGGGTGCGCCGGGAAGTAATCAAAACTCTGAACAACCCGCAAGGCATAACGCAAGCTCCGCAAAAGGGAGTGAGCTATCGCCCCGGCCCCTCGCTTGACATGCTACGGACCCTGTTCGACTACTCCATCTGGGCGCGTGACAAGATGCTAGCTGCTATCGAAAACTTGGAAGATAGCCAGCTCAAGGATGCTGACAAAAGGGGCGTTTATGGCTCCATCCACGACACGCTCGCGCACCTGGCAGTATCCGAGTGGCTATGGGTGCAACGCTGCATGGGGGAGTCTCCCCTCAAGCTGCCCAAAGGTGAGGACTTCGCTGACCTGGGCGCGTTGGTAGAGTGGTGGGACGGCAATCACACCCAGGCCATGCAATACTTAAACTCCATCTTAGAAGAAGACCTCAGCCAAGAGCTAACCTATATGGCCCCCGACGGCAAGGAGCGCACTCGCAAGGTGTGGCATATGCTCCTACAGGTCCCCAACCACCAGACCGAGCACCGCGCCCAGATAGGTACCATGCTGGGGCAGTTGGGCGTGGAGGTGACTGCTACGGACTTAGTGGTGTATTTGAGCGAATTGTAAGTATTGAACCGCCAAGACACCAAGAGCGCCAGGATAAGGTCAAGAATGGAATCGCAAAGACAAAACACGAGAGTTCGCAAGCAAGTCTATCTGCTCACATTAGCAGACCTTGACGACTACCCGGTTTGGGAGTTTGCTCTTGATGAAGAAGGAGAAGAAGGACAAGATGAAGCAACTGTGAAACCTCATATTCTGATGTCTCCTTTGGACCCTGCGCAAGGTATGTTCGTGATGCGGGCGTACTTCATTCTTGCAGACGGAAGCCGGATGGAGGGCTACCTAACCCCGCCATACCAAGATGATAGCAGCCTGGGCATAATTCAGCCGAGAATCATAACATCACAGGGTCAGGTATCGTTTTGGCTTGGAGCGTTTGGACCCCGACCAGAAGATATTAGTGAGAGTTACACGTTCCTAAACAAGAATGCTTCACAAGTGTTCCCAATCCAATTCGGCTCACTCGTGCCCACTAACCAGGGTTTGGTCGAGGGCACGCTAGACGGTTTCTACTACCAACAAAGTCCTTCTGATGCCACTGAGCATGTGACTAAATGAGTGCAAAGATTTCACTTACAAATGGAAGCCCTTTCAGTAGAGAGGTACAAGCTTGGTAATTGTGACCCTCTGAGGAAAAGAACAAAAACCTTAGCGAACCTGGCGTTCTTGGCGGGTAGGGAACGCCCTCCTCAGAACGCTGCAAGCCGACATCTAACATACTTAAGAAGGAGAAACACACAACGAATGGCAACCACATTACCTAACACCCAACACCCAACACCCAACACCCACAAATGGGTATACCTCTTCCACGAGGGCAACGCCAAGATGCGCGACCTGCTGGGCGGCAAGGGCGCGGGCCTGTCGGAGATGACGAACGCGGGCCTGCCCGTGCCCCCCGGCTTCACCATCACGACGGAGGCGTGCCGCGCCTACATAGCGAGCGGCAGGGAGTTCCCGCCGGGCATGTGGGAGCAGGCGTTGGAAGCTTTGCATACCGTTGAGGAAGAGACGGGCAAGAAGCTGGGCGACCCGGCAAACCCCCTACTCGTTTCAGTGCGCTCAGGGGCCAAGTTCTCCATGCCCGGTATGATGGATACGGTGCTCAACCTGGGCCTCAACCCCGACACGTTGCAGGGGCTGGTCAGGCTAACAGGCAACGAGCGGTTCGGTCATGACGCCTACCGCCGCTTCATCCAGCTTTTCGGGCGCATCGTCATGGGCGTGGAGGCTCACCATTTTGACGATCTGCTGGACAAGATGAAGGAGGAGAGGGGCGTCAAGCTGGACACTGACCTCACGGCAGAAGACCTGCAAACTCTGGTGGAGCAGTTCAAGGAGGCCGTGCAGCGAGAGGCCGGGCGTCCCTTCCCCGACGACCCGCACGAGCAGCTTCGACTGGCGATAGAGGCCGTATTCAACTCGTGGAACTCCCCGCGTGCCTTCGCTTACCGCAACGCGCAGAACATCCCCCACGACCTCGGCACCGCCGTGAACGTAGTAATGATGGTCTTTGGCAACATGGGCAACGACTCCGGCACCGGCGTGGCCTTCACCCGCAACCCCTCCACGGGCGAAGGGAAGCTATACGGCGAGTTCCTGGTGAACGCGCAGGGCGAGGACGTGGTGGCGGGCATTCGCACTCCGCAGAAGATTTCGCAGCTTGAAGATGAGATGCCCGAAGTCTACCGCCAGTTCCAGGAGATAGGCCAGCGCCTTGAGAGGCACTATCGCGACATGCAGGACCTTGAGTTCACCATCGAGCGCGGCAAGCTCTACATGCTACAGACCCGCTCCGGCAAGCGCACCGCCGCCTCCGCCGTCAAGGTCGCGGTGGACATGGTAGAGGAAGGTCTGATCTCGAAGGAAGAAGCCCTCCAACGGGTAGAGCCTGCCCACGTCGTGCAACTGCTCCTCCCTCGCTTCGATGACAAGGACAAGGACCGCGCCCGCGCAGAGGGCAAGCTGCTGGCGGTGGGCCTCAACGCCGCGCCCGGCGCTGCCGTCGGCAAGGCGATCTTCACAGCCGACGAAGCCAAGCGCATAGGCTCAAGCGGCGAAGACGTTGTGCTGGTGCGCGAAGAGACCAACCCCGAAGACGTACACGGCATGATAGCCTCCAAGGGCGTGCTGACCGCAAGGGGCGGCGCGACATCCCACGCCGCAGTGGTGGCCCGCCAGTTCGGCAAGGTGTGCGTGGCGGGAGCCGAGAACGGCGGCCTGCATGTCAATGACGAAGACGGCCACTTCACCGCCAACGGCCAGACGGTGCGCGAGGGGGACATTATCTCTATAGACGGCACCACCGGCGAGGTCTTCCTGGGCGCAATCGCTCTCATCGAGCCGAACTTCGCCGAGGAGCACGATCTGCTCAAGCTGCTGGGCTGGGCGGACGACGTTCGCAAGCTGGGCGTGTGGGCCAACGCAGACTACCCGCGCGACGCTATCAAGGCGGTCAACTACGGCGCGGAGGGGATAGGTCTGTGCCGCACCGAGCACATGTTCTTCGAGGAGGAGCGCCTGCCCGTCGTCCGCCAGATGATCCTGTCGGCAGGGGAAGCCACCCGCCTGGACGGTGCCTTATATGACGCGCAAACCGCCCTCGATAAGCTGGGGCCGAACGATGACGACAAGCGACCGGCCGCCGAGAAGGAACTGGCCTGGGCGAAGGAAGCCGCAGACAGTTCTGACGCGGTGAAGGATTACCACGACGCGCTCGCCCAACTGGAAGTGATACAGCAAGGCGACTTCTACGGCATCCTCAAGGCGATGGAGGGAAAGCCGACCGTCATCCGCCTGCTCGACCCGCCCCTGCACGAGTTCCTGCCCTCGTATGAAAATCTGCTGGTTGAGACCACCGAAATGCGTATGCGTGGCGAGGCAGACAGCGACGAGTACCGCGAGAAAGTGCAACTGCTGGGCGTAGTGGGCCAGATGCGCGAGCAGAACCCGATGCTGGGCCTGCGCGGCTGCCGCCTGGGGCTGATGTACCCGGCCATCAACGACATGCAGGTGCGCGCCATCCTGAAGGCGTCCCTCCAACTGCTGAACGAGGGGCTGGAGTCTCACCCGGAGATAATGATACCCTTAGTAGGCCACGTTAATGAGTTGAAGCGCGTGCGCGAGCAGCTTGAGGAGGTCGCGAAGAGCGTGGAGGCAGACGCTGGGCGCGGCATCCCATACAAGTTCGGCACGATGATTGAGATACCCCGCGCCGCCCTCACCGCCGCGCAGATAGCCGAGCACGCCGAGTTCTTCTCCTTCGGCACCAACGACCTCACGCAAACAACCTTCGGCTACTCGCGTGACGACGCCGAGGGCAAGTTCCTCCTGCAATACGTAGAGCAAGGCGTCCTCCCCGAAAACCCCTTCCAGGTGTTAGACAGGGAGGGGGTGGGGCAACTGGTGAGGATGGCAACCGAGCAGGGCCGCAAGACCCGCCCCGACCTGAAGGTGGGCATCTGCGGCGAGCACGGCGGCGACCCCTCCTCCATCCAGTTCTGCCACAGCGTAGGCCTCGACTACGTGAGTTGCAGCCCCTACCGCGTCCCCGTAGCCCGCCTCGCCGCAGCCCAGGCCGCCCTTGAGTCTGTCGAGAAGGACAAATGAAAATGAACCACAAAGACACAAAGAGCACAAAGAACGAGGATTATGGTCTCGATCCGAATGGGTTATCCTACAGGGTGATTGGCGCTGCGCTTGAAGTGCATAGGTTGTTGGGGCCAGGGTTTCTGGAGTCGGTTTATGAGGAGGCGCTCTGTATTGAGCTTACATTGCGTGGCATACCTTTTGCCCGTCAGGTAGCCGTAACTCTGGATTATAAAGGCCAGGCGGTAGGCGAAGGTCGGCTAGATGTGCTGGTAGGCAACGTATTAGTAGTCGAGTTAAAGGCGGTAGAAGCGCTAGCGCCGATACATACGGCCCAACTCCTGTCCTATCTAAAGACAACGGGGCACAAACTGGGTCTACTCATCAATTTCAACGTGCCCATCCTCAAAGATGGTATCAAACGCCTGGCACTATAACAAACAGCAAAACCTTAAAACCCTTAATAACTTTGTGTTCTTTGTGTCTTTGTGGTTAGATAAAAAGGAGTGAGTATGAGCGATAGTAGTAAGGTGCGGGAGAGGTTGGAGCAGGAGGAGTTTGCGCGGTTGTCGCCACTCGCGGCTAAGGCGGCGGAGGCCACGCGCCCCTTGCCGGAGGACCCCTCCCCCATCCGCACCGCCTTCCAGCGCGACCGCGATCGCATCATCCACTCCAAGGCTTTCCGCCGCCTCAAGCACAAGACGCAGGTCTTCATCGGCCCCATTGGCGACCACTACCGCACCCGCCTCACCCACACCCTTGAGATGTCCCAGATCGCTCGCACCATCTCCCGCGCCCTCATGATGAACGAAGATGTGACCGAGGCTATAGCCCTGGCGCACGACCTCGGCCATACACCATTCGGCCACGCCGGTGAGGACGCACTGCGCCAGATATACGACCCCACCTTCAAGCACAACCGCCAATCGCTCCGCATCGTGGACTACCTCGCCCGCGACGGCGATGGCCTCAACCTGACCAACGAGGTACGCGATGCCCTCGTTACCTCTACACCCGTAGAGGAAGGCCTCTCCTCAGAGGGCATGGGCTACGGCTCCATCGAGTCCAAGATAGTCAAGCTGGCGGATACCATCGCCTACATCAACCACGACACGGACGACGCCATACGCGCGCGCATCATCAAGACCTCCGACCTCCCGCCGGGCGTGGCGCAAGTCCTGGGCAAGACCAACTCCGAGCGCATCAATACCCTGGTGAACGACATCGTAGACCAGAACTGGCACGTCACTTACCCCGATGAAAAGGCCAGGGCAGGCGACCGCAGAGCCATAGAGTTGAAGGTCAGCCCCCACGTAGAAGAAGCCGCCAACACCCTCAAGCTATTCCTCTACGAGCACGTCTACATCGGCTCCGACGCCAAAGCCGAGGTCAGCAAAGTAGACCACCTCATAGGCGCGCTCTTCGACTACTTCTGCAAGCACATCGAAGAGCTACCCCCTGAATTGAAGCGCAACCCACGCGGCGAGCCTAACGAGCGCCTGGTTGTAGACTACATAGCAGGCATGACCGATCGCTTCGCCATCAGCACCTTCGAGCGCATCTTCGTCCCCCGCTCCTGGAGCATCTAGTCCGCTCCCGGGCAATCACCTTCTACTCCTGTTGTAAAGCTTTACCGCCTGCCACCTGCCACCATCTCCCGAAGCGCGCCGCATCCCAGGGATCGAACACTATTGCGTGCATCTCGTAGAGCAGCGTCGGGGTGATATGGTGCCCGCCCGTTATGAACTTCACCCCTTCGCCAGCCGCCTCATCCTCCTCGATGTCTATCTCCACGTACTGAATACCTTGCTCTTTAAAATACTCCACTGCGGCGTCGCTATCCTCACACCACGACCGCCTGTAAACCTTAATCGGCTCGTTCTGCATAGTCATCTCCCAATTATTCATTGTATCTCTCATTTTACCAGGCAAAGGTCCCTTTGTGCTCTCTGTGCCTTTGTGGTTCCAAACAACAAAAACCTTTGCGAACTTTGCGATCCTTTGCGTCTTTGCGGTTAGAAAGATTAGAAAAACGATGTTGCGCGAGCTACACCATCGTGATATAATGCACAGTCCGCTTTCGGCAGGAGCACTATTTCAAATGGTAAGTGTGAACGCACCCTCCGCGATTCAGTCGCAAACAGACTATCTCACCACCATCGGCCTGGAAGTCCACGCCCAACTGCTCACGAAGAGCAAGATGTTCTGCGGGTGCGCGGCGGACATTGCCTACGCGCCGCCCAACACGCACGTCTGCCCTATCTGCCTCGGTATGCCCGGCACCCTGCCCGTCATCAACGCCGAAGCCGTTCGCAAGCTGCTCCTCACCGGGTTAGCCTTAAACTGCGCCATACCCGACTTCTCCAAGTTCGACCGCAAGAACTACCCCTACCCCGACCTGATGAAGGGCTACCAAATCTCGCAGTACGACCTCCCCCTCTGCGTAGACGGCTACCTCGAAATCGAAGACGCGAACCCTCAATCTAAAATCGGCATCATCAGGGTTCATCTCGAAGAGGACACTGCCCGCCTGCTCCACCGCACAGGCCCCGGCGGCATTTCGTATTCGCTCATGGATGCCAATCGCTCCGGCGTGCCCCTCATGGAGATAGTATCCGCCCCCGACATCGCCTCGCCCGAAGAAGCGCAGCTTTATCTCATGCAGCTACGCCACCTCCTGCGCTGGATAGGCGTCTCTACAGGCAACATGGAGGAAGGAGCGTTCCGTGTGGACGCCAACGTATCCGTGCGCCCCGCCGGGCAGGCTGAGTTCGGCACGAAGGTCGAAATAAAGAACATGAACTCCTTCAAGGCCGTGCGCGCCGCCCTTGAATATGAGGTTGTCCGGCAGGCAGAAGTTCTACGCGGTGGAGGCCGCATAGTCCAGGAGACGCGCGGCTGGGTGGAGGACCGGGGCACTACGGTCTCTCAACGCACCAAAGAGCAGGCCCACGACTACCGCTACTTCCCTGAGCCGGACCTCCCACCCCTCACCTTCACCGATGCGGACAGAGAGAGCCTGCGCGCCCAACTCCCTGAGCTACCCTATGCCCGCCGCAACCGCCTGGTGGAGCAGTACGGCCTCAGCCGCTATGAGGCCACCCAATTGACCACCTCGCGCTCCATCGCGGACTACTTTGAGCGCGTAGCACAGGGAGCCGACGCCGAGCGCGCCAGGATTGCGGCAGGCTTCATAGTGAACGATCTGGCGAAGCTCCTGGGCGAAGCAGGCATCAGCATAGAGAATAGCCTGCTGACAGCCGAACGGCTGCGGGAGCTTGTGGATATGGTGGCGCAAGGCACCATCAACCGCTCGATAGCCCGCTCACTCATGCCTGAGCTATGTAAGACCGGACGCGCGCCCGCCGAGCTAGTAAAGGAGCTAGGGCTTGCGGTGGTAAGAGACGAATCGGCCCTTGAGAAAGCGGTAGACGAAGCCATAGCCGCCAACCCGAAGGCAGTAGCCGATTACCTGGGGGGCAAAGAGAGCGCCATAGCCGCCTTCATCGGCCCCATAATGAGGGCCACCAGGGGACAGGCAGACGCCAATACCACCCGCGAACTCCTGAAGCGCAAGCTAGAGGAGAGGCGGGAAACGTAGTGCGTATTGCGTAGTGCGTAGTGCGTATTGCGTGAAACCCTAAATAACCTCTGCGTCTCTGCGCCTCTGCGGTTCAACTAATACGCAATACGTACTACGCAATACGCAATACGTTGGCATATAGAGTGCTGAATCATCACAACCATATTACTTCGCGTCTTTATCACGGGATCGTCCCGTGGAGACTAACCTGGGAAGAATAACAAATAGACTCAATGAGGAGGACTAGCAATGTCGGCAGAAAAGGTAAACCAGGAGAAACCCAACCCGTACCAGGTGGCGGTCGAGCAGTTCATGACCGCCGCGGACAGGCTCAACCTAGATGAGGGTATGAAGCAGATACTCTCTCACCCCAAGCGCGAACTGACGGTGCATTTCCCCGTGCGTATGGACGACGGCAGCTACAGGGTCTTCACCGGCTACCGCGTGCAGCACTCTTTGACCCTAGGCCCGGCGAAGGGCGGCATCCGCTACCACCAGGACGTATCGCTGGATGAAGTAAAAGCCCTCGCTATGTGGATGACATGGAAGTGCGCCACTGTAGGCATCCCCTACGGCGGCGGCAAGGGCGGCGTAATCGTTGACCCCAAGCAGCTCAGCCTGGCCGAAGTGGAGCGCCTGACCCGCCGCTTCGCCGCCGAGATCTCCCCCATCATCGGCCCGGAGATCGACATCCCCGCTCCCGACGTGAACACCAACTCGCAGACGATGGCCTGGATCATGGACACCATTTCCATGCTCAAGGGCTACCCCGTCCCCGGCCTAATCACCGGCAAGCCTATCGGCATCGGCGGCTCGCTGGGCCGCAACGAGGCCACAGCGCGCGGCTTACAGTATGTAGTGCGCGAAGCCGTCAAGGTGAAGGGCGTTGACTTGCAGGGCGCTCGCGTGGTTGTGCAAGGCTTCGGCAACGCAGGCTCAATCGCTGCGCGTCTCCTCTCGGAAGACGGCGCGACCGTTATAGCCATATCGGATAGCCGGGGCGGTATAGTCAACACCAGCGGTATAGACGCCAACAGCGCCACCCGCTACAAGCAGGAGCACGGCTCCCTGTCAGGCTTCGGCGGCTCGGACGACATCACCAACGAGGAACTGCTGGAGCTTGAATGCGACATCCTGGTGCCCGCCGCCCTGGAGAGCGTCATCACCGTCAACAACGCCGACCGCATCAAGACAAAGATAATAGCCGAGGCCGCCAACGGCCCCACCACCCCCGAAGCCGACCGCATCCTCTTCCAGAAAGGCGTCCTGGTCCTCCCCGACATCCTGGCGAACGCGGGTGGCGTGACCGTCTCCTACTTCGAGTGGGCGCAGAACATCCAGGGCTACTACTGGGCCGAGGACGAGGTCAACAAGAAGCTGGAGCGCGTGATGCAGCGCGCCTTCCGCGACGTACACGAGACCTCCGAGAACAACTCGGTAGACACCCGCACCGGCGCGTACATGCTTGCCATCAACCGCGTAGCCGAAGTCACCCGCCTGCGCGGCATCTTCCCGTAGGCCAGATTTGCGCCTGGCAAGAGTAGAACCTTTAGTTCAAAAAGAAGAAAACAGGCGGCTGCGCCGCCTGTTTTCTTCTTTTTGAACGTTCTTCTTGAATAGAGTGAATAGTTACTGCCCAGGAGCAGGCATTACGCCTAGCTGCTGAAGCATGCCAATCTGATCAAATACGTCCCACCGCTCGACGACCTTGCCATTTACTATGTGGTCGATCAAAATGCCCTGCGCCGCGATCTCTTTGCCGGTGGCCGGGATACCCTGTAACTCACCCTGGTGAGTACCCGTGTACATGTAGCGCGCCACCACCTTATCCCCGTCCGCGAGCATGTCCTCGACAGCCATTGTGCCATCAGGAAAAGCCGCGAGGAACATCGCACCCACTCCCCTGTAGGCATCACGGCCAGGCGGTAAGCCAGGGAAACCATGTACTACTATATTCTCGTCCAGGAACGGCTCGCACGCATCCAGGTCGTGCCTGCTGAATGCTTCCATGAATCCGCGAGTAACAGCCTTGTTCTCTTCTGCCGACATTGTATTTGCCCTCCTATGGCTTCCAATTGATGGTTGCTGGGGTTACTAATTTCCCCGCAGCTATAATTTGCGATAGGTAGATGCTCACTTTCCAGGCCAAAAAGTGCTCACTTCTTGCTCATTTCCACTGGCATCCCGTCACGGGAACATTTTTCCGCCTCCTATCGTCATACACCCATAACCCACACCAGGGTTGCATCTTGAAAAACCAACAACCCCTCAGGAGGCTAGAAAGAGATGGAAAGTAACGGTCTAAGGAAATCTATCCGGCGCATCAGGAACTTAGGGCGTGGGCCCTCAAGCGGCGATATAGGCAGTAGCCACGTGCCTCAAAAAAGGCGCACGCGTTGGTCGCGCATCCTTGCTCTGTCCGTAATCGCGTGCATAGTGCTCGTGGGTATAGCGGGTGCGGCACGCGGCTTGATGCTCAACAGAATGTCATCGAGCGGGCCAGCCTTGGCAGAAAGGGAGCTTTCCCTTGAGTTGGTCCCCCAACCCACCGCTATGGCGGCCTACATGAATGTCACGGAGAACCGTGGTGCAAGCGCAGTCAATAACCCTCCAAGCACGGGAGGACAGCCCGGCGAGCAGACGCAGCCCTGGGACCGCATGATAATCCGCACGGGCACGCTGCAACTCAAAGTGAAGGACGTGTCTAACGCCCTGAACGAAGTCAGGAGCCTGGCGGGTGGGCACGGCGGCTACATTTCGCAGTCCGACAGCCGCCAGGAAGGCGACTACACAGTAGCCACCATCACCCTACAGGTCCCCGCCCGCGAGTTCGACAACGTGGTATCGAAGCTGCGGCAGGTCGGCATGAAGACCATCTCCGAGAATATCTCAAGCAGCGACGTTACCGAGGAGTATACCGACCTCCAATCGCAGCTACGCAACCTGCAAGCCACCGAGACACGCATGCTCGCGTTGCAGGCCAAAGCCGTAGAGCTGGAAGACATCCTCACCCTTGACCGCGAATTACGCCAGATACAGGGCGAGATAGAGCGCATCCAGGGCCGCCTGAACTTCCTCAGCAAGCGGTCCGAGATGTCCACCCTCACCGTCAGCCTCTACCCGGAGATAGCGCCCGTCGAACCCATGACCGTCACTGAAGAGGGTTGGGACCCCGCCAGGACCGCCACCCAGGCCTGGAACGCCTCACTCGACATGCTATCCGACGTGGCGAGCGTGCTGATCACCGTAGCCGTATTCATGTGGTGGGCCGTGCCCTTACTCCTCCTGGCAACCTGGCTGGCCCTACGCCCCAGGAAGCGCCAGGCAACCCCCACCGCTTCCGCAGGCGAAGCCTCATAACCCTCGAAGAGGGGAGGAACTTTCTTTTGAGAAATCAGCAAAAAGGGCCGCCGGGCGGCCCTTTTTGCTGATTTCTCGACTTTCTTATCAAATGGGGTGGGTGCGGACGAAGTCCCACACGCATTGCACCAGGCGGGCCACTTCCTCTTTTACGTAGCCGTCGAAGTTCCCCCGCGCCGCGTCGTTTCGCAATGCGAGCCACGTCTTTACCTGCTGGTACTCGCTCAGCGATAGTATCTTTGCCTTATACAGATCGGCGCTCAATATGGACGCTTTCTTGCGCCTGCGCCCACTCGAAATCTGCTCGTCCGTGTCAATGCCGTGCCTGCCGCACAATCGCCGCAGGTGGGCCTCCAATACACCTCCCGCCATTATCGCCGAGGCGTCCTTGTAACCGCTTTCCAGCAAATGGTCAGCCTGTTCGAGGTACTCGGAAAACAAGTCCATGTGCCCTATACCCTGCACCGGCACCACGTTCCCATTTGCCACGTCATTTCTGAGAGCCTGCATCACGCCGTACAGCATGCTTATCCTGCCTGCGGCGCGTGCGGGCTGGCCGACCACGCTCCTGGCCCTGCTTGCGTATGTGCTGTCCGGCCCTGCTATTCTCTCGATGGTGGACATGCACATCGTAATGAACTGGTGCGCCCGTTCGGTGTAATCGGGCAGGGCCTCCGGCCCCGATCTGATGCTGCCGTAGAAGTCGCCTAACGCATCAAGCTGAGCCAGGATCTTGCCGGTGTTGGTCTTCAATACTCCTACCCCATAGAGGAATGTCGTGCATTGCCGAGGCGTCGAGGGAATTTACTCCGACAACTATAATACCATGTACATTCAATAGGCAAGCCACCAATCCGATACCCTGCCGGATACTGCTTATTGGGTGATTATTCTCCGGCCAATTTGTGCCACTTTTTGTACCACTCTGATGCAAAAAACCTATTGACAGCCCCCGGAAAGCCTGCTATACTAGCCTCATCTTGGAAACCTTTAGTGGAGGCAAACTCCTAATGGCAATGAAGAACACCACATACCTTCGCATCCGCACGGGAGCGCCCTTCGGCGTCACCGTCCAGGGGAGGAGTCTGCCCGAAAGCTGATAGGTTCTAGCTAATAGCAACCGGAGGCCGTGGGCAGTAAGTAAAGCTCACGGTCCTTTTTATATCCCGAAGCAGCCCAAAACTGCTCCAAACACGAAAGAAAGGCCGTGGGTTCACCCGAAACCCTCGGCCTTTTCTATTCCATGATCGCGGCCCGCCGAGAGACGAAACAAAGAGGCAAGGCAAAACATTAACGGAGCGTAACGAGGACAAAAACCATGATAGCTTACGAGTGTTTGACAGAGGAAGAGCAATACCACCGTCTCAGGCGTTTGGCTGAGCAGGCATTGGAGCGGTACGGCTTAGGTGCCGCCCGCTTGACGCTGCTCAGCCGAGATGAAGACACGACATTCTTCGTTGAGGTGCCCATCGGCGACGGCAGCGCGGTCCACCCCTACCTGGGCAGGATAGAGGGCAAGCAATTCGCCCTGCGCGTGCTGGACGCGGGCGAAGAGAACGCGGCGGCAGCCCTGGCCGACATCGTCTGGCTGGCGAGGCTGCTGCGCGATACGAGTCTGGTCGTGCCTGAGCCGGTGCCCGCGTGCGACGGCTCGCTGGTGGTAGAGGTGCCGGGCGAGCCTGCCATGCCCAACCAGTTCGTGCTGCTGAGGTGGGCCGGTGGCGGGTCTCTCGATGAAGAATTGATCCCCGAAGAGATGGGCGGGTACATCGTCCCGCCCTGGCTCTTCGACCCCTCTGCGTGGACGCAGAGTGTGTATCTAAGCAATTGATGAGGTAAATAAGCAAGGATGGACCTTCCACTCAGGGGGTACGCGGAGCTACTCTCCAAATATATGAAGCCCCAGTGGCCGAGAACCGTGCTGCTGGCCGCGCTGCTCCTGGGGAGCATAGGGCTGCAACTGCTCAACCCGCAGATAGTGCGCTACTTCATAGACAGCGCCCTGGCGAGCGCGGGGCCGGACACGTTAGTTATGGCCGCGCTCCTCTTTATCGCGGTGGCGCTGGCGAACCAGGGGCTGACCGTCGCGGCTACTTACGTCAGTGGCGTGGTCGGCTGGACCGCCACTAACGCCCTGCGCACCGACCTGGCCGCGCACTGCCTCGGCCTCGACATGACCTTCCACAAGACCCATACGCCGGGCGAGCTTATCGAGAGGATAGACGGCGACGTGACCGCGCTCTCCAACTTCTTCTCGCGCTTCGTGGTGCAGGTCTTCGGCAACATGCTCCTGATGCTGGGCGTGGTGATCGTGCTCTTCTTCGAGGACTGGCGCGTGGGCCTGGCGCTGTTCGTGTTTGCCCTGCTTGCCACGCTTGTACTGGCGCGCAGCCGCAACATAGCGGTATCGGCCCTGGCTGCGGAGCGGCAGGGTTTCGCGGACCTTTTCGGATTCATCGAGGAGCGGCTTTCCGGCCTGCCGGACATCAAGGCGAACGGCGCGCAGTCCTACGTGATGCTGCGGCTCTACCAGGTGATGCGCGCCCTCTATCGCAAGGGGCGCAAGGCGTGGGCTATGGACGTGCTGGTGTGGGTGATAACGATGCTCATATTCGCGCTGGGCTATGTGGTAGCCTTCGGAATGGGCGCGTACCTCTACTCCACCGCCGCGATAACCATCGGCACAGTCTTCCTCTTCTTCAACTATATCGAGATACTGCGCCGCCCCCTGGAAGAGATAACCGAGCAGATGCAGGAATTGCAGAAGGCGAGTGCGGGCATCGGGCGCGTGCAGGCGCTCTACAGGATAGAGAACAAGATTATAGAAGGCGAGGGCACCCAGGCGATACCCACCGGCCCGCTCGCCGTCGAGTTTCGGGACGTGACGTTCGGCTACGACCAGGAAGAGACCGTGCTGAAAGACTTTTCTTTCCACTTGCAGCCGGGCAAGGTGCTGGGGCTGCTTGGCCCTACGGGTAGCGGCAAGACTACCCTTACCAGGCTGCTGTTTCGCCTGTACGACCCTGGCGCGGGCGCTATCCGCCTGGGCGATGGGGACATACGCGAGGCGCGCATAGCCGATCTGCGGCAGCGCGTGGGCATGGTCACACAGGACGTTCAGCTATTCCACGCGACAGTGCGCGACAACCTGACCCTATTCGACAAGAGCATCCCCGACGACCGGATACTGGAAGTAATCAGGGAGGTAGGGCTGTACAGGTGGTACGAGTCGCTATCCGATGGGCTGGACACGGAGCTTGGGCCGGGTGGCGCGGGGCTGTCGGCTGGCGAGGCTCAATTGCTGGCCTTCACGCGGGTCTTTTTGAAGGACCCTGGGCTGGTGATACTGGACGAGGCCTCTTCGCGGCTAGATCCCGCCACCGAGCGTAGAATTGAGTACGCGGTGGAGAAGCTGTTGCGCAACCGCACCGGCATCATCATCGCGCACAGGCTGGCGACGGTGCAGCGCGCCGACGAAGTGATGATACTTGAGGAGGGCCGCATCCGCGAGCACGGCCCGCGAGAGTGGCTGGCGGGCAATCCCGGCTCGCACTTTTCCCACCTGCTGAGGACCGGCATGGAGGAGGTACTGGTGTGAAAATCTATCGTGCCTTGTGGCGGATAATGCTCTATCGCCCCTGGCTCTACGTGCTGAACCTGTTCCTGTGGACGTTGTTCTACACCATACCGCTGGCGACGGGCCTCATCATACGCGAGTTCTTCAACAGCCTGAGCAACAACCAGGCGGTAGGCGCGGGCGTGTGGACGCTCATCGCCCTCACGGTGGGGGTGGCTGCGGCGCGGGTCAGCGTTCTCGTTGTGTCTGTCATCAAGTGGGCCGACTGGTGGTTCATCAATAACGCGATGCTACGCAAGAACCTGCTTGAGTGGGTGCTGCAAGGCCCCGGCGTGCGAAACCTGCCAGCATCATCCGGTGAGGCGATTAGCCGCTTCCGCGACGATGTAGACTCGGTGATAGACTACCTCGAAGATTGGGTGGACATGACGGGCGAAGCGGTGTTCGCGATTACGGCGCTGGCGGTGATGATAAGCATCAGCCCGTTCGTCACAGTCGCGGCGTTCCTGCCCCTGCTGGTGATTATCGGCGTAGCGAACCTGATGAGCGCGCGCATACGTCGCTACCGCAAGGCCAACCGCGAGGCCACCGGGCGCGTGACGGGCTTCATAGGCGAGGTGTTCGGCGCGGCGCAGGCGGTTCAAGTGGCGGGTGCCGAGAAAGGCGTAATAGCGCACTTTAGCAAGCTGAACGAAATAAGAGGCAAGGCCGCCCTCAAAGACTCGGTCTTCACGCAGTTGCTCGACTCGTTCAACCGCAACACGGTCAACATCGCTATGGGCGCGATACTGGTGCTGGTGGCACAGGCGATGCAGGGCGGCACCTTCACGGTGGGTGACTTCGCGCTCTTCACAAGCTACATCTGGGGCATAACCAGCTTCCCCTTCTGGGTGGGCCGCCTTGTCGCGCACTACAAGCAGACGGGCGTATCGCTGGAACGCCTGGACAAGCTACTTGAAGGCGCGCCACCCAATACTCTCTCGAAGCACAGCCCGGTCTACGAGAAGGGCGACTATCCCATAGTGCCTTTCATACCAAAGACTCAGGAGCACATGCTCGAAAGGCTTGAAGTATCGGGCCTGAGCTACAAATACCCAGACACCGGACGTGGCATCGAGGAGATCAGCTTCAGCGTGGAGCGCGGCTCGTTCACAGTGATTACGGGGCAGGTCGGCGCAGGCAAGACCACGCTCTTGAAGGTGTTGCTCGGCCTCGCGGAGAAGGACTCCGGCCAGATACTCTGGAACGGGGAGCCAGTGGCCGACCCGGCGCTCTTTTTCGTTCCTCCCAGGAGCGCGTACACCCCGCAGGTGCCCCGCCTCTTCAGCGACACCCTGAAGGACAACATCCTTCAAGGCCTACCCGAAGACAAAGTAGACCTACAGGGCGCTATCCGGCAGGCAGTCCTGGAGCGCGACGTTGAGAGCATGGACCTGGGCCTCGATACGTTAGTCGGCCCGAAGGGAGTGAGGCTGTCGGGCGGGCAGGTCCAGCGCACGGCAGCCGCCCGCATGTTCGTGCGCGACCCCGAACTGCTGGTGTTCGATGACCTCTCAAGCGCGCTGGACGTAGAGACCGAGCGCCTGCTATGGGAGCGCCTCTTCTCGAATGCGGAACGCGAAATGCGGAATGCGGAGTCGGGGAGGGCCACCTGCCTGGTAGTATCCCACAGGAGGGTTGCACTGCGCCGCGCCGACAACATCATTGTGATGAAGGGCGGCAGGATAGAGGCAGTGGGCACGCTGGACGAACTGCTGCTGAGGAGCGACGAGATGCGGCGGCTGTGGCATGGCGAGGTTGAAGTGGAGGAGAGGGAAGAGGCTTACGCCTTATAAACCGATACCTAACCGCAAAGACGCAAAGAAACGCAGAGCTCGCAGAGGACCTTATTGTTTGTCAGGTATAGGCTTGTCGAAAGCCCTTACGCAACAAACCATAAACCCTTTGCGAACTCTGCGTTTCTTGGCGCCTTTTCGGTTAGAACTCCTGCATCAGATTTTGCATACTCCCCTCCTTTAAGTATAATAATCTTTACACTTAATGCTTCGCTGCCTCAGCAAGGCAAATATACCTGTTAGGAGGATTCGGACTATCCTATGAAAGCATATTCGACCGAACAGCTCCGCAACGTTGGCTTGTTCTCGCATGGTGGCGCAGGCAAGACATCTTTGCTTGAGGCTATGCTATTTACCTCAAAGGCCATCACCCGCCTGGGGCGCGTAGACGAGGGCAACACCGTCTCCGATTACGACCCCGACGAGACGAAGCGGCACATCTCCGTACAACTCGCGGTGGCCCCTGTAGAGTGGCGCGACGCCAAGATCAATGTGATCGACGTGCCGGGCTACGCCGAGTTCGTAGGCGAGGTGAAGGCCGCCATCCGCGTCACCGATACTGCTCTACTGCTGGTGGATGCCTCGGCCGGCGTCGAAGTGGGCACCGAGCAGGTGTGGAAGTTCGCCAACGAGCGCGGCTGCCCGCGTGTGGTCTTCGTGAACAAGATGGACCGCGAGAACGCCGACTTCAAGATGGCCTTCCACTCCATACAGACCGTGCTGGGCAAGAAGTGCGCGCCCATGCAGATGCCCATCGGCTCGCAGCAGTCCTTCAGGGGCGTGGTGGACCTGTTGCAGATGAAGGCGTACATGTACGAGGCGGGCAACACGTCGGGCAAGTTCACCGAGGCCGACATACCCGCCGACCTCATGGAAGACGCGCAGAAGGGCCGCGAGTGGCTCATTGAGCGCATCGCCGAGACCGACGACGAGATGACGATGAAGTACCTTGAGGGGGAGGAGCTTTCCCTTCAGGAGCTTACCACCGCCCTCGAACATGGCGTGCGCGACGGCGAGATAGTGCCCGTACTGTGCGGCTCCGGTATGCTGAATGTAGGCATCACGCAACTGCTGGACGCCCTGGTAGACTATACACCTTCGCCCGCGGAGCTTGGCGACGTGACCGCCACCAACCCCGCTAACGACCAGACCGTGACCATCAAGGCCACCGACAACTCGCATCTTACCGCGATGGTCTTCAAGACGATCCGCGACCAGTTCGGGCGGCAGACCTATATCCGCGTCTTCTCCGGCACGCTACGCTCCGATAGCCAGGTGCTCAACGCCTCCCGCAACGTCGAGGAGCGCATCGGCCAGGTCTACTTCGTGCGTGGCAAGGAGCAGATAGCCACCCAGCAATTAGCGGCGGGCGACATCGGCATGGTGGTCAAGCTGGCGCATACGCAGACCGGCGACTCCCTATCCTCGCCCGGCGAGCCTCTGGTCCTTGAGCCTATCGCCTTCCCTGAGCCTGTCTTCTCGGCCTCAATCGCGCCCCGCACGAAGGCCGACATGGACAAGATGGGCACGTCTCTCCACAACATAGTAGAGGAAGACCCCACACTGCGCATGGGTAAAGACCCCGTCACAGGGCAGACTATCATATCCGCTATGGGCGAGAGCCACGTCCAGATCGCCGCCGACCGCATGAAGCGCAAATTTGGCGTGGACGTGAGCGTGGGCCTGCCCGTCGTGCCCTACCGCGAGACGATCACTTCCCGCGTGGACCGCGCCCACTACCGCCACAAAAAGCAGACGGGCGGGCACGGCCAGTTCGCCGACGTGGTGCTGGAGCTTGAGCCACTTACCGAAGGCGACTTCGAGTTTGGCGAGAGGATAGTGGGCGGCGCGGTACCCAAGAACTTCATCCCCGCCGTCGAGAAGGGCATACGCGAGTCGCTGCACGAAGGCGTGCTGGCGGGCTACCCGGTAGTGCAGGTCAAGGCTGTCCTGTACGACGGCGGCTTCCACCCCGTCGATAGCTCCGAAATGGCGTTCAAGCTGGCGTCGTCGCAGGCGTTCAGAGAGGGGTTGCAGGCAGGCCGCCCTGTGCTGCTTGAGCCTATCATGATTATGCACATCACCGTGCCCGACAACTACACGGGCGACATCATGTCCGACCTGAACGGGCGGCGCGGGCGCGTGCTCGGCATGAACCCCCAGGGCAACGGCTTCACGGTGATTGACGCCACCGCCCCCCTGGCCGAAGTGCAGCGATACGTGAGCGATCTGCGCTCAGTGACGCAGGGCCGGGGCAACTTCGCTATGGAGTTCGACCACTACGAGGCGGTGCCCGCGCACGTAGCTGACAAAGTAATAGAAGAGGCCCGCAAGCACCGGGAAGAAGCTAACGCATAGTTACGAGGGGTCAGGGGTTAGGGATCAGGGATCAGGGATCAGAGTTTAAGATCAATCCCTGACCCCTGACCCCTAACCCCTGGCCCCTATCACGCCTATCTTGGAAGACACGCGAGAGAATCCGCCGGTTGCCTCCTCCAGCACTATGGAGGGGCGCAAGCGGCGCGCGTCCTTGCTGGGCATGATTCGCCCGCAGGCTTTCCAACCCTGGCATTGGGCGCTGGTGCCTTTGCTGGCGATTATTGCTTATGTTACCGTGCTGCGTATCGGCTTCCTGGGTGACGATATTGTGCTGCTGGCCCAGGCACCGGGGCGTGGCATGGATACGCTGCTGCCCTCCCCAGATAGCGTTTTCTACCGCCCGGTTGGGATGCTCTTTACCTGGCAGCTAGGTTGGCGGCTGTGGGGCTTCAACCCTTTACCCTTCCACATCATAGGGCTGGGGATGCATGCCGTCGCGTCCCTCGCGCTTGGGTTGTGGCTGGCCGAGGCGACTCTGAAGCGCAGCCTGGCATGCCTGGCGGGCGCGATCTTCGCCGTCTTCCCACTCCACGTGGAGGCTGTGGGCTGGATAGCTGCCCAGTGGGACTTGATCGCGGTGATGTTCGGGCTGCTGGGCCTATGGCTTTTCACGGTCTGGTGGAGGCGCGGCACCCCCACGTGGGTGTATGTGTTGTCCGTGCTGTGCTACGGGCTAGGGCTGTTCAGCAAAGAGAGTTTGCTGCCCTTCCTGCCGGTATTCGCCCTCTCCGCATGGCTAGTATCGCCTCGATTTGGAAAGCGGGAATGGCAGAGAGTAACGCTCGCGCTCTTACCTCACGCCGCGTTATTGCTGCTGAACGTGGGTATACGCTACGCCGTCTGGGGCAGAATAGGCGGCTACCCCAACCTCACTACCGACCCGGTGGACCTGCTCTGGCTGGGCCTAGCGGGCCACCTGCACGCCCTGGTGTCCCCAATTAACCCTAGCATCCTGGGTGAAGCTACGGCATGGGTTGTGGGTGTGGTTGTCGTATCTGCTTTGCTGCTGGGGCTGATGTTTCATGCCCGCAGCCAATGGCGGCTGCTCGTGGTGTCGGGTGCCCTGGTCGGGCTGGCCCTCCTGCCCGTGCTGAACCTGCCTCTCAAACCCGACGACTTGCAGCAAAACCGCGTGCTCTACCTCGCCGCCGCAGGCTATTGCGTCATAGTCGCTGCCTTTTTGCATGCTACGTTTATGGCGGCTACAAAGTGGAGACAAGCGGCGCTCATTGCCATATCTCTGCTGTTGCTGCTTTGCGTTGCCTTATGCTGGGTACATTTGCGCCCCTGGCATACGGCCACTGTGCAGGCAATGGAGGTGGAGCAAGAGATGCTTCGCCTGGTGCCGCCCCCGCCCTATCCTCGTATGAGGGGTATGGTCTGGAAAGTTGAAGACTCGCCCCACACCTATAAGGGCGCTTACCTGCTCGATACGGCCCTGGGGATGATGCGGACCTTCATCGGCAACCGAGATGTTCCCTTTGTAGAGCCGGTCCTGCCCGCCTCCGCAGCCGAGGTCACCACCGACCACCGGGACGCCTTCGCCCTGCGCTTCATATATGACGAGAGGCTCAACCGCTTCCACGCCAACTATGTGGCCGGGATGACGTGGGACAACGTGCCTCCCTCTCCCTCGGAAGCGGGCGATAATCTACTGCTGTGGGACTTCCGGGATTGCAAAGCGGATACCATAGCTGCCTGGGAAGTACGTGGCGGCGTGGCGCAATGCGAGCCGGGCGATGGGCTTATTGTGCGCCCGCCCGACGAATTGTTGCACCCGCACATGATAGGGCCACCCATAGATGTGCACCCTTCGGCGAGCGAGCACAGGTTTGTGCGCCTGCGCGTAGCGGTCCGCTACCCGGCGAACCCAATCGCACCCACCAAGAATGAATGGCAATGGAGAGGCTCTGGGAGCGAATGGCTGCGCGGGCACGGTAGAGACGTGATAGTAAAACAGGATGGACTGCCTCATGTCTACTGGACTTATCTGCCGGTGGCTGACGTGGGCGACACCATCACGCGTTTGCGCTTCGACATCGCCAGTGGTAAAGTTAACGCTGCTGTCTATTGGATAGCGATTGACCTGGTAAGATAATAGGGGCAATTCATTTTCGGGAGCTTGTTCACTGCCCTTGCCCTGCGACTGGAGTCGCGGGCAACATCTACAAAGTCGCCCTTCGGCGACTACTCTCATAGCATAGTCCGCGTAGGTGGACTTCGTTTGCGTAGCCCGCGACTAATGAACATTACCAAAATACATATCATACTTACCACCCAAGCTAGCCCGCGCAGGCGGGCTTTGTATGAGTAGCCCGCAGATTTATCTGCCGGGCGGTCTCACCACCGCGTATGATGCTTATTTTGTTTATGTTCATTAGGCGTCGGGCGGGGCTGAGGCGATAGGCAACGGACCGTAGATATAGTTTTAGATTGGAGGGCAAACAATGGCAGAGCGTAACGCGCAGATAGACGGCTACTTGCGGGCCGGGTTGGACGGGTATATCGAGGAGACGGCCCGGCTGTGCGCGCAGCCCAGCGTGTCGGCGCAGAAGTGGGGTATGAGGGAGTGCGCCCAGCTTGTGGGGGAGATACTGCGGGGCCACGGCTTCGACGTTCAGAGTTTCGAGACGGCGGGCAACCCGGTCGTGGTGGGGCGCGCCACGGGACGCTCCGAGCGCACTCTCCTTTGCTACAATCATTACGACGTGCAGCCCGCCGAGCCGCTTGAGCTTTGGACCACGCCTCCCTTTGAACCGGCTGTGAGGGACGGCGCGCTCTACGCTCGTGGCGCGAAGGACGACAAGGGAGAGTTCATAGCGCGGCTGGCGGCGGTAGATGCGGTGCGCGACGCTCATGGTGGGGAGCTTCCCTGCGGCATCACCTTTGTAGTGGAGGGTGAGGAGGAGATAGGCAGCCCAACCATAGCACAGTTCGTGCAGGAAAACCTTGACCTGTTGAAATCCGACGGCTCTATATGGGAGGAAGGGCTTATCTCCCCTGACGGGCGCTCGATCAACATCCTGGGCGTGCGAGGGGTGCTGTCGGTGCAGCTAGAGGTGCAGACTCTGTCCCGTGACGCCCACTCCGGTAGCGCGTCGGTGCTCCCCAACGCGGCATGGCGTCTGCTGTGGGCGCTGGCGAGCCTGAAGGGGCCGGATGAGAAGATTCGCATCCCAGGCTTCTATGACAACGCCCGCAAACCGTCCAGCCTGGACATGGACATCTACGCTTCCCTGCCTTCTTACGAGGAGCAGATGCGCAGCGACTTCCAGGTGCGGGAGTTCGTGCGCGGGGTGACGGGCGATGCGTACAAGAGGGCCGAATGGGAGCCGACGTGCAATATCCAGGGCATAGAGAGCGGCTATTACGGCGAGGGGATGAAGACGGTCATACCCGCCCGCGCCATAGCGAAGGTAGATTTCCGCCTGGTGCCGGGCCAGGACCCGGACGATATATTCGCCAGGCTGCGGCTGCACCTGGTCAGCGAGGGGTTCGACGACGTAGGGGTGACGAAGCTGGGCGCGATGTGGCCCGCCAAGGCCGACGCCGACAACCCCCTGGTCGAGCTAACCTCTCGCACCGCCGAGGAAGTATACGGCAAACCCGCCATGATAATCCCCCTGACCGGCGGTAGCAGCCCCGTCTATGCCTTCGCCGGGCCGCTGAACATACCCGTAGTGACCGCGGGCGTCGGCTACATAGGCTCGCGCACCCACTCGCCCGACGAGCACGTGCGCCTGGACGACTTCCTCCAAGCCTCCCGCCACATAGCCCGCATCATGGACGGCTTCGCGGATCTGTGAGATCAGGGGTCAGGGATCAGGGGTTAGGGATCAGAAGTTAGAAGTCAGAAATCAGAAATCAGCTAGATGTCAATGCCAATGCTGACCCCTGACTCCTAACCCCTAACCCCTAGATAATCTTATGCTGCCTCGCCAGGTTAATTGCCTGCACGCGGTTAGCGGTGTGTAACTTTGAGAGGATAGTGGATACGTAATCCTTTACCGTGCCTTCGGCCAGGGCAAGGTCGTCCGTTATTTCGCGGTTGCTTATGCCTTGCGCCAGGCGGCTGATGATGGCGATCTCGCGCTCGCTGAGAGGTTCGTAGCCGGCCTCTTCTGTGGGCTTGTGCCTGGACGCGGCGAACTCAAAAAGGATCTTGCTGGCGACCGCGGGCTGTATGAACCTCTCCCTTCGTGGACTCGCTTTATCGTGCGTACCAACTCAGTCAAAACAAGGAAATGGGCGGCTGCGCCGCCCATTTCCTTGTTTTGAACACAGAATTCTACGCCCGGCTGGCCTACAGCTAACCTGATTCGCCTGACGGACTTGCGCCCTCTGACGCCCCAAGCACTCTATCTTGAGCGCGATCTGCCTTGCCTTCGAGGGTGGTAAGCGCCTTGTCCGCCCGGTCGGTGATGAGGGCGCGGTACTCTTCGCCCAGGTCGGGGGAGAGGATGATGGCAACCGCCGCGCCTACAAATATGCCAAGCACCAGGCCCATCAGGAAGCTGGCATCTCCACCACCTTTATTTCTCATTACTGCATCTCTCCTGTTGCTCTCATGCTACCAGGCATCGGTCGCGTGCGGATCATGAGCTGCCGTTCTTCTTGCCGTTTGACTTAGGGGGCTTGCGGCGCATGAGGGTTTGGACCATCGCGCGTGCTCCGGCTGCTGCCCCGGCGGTCTTGATGATGGGGGCTACCACGCTCTCGCTGACGAATGTAGCTGTGCCCCGGACCGTCTTGGCGGTGTCGTCAACCTTCTGGAGGGCGGGCACGACGTGGTCGCGGAGGGTGAAGGTTAGAAACGCGATAGCGCCCGCCATCGCGAATATAGCTAAACCTCCCAGGCACATGAAGAGGGAGCCATAGATGAGGGCGACGTCTCGCACGCCGATAAGCCACGATTCTACCGGCTGTATGAAAAGCAGCACGATAGGCAGGGCGAATAACGCGAGCGCCAGGATACCCAGGATAATGAACACGACCTTCATGCGCGCAACCTCCTCAATGTCCCCTTTTTGTAGCAAGAGTGATGCTTGCTACACCAGGCACAGCATTCTATCATACGGTGAAGCGCCTGGCAACCAGCAGCAGGGCGAGTGACCCGGCGGACGCTTCGACTACGGGTATACCGCCCAGTATGAGAGGGTGGGCGGCCCAGAGGGTGGCACCCAGGTAGCCGAGGCCGAACCCCAGGACGCTCACCAGCCAGAATAGCAGCAAGTGTTGCAGGTTCCTCCCCCTCCACAGATGGAAGAGTAAAGCATAAGCCGTGCCCAGACCTAAAAACACTACAACTATGGGTGAAAGAGAAGGCATAGGGGCGAAGTCCTTAAATAGGAGATTTACGGCGTGGTGCCGCAGATTGGGGCAATTATATACCAGAAAGGGGATGTGGATATTATGCCCGCGTCGCGGCGAAGATCGTGCGGCGGAAGCCATAGAAGACTGGGCCGTTAGGCCAGCGTGCGCGGAGCCTGCGGCGGTACTCTTGCATGAAAGGCGGCTTCAATTCATCGGGAAGGCGTTCCATGTAGGGGACGAGGACCGTGCCGGAGGTCCAATCGGCCAGGTCGTCGGGACCGTCCAGGACGTGTGGGTAGACCTTCTCGAAGACGGTGAGGTCGCGCCCGCCGTGCGCATAGAGGAGATCTGCGTATTGGTCTATTGAGAGGACAGGCGAGATGCGCATCCAGCCGTCCAGGGCGGTGCGGTAGGGTTCTTCGGCGGCCATGTCGCGTATGAGCCGCTGCGTGAAGTGGCCTGCGTTGGAGGGCATCTGCACGGCGATCTGGCCGCCGGTAGCGACGAGCGAGAGTAGGCGGGGTACCAGGGTGTCATGACCGTCTACCCATTGGAGGGCAGCGTGGGAGAAGACCAGGTCCCATTCCCCTGAGACGCTTTCTATGGCGGCTTGCTCGAAGCAGAGGCCGGGTCGTGCATGCGCCTGGGCACGCTCAAGCATCTCAGGAGAGTTATCTATGCCGACAACCTCGCTCGCGGGAAGGTGGTCGGCTAACTGGCGGGTAAGCTCTCCCGTGCCGCAGCCGAGGTCTACAACGCGCAGGTTTTCGCGCACGTTTACCAGGCGCAGGAGGTCGTCAAAGGGTGCGGCGCGCTCGCTTTGGAACTTGTGGTAAACGTCGGGGTCCCAGGGCATAGTTGCTCTCTCAGGCGAATACCAGGCGGCCTTTGGGCTCTGGGATTGGACGGTTTAACTCTCTAGCTACTTCTATCCACTTTTCAGCGACGAGTTGAACGTTAGCGAGAGCTTCCTGGTACGTTGGTCCATCGGCAGCGCAACCGGGCAATTCCGGCACTTCAGCGATGTAAGCGTCATCTATGTCGCTCCAATATATTATCACTTCATATTTGTTCATTTTGGGCTTATTGTCCACGTGGAGGCAGACTATCCGAGGTTGCTTCTGCCGGGCGGCCCTTGAAGATGGCGGCCAGGATGAGGCCCCACGCCCCTGCTGCTATGAGGGACTGGATGCAGCCGGAAATTGCCAGGACGATCCCCAGGCGACTAGAGTCCCCGCTGTCTCGCATGATAGTAACGGGGAGCCAAGTGCTCAAGATAGTGCCCGCTATAGTCAGCACGATGAATATACCCAGCGCAGCGAGTGTGAACATAGAGACCTGCGGGTACTTGCGCCAATGCATAATGGCAAGAACGGCACCTGCTATCCAAACGAGGATGGTTGGTATGTGGACCAGGCAGGAAGTGAGTATAGCGACCATTAGGCCCGACGAATCGCCTGCACTCATAGGGTATCTGGTCCTCCTACAAACTCTGCGGGAACTCTTCCAGATAAAGCTCGGTGACTTCCTTCAGGTTGTCTACCGCTTCTTCAATGGTAAACCCCTGGCTGACAGTTCCTACTTCCGGGCACTCTGCGACATACAGGTTCTCCTCCTTATGGATGACCGCAGTAAACGTTCGCACAGCCAAGTTGATGCCTCCTGTAGTTTCAGTGGCCTGTAGACCTCTCGATCGTGCCGCCGCCTATCACTTCATCGCCTATGAAGACGACTGCTGCCTGGCCGGGGGTAACGGCTCGCTGGGGGCTGTCGAATTGCACTTGCAGCCTCTTGCTGGGGAGGGGCGTGACGGTCGCGGGGACCTCCGGTGCCTTATATCGTATCTTCACGTTGGCGCGGAAGGCCTGGGTGGGTGCGTCTCCCGAGACCCAGTGCATGTCGTCTGCCGTGAGGCCGGGGGAGAGCAATTCTTCGTTCGTGCCTACCACCACCTGGTTGTCGGCGGGGCGCAACTCAAGCACGAAGCGAGGGTCCGGGCCGAGCGCGCCGAGGCCCTTGCGCTGGCCTATGGTGTAGTTGGGCACTCCTGTGTGGGTGCCTACCACGTTGCCTGCCGTGTCCACCATCGCTCCGGGGCGGGCCATGCCGGGGGCTACCTTGTCCAGGAAGGTACGGTAGTTGTTATTGGGGATGAAGCATATCTCCTGGCTGTCGGGCTTGTCCGCCGTCACGAGGTTGCGCTGGGCCGACATCTCGCGCACGCTCGACTTGGTGAGGTCGCCGAGGGGGAGGAGCAGCCTGCTCAGTTCGCTCTGGCCCAGGTGGTAGAGCACGTAAGACTGGTCCTTGCTGGGGTCGAGCGCCTTGCGGAGAGAATACCTGTCGGTGGCTTCGTCGTGGGTGATGCGCCCGTAATGCCCTGTCGCCAGGTAAGCGGCGTCAAGCTGGGCAGCCCGCTTCAGCAACGAGTCGAACTTGACGTAGCGATTGCACATGAGGCAGGGGTAGGGGGTGCGGCCCTGGCTGTATTCCTGCACGAAGTTGTCTATGACGGTGGCGCGGAAGTCGCCCTCGAAGTCAAGCACGTAGAAGGGTATGCCAAGCTCGTAGCAGACCATGCGGGCGTCGTCCACGTCGTCAGCCGAGCAGCAGCCCTTGTTGAGCTTGCCGGAGGAGGTCGCGGTGCGTGATTGCGCGTGGAGGTGGTGCAGGCGCATATGCACGCCGATCACGTCGTACCCTTGCTCCATGAGGAGGGCGGCGGTGAAGGAACTGTCTACGCCGCCGCTCATGGCGACGACTACTCTTTTGTTGTTGGGTGTGGTGGACATGATTGAAGTTAGAAGTCAGAAGCCAGAAAATAGACGTTAGACTCTATTATACCAAATGGGGCGGGTTCGCTCATGGAAGTTTGCACTCCCCGGCGTGATTTGCTATAATAGGGCTTGTGTCGGCGGGGCGTAGCGCAGCCCGGTAGCGCACTTGAATGGGGTTCAAGAGGTCCCGCGTTCGAATCGCGGCGCCCCGACCAGAAAATAAACGTGAGAAGAGAGCACCCGTTCTTGTAGGTGCTCTCTTTTTATTCCTTTGACTACAATCTTGACAGCTACAATAGGTGAGATTTAGGAAGGCTCTCCTAGCATGAACCGAAAATTTATGCTTCTGGCAGTAGCACTCTCGGCGGTGGGAGTCGTCCTTGTAGTGGCAGCCTTCGCACGCCTACGCAAAAGCGGAGAGGCTGGTGTGCAGCAAGACTTCATACCAGGCGGAATCTACAGCTTTGAAGACGGCGCCGGTAAATACGGTGTGGCAAAGGTTCTTGTCGTTGAGCCTGAAGCAGTGCATGTGCGGCTCTACAAGAATATATTCGACACGCGCCCATCAGAAATTGACCCTACCACGCTTTCTCTGGGCAGTGTTCTCACTGATGAGGAATTCGGTATAGGCCACTTACCCCTGGCCAGAGAGGGTTTCGCGAACTGGCGTCCGGTCCTCATTATGCAAACAACTGTTACTAAGGAAGAACTAGTGGGCTATGAGCTTTGGAAAGATGGTGGGAGCGTATGGAAGCCTTAGTATCTTCTACGCTCAGTGACCACGATATGGAGGCTGGGCAAGAGGTCCCGCGTTCGAATCGCGACGCCCCGACCAAGAAATCGAAGAAAAAGAGGACGTTCGTTTTAGCGAGTGTCCTCTTTTTCTTGGGCTGACAGCGATATTGACAACAATTCAGGATTCATAATACATGAAGCACTACGCCTTCTACTTTTGTTAGCCCTGGTTTCCTACACCGTACTGCGATCTCAATTCCTGTGCCTCAAGGTGCCGGCCTTCGCTTTCAAGCCACTCTAAGTACTCTGGATTTATTTCTTCTGGACCCATTTCAACATGCACGATCGGCGGATCGAACTCAATTCTCTCGACATAAGAGCGGGGTTGACCAGGGTTGAGCACCGCAGGATCATGCTTAGCAAGTTTCTCGACAGCACTGAAGTCACTGTCTAGGGCAAAAATAAACTGCTGCCCAGAATATACTTGCAGACGATTCAACTCCATCGTCGCGATGTAGTTTAATTGCATTTCATCTGGCGCCTCGGAGTAATAAGCCGAGTCTCCAAACAGCAAGCCAACGCTCGGGCTAAACGGAAACCACATCGTCACGCGGGGCCGCTTTAGTAGCGCAGGATATAACTCTAACGTTGTTTCGCCTTCACTCTCAGCACCTTTCACACTAAGCTTCGCACTAATTTGAATTTGGCTGCCGTCTCCGAAAGCGAATGGGAAGTCTGAAGTCCAGAATTTCTGCTTCGAGCCTACACGCATTAGCATCCATTTCATCTGCAAAAGGGTGGCCTGGATGTCAGGAACTAGTCTAGGAACGAGTTCAATATGCCTGCGTTTTAGGGCGTTGTCATCTTCCTCTACCTTGAACCAAGGCGCCTTCAAGTTGAAGTCATCCAAAGCGTCCTCTAGGTCTTGTCTCACCGCAGCCGAGTTCAAGAGGAAAAACGCTACCATTTTGGCAATATCTTCTCGTTGATCTGTCATGACGGCGACAGACGGGTTTTCGCAGAACGACTTTAGTGTACGTAGTGCGCTAGTCTCTATCGGTTGCCAGTCTTGGTCCACTGAGATAAAGTTGCCTGCCTCATCGTTATAGTCCAGGAAACCTCGTTTGAAGCATATTTGGTCAGTTATGATGGGCGTCGACTTTCCTGTTTTCCGATTATATGTCGGCACGCGGAATCTCTTCTTCCTTCCCTCGATGCCCCACCTCTTAAGATATGCTTGGGGCAAATAGTGTTGATCTGTATTTGGACCCGCCATAGCTTACCTCCAATCTTATAATTGTAGCAATGGCGCTCAGATAGGTCAATCAGACGAAGGTAGTAAACTGATACCTATATCGCAATGTACGACGTGTTGACTAGGGATTAAACGATCCAGCATTCGGATCACTGTGCGCTAATACTTTCAGGGAAAGCAGGACGACTCAGATATTCCCTTATGTAGGAGGCATTATTATTGCCTCAGTACCTAGATAATTGTTCGTGCTTGCCTTGCATGTGACAAGTTGCTATTATTCTTGCGGAACCCCATTGCGTTAGTAATAACTTTCTTGAAATGTACAAACTAGACAGTCTGACAGCGAAATTAGAATCGGAGACCACAGATCTCCTTCCTGGAAAACCTCTTACACGATTAGTAAGGATGGACCCCAACATGCTCAGTTCACTTGACCAACAAGAAATCCGCGATTTGGTGAGCGTAATCGCCAGAGAATACAACCTCACTATGATCAAATACCGTTTCCTGTCTAAGGCGGTGTCTGATGTCTTTCGCATCGACACGACTGGTGGTACGTTGTTTCTAAAGGTCTATCCCCCCGGCTGGCGAACAGTTCGCGAGATTGACGCTGAGTTAGACTTCGTTGAGTATTTAGCTCATAGAGGCCTAGGAGTAGCGATCCCTGTAGTGCGGAGTAATGGCTCTCGTTTCATACCTCTGACGCTGTCGCTATCAGAACGTTACGCCGTGTTGTTTGACAATGCAGGCGACAAGCGAGTGAACTATAATGAGTCCAAAGGGCGAATGGCATTTGGTAAGACGCTAGGTAAGTTTCATATTCTCGCTGCTGAATTTCCCCAAAGATTGAATCGCCCGCAACTCAGTATTGAAACTCTAACCCGTGAGCCATGGCAGGCGGTAGTTGACGGCGGCTACTTGAGTCACGGTAGGCGAGAAGATTGGGAGTTTATAGGGCAATCAGTTGAGAGGGTCTATCGAGAACTGGATGCGCTATCTACACATCTTCCAGCCCAACAACTCATTCATGGGGACGCTAGGAACATTAATAGCCGTATGCGTAACGGTGATGAAGTGACACTATTTGATTTCGATCTATGTGGGTATGGATGGCCCGCCTACGATATTGCTACCTTCATGGTGGATTTTCCTAAGGACTGGCTGAGAGACTACCTTGCGAGCTATCAATCCGAGCGAGTACTTACTGCTTATGAATACAGGGCACTTCCGTTCTTTGAGGCGGCACGGAATATCTGGCAATTGGGTTTAAGAGCAAGAATCGCAAGTGACACCGGTAACTCTGCTTTTTTCAACGACAGAGACATGGTCCACAGCATCTGTGAGAACATCGAGAAAGCACTAGTACGTGATATGGCGTTATAAGCGTTAAAGCTTCATATTCTAGCAAGCAATTGACACCCCAGCAACCAAGCTGGATAATCCGCCTATGACCGACGGCGACGATAGGCCACTAGAGTCTCCGCCAGAACCCGACAAGAACAACGCAGGTTGGCACAGGCGGCTGAAGCTCACTATCGCTGCCTGTGCCGTCGGCTTGATGTTGGTCGCGGCTGGTCAATTGTGGGCGAGCCTGAACCATCACCCGCAGATTGTGTACCCACCGGAGGCGCTGGTCGAGCTGCGGTCAAGGGACCGCCCCGTAAGCGAGGAGTATCTGAAAGAGCTTTTACGAGCCTATCATCTCGACCCAGAGCCTACCTGCGTGGTGGGCAAGAAATATGGCGCATTGTGCCAGGATGGCGAGGTCACGTTTGACGGGAGCGAGGCCGCGTGCTCGGATAACGGCGGCGTGAAAGAGTGGATCGAGTGCCGTTGAGCGCTGTATCAGGGGAGTGCATCCCCATCCGGCGCTGACACGGGCCACCCATACGCCACCGCAATGGACGCCAGGACATCCTCCTGGAAGGCCCACCCGGCGTCTGAGTTAGTCATTATCACAGCCCCGTAAGACCTGTGCGCATCTTCTACCCCGGATACCCAGAGAGCAGTGTAGCCCTCGTTGTCGCCTGGGTGCCCGAACCGCAAGCCTGGTCGGGAGCTTTCGATGAACACGCCTAAGCCTACCTGCCCCCGGTCTCCCGCATCCGCCTGTGGCACGAGCATCTGTTGCACGGTCTCGCGGGAAAGGAGCGTGTTTGCCTGGCCGGAGAGCGCACGCTGCAAGTCCAGGCCAAAGCGGGCTAGATCGTATGGCGTGGTCCAGAGTCCGGCGGCTGCCATCTCAGGGTACACGCGCCATTTGCCCGCGACGGGCCGCCCACTCGCCCGGTGCCCCGTAGCCGCGCAATCCCACAATTGTCGGGGCAGTGGTTGCTCGTATGTGCTTTGCTTCATGCCGAGCGGGTCAAGCACAAGCTTTCGCATCAACCCAGGAAATGGCTTGCCCAGCACATCAATCAACAGTTGTTGCAGGATGCAATAACCCCCTGCGGAGTACCGGAACTGCGAACCCGGCGTAGAAATTACCTCAACAGCGGGGTAATTGGAGGGCTTGTCGCCGTTCAACACCTCCAGCAATGTGGGAATCTCCTGCTCCCTGTGGTACCCGGCGGACCAGGGGAAGTTCACCCCCGCGGTATGGCTAAGAAGTTGGCGTAGCGTCACGCCTGGACTACCCGGACCGTTGGTGGGCACATTCCAGGAGACGAGGTAGCCGTTCACGTCGGCTTCCAGGTCCAGCGTGCCTTCCTGAACGAGGCGCATGGCGGCGACTGCGGTGACGGCTTTGCTTACGGAGCATGCCTGGAAGAGAGTATCAGGAGTGACCAGGTCGGGGCGGCCCGCCTCAAGTATGCCGAAGCAGTGCAAGGCGATCTCACCGTCCTTGATGAAGGCAATGCTCGCGCCTGGAACGGCTGGCGGTAGCTGAATAGCGGCAATTGCGTCTAACACGGTGTCTCTCTTGAGTAGCTCTCGGAATCAGGACGTATGCACCTGAGGTGGATGGCGCATGAATAAAGGAGAGGACCACCCAGGCGGCGGACCCTCTCCTCTAATCGTGTCGTGGGCGGGTTATGCTCTCTATCGACCCTGGCGGTACGTCGCGAAGAAGTAGCTCATCCTCTCGGCCTGGCCGGGCGTGAACTCATAGATGCAAGCGTCGTAAGAGTAGTCCATGAAATTGTGGATGGGATCGAGGCCCGGCGCGGAGCAGGTATCCTGGCCCACCGGGCAGCCGCGCGCCGGGGTCCTCTCCGCCGGGGTGTCGTCAACGTAGTCGCCGTTGGCCGAGCAGCCGTTC
This sequence comes from Chloroflexia bacterium, assembly GCA_036399775.1. Taxonomy (GTDB): domain Bacteria; phylum Chloroflexota; class Chloroflexia; order QHBQ01; family JADMIH01; genus JADMIH01. Next base: position 44,345 of record DASWMJ010000046.1, on the reverse strand, counting down.
TGGAAGGTGTGATACAGCCCTACCCAGTGCCCCGCCTCGTGCGTGGCGGTGTCGCCCTCGTTGTAATTGACAGCCGCGCCACCCGGCAGCGAGTCGTAAGCCACCACTATGCCGTCCAATGATGGCTGGCTCTGGTACTTGTGGGGCCACGTCGCCCAGCCCAGGTAGCCGCCACCACTCGTCGAGTAGATATTGAGGTCATCGCCGCTCCCCTGGCGCAGCGCCTCCTTGGCTCGCTTCTCAGCCTGCGAGTTGTAGCCCATGTTGAACCACGTAGTGTTGGCGGTGCGGTCAACCCCGGCCAGCACGAACGACATGCCCGTGCCCTGGAACCCGGTGTTGAGGGCGCGCATCTGCTGGGATATGCGCGCATCCGATACCTGCCCCTCGCCCGTCGCGCTGGTGATCACGTGAAAGTAGACGTTGATCACATAGCTCCCGGCGAGCTTGGAAGCGCCCGCAGACTTATAGCCACTACGCGCCCTGACCTCTTGCTCCACAGCCGAAATCTCCGACTGGGTGACGTCTACAGTGGCGCATTTTATGGTAGGAGAAGGCGCGGCCCCCGCACCCTGCACGGCTGCGGTAGCGCTTGTTGTGCCTGACCCTGAGAGCGCGAGGGCCGCGAGCAAAGCCGCCCCTGCCACTAGAGAAGCGCCGCGCTTGAATACATCCCGAAAGAACGATGATTGCCGGTTCATTTCCATGACTCCCTCCATTCTGCTGTCGTGTGGTTATTCCTCGCATTTACACCAGGCACATACATAGCGCCACGCAATAGTTGCCGCCGGGCAATGCATATGCGCTGCCTGCATAGGGGCAAAAGCGACTTCTGTTGGCGCGTGATCGCTTAGTGCTGACCTGTGTAGAACCCAATTGTAACGAACAGCCTCAGAAAGGTCAAGCCGCCATATCCTTGTACCCCATTATATTGCTGATGGTAACGCGAACCAGTAGCTCTCCGGGCACGCCGTTGCGCTCCGCATAAGCCTCGGTCTGGTCCTCGCCCATGTAGCGGCCACCCAGTCGCCCGCCCCAGTATCTCAGGTCGGCAGGGTCCTCCGAGATGGTGACGGTGCCGTCGAGCGTGACGAAGGAGAAGGGAGGTTGGTCGTCTTGTACGCACAGCGAGACGCGCGGGTCGCGGCGGAAAGCCTTGCCTTTTAGAGACTCATGCCAGGTCGTGAAGATGATCTGGTCGCCGTCCATGTCTATCCATACAGGCGTGGCGTGTGGGCGGCCATCTGCGCGCACCACAGCCGCTATCGCCGGGCGTGGCTTCTCCAATAGAAACTGTATGCATTCCTCTCTGGTCATGCGCTCCATACTTCTCTCCTTGCGTTTAGGGTGGACATCAATGCACAGGTTCGGGCTGGCCTAACGCTTTGGCCCGGCGTTGCTTCGTCGGGCCGGTGGGCAGGCTGCCGGCCCGCTTGTTTCGCCCGACTTCAAGCAGCCATGAGCAAAGGATATAGACTAGCGGCGGGGCCATTACCAGCAGGCCACTCCAATCGAGGAAGAGCCTGAAGTGAGCGCCGAGTATCTGCTCCTCGATGTAGAGCAACAAGGCAGAAACGGTGAATACCAGCGTGGCGTTGCGCAGCCGCCGTGAGGGTGCCAGGGCGGCGGGCACTATGGCCCACGACACGTACCAGGGCCACACCCACCCCTGCGTCATTATAGCCGCGATGGCTACCCAGCCCCAGGCGGTCAGCATGCGGCTGAAAGTGCGCGCCCGCCACGTCACCGCGACCGCTACCACCCCAAACAACACCAGGAACGGCACTCTCAGGTTCGCGTCCAGGAACCCCCGGACCGACTCCATGAACTCCTCGCGGCCATCGGTAACGCCGAGGACGTTCGCCAGCAGTTGGGGCGCGTTCATCCATATGTCGGCGGCCAGTGTGTGCAGGTAGAGGCGGTTGGCGGGGCCAGAGATGAGCGCCTGTAGCGTGCGCGGCCCCTCCCAGAAGGGCAGGTAGAGGGCCACCCATGCCGCGAGTATGAGAGCCAGCGCCTGAGCCACACGCCATGCTCCCGCCGCCAATCCATGCATGGCAGACTTCCCCCGCCCCTGCATACCCCCTTCCCACAGCAGTAGCCACAGGTAGCCCGGCACGAATATAATCGCAGGCAGTTTCACCAGCGCAGCCACTCCCAGGGCCAGCGCGGCGAACCGCCACCACCCTTTGAGGTGAAGCCAGACGGCCAGCAGCACAAAAGTGAGCATCACCACATCGTTGTGCCCGCTGGCGGCGAACTCTACCAGCATCAAGGGATTCCAGATATAGAACAGCAGCGCCGCGAACTGTAGGCCGATTCTATTACTCTCCCCTTCTCCCGCCGTCCTGGCAATTCGCAGCCGCCATGAATGCGGGCGGAAAGTGCGTAGCCGCAAGGGCCTGGGTCGCCATCGCGTGCGCGGGGTCGGGTCCGGGGGTCTGGGTTTGCGGCGAGCAAGCAGGAGACCCGCGATGCTCCATACCAGCCAGGCATTGAGCAGGTGCGCGGCGTCCGCCAGCAGCCTCAGCGACAGCAATTGTGCGGAGAAGATGCCCCCTATCAATTGGGACGCCTTGTAAGCCGCCGACGACACCATGAGCCAGGCGGGGCCGTACACCGATGTCTCCTCCGGCCAGCCGATCCAGTGTATCGAGCCTTCGGGGTCGGGTGGGAATTCGCTCGGCGTGTGCGTCAAGGGTGACGCGCTATATTCCGTCCAGATGCGGGCATACCATGAGTAGTTGTAGATGTCTGAGCTTAGCAGGCCGCGCACGAAGAGCAGGGCGAGCATTATCGCCAATGTGAAGCCAAAGATCGTGCGGAGAGCGGCCTTCCTGTGCGCCTCCCTCAACACGCCGGGGCGCGGCAGGCGTCTCAGCAGGTACAGCAGAGGGCCGGTCGCCAGCGCGAGTACCGCCACATACAACGGCACCATTATAAGCGCGAACAGGTGTGTGCGGTCCAGGTTGACCCACCTGTTGGGGAATAACTCGTTGATGGGCCTGAATAGATCGGGAAAGAGGCTCCGCACGGGGTCGGGGCGCAGGTCGTACCAGAGCGCGGGTGATTGCAGCAGGCAGAACAGTCCCACGTAGCCTATGGTGAGGAGGGTCCCGCAGATCGCCAGTTGGCGCAGTATCGTGTTGTCGCGGGCATTCTCGCCTGCCAAAGTGTGCTCCCCTGTTCGATGTTGAGGCGGTAGCAATATAGGTGGGGAGATGGACCTGGGCTGCGCGATAGCTATTGCTCAGGTTTAATCGGTTGCCGCCAGGGTTCGGAAGTCCTTGTGGGTGTATCAATATGGTCAATTATAGAATAACGTATCAGGAGCAGTAAAGCACAGTACTGCTTGCAAAGTCGGGATGAACAGGAAAGCCACATCTGTATCCCTGTCATTCTGAACGAAGTGAAGAATCTCGTCCCTCGCGTATTATCTTGTCTTAAGAACTCAGAATAAGCATCTATGCGAGGAGCGAGATTCTTCGCTGCGCTCAGAATGACAGAGGGTAGAGAGGCCGTTACCCTCAACACTATGCCTCAGTTGGCAATTGTCATACGGAAAAGTGCAGGGCAGTGGTGGACATCTCTGCGCTTTCCGTGTAGATTCATAACACCTATACAAGAGGCAGATAGCAATATGATCCTGGTGGACGAGATACGCGAATATAACCGGGGGCCTGCGCGCAACAGGTTCTGGTGCCACATGGCTAGCGACGACCTGACCGAGGCCGGGATGGAGGAGCTGCACGCTATGGCGCAGATGCTGGGGTTGCAGCGGGGATGGTTCCAGGACCACCCTAACCACCCGCACTACGACCTGCCCCCACCCGTGCGCGAGGCGGCGATACACCTGGGCGCGGTGCCGGTCACGAGCCGGGAATTGGTGGCAAGATGCAGCCGCTTGATGATTGGAAGAAAGGCAGGCAAGTCGGGTAAGTAGGTAAATAGCAGTTACCCATGTCGTACTAAACAAAGAGTTGGGAGGGACCGGACTTGGATAGCAAGGCACTCGATTTGGGAGGAAAGACCCGCGACGACGCGTGGCGGTTGGTGGTGGAGAACGTGCAGAACGACGGCCTGCGCAAGCACATGCTTTCGGTAGAGGGCGCGATGCGGGCCTACGCGCAGCATTACGGCGAAGATGAAGAGTACTGGGGCACGCTCGGCCTGATCCACGATTGGGACTGGGAGATACACCCGACGGCGGACGAGCACCCCTCTGTTGGGTGCCAAATGCTCCTCGAAATGGGCTGGCCGCAGGGCTTCGTGCAATCCATTATGTCCCATGCGACGTATTCTGGTGTGCCACGAGTGCAAACGCATGAGAAGGCGCTTTTTGCTTGCGACGAACTATGCGGGTTGGTGGTAGCTACCGCCCTGGTCAAGCCGGGCAAATCGCTGGCCGAGGTGGACGCTCGCTCGGTGCTCAAGAAGATGAAGGACAAAGGGTTCGCCCGTGCCGTGAACCGTGAGGATATCGTGATGGGCGCGGAGGAGCTTGGCAGGCCACTGGAGGAGCACGTTGACTTCGTGGTACGCGCCTTGCAAGGTATCTCAGGTAATCTCGGTCTCTAGGGCGCGACGAGGCCGGATACACGCACACCGGAGAACTGTGCGGGCTACCAATACAGATTACGATTAGACTACATGGAGGCCCATATGCCAGCAGGTAAAGTGTATTACAAGGCAGCGCGCCGCCCCCGCAACGAAGCGGGATCGGGTCCCGGCTACGAAGAGCGCATATCGTGGATACAGGGAGACCTCACCTTTGAGGAGCAGTACGTCCGGGCAATCGCGCACTCTGAGGATACCGGCACACGCTCGAAGACTTATGATTTCGTCATCCCCTGGCAGAGCATACTCTACATCGAGATGGATGCAGAAGCATAGCTTTTCTCCGGCGCAAGTCTCCCCATCTCCCCTCCCCGGTTCAGGTCCATAGCACGGTAGCCCCTATGCCTTACGCTATTCTCCCCGGCTTGGCCAACAAAAAGAGAGACTTCTAAGCGAGTCTCTCTTTTTGCGAATAGGAGACGCACAGTAGCAGGTACGTGCGGCCCTTACTCTATCTCTCTATTAAATCTTATCACACGCCCGTTGGATTGTGTAAAACCTGTAAGTGCTCCACCCCTCGCCCCCTGTGGCTGTGTCAGAGTCGCCAACACGCCTTACATGAGAAAAAGAGGTTGTCTATGTGAGGAAAATGGGTGGCTTCGCCACCCATTTTCCTCACATAGACAAAGGAAAACTTCTCTTCGTTTGGACTGTAAAAGCAAGATGCGCGACTTTGACATAGCCCTACTCGCCCCTAACAATCGTTTGCCTTCCGGCACCGCTCTTGCGTATAATTGGGGGTCACGCCATCGCGTGGAACGCCCGGCGTGATATTTATGTTATAGAGAGTATAAGCCCGCAAATCAGGCGATTCAGTCCCAGTCCCTCATCGCGCATCTTAGGAGATATTCATGGACTCAGGTAAAGTAAACAGGCCACTCATAAACATCGTGCTGGTGGTCTTTGTAGCCCTGGCGGCTTTCGGCATGGGCGCTGCCACTATGTACGTGACGGGCCAGGCACGTGCTAACTCACCTCAGAAGCTGGCCGTTCCGGAGGGGACGAACGGCGCAGGGCCAGCGGGCCAGTCTGCCCTGGAGCAGCCGGACGTGCCGAAGGATATAAACGAGGAATTCAAGCCTTTCTGGGACACCTTCCAGGCGGTGAACAGCGAGTTCTACTACCAGCCGGTAGATCGCCAGGAGATGATCTACGGCGCGGCCAAAGGGCTGATGTCGTCCCTGGGCGACGACTACTCCTCCTTCCTGACACCAAAGGAAGCAGAAAGCGTCCGCAGCACCATGCAAGGCAACTTCGAGGGCGTGGGCATGTGGTTCGAGAAGCGCAACGACATCCCCACCGTAGTAGCCCCCATCCCCAACACTCCCGCCGACCGCGCAGGCATCCGCGCCAAAGACTTGATCCTGGCGGTAGATGGCCGGGATATTACCCAGTTGACCACCGACCAGATTTCAGGCCTGATACGGGGCGCGGCTGGCACGAAAGTGCGCCTCACCATGAAGCGGGGCAACGCCGCGCCTTTTGACGTGGAGCTTATCCGCGCCCGCATCGAAGTACCCGCCGTTACCTCCAAGATGCTTGAGGGCAACATCGCCCACATCGAAGTGACGATCTTCAATGACAAGACCACCGCCGAGCTAGACGCGGCGTTGAAGGACGCGCTCGACAAGAAGGCCACAGGCATAGTGCTCGACCTGCGTAACAACGGCGGCGGCTGGGTGACGGCTGCCCAGCAGATGCTTGGCCGCTTCGTGCCGGAGGGCCAGGTTGCTTTCTGGGAGTCGCACAAGGCCGACGGCTCGGAGGACGTTGAGCAGAAGGTGATCGGCGGCGGGCCAAAAGTTTACGACCTGCCACTGGTAGTGCTGGTCAACGGCGGCACGGCCTCGGCCTCCGAACTGGTGTCGGGCGCGCTACAGGACTACGAACGGGCCAAGCTGGTAGGCGAGCAGACGTTCGGCAAAGGCTCCGAGCAGCACGTACACGAATGGTCTGACGGCTCAAGCGCGCGCATCACCTTCGCCCACTGGCTCACCCCCAACAAGCGCGACATCAACCCCAAGCAGGCACCCACAGCAGGCCCCAACACCACGCCCGTATTCCCCACCTTCACTCCCGTACCCAGCATAACGGTGCCCCCGGCAGGCGCTACCGCTACCGCCGAGGCCCGTCCACTCGTGCCCAGCCTGACCGATCGCGGCCTCACCCCCGACGAGGTGGTGGTCCGCACCGAGAAGGATTACCAGGAGGAGAAGGACCCGCAGTTGGACAAGGCCCTGGAACTTCTCAAGAACGGGACCTCGAAGTAGCTAATTCTGCAATATAAGATTGGACTCCACCAGGGTCCAATCTTATATTAATTGCTCAATGCAAAAGGGAGATAACTTGGAGCCTCTACAGATATTGCTGATAGCGGCGGGCCTGGTGGTGGCGGCAGGTGGAGGCTATTTGCTCTTCAGGCCAGCACCCGCAGACCAGGGCCATGTGCGGCGGCCCTATGTACCCTTTGCGGTTATGGCGGTCGGCGTGATAATCGCCTACCGCGCATTCACCGAGTTCGGTAGGCTGGACGCGCAGGACATCACCATCATGTTCGTGTTCGAGCTGGCCCTGGCAGGGCTGCTGGGGTTGCAGCTATTCGTCGTGGACAGGTACAGGCACAAATTGGACGTGGCGGGCGAAACTCCTAAGCAGAATGAGACTTCTGAAAGCGACAACCAGTGGACGACATAAAGACTATCTTCCTGTGCGAGCGGTGCCAGACCCCTGAAGAAGTGGCCGACCATTTATGTAAGTTCCTCAGCACGGCCACTAAGACTATTGACATGTGTGTCTACTCTTTCAGCCTCTTGTCTGACGTTGTTGACGTAGTTATAGAGGCTCTACGTGAGCGTGAGGCGGCGGGCGTGCAGATACGCATCGCCTACGACGCAGGTGCGAAGAAGGAGGTGCTCGCGGAGCCTGACTACCGCCTGCCCACCCCGGTCTTCGTGACCTCCCTGGGCTTTCCCTCCAAGCTGATAGTGGGGGACCGCGCCCTCATGCACAATAAGTACATCATAATAGACGCCGACACGCCCGATGCCCGCGTATGGACCGGCTCGGCCAACTTCACCGACGATAGCTGGTCTCTCCAGGAGAACAACATAATCATTATAGATTCGTGGGCGCTGGCCCGCTACTACAAGCAGGACTTCGATGAGCTATGGGTGGACGGCAACATCTCGAGCACGGGAATAATGGACAGTGGAGAGGTGTTATTAGAGTATGGGGGCGAGCCTGCCCTGGCGAGGGTATTCTTTTCGCCGCTTGAAGGCGAGCTTATAGACCAGAGCATCGCCGCCCAAGTCCTCCATACGAGCGAGCAGATAACGATAGCCTCAGTCGTGGTCACGTCAACCGCTATATTGAACGCTCTACTCGACCGCATAGAGAAGCGAGTGCCGATGGAAGGTATCTACGATGGGACGCAGATGGAGGGGGTAAAGTACCAGTGGGGGCTTGTTCCGGCCAACCACTGGAAGCCTGGGGCCTTTGAGAAGATCGTAGAATACGGCAACCTCGTGGGGAAGAACAGTATACCCTATACACCTGACAGCGTGCACGATTTTATGCACAACAAGATAATGGTGCTGGACGACGTGGTGATAACAGGCTCGTACAATTTCTCCCGCCACGCGCAGCGCAACGCCGAGAACCTGCTGATGATAAAGTCCGCCCCCCTGGCACGCACCTATCGGAACTATATACATAGCTTGATGGAGAAGTATCGTTTTAGGGGCCAGGGGTTAGGGGTTAGGGGTTAGGGGTTAGGGGTTAGGGGTTAGGGGTTAGGGGTGAGGGGTTAGGGGTTAGGGGTCGGAGGGCAGTAGCCCCGGAGGGGCGAAAGAAAGTAGCCCCACGGCGCGAGCCTGGGGTAAGCTGCCCTCTCTCCTTTATAGCCCCGGAGGGGCGTAACAAATCGTGGTCGGGTCGCAATAATCGCTACAAGCAGCATTCATCTTTACCCGGCGAGTAAGGCCGCCAGGAGCGACATGGCAGACAGACTAAACGCCGCACTGGCGGCTACCATGCTGTTCGCCCTTCTCCACACGAGGCCGGTTACCCAGGCGAATACCCCTATCGCAAGCGCATAGATAAGACTAACCCAAAGCGCGTTTGAGATGAGCGCCTGGTGCCAGATGGGGGCTGCCCCAAGCCCCAGCCAACCCAGCCACCGCACGCCATTCGACAGGCTGAGCGCGCCGTCTGCCACCAACGCTACCAAGCCCGCCGCCACAGCCAGCAGCGACAACCAGTCCGCTATCGTAACTTCCCTGCCCACGTTGAGGATGGCCTGTCCCCCCGGCATGGGGGCCATAATCGCCAGGGTAATAGCCGTGCCCGCAAGGCCGTGCTCGCGTCTGGTTGAAGGCACATCAAAGAGCATCGAGAGGGCAAGCAACGCGGCCAGGGAGAGCCTATCTGTGGGAAAGGGAAGCGGCTGCGTGCCTGGCAATGGCAGGAGGGAGAGGGCAGCCCAGGCGGTGGCGAATGCAGGCAGATTAGCTTGCGCCAGGTCGTTCAGGAGCGACCTGTAGCTACGTGACGCGCGGCCATTCGTAGCGATGAGCAGGGCAATGAGCGCGGCCAGCATCCACAGCCCGCCGGGATAGAGGAAGAGGCGCGGCAGTAATGCAAGCGTCCAGTCGGAAAAGCCTGCGAAGGGTGTCATTCGGGCGTGGGTGCCGCATGGCGGCGCATGAGGCGGGCCGCTAACCTCTTGAGCCAGTATATGGAAACCGCCGCCAGGAATACTGCTAACCCTATGCCTGTGGCGGGCAGCGCGGCAAGCGCCACCCCATCCGGCGACCTCACGGCTAACCCAATCCCCCAGTCGGTCGTCACCCCGGCCAGCGCGCCCACTCCCCCGGCCATTGCCTGCACGGCAGGACGCAGCACACCCTCGACGGCGGCCTGAGGGAACAGGGACGCTAATAGCAGTAAGACTATAGAGATTATGGATAGTGCGTGAAACGTGATGCGTGGTGGGGTAGTATCGGGCGGTTTGAGGCTGTCTTGTGAGGAGGCCGATGCGAGCGCCGCTAGAAGTATAGCTGGGAGTACGATGGCAGCCACCAATCCGTAATGAAGGCTGAGAGCGCCCTGCGCGATCAGCCACACCCCTGTGAGAGCGCCCATAAACAGCATGGGCGCGCGGTAGGTTGCGCTTATGTGGTCCGCTCCCGCCCAGGCTGCCAGCCAGAATACGCCGCTCAATAGTATGGCGACTGCTCCCGCAGCAGCTAAAGGTGCGCCCGGTGCCAGCGCGAAGCCGACTAGCGCAGTCCCAGTATATGCGCCTACCGCGACAGAGATGCTAGTTGTTCGAGTTAGAAGCATAGCAGCTACGCTACCCACCAACGCTACCGTGCCTGACAGGGTAAGCGCCCATATTCCCAGCGCGTCCCAGGGCGCGGCGACCAACGCTTTCGCCAGGAGGTATGGGGCGGCCAAAGCGTATAGACCCAGCAGGGGTTTACCCGTCCCTCCTGAAGCGCGTTCGGCCTCGCGCAGCCACCCCCCGAAAGGCCAGCAACCTGATCGCTGCATGACTACTACGGCAAGGGCTATCGCAACAGGCAGCGCCCACTGTTGCGCGATCCCACCGAAAGGTGGGGCGAACGGGTATATCACGCCTATCAAAATTAGGAGCAGTAGGGGCACGCCTGGTAGATGCAGCATGACTGGCAACCACCTGGGGGCGCGGCCTTGCCCGATTGAGCGCAACGACAGCCACAATCCAAGCCCGGCGACTTCCCACCCCAGGTACAAAACGAGGGGGTGCCGCGCATAAGCAACAAGAAGCAACCCGGCAGAGATGAGGCAGGCCAGGACGTTGAGAAGCAGCCGGTTGCGGGCCGTATACCTGAGCGAGGTCGCAGCCAGGGCGGCACTCAGCGTCCACGCCACGCCAAAGATGAGAGAGAGGCCATCCACGCGGAATAAAGGACCAAAGCCGGCACCGGGCCACAGAGGCAAATCAAGCGAGCGCCCTTCGCTGACTATAGGGAAGAAAAAGAGGAGTTGGAGGAGAGCCGGCGCGAGATTGGCCAGGGCAGCGATCCATAGAGGGGAAGAAGCGAGAGTACCATTGTGGTTTGGCTTCATAAGCCCATTATGCCACACTACCCGTTGCGAGGTTATCATTGCGCCCGCACTGGACGCCGTTGAAGCAACCTTAGTCAGCCTACATAGCAAGGCTGATACAAAGTCGGAGATATGCCCAACGCAGGCGAACCAACCAACCATGTCATTCTGAGCGCAGCGAAGAATCTCGTTCCTCGCGTATTAGTTCGGGTAAAGCAAGGATGACAGAATAAAGGCAAGAGGATGGGCGAGGGACGAGATTCTTCGCTGCGCTTAGAATGACATAGATACTGGGGTGGCGTTCCCATATATCCCGACTTTGCAATAGCCCCGGCATCAATTTGGGAGTAGCAACCCAAACTAGCCCCGAAGGGACTGTTGCTCATCCGCCTCCTTACTTTGATGCATAGGTGGCTCGCTGCTCTCCAATGGTTGTATTACGTGCAGGGGTAGTGCCGTTTCGGTGGAGGCCAGGGTAATGGGGATAGCGGGTTGGGGCGCGCGGCGGGCATGAGACCTGTAGCGGATGGGCTGCACCTTTCTAATGCTGATGAGGATCAGGATGGTACTCAGGAGCAAAGCTTCTATGCAAAAGACGAGCCAGGGAGAGACAATCAGGAGGGGTTGGCCGTTGAGGAAGTTGGTAGTGGTGTAGATGAAGAGGGAGTCGCCCTGCGAGTATAAGGCTTCGCTGATACCCATAGCAACCAGGGGGTTAGATGAGAGAACGACGCCGCTAACATAGTAGAAGGCAGGCTCGTTCGTCACGGTACCGCCGGAGGACGCGGTCATTATGGAGGTGACGGTGAGATAGAGGAAAGGTACGCCTATAAGCAGGAAGAGGATGGTGCCGTAGGTGAGCACGTTACTGGCTACGCTGCTGCGGAGCAGGGCCGACCAGAAGATGCCGGTGGAAGCGAAGAGGAGGGCGGCTGCCAGCATGACCACCTGTGACAAAATTATCTCTTCGGGCGACACGCCTCCAAACATAAAGGCCATGCTTTCGATGGGAGCGATAGCGAGTATGAGCAGCACCACGTAGGCCAGGGCAGAGCCTAGCTTGCCGAATATGATAGAGCGGGCGGGTAGGAGGGTGGTCACAAGCAGGTCGTAGGTCTTTTGCTCGCGCTCGGAGGTGATAGAGCCTGCGGTGAAGGCAGGAGTGAGGAGAGAGACCATGATGGTCTGGAAGCTGACGAGCGCGCCGAAAAGTATCTTGCCCATCTGGGAGGGCTGAGAGCCATTGTAGCCGCTGGAGATGCCCTGGGTCGCCAGGTAGACCATCCATGTAGCAAAGCTTAGCACGCCCAGGTAGATTACCAACACGACGGCGGCACGCGAGCCACGCATGCGCCCGCGCAACTCTTTCACTATGACTGGGTTTACTAGCATCATTTCTCCATCTCTCGATTTTAGATTTTAGATTGAGGTGACAAATTTTCGCAATCTAAAATCTAAAATCTAAAATCTAAAATTACTGCACAAGGCCCTTGGTGGTGCGCAGGAAGATGTCTTCGAGATCGCCTATGGCCTCTTCAAAGCCGAAGACGGGCACACCCTGGTGGACCAGTTGCGCCAGCATCGCGTTCAGGAGGAGGTCGTCGCCGCTCACTTTGAGGTGGATGGTGGCGGGTCCCACCGGGGGGACGGCGAAACCAGTGCTGAGTGCTGAGTTTTGAGTGCTGAGTTGTGGTTGTTCAGGCGAATGTATAGTGGCGTCGGGTGGCGGGGGCGGTGGGGGTAACGCGCCTGGCTGGGGCTGCGCGGCAGGCTCGACGGGTTGGGTTGCCTGCATGGGTTGGCGGCCCTTGCCCGATTTGTAGCCGGGGGGTAACGCCTGGACGCTCACTACGCCCTGGAAGCGTTCCAGTATGCCCATCGCCAGGGGGGCGCGGTCGAGCACGCGCACGTAGATGTCGCGGGAGGGGCGCATGTTCTGTAGGATGTCTGATACGCTGCCGTTCACCAGCAAGTGGCCGCGCTCGATGATCGCGACGTGGGTACACATCTCGGCAAGCTCGGTGAGGATGTGCGAAGAGACCAGGATAGTCTTGCCCAGGGCGCGGAGGGCTTTCAGCAATTCGCGCAATTCTATGCGGGCGTGGGGGTCCAGGCCGGAAGCAGGCTCGTCCAGGATGAGGAGTTCAGGCTCGTGGACCAGGGTGCGGGCGAGGCAGAGGCGCTGCTTCATACCGCGAGAGAGGTCCTCAACGAAGCTGTCGCGCTTGGCGGTAAGCTCTACGAGGGCGAGCAGATCGTCAATCATCGGCTTGCGGCGAGGCTGGGGGACGTTGTAAGCGGCGGCAAAGAAATCGAGGTACTCCCACACCTTCATATTGTCGTACACGCCGAAGAAGTCGGGCATGTAGCCTATGCGGCGGCGGACTTCGCGCGGCTCCTGGGTGACGGGGTAGCCGGATACCCACGCTTGACCGCCCGTCGGCTCAAGGAGGGTGGCGATGATACGCATGGTGGTGGTCTTGCCCGCGCCGTTGGGGCCGATGAAGCCGTAGATAGAGCCGCGCTCGATTGAGAGGTTGAGGTCGTAGAGTGCGGTGAAGTTGCCGTAACGCTTGGTGAGGTTGCGGGTCTCTACGATAGGTGGCGTCATGGTGGGAGTGGACATGGTTCAGGGCGTCTCGTTGAGGATTAGGTCAAGGGAGGAAAAGTCCCAGGTCTGCGGGCCGGACTCCGAGAGCAGGCGTATAGTTACGTCCCCTGCCGGGCCGACGTAATCGGCAGGGCTTTGGATGCCCGCCGCCGCGCCCTGGCCGCCGTTGACGGTGCCGATGCGGTCCCATTCGCCGGAGCGGACATTGTAAGCCATGAGAACGGCACTGTTCTGAAGGCCTGAGGTGAACGACCATTGCAGCGCCAGCCTGTCCGGGCGTGTACCGGGGGGGAGGCGATATAAAATGTCGGCGTAGGGGTTGATGGTGAAGTTCATCGTCGCATTGTTTGGTAGCTTTGTTACCCAGGCAGGCTGCGTGCCGGGCGCGTAGATTGCGAAAGGCACGGTACCCGCTTTCATGCGCGGCTTCTGGCCCGCGAGCACCGGAAGCTGGTTCATCCATATGTTGACTTCGCTGTAGCCCGCGGTGTGGCTGGTCAGCCGGAAGTCGCTGGGGGCGGCGGGGCCCCAGGCGAGGGCTATCACGTTGAGGTTGGTGGGCGCGCTGTCGGACAGGAGTGGGTAGAGGGCCATGTTGAGGAACTCGACGCGGCGGTTGTAGGCGCGCTGGTCGGGGTTGTTGACGTTGGCGGAGGACGAGCCGTAGTAGCCACCCTGGGAAGATGGGTCTACCACGCCCGGCGGGAGGGGCAGGAGGTGCACAGGCGAGCCGCCGGTAGGGAAGGGGTATGATGTAACGCTCAGCTTGACTTCGGCGCGCTGGCCGGGGGCCATCAGGCCGATATGCTGGTAGGCCGCTCCCCGGATGAGCGCGACATCATGCAGGGGCTGGCCCGTGCGGTTGCGGACGATGCCCTCGATAATATTGTCGCCCATCCGCAGGTCGGCTTCGAGAGGCGACTCGGCGGCTACCGTGTTCTCGGCCATGAAGCCGCGCAGGGTCCAGGTGTTGATCTTTACGTTGTCAACGGTGGTGGGATTGCCGCCCGCCACCTGGATGGGCACGCTGCCGGGATCGCCGCCGTAGCCGTAGGAGTTGATCTCTGTGATGCCGCTATCTTCGCCTACCTCCAGACGGTAGGTGTCGCGGTTGGGGGAGAAGAGGCCGAGCACCTGGGTAACATTGGCGCGCTGGACATCCGCCACGGTCTGCACCAGGTTCGCGCGGATGGCTATGAGGTCGCCGCCCTTAGATTGGTAAGCGAGGATGTACGCGCCTATGGAGAAGACGACCACGAGAGCCGGGATAGTAATCCAGGCAAGCTCGGCGCGGCGCATGCGGCGTAACACGATGAAGTTGGCAGGGCCGATGACCATTATGTAAACAAAAAGGAAAAGGCAGATAAGCATGGGGTCGGGCAGTTCGAGGCCGGGCCAGTCGAAGATGCTGCCGTAGGTATCGAAGACTTTGCCAGGGCCTAGATAGTAGCTGTAGCCGTAGCCGTTGGTGTTGCGACGCATAGCGCCCAGGGAGGTATGGATCGGGTGATCGGCCATGAGACGCTTGAACAGGGGCACGAGGCCATCCGACCCTTTGAGCGGCGCGATGGACGGGGAGAGGGCGAGGTATATCACCTGGCCAATACCCAGGTCGCGCATGGCGACGAGGGGCGTGCCATCCTGGTGGGCCAGCACGCGAGCAGCCACGAGAGGGTCAGTCTTGAGGGCGGCATTAGAGACTATTATCGGAGAAGTGGCTGTGATAGGGACGGCTATGAGGTCGCCAAGCGATTGGACGCTGGTGAGGGTGCGCGGCGTGCCGTCAAGGGTGACAGGGAGGAGATCGGCCAGGCCGTTGGCGGTCTCGGTGGCTCCGGGGCGGGCTACTACGGTGAGAGAGCCGCCACGCGTTACCCAGGCGACCAGGGATTGCTTCTGCTCGGCGGTTAGCTGGCCTGTATCTACGTCGTCTATCACGATTGCGCCGAGGCTATCCAGGGCCGGGGATAGAGTGGGCAAATCGCTCAGTTCCAGGTGTGTGATGGTAGAGAGGGCCTCAGGTTGGGGGGATGCGGTGCCGCCGTAGGATTGGCCATAGGTGGAATAACCCAGGGGAATCTCGACGTGGCCTAGAGGCTCGCTCTTGAGGATATTGAGCAGGGCGGCATCCGAGGAGATCACGCCCACCAGGACTGTGGTGGCCTTCTCCAGTGGGTTGAGCTTGACCGTGACCTTGTCTATGACGGTGCTGCCACGAGCCACCCGCACCTCCATCGAGCGGGCGAAGTTGTCGGAGTAAGCGTAGAGGGTGACTTCTTTACGGGCGGAAGGGGCGAGGTCAATCTCGCGCATGTAAGTGCCTGCGCTCTGGTTGAACTGGCTCCCCTGGGAGTCTACCTCAACCCGCACGCGCATAGACTGGCCGCCTGCCGGGTTGGCGAGGGTCACTCTGATAGGGAACCACTCGCTGAGGATGTACGAGCCTTCATCCCCATACCCCCCCGTTGCCGTAACGGTGAGCTTAGCCTGCGCGGCGGGAGCAGCATATGTAAAACTAGCGCCAGGAGAAGCAGCAGCCACCAGCACCAGGGCAACCGTCATAAGAAATGTAAGTATGCGGCCATATGCTTGCTTCATGCGGGTGTCCGTTCTGAGAGTGAAACGTGAAACGTAATCTCTAAATAACCTCAGCGTCTCCGCGCCTCTGCAGTTCCATTCATATTATCTTAGCGAACTTTGCGCTTCTTTGCGTCTTTGCGGTTCACCGTAATCACGTTTCACGTTTTACGATTCGCCTCATGGTAGGTCTTTATCCAGGCTTCAATTTCTCTGTCCACGTCCGCGCCTTCTTTGAGGCGGTATTCGTCTACACGGGCCATTATCTCCTGTTGGACCTCTCTTGGGCAAGGTATGTGCTTGAATACGAACTCGGTTGCCTCGCCGGGGGTCTTGATGACCACGTCGCCGAAATTGAGCAGGTTGGCGATGGGGCTGGGGACGAGGTAGGTCACGTCGGTGATGCGGGTGATGAGGGTCTCCTTCGATTGCTCGCGCATGCCGAGGGGCAGGCTCTCTACATGATATACGCGCTCGTGGTCCAGCTTGTATACGTCGTTGCGCCAGTCTTCAAAGTTCCAGAGCGCCCACAGGCCGCAGATGGGGGTGAGGGCGACGGTCACCCAGCCCATGATGCTCTCGATAGGGCCGACCATGCCCGGCTTGCCGAGCATTATCGAGGCTATCCAACCGGCCAGGGAAGCCGTGAAAATGAAGAGAGGCCAGCCAACCGAGCGCGCTAGAAAGTACCAGTGCCTGTGCCAGACGACGATCTTGCCGCTGCGTTGAGCTGAAAACGGCAAGAGCGAACCGAAAGTTCCACTAGTAGGTACGGACGACGGAGGCCCAGGTTGCATCCCCCCGCGCGAGCCTGGGGGCAGGTTGCCTGTGGGCGGGGTGGGGCGCTCGTGTGAAGAGAGAGGGTCAGCGCCCAGCACAATCTTCTCAATGGAGGCCCGGCGGCGGTCTTCGGGTGGGGGCTGGTTGGCGCGCATGGCAGCCTGTTGGGCAAAGATAGCTTCCCGCAGCACCTTGGGGTGGGGCACGTCATGAAAGGCGAGCACGCCTATGCCCGCTGTGTCCACCTTGATATGGCCGAAGTCCAGGCTGGTGCCAAAGGCGTTCGGGTACTCCGCCATGACGTTTTGCACCTTCGCCAGGGGTGCCTCGCGGCGGGTCTCGCGGAAGAAGAGAGTCTTGTCCATGATGACCAGGCGGCGGGTGGTGAGGGCGATCCAGTGGTCGCCCCAATCGAAGATATAGTAGGCTGCCCAGAGGATAATGCCAACAGCCAGGGTTATCCATACTATCCAGGAAACCATAGGGAGCCAGGTGGGGGGACCGCTAGAGAATAGCAGAGGGTCCTGGCTGAAGCCGGTCAGGAGGGGGAGGACGAAGACGAGGCTTGCCAGCCAGACGACGAAGAGTGCGGCAGGCCAGAAGAGCTTGCCCAGGAGGACTAGGGGGTGCCGCCTCTGTAGGAGCAACACTTTCTCGCCGGGCCGGAGGTCGTGTATCAGGCGGCGGTAACGGGCCGTGCGGGATGACGTGCCGCCAGCCGCAGCCTGCGCGTGCTGTAGGGGCGCAGTTATTCGGGCGGCAGGGACGCTGTTCACCTGGGGGTTGGGTGTTGTGGTCATACTAGCAGAGTCATCTTACACCCTGGTGTGGGGGGCGTCAACAACTCAGGTGCTAGGGGCCAGGGGCCAGGGTAGGCACTCCGGCCAGGACGGACGTTCAGGTCTATCCTGGCCCCTTATTTCCATTCCGAGTAACCATGACCCTATGTGCCACCATAGCGCATGAAAAAGCATCAGGCTCTGACACCTAACCCCTGACCCCTGATCCCTGGCCCCTATTTTCAGAGGAACACTTACCAGCATCACCCCGTTATGGGCTGCGTGCCAGGTCCCAGGGTTTGTTGGGCGGCAGGGGGCGATGCGGGCGGCACGGAAGGCCCCGCTTGCATCACTGCCTGGCGGCGAGACGCCAGCCATTCGCATAACTGTGCGGAAGTTAGATCGTTAGCAGCAAAGTCATACGCCTGCACTCCGTCAGGCATCGAATTCCTGAGCATGGCAATCGTTTCTGCAAGGGCCTGTGCGCTCTCGCTTCGCAGCAGCACCAGGGCAGCATGGGTCTGCGTAACCTGTGGTATCGCGACCGGCTGCCGCTCACGCTCGGCAGCCTCGATCCGGGCACGCGCCCGCATGTCACCAACCAGCACCCATTGGTGGTACGCCAGCGTAACGGCTGCTGCCAGGGTTGCTCCCGCAGCCCAGCTTATATCTCTGATCTGGTCAGGGCTGAAGCCCGCGCCGATGCTGCGCAACAGGCGGTACAGCAGCCAGGACCCACTGCCCAACAACGTCACCATGCCTGCGAACAGCACGATGAAAAGGTAGACACGTCGAGCCGTCGAGAGCCGGTCGGGTTCGCCGTCAGGCCCAAGCGCCCGGTTCTGTAGCCGGTTCCACGCTACAGCCCACAGCCCGCCCCCAATAACCAGCAGCGTAGCCACCAGGCTGATTTCATCGCCCAGCGCCTGCCCGCTTGCCGAGGTTGTGACCGTCCCGCCCAGCCAGAAGTCGAGCAATAGCCGCACCATCATTGCGACGCCCCCTGAGAGCACCGCCAGACCGGTGAGCGCGACAAGATAGTTGTAGACGCGAAGGAGGCTTGCTTGCAGTCCAGGATCGGCAGGAACAAGCTCTGCGTCCTGCCTGAGCACGCGCCAGGTATATACCCAGAAGAGGCCGTAAATCAGCGCGGTGAGCAGCAACTCGCCCGCGCCGGTAAGCACCGGCTTCCCCGTGCCCTCAAGCGGGTCGGTACCGATCAGGAGGCGCAAAAGGCTATGTAAGAAATCTATTATACAGAAGAGGGTCACGGACACAGTCTGCAAGACCATGCCATACAGGTAGAGCCTGCGCAACCTTGAGCGCTGCTCGTCGAACCTCTGCGCCCACAACCAATGCAGCAGCCAGAGAGCGCCGCCCGCCAGCACGAAGGGTGCCTGGGACGCCAGCGACCTCGCCCATGCGTCCCCGCTCCCCACTGAGGTCGAGCCGGAGGTGAGCGCATCCCACAGCGTTCGCACGATGCCGGTGGTCGCTACCAGGAAGATAGAGAGTGCTACGAAAGCCGTCAGATAGACGTACAATCGGCGTACTACCGAGCCACGAGCGTCCTCAGGCGACAGGCTATTGTCAGCATGCCGCACTCGCCAATAGTACAGCCAGGCGAGGGTATAGACGGCGAGCTGAGGCAAAGTGGAAATCAACTCTAATGGGCCCTGGTACTCCCCGGCCAGACCCATGAACAGCACACGTAAGAGGCCCGTCGCTCCTATGAAGGCGGTCCAGATTGTCACGAAAAGTATCCCGTAAATCGCAAGCTTGCGAAGCACCGACCCGCGCTCCTGCTCGGCTTCCGGGTTGGAAGGCGAAACGCTGCGCTGGACCAGCAGCCAGTGGAGCGCCCACACTATCGCCGCGACGAACAGTATCGCGCCCCACAGGCTTAATTGGTCCCGCAGATAGGCGTCTCTGCCACCCGGCGAATAGTAATAATCGTTGGGACCCGTAACATCAAGCGCTATGTCCAGCAGGAACTTGATCAGATTGGCGGCCGCGCCCAGGAAGACCATCAGGCTGATGAAGCTCACCAGGTATAAGTAGACCCGCTTTATCTCTCGCATCGCGTTGCTCCTTCGGGATTGTGCGTCCCATACTACCTCAATACATGTAGGGCAGATCGTTTATGCGCCACTGCCCATTTTCGCGCACCAGGCTTATCGTGCTGGTGGAAGTCCACTCATTGGTGCTTGGCAAAGGGAAATTCGATTGGTAATAGGAGGTCGTTGTGAGTTCAACAGACGCCTGGTCGCCGTAGACGTTCTCCCTGGTGATGCGTATCCGGCTGGACGAGCCGTAACTTCTGCTGTTCATACGAGCCTGTATGAAGTCGGCCCGCGTGGGCTTCTCTTTCATCGTGCCGGATAGGTAGCCATAAGCTTCGTCGTAGTTCTGCTTCTCCAGCGCGGCGAAATATCTCTGCACGACCCCACCAGGCGTATTCGCGGGCAGCTCACGCACCGGCTGCTGTAGCACGACGAACACCGTGACTACCGCCACCAGCACCAGCAAAGCCAGGGCGGCCAGTATGCCAATGAGGAACGGGTCGGCCACCCTGCGCCGTGCAGGAATAGCAGGCAGAGGAGCTGAAGGCTCAGGGGCGCTAACTGTTGTCGTATCAACCATAGTTCCATAATCTCCTGGTTTACCGGGGTTACGTGGCAGACAATACCGCATCGCAGGCTAAGCTAGACACGCTGCCTGTTTTACGACGTATATACTTGCACCCTTACTATAAGCGGGTCTGAGCCAGGGCGCATCGGCATAACTACCTAATTTACGGGTAACGTGGTGGTAGGTAATCCCCGCAACGCATGTTATCTATAGCGAAGTCTAGGATTCTCTGACCTCTACGGTATAATTGAGGTATGGAAGTAGATGCGGTCAGGATAGTTTGCCCAGCTTGCGGGTCGCGGCTGACGATTATGCCCCGCGTGCAGTACGTGGCGTGCAAGCATTGCGGGAGCGAGTATCAGGTACAGAGGCAGGGCAACACGATTGGGCTGGAGCCATTCGTCGCCGAGCAGTACGAACTCAGCCAGCAGATAGCGGCTGTAGAGAGGAG
Source organism: Chloroflexia bacterium (assembly GCA_036399775.1). GTDB lineage: Bacteria > Chloroflexota > Chloroflexia > QHBQ01 > JADMIH01 > JADMIH01. The sequence goes on along the minus strand of DASWMJ010000046.1, from coordinate 23,809 downwards.
CCAGGGCGAGGGGTGCAGCAACGTCTTCTTCTGGATATTCCTGGTAGCGGGGATTTTCTTCTGCGGGATAGGCTGCTTCGGGCGCGTGCTGTTTGATACGAACGTGCCCATCATCGTCGGGTGGGCTATCTCGTTGGTGGCGCTGGTAGTAGCGGCTGGGGTGCTGCTTCGCAGGCTGAACACGCAACGAGCAGAGCGGCTGAAGCTAGAAGCGCAACAGCAGGAGCTTTACGAGGCGAGGGATTAGGGGTCAGGGGTTAGGGACCAGTGTTTAGAAGGTTGGCTACTCGCACGTGATCCCTGACCCCTGATCCCTGGCCCCTCCGTTCGTAGGTGCAATCGGCCAGGCTGATAGAGAGGGGGCGTTGGTCGTTGCCTACGCCTACGGAGGCGGGCGGGATGGGTGTGCCGCTTGCCGATATTAGGATGGTGCTGAAGCCTTTGGGGGCGCGCCATTCGAGGTTGAAGAGGCGTCCTGGTGGGTCTACTCTGCCCGCGCCTAGCAGATCGTCGCCTGTGCTTATGATGACGTTTCGCTTGACGTTGAAGCTGGCTAGCTTCATCTTGAGAGAAACTTCCTGCTCTGAGCCGCTCCACACCTGTAGCCTCGCCTGAGTGCGGTTCGACCACCTGAACGTGCCCTCCTCGAATGGATACCAGTCTTCTATGTCTTCCACCACGCCAAAGACGCCGGGGTCAGCCTCGCCGCCGCCTGTTTCGTACACGGCAAGCGTGTCGCTCTTGTAGATGGGCGGGCTGGGAAAGAGGCGCGCCGCCAGGGAGAGGCGTGGGTCGTCCGGCGAGAGCTTGTCCAGGTGGAGGACGGCGTAGCGCACGCGGGCGAGACGCAACAGGTCCAGGTAAGTTGATTCGCTGGGGAGGGGCCTGCAAAGGGTCTCGCGGGGCCTGTCGAAAAGGGATAACTCACTGAAGCGGTTCAGGCCGAAGTCAGCGAAAGGGGGCACGCCGCTACTCAACGGGTACATTGGCTGGCGCGACAGGTAGCCGCCTGCCAGGGGCAGACCCGACGCTATCTGCCACCGGAGGGGGTCGGGCGTGGCGCGGTCGAAAGGCACTTCTAGCACGGCGGAATAGGCCGAGCGGTCTACGGCAACCTTATCCCACCACGCTTCCACCTCGAAAGGCGAAGTGCGGTAAGGTGCCGTGAAGAACTCCAGCCCTATAAGCAGGGGGATGGCAGCGAGAGAATATGGCCGCCAACTCGCAACCTTAGGGTGACGCCACAACGCCTGCGCGCCCAGGGCGGCGCATATAGACAGGCCAAGCATGACAAGGATGTTGAAGCGGGCAGGGACTCGCACCAGGAAGGTGCCGGGCAGGGAATAGAGGAGATCGGCGGGCAGGGGCACCCCGGTATCAACCCCACCAATATGCAGGGAGGGGCCAAGCGAGATGACGAATCCGAGCAGGGCGAGCAGCCACCAGGGGCGGGCCTTCCGGCGTGTAGAGGGCGATATCGCGCCCGCCAGGGCGAGCGCTATGACTGCGTAGCCGGGGAAGACGACCTTCTCGGAGAGGCCGCCCTGCATAGGCTCTAAAGCCTGGCGTGATGCGTCTCCCCAGATGGGGTGGAAGGGGCTGGGAATGAAGTGGGCAAGGAGATCGGCGGAATAGTATTTTATCTCGGAGCGCACGGAGTCTTCGGTTATCTCCCTGCGCCGTGGGGCGTCGGGTCCGGCGACCTGGCTGTACATAGCAAAGAGGAAAGGGCTGACGACTGACAATCCGATGATTGAGGCCAGGGCCGTCTTAGCGATGGGGAGCCATCGCTTGCCCGTTTCTCGTTTGCGGAGGGAATAATACAACCCCATGAGCAGCATGGCGATGATCGCGCTTATGAGGCTATAGGGGTGCGTTAACGCTGAGGCGGCGAGGCAGGCCGCGCTCCACAACGACCATGCCAGGGCGGGCCGTCCGGCAGCGTGGATGGCGCGGTAAAGGCACCAGACCCCCAGCACGAAGAACTGGATTGAGACCACGTCGAGGTGGCCGAGCAGGTGCGCGAACTGGTGGGGTGCGAAACCCACTATCAGCCCGGCTACGAGGCCCGCAAGCCTGCTGCCCGTGACATCCTTGCCGAGCAGATAGCCGCCGAACGCCGTGAGGACGAGGGCGAGCCAGGCCGCGAAGTTGTAGGCGGGGATGACCCCAAAGAGCCATTGTACTGGCAGAGCAAGCACTATCTCTATGGGGTTGAGGGAGTGGATGTAGAGGGTCGCGCCATCGGGGGCGTAGAGGGTGGAGAAGTGGTAGGGTGGCGAGCCGGTTTGGAAGGCGCGGTTGAGCCACCACATCTCCCAGGCGTCCTGCCAGCCGTCGTGCCCATCACCGACGATGGCGCTTGTGGCTGTGAGGGGCGCGGGCATAGTGAAGAGCAGGGCTAAAAGAGTATAGGCAGCGAAGATGGCGGGGTGCGCCCAGCGATGATAGTTCAGCTTTGGCGCAACCTCGCTCTGTTGTGGAGCGTGCGTCAAAGTCGGGCTAGACAATCCAGCCGCCCATCAGGAAGAATCCCGCGAAGATGGCTTGCAGCATGAAGCCGCCGCTCGTCACGGCGATATTGAGCCATTGGTGGCGCATCATCCACTGGCCCACCAGGAGGAAGGCGGGGAAGGCAACCAGCAGGTAGCGTGGGGCCGACGCGAAAGGGTCAAAGTAGGTGACGAGCGGGCTTGCCAGGGTGACGTAGAGCGCGCCCACCATGTAGAGGGTGTAGGTGACGGGCATGCGGCGGGCCAGGGCGATCGTCAGGAGGACGAAGACGACAATGGGTAGAACGTCCACAATCACGCGAAGCTGGTTGAAGGACCAGGCAGGCTCCTTCATGATGGCGTAGATAGCCATAGCGGGCAACTCCCAGGGGGGCACGAAGGTATGCCGCCAGAAGGCTTGCACGTTGAGAAAGACCAGGGGGTTGCCGAACAGGTCCCACAGATAAAGGGCGTAGAGGCCGACGGCGGCAGGCACCGCGCCTACCACCAAAATACACTTTGCTATTATGTCAAGCCGTAACTTCTCGCTCCACCGGCGGGTGAGCCAGCCGTGTTGGTGGGCGAACTCCCACAGCAGGGGCAACACGAGGATGATGCCGGTGGGGCGGGTGAGGGCGGCTACGAAGGCGCAAGTTGCCGCCCAGTACCACAAACCCCGGCGCGCGAAGAAGATGCTGAAGATAGCCAGGCCCAGGAAGAGAGAGTCCGGGTAAGCGGCGGCCAGGAAGAAGGCGAAAGGGTAAGCGGCGAGAGCGCAGATAGCGAACGGGGAAGTGGCAGGTCCAGATTCATGGGCTGTGATGAGGCCGAGGGCGATGAAGGCGGCAAGCGTGCCGAGGTTTGAAATGAGCAAGGCTACTAGGAGCTGGAGCGTATGGTCACCTGCGAGAGAGAAGGTACTTATGAGCAGGGGGTACAAGGGGAAGAACGCGGTACGCACGGCATCCGGCTCATATCCGGTGGTAGCTATGTTGATATACCAGCCTGTGTCCCAGCGGTTCCAATGGTTGAGCGCCACGTCGGGCGGGAAGGAGCCGCCGAGGCCCATAGCTGCCGGGTCGAATCCTTGCGTGTTGAACACCACAGCAACATATGTGAAGATAATGAATACCAGGCGGGTGGCAAGCCACATGCCGCTTGCCTGCAAGACGATTGCGCGCCAGGGAAGCGGGGGGTGAACAGGAGGAGCAGGGGGAGCGTGTAAAGCACCTTCTGCATCAGGTGAAGTTGTGGCGGCAGGCGATAGGGAGGGTTCCTTGACGGGCGTGGGGCCAATCATGCCGTCTCCTGTATTGTTAGCCCATTGCCGTTGCGATGTCCCTTATCAGGTCTTCGGCGTTCTCGATGCCGACGCTGAGGCGCACGAGGTCGTCGGGCACGGCCAGGGGGGAGTTGGCGACGCTGGCGTGGGTCATTATGCCGGGGTGCTCGATGAGCGATTCGACGCCGCCCAAGCTCTCGGCGAGGGCGAAGAGGCGGGTGCGCTCCACTATGCAGCGCGCCTGCTCGATGCCGCCCTTGACGCGGAAGGAGATCATGCCGCCGAAGCAGCGCATCTGCTTGCCTGCGAGATCGTGCTGGGGGTGGGAGGGGAGGCCGGGGTAGCGCAGCCATGTGACGCTTGGATGCTGTTCAAGGTAGCGGGCTATCTGCATAGCGTTGGCTTCGTGGGCGCGCATCCTGATACCCAGAGTCTTTATGCCGCGCAGGGCGAGATAGCAGTCGAGGGGGCCGGGCACCGCGCCAACGGCATTCTGTAGATATTGCAGCTTCTCATAATCGGCATCATCGGAGGTAACGACCAGCCCGCCCACTACGTCGCTATGCCCGCCGAGGTATTTGGTCGTGCTGTGGACTACGATGTCGGCACCCAGCTTGAGGGGCTGCTGGCCGTAGGGGGATGCGAAAGTGTTGTCCACAATGACCTTTATCCCGCGCTCCTTCGCTATGGCCGAGACGGCGGCGATGTCTATCAGCTTCATCAGGGGGTTGGAGGGGGTCTCCAGCCAGATAGCGCGTGTGTTGTCGCGCAGGTGCTCGCTGACGGAGGCGGGGTCGGTCATGTCTATGTAGGAGAATTGGAGGCCGTACTGGGCAAGCACGCGCTCGAAGAGGCGATATGTGCCGCCGTAAACGTCGTTGGACACGACGATGTGATCGCCGGGCGCGAAGAGGTACATGATAGTTGTTTCGGCACCCATGCCGGAGGCGAAGGCGAGGCCGTACTTGCCCTCTTCGAGAGAAGCCACGCACTGCTCAAGGGCGGTACGGGTGGGATTGCCGGTGCGCGAATACTCGTAGCCCTTATGCTGCCCCAGCTTCGGCTGCACGTATGTGGAGGTCAGGTAGACAGGCACGTTGACCGAGCCGGTTGTGGGGTCGGGGTCTTGCCCGGCGTGTATAGCGCGGGTCTCAAAGCCGTACCGTCCGGCTTCAACTTCGGGGTCGGGGCATGGGGCCTCTGCGTCTGCCATCCTGCGTCTCCTGTGAGTACCGAGTACCGAGTACCGAGTACCGAGTGCTGAGTGCTAAGTGCTAAGTGCTGAGTGATATAGGAACATTGTAGGAGGAAGGGTAGAGGCGTGTCAAGCAGGGTGTGCTAGTCGAAGATCGCCGCCCATATATCCTTGTCATTCTGAACGAAGTGAAGAATCTCGTCCCTCACGCCTCCTCTTACATGAGAACTCTAGAAAAGCATCTACGCGAGGAGCGAGATTCTTCACTTCGTTCAGAATGACAAGGGTTAGTATACTTGCATCATGATACAAGAGGCTGCAACCATACATGTCTTAGTGCTGACCGGCCCGGTGGGTGTGGGCAAGACTGCCGTTGCTGGCGCACTTTCCATCCTTCTCGAAGGAAAAGGCATCGCCCATACTCTTATAGATATGGATTGGCTCAGGTGGTGCTACCCTACGCCCACAGATGACCCGTTTCACATGGCGCTGGGCCTTCGGAACCTGACGGCTGTTTGGAGTAATTATCGCGCGGCTGGGGCTATGCGGCTCATTCTGGTGGATATTGTTGAAACGCGAGCGGCGTTAGCTGAGTACCAGACGGCCATCCCTGGCGCATCCATCCTGGTCGTGAGGCTGCAAGCGCCTCTGCCGGCCATCCTGCATAGATTACGAGGGCGAGAAAGCGGGGCCAGTCTCGCATGGCACGAACAACGCGCAGGCGAATTGGCGCGGCTGATGGAAGAGCAGGCGGTAGAAGATTTGCTGATACAAACCGAGGGCAAGACGGTTGAGGAGATCGCCGGCGAAGTGCTCACTCAAACAGGCTGGGCAGGCACAATTGACATTTGAAACATCCTGCAACCTACCCTAAACTTCGCCAAGCACTCAGCACTCGGTACTTGGTACTCGGTACTCGGTACTATCGAATGAAGCCGCCGACGTACCACAGGTGGTAAACCATTGAGTCGCGGTACTTGATGGTCTCTTCACCGAGGAACTCAGCGAGGTGGCCTAGCGGGTGGTTGTTGTACTCGAAGCCGTAATATTCGTAGTTGAGGGGACCTCTGAAGGGGAGTTCTTCGCTCACTTTGGCGAGGGCCGAGCGCAGGACGGCGTATATCCACTGGGGTTGAAGGTCCCACATGTAGTGGTTGATGAGGCCGCCATTGTAGCCCATGCCCCAGACGGGCCGCCCCTCGAAGTGGACGGTCTCCTGGCCGGAGAAGCGCTCGAACCCGTAGTAGATGTTCTTGTAGGTGTAGAGGCCGCGTGAGTACTCAAGCTGTATCGCGCCGGGCATTTCGTCCTGTAGCTCACCCACCTTGCCTGCGGGGCGCGCGCTCCTCTTAGCCTCCACCAGGAATGAGGTGAAAGCAGTCGTATCGAGGGGCATCGTCTGGTCGCCCATTGAGATGTTGTTCATTAGTGCCATAGGTTTGTGCGTATTACGTATTGCGTATTACGTATCGCATAAGAGCTTCTAGTCGCGTCAAGCCCTTACGCAATACGTAATACGCAATACGCTTCAGGTCACGTCTCCCTCTTTCCATTCCAGTCTCGTCAGCCAGCAGATTGCCAGCATGGGAAGCGATTGGGCTATTGCCGGGTATTCTTTGTTCAGGACGGCCTGCACTGCTACCACAAGTATTGGTAGGGCAGCCAGCCACAAGTAGAGCGCCATGCGCCATCTTTTGCGGCTGCGGTTTTGGTTTGCTGGATATGGCTCGTCGGGCAGACCGGCGGCTGCCAGCAGGATCAGGGCGGGGAAGAGGAGCAGGACGTGCTCGTAGCCAAGCATGTATGGGCTAATTACGCTGTTCATGCAGAGCGTCAGGGGGAGGCTGAGGGGCACGGGGGAGGTGCGGTCCTTGAGATCGCGCCACCACCTGGGCAACAGGGCTGCCACACCCAATAGAGTGAGGGCGATGGAGATGGGCACCCAGGGCGATTGAGCGCCCAGCCACTGGTAGCTAAGGCCCCATACGGACGCTGATACCTGCGCCTGGCTTGAAGCCTGGCCGCTTGAGACGACTGATAGCCAGTCACTCAGCGAATTGGGATAGAAGAGAGTTGGCACGAGCAGCAGAGAAGTAAGAGAGATGGCGGCTGAAACCGGTATGGCGAAGCGGCGGCGACTGAGCGCCCACAAGCCTAGCAGCAGAACGGGTAGTCCAAGGGCCTGGGGCTTGGTCGCCAGCACCGCCAGGGCAAGGCCTACCAGGGCATCACCGGCGATACATTGTCGCGTGGTGAAGCGATTGGAAGTTATGAGCCAGCCCCATATGGCTGCCAGCAGGCCAAACTCGATGATGGCGAATTGGCCTATGTACAGGGTCAGGATGCTCTCCCTGTAAACAAAGCATAGGAAGATGGTGAGCGCGATAGCAGCTATCGAGGCTGGACGTACCACGCGGAAGCTGAGGCTGGACGATCTCAATACGGCCCCAACACCCCACACGAGCAGCATCAGGTTAGCGGCGCGCCATATGGCGGTGGCGAGCGCAAGCGGCATCGCGCCGAGGGGCGACATGGCAAGAGCCAGCCACAGAGGATAGATGAAGAAGTAGGACGGGCCGCTGTTGAATGCGTCGAATTGCGTGCTGTAAGCGCCCAGCGCGGCGTCTACCTGGGTGCGTGAAGCTGCGTAGGGATTCGCGCCGTCCAGGACGAGGCGGGAGGGGAGCCAGACGTTCTGCGTAAAGTCGTTGTGTGCGCTCGTGCTAGCGCCCCATTGCAGGCAGAGCCAGAACACGAGCAGCGCACCGAGAAGCCATGCTGCCAGGCGCACCGGCGGGGCAAGTTGCAAAATTCGGGGTGCGGCGATGTCTCCACCCACCTTCGGCGGAGGAGACTGCACGAGCAGGCTATTCACGACAGTATCAGACACCCAGGGCAAACCCCCATAATACAGGTACTAATCAAGTATAGCAGCCGGTTTTTAGGTATGTAAATGCCCCAAAAGGCATAGGGGGTCCTACCCAGGGGTACTTATTTGTTAATCTTTTTGATTGCGTCCTCATAGTGACGAAACAAAAAGGAATAAGAGGGTCTTCGACTATTCTGCCTGTAAGACTGACTTGCTATGCCTTGCGGGAAAGGGGTACAATTATAGTGTGTTCTTGTGGGTTACGTTATTAGTATGCAGAGCGGATGCCGGTATGGGCGCGAAGCTATATCGGGTCTGAAGTTGGGCGATTTTGGAGGTAAGCGGCATGGAGAAATCAACTTTTACGACTAAGAAGGGCCTTGCCCAGATGCTCAAGGGTGGGGTTATCATGGACGTGATAAACCCTGAGCAGGCGCGTATCGCTGAGGAGGCGGGGGCGTCGGCGGTGATGGCGCTCGAACGGGTGCCCGCCGATATTCGCATTATGGGCGGTGTGGCGCGCATGAGCGACCCTGAGATTATCTCTAATATCATGGAGGCGGTGACGATACCTGTCATGGCTAAGTGCCGCATCGGGCACTTCATGGAGGCGCGCGTTCTCGAAGCCATAGGTATTGACTACATAGACGAGAGCGAGGTGCTCACGCCCGCCGACGACCGCTACCACATCAATAAGCACGATTTCAAGGTGCCGTTCGTGTGCGGCTGCCGCGACCTGGGAGAGGCGTTGCGGCGCATAGGCGAGGGCGCGGCGATGATGCGCACGAAGGGCGAGGCAGGCACAGGCAACGTCATCGAAGCCGTAAGGCATATGCGCTCCGTGTGGGACGGCATCCGCAAGCTCCAAAACATGCCCCGCGAAGAGATGATGACCGAGGCAAAAGAGCTAGGTGCGCCGTATGACCTCGTAGTGTGGGTGGCAGAGAACGGCAAGCTGCCCGTGGTGAACTTCGCGGCGGGCGGGGTAGCTACCCCCGCAGATGCCGCCCTGATGATGGCGTTGGGCGCGGACGGCGTGTTCGTAGGCTCCGGCATCTTCAAGTCGGGCGACCCGGTACGCCGGGCGCGCGCTATCGTGCAGGCGGTGACGCACTGGAACGACCCGGCGATACTGGCCGAAGTGAGCCGCGACCTGGGCGAGCCGATGGTAGGCATCAACGTGGCTGCCCTACCGCGTGAGGAGATGTTATCGGTGCGAGGCTGGTGAGCCAATTTTCGATTTTAGATTTTGGATTTTAGATTGTGACGTGATCCCATACCCTTTCACGCATCACGTTTCACGCAATACGAACTACGCAATACGGTAACCATAAGAGATGAAGATAGGAGTGTTGGCCCTGCAAGGGGCGTTTCGGGAGCATATCGAGGCCCTGCACAGGTTAGGCGTAGAAACTGTAGAAGTGCGCCTGCCTGAGCAATTGGAGGGGCTGGACGGCCTCATCATACCGGGCGGGGAGAGCACGGCAATCGGCAAGCTGGCGGTGAAGTACGGGCTGCAAGAGGCGATACGGCGATATGCGGAGATGGGCAAGCCGGTGTACGGTACCTGCGCGGGGATGATACTGCTATCGAAGGATGCCGGGCGCGAGCAGCCATTGCTGGGCATGATGAACGTCAAGGTAGAGCGCAACGCCTTTGGCCGCCAGCTTGACAGCTTTGAGACGGAGCTAGACATACCCGCGCTTGGGAAGGAGCCGTTCCCAGGCATCTTCATCAGAGCGCCCAAGATAGAGAGCGTGGGCGATGGGGTAGAGGTCGTAGCGGCCCTGCCCGACGGCACGCCCGTGGCAGCCAGGCAGGAGAACATGCTCGTCACCGCCTTCCACCCCGAACTCACCGACGACCTGCGCTTCCACAAGTACTTCCTCTCAATGGTTGACACTAGGGGTGAGGGATCAGGGGTCAGGGATCAGTCTGTTATGTTGCGCTGATACTGGTCCCTGACCCCTAACCCCTAACCCCTGATCCCTGGGAGAAATTATGGCACATAAGACACGCGAAGCGGTCCCTACCGATCTCTTTCGGCTGATTGCCTCCCGGCGACGGCAGCGTGTCTTGCGGCTCAATCCTCCCTACAGCCTCATCCAGCCGGACGCGCTGCTCCACGACCTGTGGAAATCGCAGGCTCCGAGACATTCTCGCACCAGTTTCGTATACGTATATATAGAGAGGGACAGTCTACTCGGTTACGTGCAGGCGCGCAGCCGGGGGCCGAGGCGTGACGAGTGGGCCATCACCGCGCTGGCAGCGAACGACAGAGCGCCCGACCGCATCTGGGAGGCGTTGCTGGAGGAGCTTGTCGGCGCGGCGGGAGAGCATGAAGCATTGCGAGTGTCGGTGAAGGTGCCGCGAGACGAGCCGAGAATGGAGGCATTCAAGAGGCTGGGGTTTACGCATTATACCGATGAGCGTATATGGGGTAGACTCTACTTCAGTTCATCGAGTGCGCCGGGGGATGAGCCGCAGCATGGGACGCTACGCCGGCAGACCAACGGCGATGCGTGGGACCTCATGAGACTCTACTCGGCGGTGACGCCTCCGGCGGTGCAGCGCGCGGAAGACATCAGTAGCATGCACTGGCAGAGGAGCCGTATGCCGAAGCCGCTATTCCTCTCTCATGGGTTGCTGGAGAAATCGTATGTGTGGCCGGATGCGAGCAGCGATGGCGAGGGGTTAGGGGGCAATATCCGGCTGCTGACAGGGGAGAGCGGGCATTGGATAAGTATGATGTGTAAACCGGACCACGATAACCGGAGTGTATGTCCTGTTGCCCTCGATTACATGTTGTGGAAAGCCATGCGCTCCGGCAATAAACCTGTATATTGTGGGGTAAGGGAATACCAGGTAGAGATCGAGCATCTGCTGGAAGAGAGGGGATTTCACCCGTTGAGCGAGCAGGAATTGCTGGTTAAGTACCTGGCCGAGCCTATCAAGACCCGCCAGCACTCCCTTGTGCCCTTCCTGGTGCCTAAGCAAAGGGAAGTGATTACGTCCAAGTTCGCGCTTGAGTAGCTGGCACCAACTTTGCACTACTACTTACTACTTGTAATTGACGCAACCAATCTAGAGCTGGACGACAAACAATGATTAATGCCAACGAAGATAGCTTACTGGGATATGAGGGTTACGAAGAGCACCACGAGTTTGAGATCGTACCAGGCACGCCCCCGGCGCAGGCGCTGGCCCAGCAGGGCGTGACAACCGATAACCCTAACGAAGTAGTGCGCGACCGGGGAGAGCACGTCATCACCGACGACCTGGACGCGCTACTTTCCGCGCTGCCGTCGAATATCATTGACCCTCTCAAGGCGTTGAACAACCGCAACAACCTGCTTGAAGTGGTGATGGACCTGGGCCGCAAGCCGGAGGCGCGCTATCGCGGGTCGGAGCACACGCTGAGCGATGGCGAGGTGACGCAGGCCGACTTGGACTACGTTACTGACCGCATAGGGGAGTTCGGCGGCGACAACCGCGCGGGCATCGAACGCACGCTGCACCGCATCTCCTGCATACGCAACAGGCGGGGAGCCGTAGTGGGCCTGACGTGCCGCATAGGGCGGGCAGTATTCGGCACGCTGTCTATAATCAAAGATTTGGTGGAGACGGGCAAGAGCATATTACTGGTGGGGCCGCCGGGCGTGGGCAAAACGACGCTACTTAGGGAGTGCGCCCGCGTGCTGGGCGACGATCTGCGGAAGCGCGTGGTCATCGTAGATACGTCGAACGAGATAGCGGGCGACGGGGATATACCGCACCCTTCTATCGGCAGATCGCGCAGGATGCAGGTTCCCCTGCCTGAGCGCCAGCACGCGGTAATGATCGAGGCTGTGGAGAACCACATGCCGGAGGTCATCATTATTGACGAGATAGGCACGGAGCTAGAGGCGCAGGCGGCGCGCACCATAGCGGAGCGCGGCGTGCAGCTTGTGGGTACGGCGCACGGCACCAGCCTGGAAAACCTGATGCTCAACCCGACGCTGTCCGACCTCGTAGGCGGTATCCAGACGGTGACGCTGAGCGACGAGGAGGCAAGGCGAAGGGGCACGCAAAAGTCGGTGCTTGAGCGCAAGGCACCTCCTACGTTCGACATCATCGTGGAGATACTGGACCGGGAGCGCGTGGCGGTACACCGCGACGTGGCCGAGGTGGTAGACTCGCTGCTGCGCGGAGAGCTAATACCGCCGGAAATAAGGACGCGCCTGGCCGACGGTAGCATCCACACCGAGATAGCAGCCCCGCCCGCGAGAGGTCGTGGGGATACAGCGCCAAGCATGAGGCGCGACGGCGGAAGGCGCGGGTATGACGACCGGGGCGCATCGGGTCTGCCCAGCGCGCCCAGACGGCAGATGCCCGCCCCCCAGGCACCGCAAACAGGTAGAGGGGCAAGGCAGAGCAACGGGGGAACCCCCCGCCCTTTTGAACCTGAACGGACGGGAGAAGGTTACCCTCCCACAAGTCGTGCCTCCGGCGATGCTGCGAGGTCGGAGCGTAGAGCGCTTTACGATGAGCGCGAGCCGTCGCAGGCGCAGGAAGAGGAGAGGCAGCGCGAAGAAGCACGCCTGGGCGCGGGGGCTATGGGGGTCGCGGCAAGGGCCACAGCCAACAAGCCTCTGCGCGTCTACCCGTTCGGGGTGAGCCGCGACAGGCTTGAGCAGTCTATCAAGCACCTGCGCGTACCCGTTACCCTGGTGAGGGAGCAGCGCGACGGCGACATCGTTTTGACCCTGAAGAGCTATTACCGGAAGAGTCCGCAGATACTGAAGGAAGCAGAGCAGGCGGGCATACCCGTGTTCGTGCTGAAGAGCAATACGCAGGCGCAGATACAGGCCGCGCTGGGCAACATTTTCGACGTAACGCCCCAGGCCGACCCCATGACGAGCGCGATGGAAGAGGCGGAAGAGGCCATTGCCGAGGTGATGGAGACCGACCGCCCGATAGAGCTTACCCCGCAGGCGTCCCACATCCGCAAGCTACAGCACCAGATGGCAGAGCGGTACAACCTCGGCTCCATCAGCAAGGGGAAAGAGCCGTTCAGGCGGGTGAGGATTTACAGGCAGGATTAGTGAAGCCGATACGCAACTCCGCCAAAGCCCTAATCGTGGATAACAACAAAGTGCTTGCCATAAAGTTGCGCGATAAAGTCGGCTTCTGGTATACGCTGCCGGGTGGAGGGCAGGACCCAGGCGAAACGCTGGTTGAGACTCTAAAGAGGGAATGCTTTGAGGAGATCGGTGCGGAAGTGGAGATCAGGGAGTTGCGCTTCATACGAGAGTATATCGGCGGGTACCACGAGTTCGCGGAGACGGATGGGGATGTACACGCGATTGAGTTCATGTTCGAGTGCCGCCTGGCGGATGGCGCGGAACCAGGAAGCGGCATAGAGCCGGACCCAGGCCAGCTTGGTGTGGAGTGGCTGGAGATTAGCCGGCTTGACAAATACCGCCTCTATCCGCTAGCATTACGGCCACTGATTGGACGCTACGGCGAGAGAGATGCGCCCATCTACCTGGGCGACGTCAACTGACGAGTACCGAGTGCTGGTGAAGGGCTTATTGAGGTTGTTTAGGGGTCTATGAAAGCTATCGTCGCGGTGGTGCAGGGGCAAGATACTATCAGGTTGAGTAATGCCTTGCGTAAGGAAGGCATACCCTTCACCACGGTCAACAGCACGGGCGGCTTCCTGCGGGAGCGCAACTCTACCTTCCTGATGGGCATCCAGGAGGAAAACGTACAGGCGGTACTAGACGTGCTATCGGCTAACTGCCAGACGCGAGGGGAGTACGTCTCATCCTACCCCTCGGCCTTCGACCCCACCGAGTTCTACATGCCACGTCCCATAGAGGTGCAGGTTGGCGGCGCATCAGTGTGGGTTGTGGATGTGGAATATTTCGAGCCGTTGTAGGGGTCAGGGGCTAGGGACCAGGGATCAGGTCCGCAAGACTAACTGACCCCTGACCCCTGACCCCTGGCTTGCAAGCATTAGGTATAATAGACAGTAGTTAGCGGCCTCTGCATGAAGCTCTGGCCGCTTCTTTATGAGATGACTCTTTAGAGGATTTCTGATGGCAGAGTTTTTTTCCAATTTTTTGAACCAGTTCGCGGTCTTTTTGCAGTTCTTCCTGGCGTGTACGGGCGCTTACTTACTGGCGCTCTATTTCGCTACGCTGGTGTGGACCTTCCGCGACATTACGGCTCGCACGCGGGATGTGCTATCCATAGTGCTGGCGCTGGTGCTGGTGGGGCTGGTGCCCTTCGCGGGGATATTGCTTTATATGATCTTGAGGCCGAAGGAGACGCTATCCGAGGCATACGAGCGGGCGCTCGAAGAAGAGTACTTGCTGCAAGACATAGAGGACACGGAGATCTGCCCCTCCTGCAAGCGTAGGACCAACCCCGATTTCCTCTTCTGCCCCCACTGCCGTACCAAATTGAGGGACGAGTGCGACAACTGTGGCCGCCCCATCAGCGTGCGCTGGGCGGCGTGCCCCTATTGCGGAAAGCAGTAGCCGAGGGGTTAGGGGTCAGGGGTCAGACGTAAAGCAGAGACAGGTGGGGAACGCAATAGCCCCGGAGGGGCGTAAGAGTGTAGCCCCTGGCGCAAGCCTGGGGTAAAGTGCCCACCACAATCGAGTAGCCCCGGAGGGGCGTAAGAATATGGCGCATACGTTTACGCACCTTGTGACGCATGTAGTATTCGGCACTAAGAACCGTACTCCATCCATTACTCCTGAAATGAAATCACCCTTGCATGCTTATTTGGGCGGCATCGTCAAGGAAATGGGCGGCAAGCCATTGATAATCAACGGTATGAAAGACCATGTGCATCTACTCGTTGCGTTGCCCGCGACGGTAGCGATTGCGGATCTTATACGTGTAGTGAAGGCAAATTCGTCTCGCTGGGCGCACGAGAAATGGCCTGAGCGGCACGGGTTTGGTTGGCAACAGGGATATGGGGCGTTTAGTGTTAGCAAATCAGCGATAAAGGATGTTGAGGAAAATATCGCGAACCAGGAAGAGCACCATCGCAAGGTGTCTTTTCAAGAGGAGTTCTTGGCCCTATTGAAGAGGCATGATATTCCATATGACGAGCGGTACATATGGGAGTAGGGACCCTTTGGGGCGGGGTTTTTACGTCTTACGCCCCTCCGGGGCTATTCTGATTAGGTTGGCACGTTTCCCCAGGCTTGCGCCGTGGGGCTACATTCTTGCGCCCCTCCGGGGCTATTCCTCTGCGCTATCTGCTGATTGCAAATTTACCTCTAGCTTCTGATGCCTGACCCCTAACCCCTAACCCCTGACACCTCGCACTCGCCACTCACCACTTGGGGAAGGTCGCTTCGGCTTCTGCTCTTAGCTGGGTGTAGCTTTCGTAGCGGGATGGGGCTATCTCTTCGCGGTCGAGGGCGGCGCGGACGGCGCAATCGGGTTCGGAGAGGTGGGCGCAGTCGCTGAAGCGGCAGTTGTCCATGTGGGGGCGGAACTCCGGGAAGCAGTCGGGGAGCACATCGGGGGGTACCATCCACAGCCCGATTTCGCGCAGGCCTGCGGTGTCGGCTACTGTGGCTCCTTCCGGTAGCTTTACAAGGAAGCCGCCGACTGTGGTGTGCCTGCCCGTCCCGTAGGCTTCGCTGATCTGCCCTACTTTGAGGTCCAGGCCAGGGTAGAGCGCATTCAGCAGGCTCGACTTGCCTACTCCCGACGGGCCTACGAAAACGGACTCCTTCCCCGAAAGCGCGCTCCTTAGCTCCTCCAAACCAATCCCCGCCTTCACGCTGGTGTAATGCACCGTGTAGCCCGCCTGCTCGTATGGGGCGAACAGCGCGCGGGTGGCTTGCTCGTCCTCAGCAAGATCGAGCTTGTTGACAATTATATGTGCTTCAAGGTTGTTGGCTTCGGCCACTACCAGGAAGCGGTCGAGCATGCCCAGCGTGGGGTCGGGGCGGGCTGCCGCGAAGGCCACAAGCACCTGGTCTATATTAGCGATGAGCACCTGGGGGCGAACATTATGCCCCGCGGCGCGCCTCTCAAGCGCGCTCTTGCGGGGGAGGACTTCGGTGATGGCGTATGTGCCTGCCATCTCTTTCACCCTGACCCAATCGCCGACGGCGGGCGGGCTTGCCCTGAAGAGCTTGCCCCGCATGATGCCTTCCACCGCGCCCTGGGGAAGCTGCACGGTGGCTACGTCGGCGTACAGGCGTATGATCTGCCCGACATCGGGTCTGTCGGCGACTTCAGCCATTGGGGGAGTTCTGAATTAGCATGTTCTTATTGTGCTTCTTAAATACATGACAAACAAAGAAGTGTCTCCGTAGGGGCGACCCGGCGGGTCGCCCTGTCCGGGGTCACGCGTAAAGTTGGTTCGCCATCCCCACCAGAGCGACCCGGCGGGTCGCCCCTACCGTGCATCTTTTATTTCTGGCCACAATTTCGTCAGTCATGTACTTAAGCCTCAGGATAGGATGTCGGGTGGACGCTCGCAAGGGTCGTGCGTGGCAGTTGCGGAAGCATTATAGATACCCATTTAGATGCGAGTCAAGTCGGTGGCACGATTCTGGCACTGATTCTTGATTCGCTCGGTACGCATAGCACTACTACCTGGCATCACACACCTCCCCAACTACATAGTCTAAGTCAGAAAGCAGCAGCTTTCACGCGCGTAGTCGCCTCACAGATGGTTCCAGTGGTTCCAGCGACGTATCTCAATCCCGACAAGAGGACCACAAATGCAAGCGCACCGGGCTTAGACTACACGCGGCAACCTGAAACTAGACAAGAAAGAGAGGGAATGCAGGGTGCAGAGAAGACTCAATCTAACGCGGCGCGATTTATTGGTGACCCTGGCGCTTTTAGTGGCGCTGGGGGTGACTGCGGGCTTGATACGCCTGCAAATAGAGTCGCAGCAAAAGCAGACTTATAAGCAGTCGCAGGCTGCGGCGCGAAGCGACCTGGAAAACACGCTCTACGCGGCGGAACCGGGCGAAGGGAACGAGAGCGGCGAGATCGCCAAGCGAGACGCGTACTGGAACGCTCGCTATACGTACCCCACGGGCAAGGCCGACCCCAGGTGGCTCCTTGAAGCCGCCAGGCAGGATAAGGCCAGGGTGAAGGCTGGAGTGCCCGGAGGGCAGGCGACCTACCGGCAGGGCGACTCGCCACTCGCTCTCATCACCGACAGATGGCTCTCCATCGGCCCTCAGCCCCAGGACAGCGACACCTGCGAGGTGTGCTTCTCCTTCGGTATCGTGGCGGGGCGCGTCAACGACATCGTCATAGACCCCATCACCCCGACCATCGCCTACTTCGCATCCGACGGCGGCGGCGTGTGGAAGACCACCAACTGCTGTTCGCCCGCTACCACCTGGGAGCCGACGACCGATAGCCCCCTGGTCACGACCAGCGCAATAGGCGACCTGGCGCTCGACCCCACCAACCACTACGTATACGCGGGCACGGGCGACCTGCGGTTCGGCTCTTTCTCCTTCGGCAGCGCGGGCCTGCTCAAGAGCGTGGACCTGGGCGCTACCTGGCAGATAAAGGGCGCGGACGTGTTCGGCATGGCTTACGAGCAGCCGCCCGGCGTCTTCCCGCAGTACGACTCGATAGGCAAGGTGGCGGTAAACCCGCTCAACAGCAACCAGCTTGCGGTGGGCACCAAGCGGGGTATGTGGTTCTCTTACGACCAGGGGGATAACTGGGCCGGGCCATGCTTGCCCGATCCATTCCCCACCCAGAGGCAGGACATCACCGCCATCATCGCCATGACCAACACCAGCAACCTGACCGACCTCTTCGTGGCGGTGGGGGCGAGGGGATACAGCACTACGGTGCAGGTCAACCTGGGCGATAACGGAGCGAACGGCATCTACAAGGCGACCTGGCCCACTACCGGCTGCCCCTCGAACTGGTCATTGGTGAGCAGATCGAACAACGGCTGGCCCAACGAGTCGGGCAGCGGCAACCGCATCGTCTCCAACTCTCTGAACGAGTACGTATCGGGCAACCCCCTGGGCCGCATTGACCTTGCGTTCGCGCCCAGCAACCCCGACTACATCTACGCGGAGGTGCAGGCCATCGCGACGGGAGCGGTGACGGGCACGGTGCAGCGCGGCGGTTTGCTGGGTATATGGCGCTCCACCGACCGGGGCGATACATGGGAATTGCGCACGACCGCACAGGACCTGGAAGATGCGCAGGATGCCTGCGGCGGGGCTTGCGTGGGCGACCTCTTGAACGTGTGCGGCGATGTAGCTCAGAACTGGTACGACCAGCACATAGCGGTTGACCCCAACGACCCCGAAGTAATCTTCTTCGACAACATCAACATCTGGAAGTCTGAGGACGGCGGCGAAACCGTGCGCGACCTGACGTGCGGCTACAGCACGATCAACGTGCCGAGGCCCGTGCATGTGGACCAGCACGCAATCACCTTCTACCCAGGCTCGTCCAGCAGGGCGCTATTCGGCAACGACGGCGGCGTGTACTACACGGCGAACGCCAATACAGTGCAGCCCGCCATAGTGCAGCTAAACAGCAGCCTGAGCACGATAGAGTTCTACGGCGGCGACATCAGCGCCAACTTCGCGACGTCGGTCCAGCCCTTCGCGGTGGCGGGCGCGCAGGACAACGGCTCGTCCTCCTGGACGGCTGCCGATCCCAGCGTCGGGCCGTACCTGTGGCAGCAGCGCATCGGCGGCGACGGCATGTACGCACGTATCGAGCCGGTGCTGGGCCAGCGCGTCTATATGGAAGCGCAGAACGGCGCGATGCGGCTCTCCGAGACGGGGCACCCAGGGCCGTACCCGCTGATGAACGTGGAAACTAACTTTACGGTTGACACGCCGCGCCTCAGCTTCGTCTTCCCGTATGAGATATACAAGGGCGAGCCGGGCGGCCTGGATGATTGTCCGCCTACAGGCTGCGTCCACATGATCGGGGGCACCTACCGGGTGTGGGAGAACGACGGCGGCGCTCGCATCGGCAGCCCCTGGGTGCCGACAAGCCAGGACCTGACCAAGAACACCCTGGCCGACCGCTCGTTCATCAATCAGCTTGCGTATGCTCCCAGGACGAAGAAGCTAGCCATCGCGGGCACCAACGACGGCAACGTGGCTATCGGCTTCAACCTCCATATGCGGCCTGTTACGACCGCTACGTGGGTAAACGTCACGGGAGGCAACTCAGTGCTGCCCAACAGGCCGGTGCTGGACGTGGCGCTCGACCCGAATATAGCGATGACCACTACCATGCCGGTAGGGTACGCGGCGGTGGGCGGCTTCGACCAGAATACGCCCTCCACGCCCGGCCACGTCTTCCAGGTAACATGCACGGCGGCGAATTGCGCCAGCTTCACCTGGGCCAACAAGAGCGGCAACCTGCCGAACATCCCGGTCAACGGTATAACCGCCAACCCCAACTTCCCACAGCAGGTCTTCGCGGGCACCGACTGGGGCGTGTACTACACCAACGACATAACGGTGGCCTCCCCGGTGTGGCTCAAGTTCAGCAACGGCATGCCGAGCGTGATGGTGTGGGACTTCGCCATTGACAGGGGCTTCACCACGCTGGCCGCGTTCACGCGCAGCCGGGGCGTCTTCGTGTGGCCTCTGCCCGATGAGCCCTTCGTGCTGACCCCCACCCCCACAGGCACGGGCACGCCACCTACAGCCGCACCTACCTCTATCCCGGTGACGCGCACACCTGCCGTGCCTCCGAGCTACACGCCCGGCCCCAGTAACACTCCTACCAGCAGCGCTACGGTGACTGCCACAGCCACAGCCACGCCATGCGGGGCGACCAATCTGCTCTTCGAGGGCTTCGAGGATGGTACGCTTGGCGGCTTCGAGGCTGTGACCACGCTGGGCAGCAGCCCGTGGGAGGTAGTGACCAACACGGTAGCCACCGGCGATTACAGCGCGCACGTTAGTGACCCCAACGAGCAGTCCGACCAGCAGCTCACGCAGTCCACTCCGGTGGCGATACCCGCGTCGGCTGCTTCGGCGGTGTTCCAGTTCAAGCACACCTACAGCTTCGAGAACCTGACCACGCCCTTCGATGGAGGGGTGCTCGAATACTCAACTGACGGCTTGCTCTGGGTGGACGCCGGGCCGCTGATAACGGAGGGCGGCTACACTGGCGTGATAGACTCGGCCTCGGGCAACCCCCTGGCCGGGCGGGATGCATGGGTGAAGATGAAGGCGGACTTCCCGGCCTTCGGCACCGTGACGGTGGACCTGATGTCCCTCAGGGGGCAGAGCGTACAGTTCCGCTTCCGCGAGGGCAGCGACCTGAACACGGGCGCACCCGGCTGGTGGGTGGATGATATAGTCATCAGGACCGGCGGCATCTGCACACCCGGCACGGTAACTACGAGCACACCCGGCACTGTAACCACAAGCACACCTGGTACAGCTACTACTACGCGTACGCGCACGCCTGTAGCAACCACTACGGCGACGGCGTGCCCGGTGCAATTCACCGACGTGCCTGCCAACAGCACTTTCTACTCGCAGATACGCTGCCTGGCATGCAAGGGCATCATGGGCGGCTACTCCGACAACACCTTCCGGCCCAACAACAACGTCACAAGAGGGCAGCTATCCAAGATCGTGGCTAACTCGGCAGGCTTCAACGAGCCAGCGAGCGGGCAGACCTTCGAGGACGTGAAACCCGGCAGCACATTCTACGAATACATAGAGAGGATGGCATCGAGGGCCATCATCGGCGGCTATCCATGCGGCGGCACGGGTGAACCGTGCGGTAACGGTGACAAGCCGTACTTCAGGCCAAACGCCAACGCCACGAGAGGCCAGATCTCCAAGATAGTGTCGGAGGCTGCGGACATCAACGACCCGGTGAGCGGCCAGACGTATGAAGACATGCCCAGCACGAACACCTTCTACGTGTGGATCGAGCGGCTGACGGCGCGTGGAGTGATGAGCGGGTACCCATGCGGCAGCCCTGGCGAGCCGTGTAAGAGTGGCAACCGGTCCTACTTCCGCCCGAACAACAACGCCACGAGAGGCCAGACCTCCAAGATTGTGGCTAACACCTTCTTCCCCAATTGCCAGACGCTTGCCCGGCGCTAACTGCCAGGCAAGCGAGTAGCAAGGTTAAGAGGTGAAAGGATGGGAGGGGGCAGAGATGCTCCCTCCCTCTTCTTTGATAGCAGTTCATAGAAGTCAGTATCTATAAGCAAAGCCATTACTCCACCATTCTGAATACTGCATTAAAAAAGTTGTGTCAGGACAAGAAAGATGTGCGGCAGGGGCGAGAGGCATGCCTCGCCCCTACAATGACACAATCTCGTTAGTACAGCACTAAGCGAAGCAAAGAATGACAGGGGTAGCCTAGTGGAATCCATTCAATTTAGATGGGTTTGCCCAGGCTTCATGCCTGGGAAGTGTTGACAAGTGGCGGCGTGTAGGGTATATATAATCTGTTCCCCTAACCGGCATAATGCCCGCCGAAGCACTGCTTACGGGATTTTGCATACCCAGGGGAGTAGCGCCGGACCTGGAGACAGGTCTACGTTCTACGGCTGACCACAAGAGCAAGGTAAGCGCAAGCATGGGTGTGGGAATAAATCGGGGTTATTCTCAACACTGAGTGCGAATTACCGTTTACGAATCACAAATTAGGGCGCGGCGCCAATTGTAATTCGTAATTAGTAATTCGTAAATTCCGCATGCTTGTGCCGCCGCGTTTCGGTGGTCATGAAAAGATAAGGAAAGGAGCGGATAGTGTCTAGAAGGAAACTTTATTATGTGGCGACACTGCTGACGTGCGCGTTAGTAGTGGCAGGTTTCTTCGTAGGGGGGCAGGCTACCTCGGCGCAGAGCAAGCCTACCTCCAGCAGCCAGAAGCCGGAGGTGAGCACGGCGGTCAAGTACGACCTCTCTCCCCCGCTGACCGAATTGATAGCCCGCCAACAGCCTGTGACCAATACCGGGCCGGTGCGGGAAATACGCGAGGGCTTCAGCACCGATAAAGCCCCCGTAAATAAGGGCTATTCGGGCGATGGCGCTCTTCAGAGGGGCTTTGGCCTGACCTCCCCTCTCATCCCCTCGCCGGTAATTACTTTCGCGGGCATCCCGAATACGTTCGGCGTATCCCCGCCCGACCCTAACGGCGATGTCAGCGCCAATTACTACGTGCAGATGGTCAACCTGGGCTTCCAGATATTCGACAAGAATGGTGTTGCCCTGACCGCCGTAGCCAACAACAATACCCTCTGGGCGGGCTTTGGTGGCCCGTGCCAGACCGAGAACGCGGGCGACCCGGTGGTATTGCACGACCAGTTGGCGGACCGCTGGCTGCTCACGCAGTTCACCGATACCGGCGCGCCGTTCTTCAACTGCATAGCGCTTTCACAGACCAGCGACCCCAGGGGCGCATACCACCGCTATGCTTTCTCGACCCCCAGCTTCCCCGACTATCCCAAGTACGGCATCTGGCCTGACGCCTACTACCTGAACACCAGGGAGAGCGGCATCGGCGTGCTGGGCAACATAGCCCTGGAGCGCGATCTGATGCTCGTAGGCAACCCGGCGGCTCGCCAGGTGCGCTTCACCACCACCGAGACGGGCACAGGCCCCAACGGCCTCCTGCCCTCCGACCTGGATGGTTCTGTGTTGCCCCCGGCTGGCAGCCCCAACTACTTCGTGGGCACGCAGGATAACGACTTTGGCGCGGCCAGCGACGCGATCCTCTTCTTCAAGTTCCACGTCGACTGGGCAAACACCGCCAACTCTACATTCACGGGGCCGACCATCATACCTACGGCACCGTTCGACTCGGTCTTCCCCTGCACCCCGACATCGAGAGACTGCATTCCGCAGCCCGGCACCACGGCGAAGATCGACATCCTCTCGTACAGGCAGCGCCCGACCTTCCGCCTGGCGTACCGCAACTACCTGTCGCACGAGTCGCTCGTGACGGCGCAGTCGGTAGAGGCACAGCCCGGCGTGGCAGGCATGCGCTGGTACGAGTTGCGCAGCCCTAACACTACCCCTGTGATATTCCAGCAGGGCACTTACTCGCCCGACACCGCCGTTCACAGGTGGATGGGCAGCATCGCTATGGACGGCAGCGGCAATATGGCCCTGGGCTTTAGCGCTTCCAACGGCACGAACGTCTTCCCAAGCATACGCTACACGGGGCGACTCGCGGGCGATCCCCTGGGTACCATGCCTCAGGGCGAAGGCACATTCATCAACGGCACTGGCTCGCAGACGGGCAGCCCGCGCTGGGGTGACTACACCTCGATGAACGTAGACCCAAGTGACGACTGCACCTTCTGGTACACGAACGAGTACGTGCCGACCACCAGCGCGGTAGGCTGGCGCGGCGGCGTGGGCGCGTTCAAGTTCCCCGGCTGCACGGCGGCAGGCGGCACCCCCACACCTACAGTGACGGGCACCCCTCCTACCAATACCCCTACCCGCACCGCCACCATTACACCCATACCTACCAACACCGTCCCGCCATCGCCGACGCCCTGCAACATCAGTACGGTGCTGAACGAGGGCTTCGAGGGCGGCACGCTGGGAGTGTTCACTCAGACAGTCATCATCACCTCTACAACCACGCCCGTGCCTACACCCGGCTGGGCGTCTGTGGCCTCTAACCCTCACTCAGGGACACGATCGGCTTTCGCTCCCGACCCTGACAAGACCACCGACTCTCGGCTGACCACCATCAACAACATCAACATACCGGCTGGTGTGAGCACCGCCACCCTCACCTTCTGGCATCGCTTCGCCTTCGAGAATACCTTCGACGGTGGCGTGCTTGAGGTATCCACGGACGGTGGCACCACCTGGACGGATGCCGACGCGAACATACAACAGGGAGGGTATAACGGCCTCATCACGGTCTTCCAGGGCTGTGTCACCGCAGGTACCCCACCGCCCTTCCCTGCGAATAAGAGGGTATGGACCAGCAGCCAGACC